>NZ_JAHCAP010000002.1 GCF_019634815.1 Dokdonella sp. | reverse complement strand
CTCGAGGCCACAGTGCAGGTCACCGCCACGTCGGTGACATTCGCGCTGCCTATCGTGCCGCTGCCATTGCTGACGTTGCAGACCTGGCCCGCAGGCTGGGTGCCCACCGTGACCGCATAGCTGGCACCGCCAGTCAGGCCGGTCGGGAAGGTGAACGCACCATCGGCCGCGACCGGCAGCGACTGCGCGCCGGCATTGAGCGAGAGCACCAGGCCCGCGCCGGTGAGACCGCTGACGTTGCCGCCGACGGTGTAAGTCGGTATCGCCGCGCAGCTTACCGCCACGTTGGTGACATTCGCGCTGCCGATCGTGCCGCTGCCATTGCTGACGCTGCAGAGCTGACCTGCGGGCTGGGTGCCCACCGTGACCGCGTAGTTCGCACCGCCAAGCAGACCGGTCGGGAACGTGAACGCGCCATTGGCCGACACCGGCAAGGACTGCGCGCCCGCATTGAGCCAGAGCACGAGGCCCGCGCCCGTGAGGCCACTGACATTGCCGCCCACGGAGTAGGTGGCCGGGCCGCCCGTGCAGGTCACATCGACATTGTTTACCGAAGCGCCATCGAGCGTGCCGTGATAGTTCGCCACGCTGCAGGACTGGGTCGGGCCGGAAGGCTGGCCGACCACGCGCACGTGATACGGGCTGCCATCGACGAGTGGCGGGAAGCTGTAGGGCCCGTTGCTCGACATCGGCACCGGGCTGCCGCCGTTGATCTGCAGGCTCAGGCCCGAGCCGAGCAGACCGCTGATCGTGCCGCCTACCGTATAGGTTGCCGCCGGCGTAGTGACGCAACTCACGTTGATGTTGAGCACGTTGGCCGAAGCGATCGTGCCACTGCCATCGCTGACCGCGCAGATCTGGCCCGGCAGGATCGGTTGGTTGCCGATTGTCACCGCATAGACCGCGCCAGTGGCAAGCGCCATCGGAAATGCATAGGCACCATTGCTCGCGACCGCCATCGGGTTGCCGTTGAGCGTGAGGCTCAAACCGCTGCCGACAAGCCCGCTGACGCTTCCGCCAACCGTGTAGGTACCGGCCGCTGCGGGAATCGTGAAGTTCGCGTCGGAGATGTCGAAGAAGATGTTGCTCGCGCAGGTCACCGCGACGCGCCCGCGCGTGGTTGCGATCATCGGCATGCTGACGCTGGCGCTGCCCGAGTTGGCGACACCACTGGCCAGCACGTACGGGAAGGTGTAGCCGCCATCGGCCGACAGGCTGATGTCGACATTGGCGCAGCTGACCGGGGCGGCGGTGGTGTTGGCGACATCCCAGGTCACCGTCTGCGCACTGCCCTGCGGCCAGCTCACCGCAGTATTGGGCGCGGTCACCTTGAAAGGCCCGGCCGCGCTCACGACGCCCACCGAAATGTCGGCGCTCGAGGAAGTGCCGCGGCCGTTGTGCATGTCGCGCGCGGTGAGGCGGAACTTGAGCGTGCGCGTCGTCGTCGGCAGGGTTTCGCCCTTGAGCGCGGGGCCGCCAAGAACCGTGGACAGACTCGGGAACACGCGCGTGCCGCTGTAGGTCGGCGAGAACGCACGGAAGATCGGACTGCTGCCGTTGTCACCCGCGCTCAGCGGTGCGGCGGCGCCCAGATCCCATTCTTCCCACGAATAGCGCACCGCATCACCGCTGTCGGCGTCGCTGGCCGAGCCGGTCAGCATGAATGGCGTGCGTGACGGAATCGTGTAACCGCTGGGCAGGCTGCCGCTGTCGATCATCGGCAACTGGTTGGCATTGGCAGTGTTGACCGAACAGTTGCCGCCGCCATTGGTGTAGTTGGTGATTTCCTGCAGGCTGATCGCGTGGAAATACGGATCGGAGTTGGGCTGCAGGTCGTCGGCGCCACAGATGCCGGCATAGGCCATGATGGTCGAGCCACTGCCCGGCTCATAGGCGGTCGAGCCATTGCGGTTGCCACCCGAGCAATTGCCGATGGTGCCGTTGAACGGATGGTTGCCACCAAACTGGTGGCCCATCTCGTGGGCGACGTAGTCGACATAGAACGCATCACCGGTCGGATTGCCCATGCCGGTGGTGCCGCGCCCCTTCGATCCTGACTTGCACACCACGCCGAGGCCGGCGACCCCACCGCTGCCGGTGCTGAAGACATGGCCGATATCGTAATTGCCGACGCCGATCACGCCGCTGATCGTCGCAGTCGCGGAATTGAGGAAACTGCCGTCATTGGCAGTGAACGGATCGCCCGAGGCGCTCGCGTACATGAGCAGATCGTTGTTGGGCACCAGCACGAGCTGGATCGACATCTCGTACTCGTAGATCTGGGTAACGCGATTCACCGCGACGATCGTCGCGGCCAGTCCACCCTCGACGGTGCCACCGCCGACCGCGGCGATGTATTGATGGTTGGCGGCCACCGCCGCACGATAGACGCGGCGGGTCACGCCAGTCTGCGTCATCGGCTGCGTGGCGCCCATCGTCTGGGCGAACGAATCAAGGTCACTGCCCTGCGTCCCGCATTGCCCGAAGCTGCGCGCGCTCTCCGGCAAGGCAGAACGGCGGTAACTCAGATAATGCGATCCGCTGCCGAAGATTTCCGGACGAACCACCCAGGTTCCCGCAGCATCGAATACCATCGCCTGCAGGCCCAGAGGAGACACGTCAAGGCGCAGCATGCGTCCCTGCGCATCGCTGCCCTTGAAGCTGCGGATCTCAGGGTACTTGCGCTGGAGTTCTTCGGGCATCGTGCCCGAATCGACCACGAGAAAGTCGGCGAATCCGCCTTCAGGCTGCGGCAATTCGATCGATGCGGCGATGCCCTGCGCATGCGCCTGCTTGAGGTAATCCGCGACCTGCGCCAGATCGAGATCGAGCGCGCGGAATTGACTTGGCTGTGGCGCTTGTTTGGCAAGCCCACGCCCGGCGTCCTCTTGCCAGAACGAACGCGATGGGCCTGCCCATGCGTTGCTCACCCACAGCAGGCACATGGCGGTCATGACCGCCTTGAGAGACGGAGCGATCGATGGATTCATGGCAGGTATTCCTGAAGTGTGTCGTGCGAATCACCCCGAACCGTTCGCGCGGGGCAGCTTCGAAGCCGGCGACTTTAGCCGACGCGGCCATTGATGCGCCATTGATTTCGCTGCGTTTCAGCGGGCAGCGGACGGGTGCGGCAATATAAGTCGATCACCGCATCGCGCGACCTTCCAGCCCGCCTGCTCCATGGCAGCGGCCTCGCTTTCGCTGCCGTAGTGATAGAGGCGCAGGCGCTCGCGCCATTCCCGCGGATACTCGCGTTCGAGGTCGTCGGTGCCACTGTGCGAGGGATTTCCATGCAGGCCGCAATCGTGCGCGATCAGACTGGGCGCGACCGCATGATGGGCGAGCATTTCCGGAATCGGTCGTGTATCGCCCGTCCACGCGAATGAGCCTGAAAGCGCCAGGCCGAATGAGGTATTGGGTGCATGGTGGCGGGTCGGAAACACATCGAACCACAAACCTTCGTGCCAAAAACCACGTGAAACCGGCTGCAACTGGAAGGCCTGCCAGAAATTGACGCCACCTTCGGCGAGCGGTTCGGGGAAATCCGCCACGCGCGCCTGCAGCAAGGGCACCAATTGCGCATGCGCGTAGATGCGCGGCGCCTGGCGTTGCCCGCGCTCGAACCAGGCGCGATAGAACAGCCGCTCGAGCCCGGCGACATGGTCCATGTGGGTGTGGGTGATGAACAGCGCATCGGGCAAGGCTCGGTAGTGCGCCAGATACGCACTCAAGGCCTCGGCGCCGCAGTCGATCATCAGCAGCGGTTCACCATCACGTTCGAGCACGCCACTGGATGAACCCAGTTCGGGGGACTGCGCGCCGCCGACACCGAGAAAATGCAGGGACAGATTCATGCGGGCGCCTTGGGCGTGACCTCGGGTTGCGCCATCTGCGCGTGATACGCCGCCAGCAGCGGATGCCAGAAGCGCCGGTCGAATTCGCTGATGCGCCGCGCACCGAGCTTGTCGAGCGAGCGACGCAGGCGACCGAGGTTGGCACGTTGCCACGCCAGCCGCGGTGGGCGCAGGCGCCCTCGATCGAAGTCGATGAGCCAGACCTTGCCTTCAGCGCCGATCAGGATGTTGTGCGCATTGAGATCGGCATGCCAGACACCGTGCTGATGAAAGCGTGCGAGCGTCGTGCCGATGGACTGTGCCAAGTCGTCATCGATTGCATTGACAGCAAGCCGCTGCGCCAGCGTCTGCGCATGCTCGATGCGCCGCATCAGCAGGTCGGCACGATAGTGCAGCCCCTTGCGATCGATGCGGGCTGCCACCGGCGCTGGCACCGGCAGCCCTGCATCGATCAGCCGTGCAAGCAGATGGAATTCGCGGAATGCGCGGCTGCGTTCATTGCCGGACCACAGGTATGCGTCGCGACTCAAGCGTGCGATCAGCCCGCCGCGATGGTAGTGACGCAGGACACAGGCGCCGACCGGTGTATCGACCAACAGCACGCCGCCACGTCCGCCAGCACCATCGTGCGATGACGCCGACCAATGCGCGCGCTCCAGCCAAGTCGGCTCCGGCACGGGCACAAGTGCGGCATCGAAGATGAATGCGCCGGCTTGCGTGGATTGGACCTGCGCGTGGATCATTCGCTTTCACGTTGCGCGCCCACCGCGCGTATCTCTTCGCCGATGGTAGCAGGCATCGCATGACTCCACGCCCCGAGCAAAACTCGCCCCCCGCCTCGCTGTGCATCCTGCGCACCTCGGCGATTGGCGATGTCACCCACGTGGTGCCGCTGGTGCATACGCTGCAAGCGGCCTGGCCGCAGACGCGCCTGAGCTGGATCATCGGCAAGCTCGAACATCGTCTGCTGGGCGACTTGCCAGGCGTCGAGTTCATAGTCTTCGACAAGGGCAGCGGTCGTCACGGCCATCGCGAGATTCGCCGGCAATTGCAAGGACGGCGCTTCGACGTGCTCTTGCACATGCAGGTTGCGCTGCGTTCGAACCTGCTCAGCCTCGCGGTGAAGTCGCCGCTGCGCATCGGCTACGACCGCGCGCGATCGAAAGACCTGCACGGCCTGTTCGTCAACTGCCGGATCCCGGCGCGCGTCGGCGATCACGTGCTCGACGCCATGGGCAGCTTCGTCGAGCCGCTCGGACTCAAGCAAACAAGCGTGCGCTGGAATCTGCCAATCCCCGATGCCGCACGTGAATTCGCGCAGCACCATCTGCCCGGCGATGCGCCGACCCTGATCGTGTGCCCTGTGTCCAGCCATCGCCTGCGCAACTGGCGCCCCGAACGCTATGCCGCCGCGATCGACCATGCCGCGCTCAGGCTGGGCTGGCGGGTGGCCTTGTGCGGCGGCCCGAGCGCGTTCGAGCGCGAGTTCGGCGACGCCGTGCTCGCCCATGCGCAATCGCGCCCACTCGACCTGATCGGCAAGGACACGCTCAAGCAACTGCTCGCGCTGCTCGAACGCGCCACCCTCGTGCTGTGTCCGGATTCCGGTCCGATGCACATGGCCAACGCGGTCGGCACGCCCGTGCTCGGCCTGCACGCGGCAAGCAATCCCGCGCGTTCAGGACCGTATTCGGATCGGCAGTGGTGTGTGGATCGCTATGACGCCGCGGCACGCAAGTTTCGTGGCAAGCCGGCCGATGCGTTGGCCTGGGGCACGAAACTCGAGTATCCGGACGTGATGGACCTGATCCGCGTCGACGACGTGATCGAGCGGCTCGATCACTTCGCATCCGTTCACAAGCTCGCGGAACGCTGAGGGCCGACCAGACTGCGCCATCAGGCCCGGTAATCGGCGTAGGACTTTTCCTCGACCAGGGTCGAACCAAGCTTGCTGTTGATCGCACGCTTGATCGCCGCGCGCTCGTCGTTGCGGAAATAGACCGAGCGTGCAAGCTCGATGAACTGCGCGTCGAAGGCCTGTGCCTTTTCCTTGAGGCGAATCTCGTCCTCGATTTCCCACAGTGCTTCGTTGACCGCACGCAAGGCCGCACGCTCGGCCGCGATGTCGCCGCGCGAGGCGGGATGCGCGGCCCAGGTCGTGTTGAGCAGATCGAGTTCGGTGCGCACATTGGCGACCTTGGCCGCATCGCCGATGCGCTCGGCCTTGATCTCGAGGATCGTGATCTTGTCGATCAGTTCGCCGTAGGACACCGGCGTGGCAATCGTGCTCATCCGACAGACTCCGAAAATGCACAAGGGGCCGCGGGGCCCCTTGCTGCTGAAACTGGCGGAGAGCTTGGGATGCACTCGGCGCCTCCTGCGCCTCGCCCTGCGGGCGGCTCCGCCGTGCAAATCGGCTCCTGCCGATTTGTCGAACCCACGTACTTGCAAGAACCCAGGTTGGCGGAGAGGGTGGGATTCGAACCCACGTTACGGCATAACCGTAAACCGGATTTCGAATCCGGCGCATTCGACCACTCTGCCACCTCTCCACATTCTCGACCGGCAGCGCAGAGTGCAGCTCTTGCCGGCGCATTGTTCGCATCATCCCTGATGCTCACCCCTCGCTCGCGCTCGGGGCCAGCCCTGAGGGCTGTCCCAATTCGCTCCCGGCGAATTGGTCGACCACTCTGCCACCTCTCCACATTCTCGACCGGCAGCGCAGAGTGCAGCTCTTGCCGGCGCATTGTTCTTGAAACCATCCATCCATGGAGCGCTTCCCATTCGGCATCCTGCCTCATCCTCGCGCCGCGTACGGCGCTCGACCGGCAGCGCAAGGTGCAGCCGGTCGGGGCCGCGCATGATACGTGCCGCGCGGCGTGCAGACAACCTCCGTCTACAGATCGCGGGCCACGCGGAAGCCGACGCGGGCACTGCGGGCATCAGCGGGGGCCGAGGTACGGAACGCCGAGCGTACCTGCAAGGGGTCGCTGCCCCATGAGCCGCCGCGCACCACATGCCGCTCGCAGCCGGGATTGACCCAGGCCGAGCTGTCGCGCGGGGCGCGCGTGTAGTTGTCATGCCAACAGTCCTCGACCCACTCCGACAGATTGCCATCGAGATCAAACAAGCCGAAGGCATTGGCGGGATAGGTGCGGACCGGTGCCGGCCCCCAGTAGCCATCGCTGTAGCGCGGAAAGTAATGCGACCACGCACGCTTGTTCGGCGAGCGATCGCCCTCACCGGTGAGATTGGCGACGATCTTCTCGGGATTGCCATCGCCCCAGGGATAGCGCGTGGTCGAACCGGCGCGCTCGGCATACTCGAATTCGGCTTCGCTGGGCAGGCGGTAGTGCTTGCCGGTGCGTTCGGACAACCACTGCAAATAGGCGATCGCATCGTTCCACGACACGTTGACGACCGGCAAGTCACCGCGCGCCTTGCTGCCGTCGTAGGCATTGCGCCAGCTCATGCCGCGCCGATCGGCAATGCGTCCACTGCCTTCGTCGTAGATCGCCGCGTTGCCGCGACGTTCGGCGTCGGTGACGAAGCGCGTCGCGCCGACGAACTCGGCGAACTCGGCAACCGTGACCTCGCTCTGGCCAAGCGCGAAGCCGGTGTCGATGCGCACGCGGCGTTGCGGTTCTTCGTTGTCGAGATGCCCCTCTTCGTCCGCCGCCGAACCCATCACGAATTGCCCGGTCGGCACCACCACCACAGGCGGCGCATTGCCGGCCATGTCGGCGAAGGGATCGCGGATCACCTGGCCCGGCTTGTAGCTTGCGTACAAGCGCGCGTTGCGCAGCCGCTGTTCGAACCGATCGATGCCGGCCAGATCGGGACTCGTAGCCTGCGCCTTGCGCGCCAGCTGCTCGGCGAGATCGGCATTGCCGGCATCGAGCGCCGAGCGCGCTTGCGCGAGCATCGTCTGGGCACGTTGCCGGCGCAGATCATCGATCCGTGTATGGGTTTCCAGCATTGCCTGCGAACCGGGGCGAATCGAGACCGCGGCCGCAAGCGTGGCATCGGCACCGGCAAAATCATCCTGCGCTGCCTGCGCCAGGGCGCGGTCGAGATGAGGTCGTTCTATCGCCGCAAGGCCGGCATCGGCAAGACGGTTGCCCGGATCGAGCTTGAGCACCTGTCGATAGACGGCGAGCGCGTTTTCGCCCCCGCCCACGCCGCGCCCCTTCTTGACCAGTTCGGCGGCATGCGCGAGCAAGGGCAGCGTCTGCTGCAGACGTTCCACCCGCTCGCGCACGCTGGCGATTTCCCGGTCCGAGTGCGGAAGTTCGTCGTAGACCGACAGAAAGCGCTGCGCGGCCCGTTCATCACCGCGGCCAACCGCAGCGAGCGTCCAGTCGCGCATCGCACCACCGATGCGCTCCAGCGCGACATGCGCCTCGAGGTTCCCCGGCGCGGCAGCCAGCACCTGCTTGTACAGCGCGATCGCTTCGCTCGGCTCGAGCAGGGCGCCGGCACCTTCGGCCTTGCGTGCCTTCTTGAGCAAGGCGGCGACTTCCTTGCTCACCGGCGCCGGCGGACCCATGCGCACGGCATCGGCAAAGCTCGTGCCGACTTCGAGCTCGTTGCCCTCGCCCACTACGGGCGCCGCATCGCCCTGCACGGCGCTCCAATTGGCGGGGCGGCCCGCGCGCGAGGTTTCCACGCCCGCCACGCCCTGCGTGGCCGGCTCGAGTGGCTGCAAATGCAGCGCATCGGGGAAGAAGCGATACAACAGCGCGAAGCCGAGCAGGGCCAGCCCGGCGGCGCCGCCCCAGGTGTGCTGCTTGCGTGTGACTTCGGTCCGCGGCATCGTCAGGGGATTATCGACGCTCGCCGCGCCCGATTGAAGCCGCCGGCGCCGCCCATCAACGAGGAGTTCATCTTGGCCGACTGGATTGCGCGTGACGACGCGCTCACGCAGCTGCTCGCGAACGCACCGGACACTCTTGGACTCGACACCGAATTCATGCGCACCAACACCTGGCTGCCGCGTTTGGCCCTGGTGCAAGTCGAGGTCAGCGGGCGCATCGCCCTGCTCGATCCGACTGCGCCGCTCGATTCCGGCCCACTCGCCCGGCTGCTTGCCGACCCTGACCGCACCATCGTCATGCACAGCGCGAGCGAAGACCTCGAAGCGCTCGCGACCTGGTCGTGTTCGATCGCAACCTTGTTTGACACCCAGATCGCCGCGGCCTTCGCCGGCCTCGGGCCAGGGCTCGGTTACCAGAAGCTCGTCGCGCAGATTGCCGAAGTCGAACTGCCCAAGGGCGAGACACGCTCGGACTGGCTGCAACGCCCCTTGAGCGAGCGCCAGCTCGAATATGCCGCGCAGGATGTGGTCTACCTGCCGCATCTGCATCGTGAATTGTCCGCGCGTGTGGCTGCGCGTGGCTACAGCGCATGGCTTGCGGCCGACTGCGCGCGCATGCTCGAACGGGCCCGCAACCGCGAGCCCGATCCGCAACCCCAGCTTGCGCTGCGTGGCGCTGCCGGCTGGCCAAGCGCACAACAGGCTCTGTTGCGTCGGTTGTTGCGCTGGCGCGATGCCACCGCGCGCGCAATCGACCGCCCGCGTGGCTGGCTGCTCGATGACGCCCATGCGCTCGATCTGGCCGCGCGCCCGCCGCGGGAAGCGGAGGAACTGGCCGAGCGCACGCGCGGGCTGCGCGCCTTGCGTTCAGCGCAACGCGCCGATCTGCTCGAACAACTCAAGGCACCGCTCGGCGAGGCGGATCGCGATACGCAGCCGATTCCGCAGGCCCTGAGCAATCGCGACAAGCAGACGCTCGCATCAATGAAGGATGTGGTGCTCGAACGCGCACGCGAGCTGGACCTGCCTGAAGGCCTGCTGTGTGCGCGCCGGCACCTGGAAAGCCTGCTCGCCACACGCCGGTGGCCGAGTGCTCTCGATGGCTGGCGGCGCGAACACCTGCACGATGCGCTGCTCGCGCGCCTGCCCTCTTGACAGCCCCCGGTGGGCGACCGGCACACTCCAACCCATGAGCACACGCAGCGCCCCGATCCCGTCGAACGTCGCCAGCGCGACGACGACGAGCATCACGACGACGTGGACGACGACGTCCACGCCGCGTGGGTGCGAGTGCGCGAAGAGATCCTGATCGATCCGAACGCAAACCTCGGCCCCGCCCCGCACAGGGAACGGGCCAATCGCCCGCCCCATGCGAGACGGGGTCTCCACACGGAGACCCACGATGTCCGCCCCACCCCTGATTGAGTCCGACGGCGCGCCGCGCGTGCACAAGTTCGGCGGCTCCAGTCTCGCCGATGCCGAGTGCCTGCGCCGCGTCGCTGCGATCCTGCGCGCCGAAGCGGGCGAGCACGCACTCATCGTCGTCTCGGCGATGCGCGGTACCACCGATGCGCTGATTGCGCTTGCCGAGCACGCCACGCGCGCGCAGCCGAGCTGGCCTGCGGAACTTGCCGCGCTGCGCGATCGTCATCTGCGCTGCGCTGCCGAGCTGCTCGGCGACCAGGATCAGGACGGTGCAGCCTGGTTGTCCGAGCAATTCGCCGATCTGCACGAATGGCTTTCGGCGCTCGCGGTGTTGCGCACACCCAATCGCGAAGCCGCTGAATACGTGCAGGGGCTGGGCGAGGTGTGGTCGTCCTTCCTGCTGGCTCAATACCTGCGCGCACAGGGTCATGCCTGCGCACGACTGGATGCGCGCGAGGTGCTGGTGATCGAACACGGCGAACTCGGCGCCGCGGTTGTTTGGGACACGAGCCGCGCCAATTTCGTGAGTTGGCGCGCCGCCAACACGCAGCCCTGGTGCGTGGTCACGGGTTTCATCGCGCGCACGACCGATGGTCGCAATACCGTGCTCGGACGCAATGGCAGCGACTACTCGGCAGCGATCTTCGCAGCGCTTTCCGATGCCCGCGACCTGACCTTGTGGGGCGACACCGATGGCGTGCTCTCGGCTGACCCGCGTCTGGTGCCCGAGGCGGTGCCGCTGGCAAGCCTGAGCTACGACGAGGCCTGCGAGCTCGCCTACTTCGGTGCCAAGGTGATCCATCCGCAGACGCTGACCCCGGCGATCGCGCGCGGCTTGCCAGTGCGTATCCGCAACACCTTCGCGCCCGAGCATCCAGGCACCGCGATCGGCAAGTCCGGAGTCGATGCAGCCTCGCCGGTCAAGGGTCTGTCGGCAGTGAGCAATCTGGCTGTGCTCACCCTCGAAGGCGCCGGCATGATCGGCGTGCCCGGTACCGCCGAGCGCGCATTCGGCGCCCTGCACGATGCCGGCGTCTCGGTGGTGATGATCTCGCAAGGTTCGTCCGAACATTCGATCTGTTGCGTGGTGCGCGAGGGTGACGCGCAGCGCGGCTGCACGGCATTCGAGCGCGCCTTTGCCGGTGAGCTTGCGCGCGGTGCGATCGCGCGCATCACCACACAAGGCGGGATCAGCGTGCTGGCTGCAGTCGGCGATGGCATGACCGGTCAGCCCGGCGTCGCCGCGCGACTGTTCGGCGCATTGGCACGCAGCGGCGTCAACATTCGCGCAATCGCCCAAGGCGCTTCCGAACGCAACATTTCGGTTGCGGTCGCCAGCGAAGATGCCGCACGTGCGGTGCGCGCTGCGCATGCCGCATTCTGGCTGTCGCCGCAGACGATTTCGATCGGTGTGATCGGACCGGGCAAGGTCGGCCGCGCCCTGCTCGCCCAACTCGAAGCCGCACGCGCGCGCCTTTTGCACGATCGCCAACTCGATCTGCGCGTGCGCGCGGTGGCGACGAGCCAGCGCATGTGGCTTGGCGAAGCCGCGCAGGCGTCGAGCTGGCACGCCAACGCCAGTGAAGGCAGCGATCTGGATGCCTTCGCGCGCCACGTCAAGGCCGAACATCTGCCGCATGCACTCATCATCGATTGCAGCGCGAGCGACGACGTCGCCGAGCACTATGCCGCGTGGCTCGCTGCCGGCATCCACGTGGTCACGCCCAACAAGCATGCCGGCGCCGGTCCGCGTGAACGCTGGCAACGCATAGTTACAGCCTGCGGCCACGGCGCGCGCTTTCGTTACGAAGCCACGGTCGGCGCAGGGCTGCCGGTGATCTCGACCTTGCGCGATCTCCTCGACACCGGCGACGAACTGCTCGCCGTGGATGGCATCCTCTCGGGCACGCTGGCCTGGCTGTTCAATCGTTATGACGGCAAGGCCCCGTTCTCGGCGCTCGTGCGCGAGGCCCATGCGCTCGGCTACACCGAGCCCGATCCACGCGATGACCTGTCCGGCACCGACGTCGCGCGCAAACTGGTGATCCTTGCGCGCGAAGCCGGCGTGCTGCTCGACCTGGCCGACATCGAGGTCGAAAGCCTCGTGCCCGCCGCACTGCGTGAGAGCGATCCGCAGTCCTTCCTCGATGGTCTCGATGCCTTCGACGCTGCAATTGCGGCGCGTCACGCCCAGGCGTGCGCGAAAGGCGCGGTGTTGCGCTACGTGGCGCGACTCGACCGCAGCGGCAAGGCCAGCGTCGGTCCGGTCGAATTGCCGCAGGCGCATGCTTTCGCGCATCTGCGCCTCACCGACAACATCGTGCAATTTACCACTCGCCGCTATCACGACAACCCATTGGTCGTGCAGGGCCCGGGCGCTGGCCCCGAAGTCACTGCCGCGGGCGTATTCGCCGATCTCCTGCGCGTGGTCGGTTCATGAACACGCACCCTGTCCAAACCATCATCGACGCCGTTTCGAGGATCTTCGCGTGAAAACCACCGCTACCGCATTCGCCCCCGCCAGCGTCGGCAACGTCGGCATCGGCTTCGACATCCTCGGTCATTCCATCGCGGGTCCCGGCGATCATGTCAGCGTGCGCCGCATCGATGCCGACGAGGTTCGCATCACGGCAATTCGCGGTGCGGCGATCCCCTTGCCCGAGGATCCACGCCGCAACACGGCCGGCGCGGCCTTGATCGCGATGCGTGCCGCGCTCGGCCTGCGCTTCGGTTTCGAGATCGAAATCGACAAGGGCATCGCCTTCGGTTCGGGCATGGGTGGCTCGGCCGCCTCCGCGGTCGCCGCGGTGGTGGCCGCCAATGCCCTGCTCGATGCACCCTTGCCGCCCGCTGCGCTGTATCCGTTCGCGCTCGACGGCGAGGCGGTCGCCAGCGATTCCCATCACGGCGACAACGTGGGGCCGATGCTCCTCGGCGGCCTCGTGCTCGCCACCGCCGATCGCCTCGTGCCGATTCCGGTACCCGCGCAACTGCACTGCGCGCTGGTGCATCCGCAGGCCACGCTCGAAACCAGACATGCGCGTGCCGCGCTTGCCGGCGCTTATGCACTGCGCGAATTCGTTCAGCAGAGCGCCAACCTCGCGCTCGTGCTCGCCGGCTGCCACGCAGATGATCTCGAACTGATCCGCGCAGGCTTGTCCGACGTGCTGGTCGAGCCGCGGCGTGCGCCACTGATTTCGGGCTACGCTGCAGTCAAGGCCGCGGCGCTCGAAGCCGGCGCATTGGGCGCGAGCATTTCCGGCGCCGGCCCGAGCCTGTTTGCCTGGTGCGATGGCGAGCTGGCCGCGCAGCGATGTGCGCAGGCAATGCGCGAAGCGTTTGCGCGCAGCGGACTGGACAGTGAATCATGGGTGTCGCCCGTGGCCGGGCCCGCCGCGAAGGTGGTCGCATGAAGTATCTGAGCACCCGCGGCCAATGCGCCGCCGTCGGCATCGACACCGCGCTCGCCGCCGGACTTGCGCCCGATGGCGGGCTCTACGTGCCGGAAAGCCTGCCGCAACTGTCGGCTGCGGACTTCGCCGGCCTCGTCAACCTGCCCGAGATCGCCGCACGCCTGCTGCAGCCCTTCTTCGTTGACAGTGCCTTGCAACCGGAACTGCCGACGCTCTGCAAGGAAGCCTTCGACTTTCCCGCGCCACTGCGCGAACTGGATGCGCAGACCGCCCTGCTCGAACTCTTTCACGGCCCGACCGCCGCGTTCAAGGATTTTGCCGCGCGGTTTCTCGCCGCTTGTCTCGCGCGCTTGCGCGCCGCCGATGCGCCCGTCACCACGGTGCTGGTCGCCACCTCAGGCGATACCGGCGCGGCGGTCGCCGCGGCCTTCCATCGTCGGCCCGGCTTTCGCGTCGTCGTGCTGTATCCCGATGGGCGCGTGTCGCCACGCCAGGCGCATCAACTGGGCTGCTTCGGTGACAACGCGCTGGCATTGCGTGTTGCCGGGTCGTTCGATGACTGTCAAGCGCTGGTCAAACGCGCGCTCAATGACCTGGACCTGCGACAACGCTGCGCCCTGACCTCGGCCAACAGCATCAGCCTCGGTCGCTGGTTGCCGCAGATGGGCTACTACGCCGCGAGCGCACTCGCCCACCAGCGCGTCCACCGCGAGCCACTCGACTTCATTGTCCCCACCGGCAACCTCGGCAATGCCCTCGCGGCCGTGCTCGCCAAGGCCTGCGGCATGCCGATCGGCGACATCGTGCTTGCCAGCAATGCCAATCGCGTGTTGCCCGAGTTCTTCGCCAACGGCCAGTACACGCCGCGCGCGAGCATCGCCACGCTCGCCAATGCGATGGACGTGGGCAGCCCGAGCAACTTCGAACGCCTGCGCTGGCTCTATCCCGACTTCAAGGACCTGCCGGCCTGGCTGCATGCCGACGCAGTCGACGATGACGCCATCCGCGCAACGATCCGCGCGACCTGGGCCGCGCGCGGCATTGCCGTGTGTCCGCATACCGCGACCGCGCTGTGCGTTGCCGAGCGTCTGCGCGCACAGGGCAACACACACCCGATGGCTATCGTCGCCACCGCGCATCCGGCCAAGTTCGAGCAGATCGTCGAGCCCTTGATCGACAGCGCGCTCGATGTGCCAGCCGCACTCGCGGCCCTGCTGGCCCGCCCTGCCCATGCCACACCGATCGCCGCGGATTTCAATGAGCTCGTGCGCGTCCTGCACACTGCGCAGGACTGACCAGCCTTCTGGCCTTGCGTGGTGGCGGTCGCGCCGGACCACGCGCCGGGCAGCACGCACAGCGCATTCCAATCCGGCACTGAGCCTGGCGAGCTCCAAGTCGGGGCATGCGGCGGTCGATTTGAAGTGTGTGGCGACGAGCCGCTCTCGGGCGCGAGTGACGGTGCGCAAACCCCGACCGACCGATTGCCTTCGAGATGGCCCGCAGATCGTCGAGCGCACGAAGGGGATCGATATCGAGGGACACGAGCATCCGCCAAGGATGCCCAGACCACGACCCGCTTCAGGCTCATGTGTCATTGGAAGCGGCCCGCACTTGGCGACTTGGCTGTCACACGTTATGATGCGCGCCCTTTCGCGGTTCCCAGACCCGAAGATCATGTGGGGCCATAGCTCAGCTGGGAGAGCGCGTCGTTCGCAATGACGAGGTCGGGAGTTCGATCCTCCCTGGCTCCACCAAACACCAAACGGCCACCCTAGCGGTGGCCGTTTTGCGTTTGGCGCGGGTGGTGTGGATGCGAAGCCCAGCGCACGCGCAGCGTGCCGCGGGTTCACTGCGCAGGCAGGACGCCGCAGCGGACAGCGCCGAAGGCGCTGGCCCCCGCGCAAGCCCGCGGGCGAGGATCGGGATGGTCCGAGCCATTCCTGCCGCCTCCACCAAACACCAAACGGCCACCGGAGCCGTTCTTATTGCACGGACGGATGTCGAAGAAGCAGCGTATCGCGTCGATTCAGGGGGGGGCGTCTGTAGCTGGCTTGAAGGGCAATGTCGGCTGGGCGGGATGCTGAAATGGGTGGGCAGACACTCTATGCCACTTAGTGGCACAATGAACCCGATGACGCGAGTATTCAAGACCCGCTCCTTCCAGCGATGGATGCGCAAGACGGAGCTTACCGATGCCGTCCTGTGCAAGGCCGTTCAGGAGATGGCAGCTGGCCTGATCGACGCTGACCTCGGCGGCAGCGTGGTGAAAAAACGCGTTGGTTTGGCGGGGCGCGGCAAGCGTGGCGGTGTGCGGACGCTGGTTGCCACCAACAAGGAAAACCGCTGGTTCTTCGTGTTCGGCTTCGAGAAGAACGAGCGGGCGAACATCAGCGACGAGGAGCTCGAAGGCTTGCAGCTCATCGCTGCCGACCTGCTGGCTCGAACAGGCCCGCAACTGGATGAAGCCGTTGCCGACGGCGCTTTGCAGGAGATTTGTCAATGACCACCAAGACCAAGAGCCGAATCCTCGAAGCCGTTCACGAATCAGCCAGCGATCTGCATCGCCTGGGATTCATCGACAAGCGCAAGATGCAGAAATACGACGCACTGTGCCTGGAGCCGGTGCAGGACTACGACGCCACGAAGGTCAAGGCGTTGCGCGAGAGGCTGCACCTGAGTCAGGCCGCGCTGGCCAGCGTGCTGAACACCAGCACGTCCACTGTCCGCAAGTGGGAGGTGGGCGACAAACGCCCCAGCGGGCCGTCGCAGAAGCTGCTGGACATCCTCGAGCGCAAGGGGCTTGAAGCCGTCCTTTGAGGCAGCCCCGCTCATTGCCGCTTGCGCCCGCTACGTTGCCATTTCAAGTGACAAAGACGGAATTGAACCCGTCAACCATCCGCCGCCATGCACAAGGGTCCGGATGCTCTCCGGGCCCTTCTTCTTGCCCGAAATCCTCGCGCTGTGCGGGGTTCCGGCCATCTGTGCTGCGGAGACATCCGCGAGCTGACGCCGTGCGTCTGGCGCAGGCCCCACGACCCGCTTGGATCTGCCGCATCAAGCCTGCGCGCAAATCCGCAGAAAGGTTTCGCGCCGCCAGTCAGAGCGGATGCACGGATGCAATGGCCCGGCCTTCCCCGCTCAGTTGCGCAAATCCGCGCTCCGGATGAACGCGAGCAGCCGCGCCTCGTCCCAGACCTCCACGCCCAGTTCGCGTGCCTTGTCGAGCTTGGAACCGGCTTCGCTGCCGGCGACGACGAAGCTCGTCTTCTTCGACACGCTGCCGGCCACCTTGGCGCCAAGCGCTTCGAGGCGGGCCTTTGCGTCATCGCGCGTGAGGCTTGCGAGGCTGCCGGTCAGGACGACGGTCTGCCCTTCCAGCGGCAGGCTGATGTCGCATTCTGCCGTGTCGACCAGCGCCTCACGCAGTTCGTGCAGCGATTGGACGCAACGGCGCAGCAGGGTGGCCTGCGCGGCCTGTTCGCGCCAGCTGGAGAAATTGGCCGCCACATCGTCTGGCAGACCGGCGGCAACGAGCTGCGCGTGCTGCGCGCCGAGCAGCGCTTCGACCTGCGGGAATGCCGCGGCCAGCATTTGTGCACGCCTTTCACTGAAGCCGGGCACGCCGAGAGCGGCGAGCACATTGGCGAGCCCAAGGCTGGCACGCAGCTTCGATGAGGGCGCATGCTCGTCGCTGATCGCGACCCCGCCTGCGAGCAAGTCGTCGATCACGCGCTGGTTGCCGGCCTGGGAGAAAAATGAATCGATCGCGTGGGCGACTTCGTCACCGATATCGGGCACGAGCTTGAGCAAGGGCCAGGGCAGATGCCGGATTCGTTCCAGACTGCCGAACCACAGCGCAAGTGCCTTGGCCGTGCCCTCACCCACATGGCCGATGCCCAGCGCAAACAGCAGACGCGCGAGCGTGGTGCGGCGGCTGTGGTCGATCGCGGTGATGAGGTTTTCGGCCCATTTGCTTGCAACCTTGCCCGCCTTGACCGTCTCGGGCGTGGTGCCATCCCGCTCGTCGGCACGCCGCTTCATCTCGAGCAGATCATCGAGCGTGAGCCGATAGAGATCGGCGACCGAGCGCAGATAGCCGAATTCGGCAAGGTCCTCGACGTAACGCTCACCCAGACCATCGATATCCATCGCGCGCCGCGAAGCGAAGTGCAGCAGGGCTTGCGCGCGTTGCGCGGCGCAGGTGAGCTCACCACTGCAGCGCGCCACCACTTCGCCCGCCTCGCGCACGATCGCCGAGCCGCAGATCGGGCAGACCGCGGGCATCTGCCAGGGCTGGGCGTGCGCGGGTCGCAATTCGGTCACCACGCGCACGACTTCTGGAATGACGTCGCCCGCGCGGCGCACGATCACGGTATCACCGATGCGCACGTCGAGCCGTGCAACCTGATCGGCGTTGTGCAGGGTCGCATTGGTCACGGTCACGCCACCGACCGACACCGGCGCCAAGCGTGCGGTCGGCGTCGCTGCGCCGGTGCGGCCGATCTGCACGTCGATGGCTTCCACCCGTGTCTGCTGCTCCTGCGCAGGAAACTTGTGCGCAATGGCCCAGCGCGGCGTACGCCCGACGAAGCCGATCTCGCGCTGGGCGACAAGATCGTCAAGCTTGTAGACCACACCGTCGATGTCGAAAGGCAGGGTGTCGCGTTGGGCGCCGATGCGGTTGAAGTAGGCCAGACAACCGCGCGCACCCTGCGCGCGATCGACCAGCGAGCTCACCGGAAAACCCCACTGACGCAGGCGCTGCAAGGTCGCCGCATGTGAAGTCGGCAAGTCGCCGCCCTCGACCACGCCGAGTGCGTACGCGTAGAACGCCAGGGGTCGCTGCGCGGTGATGCGTGGATCGAGTTGCCGCAGACTGCCGGCGGCGCCATTGCGAGGATTGGCGAGCGGCTTGATCTTGCCTGCCGATGCCAACGCCTTGGCATTCCAGGCCGCGAAACCCGCGCGCGGCATGTAGACCTCGCCGCGCACTTCCAATACCCGCGGCCAGTCACTGCCGCGCAGTCGCAGCGGAATCGCGCGGATCGTGCGCAGGTTCGCGCTCACATCCTCGCCGCGTTCACCATCGCCGCGAGTAGCGCCTTGCACGAACACGCCCTGCTCGTAGCGCAGGCTGATCGCAAGCCCGTCGAATTTTGGCTCAACCGAAAACAGCGGCTCGGCCATGCCCAGCCACTCGCCCACCTTGCGCACGAAGTCCTCGACTTCCTCGGCGCTGAAGGCGTTGGCGAGCGACAGCATCGGCACGGCATGGATCACTTCGGCAAATTCGCGCGAGGGCGCCGCACCGACGCGACGCGTGGGCGAGTCTGCGCTGGCCAATTCGGGATGCGCCGCTTCGATGGCCTCGAGCTCGCGCATCAGCCGGTCGTACTCGGCGTCGCTGATGTCGGGGTCGTCGAGCACGTGGTAGCGGTGGTTGGCGTCTTCGATGCGCGCGCGCAGCGCGGCGGCCTGTTCGGCGACGGGAATGGTGCGATTCATGATCAAAGTGTAGCCGGCTTGCCGCGAGCTGGCGGACAGGGCAATCTGCCGCGTGGCACACGGCATTCCGACCGCGAGGGCATGCACATGGCAAGCAAGGGCTGGGCAGCATTTCCGCATCCGAACAAGGCGTTCGACTATGCCGGCGACAAACTCGCCAAGGCCTGGAAGGATCTGCATGCGGGCGATCAGGAGCCGTTTCCCGACGACAAGCATGTCGCAGCTTTGCTCAAGGTCAACCCGAAGCTCGGCAAGGACGCGGGCGCGATCGCGCAGCAGTTGCAGGATGCCTGGCGGGCGTTTCATCGCGGCGATTTCCACGATGCCTTTGAACAGGGCGTGGCGCTCAAGGCACTCGGCGCCTCGGTCGCGATCAAGGCGGGCGGTATCCATGCCACCTATCTGCTCGACGGCGACAAGGCCAAGACCACGCGCTACGAAGCCTTGATCGCACTCGCCGAAGACGCGATCGCAGCCCTGCCCAAGCAGGCCAACAGCCACTATCGCCACGCCTTCGCGGTCGGCCGCCTGAGCCAGACGATTTCGATCACCAAGGCGCTCGCGCAGGGTCTTGCCGGCAAGGTGCGGCAATCACTCGATGCCACGCTCGAACTCGCGCCCAAGCATGCCGAAGCCGAGACTGCGCTCGGGCTTTACCACGCCGAGATCGTCGGCAAGGTCGGCGGCATGCTCGCCAAGCTCACCTATGGCGCAAGCGCCGGCGAATCCGAAAAGCACCTCAAGCAGGCGCTCAAGCTCACGCCCGCCTCGCCGATCGCATGGATCGAGTACGGCAACGGGCTGATGCTGCTGCATGGGGACAAGCGCGAGGACGAAGTCGCCGAAGCCTGGGACAAGGCCGCCAAGCTCAAACCGCGCGATGCGATGGAAGCGCTCGATGCGGGCTGGGCGAAGGAACAACTCGAATAGGCGCGCGTGATCCGCGGCCTTCGCCTCAGCGTCGGCTGCGGAAGAACTCGCGCAGCATCTCTCCGGCTTCGTCCGCGAGCAGCCCGCCTTCGACTGCGATACGGTGGTTGTGGCGATCACTGACCAAGGTGTCGAACACGCTGCCCGCCGCGCCGGTCTTGGGGTCACTCGCGGCAAAAACCACACGCGCCACGCGTGCATGCACCAGCGCACCCGCGCACATCACGCAAGGTTCGAGTGTCACGTACAGCGTGGCACCGGGCAGGCGGTAATTGCCCAGGCGCCGACCTGCATCGCGCATGGCTTCGATTTCGGCATGCGCGCTCGGGTCATTCGCGCCGATCATGCGGTTGCGCCCTTCGCCGACAATCTTCCCATCGAGCACGATCACCGCACCGACCGGCACCTCGGCATCCAGCGCCGCCGCCTCCCGCGCGAGCACGAGCGCACGGCGCATCCAGGCTTCATCGGTGTTCGCGTTCATGGGCCAGTCGTCGTCGAAAGTGCCAAGCTTGGATGATCCCGGGGCAGAACGCGATGCCTGCACTGGGCAGCGCATCGCCTCCTTGGTTCAGGGCCCGCAAATCCGCTGCGCGTCGTCCGCTCCGGAAAACATGCCAGGCACGCCTGGAGATTCCTGCCTTGTCGCATCAGGGCGGTAGCTGGCGTAGTACTTTTGCCGCAGCGCTTCGGCTTCGGCGCGGACAGCCGCGAGATCGATTTCCTGGCCGGGCTCTGGCGCAGGCACGGTCGATTTCATTTCGGGCCGCCCCGGATGCAGCAGGGTGGCAAGTTCGCGATAGACGAAATAGCGATGCGCATCAGGCAGGCGCAGGGGTACGCGCCCAGTGTGAATAACGGCATCGCGTGGTTGGTAGACGCCCGCCAGTACGTCCGGCGCATCCGGATCGCCCGCCTCCAGAGCCTGTTCCAGATAGTCGAGGGCGACCGCGCGGTAGCCTTGCCATGCATCAAGATCGGCGAGGAAATCCACGCGATCCAGTGCGGGGTCGGCGGCGTACCACAAACGCATGCGCGTACTGCCGCGTTCGGCGGCAATGCGCTGGTACACGATCGCTTCACGCATGTCCTTTTCGCCGATGCCTTCGCACAAGGCGACTGCACTTGCTGCTGCGTTATCCATCGATGCGAGCATGGAAACCGTGTCATCGGAAACGGTCTGCCCCGAGCGTGCGAGCGCCTGCTGCAACATGGCCGAGCTTGCCTTGGATGCCAGACTCGAGCGGCAACGCATCAGGTCGGCGCCGAGCCGGCAGGCAGCACGCGCGTCGCCCCGGCGCGCACGCGCGGCCAGCTCATCCTTGATTTGCGCCAGTGGCTCGCCCATCGCAGGCAAGGGTGCCTCAGCCGGCACTGAAAGCGCGGTCGAGTCCCTGGGCGAAGATTCCCGCCTCGACTCCGATGTGGTTCCGACAGCTCGAGGATTGGCCACTTCATGCTGTACCGAGCCGACACCCTGCACCGTCGCCGGCAGCGACGCGGACTCACGCCCCAACCAATACGACGCTGCGGCCAGCCCAAGCAGCACCAGGGCATACGCCCATGCACGCGTGCGCATCATTCCCACTCGATTGTCGCGGGCGGTTTGCCGGAGATGTCGTAGACCACGCGCGATACGCCACGCAGTTCGTTGATGATGCGGTTGCTGACTGCGCCGAGGAAGTCGTAGGGCAGATGCGCCCAGTGCGCGGTCATGAAGTCGATGGTCTCCACGGCGCGCAGCGCGATCACCCACTCATAGGCTCGCGCGTCGCCGACCACCCCAACGGATTTCACCGGCAGGAACACCGCGAAGGCTTGCGAAGTCTTGTCGTAGAGGTCCGCCTTGCGCAGTTCCTCGATGAAGATCGCATCCGCGCGCGCGAGCAGATCGGCATATTCACGCCTGACCTCGCCGAGGATGCGCACACCCAGGCCCGGGCCGGGAAACGGATGGCGGTAGACCATCGCATGCGGCAGTCCCAGTTCGACGCCGATGCGACGCACCTCATCCTTGAACAGTTCGCGCAGCGGTTCGACCAGGCCGAGCTTCATGTGCTCGGGCAGGCCGCCGACGTTGTGGTGACTCTTGATGACGTGCGCCTTGCCGGTCTTGCTGCCGGCCGATTCGATCACGTCGGGATAGATCGTGCCCTGCGCCAGCCATTTGGCGTTCTTCAGCCTGGCCGATTCCTCGTCGAAGATTTCGACGAACAACTTGCCGATGATCTTGCGCTTGGCCTCTGGATCGCCGACGCCTTCGAGCGCGGCGAAATAGCGATCCGCCGCATTGACGCGGATCACCTTGACGCCCATGTGCTGCGCCATCGTCGCCATCACCTGATCGCCTTCCTTGAAGCGCAGCAGGCCGGTATCGACGAACACGCAGGTGAGCTGACTGCCGATAGCGCGATGCAGGAGGGCGGCGACAACCGAGGAATCCACGCCACCGGAGAGTCCGAGAATGACTTCGTCGCTGCCGACCTGAGCCTGCACGCGCGCGATCTGATCCTCGATGATCCGCGCCGGCGTCCACAAGGTGGCGCAACCGCAGATTTCGACGACGAAGCGACGCAGCAGCGCCTCTCCCGCGGCGGTGTGCGTGACTTCGGGGTGGAACTGCACGCCGTAGATCCGCTTTGCATCATCGGAAAACGCAGCGATTCCGAGCCGATCGGTGCGGGCGGTGATGGTGAAACCCGGTGGCGCCCGCGACACATGGTCACCATGGCTCATCCACACTTCACGCAACGCAGGCGTGGTCGCGACCGGCGCCAGCAAGGCATCGCTGGCGATCACGTCGATCGTGGCATGGCCGAACTCGCGCTGATTGCCGGCCTCGGTAGCGCCGCCGAGCTGCACGGCCAGCGTCTGCATGCCATAGCAGATGCCAAGTATGGGCACGCCGGCAGTGAAGACCTCGCGCGGCGCGGATGGACAATCGGGCCGGGTGGTCGATTCCGGCCCGCCGGAGAGAACAATACCCTTGGCACCCCATGCGGAGATCTCGGCCGGATCGTGGTCCCAAGCCCAGATTTCACAGTAGATGCCGATCTCGCGAATGCGTCGCGCGATCAACTGCGTGTACTGCGCGCCGAAATCGAGGATGAGAATCTTGTCTTGATGCAAATCTTGCATGTCGATTGGTTCGGCTCGGTGATGCTTCGGAAAATCACGGGAAACGCTCGCTAAAACTCCAGCGTTTCGGTCAGGTGCGTGCGCATATCCACGTACTCGCTGCTGTGCTTGCCGTCGTCACCAAGTGCATCCTGCAGCACCAGCAGCCAGGACCGCTCCCCCTTGCCCAGGGCAAAAGCTTCCATGCTCATCCGGGTCGTGGCGATCGTGTAGCGCATGCCAAGTCCGCGCAGGGTTCCGACTTTGGCGGTCTTCATCGCCTGGTCAACGCGCTCCATCGTGCCGTTGCCTTTGAATATTCTCTCGAAACCCTTGGCAAAGTCGTCCAGACTTTGCTGCTCGCCCGGGTTTTCGATCAGCATGATCGTTGCATCGTTGCCGTCCAGGGTCCATGTGCGCGGCGGGCTGGCGTCGAACTCCCAAGGGAAATGCCGCGGGTATTCGAACTTCAGACTGCCCTGCACGAACTGCCTCCACGGCAGTTCCTCGACACGCATCGTCACCTTGCGCCCGCCGACCTCGAACTCGGCCTTGGCGCCCATCGTGGTGATCACTTGCTTGCCATCAAGCGTAATGCGCAGTTGCGTCGGCGGCTCCTGTTCGGCAGCCGCGCAGGCAACGGACAGCAGCATCGTCAGCGACAACAGCAGTGCGCGCATCGTCAGTCCAACCGGTAGTTGGGTGCTTCCTTGGTGATCGCCACGTCGTGAACGTGCGACTCGCGAATGCCGGCGGTGGTGATCTTCACCAGTTGCGGCTTGCTGCGCATCTCGTCGATCGAGGCGCAACCCACATAGCCCATCGATGCGCGCAGGCCGCCGGCAAGCTGGTGCACGATGTTGCGCAACGGACCGCGATACGGCACACGACCTTCGATGCCTTCGGGCACGAGTTTGTCGGCATCGGTGCTGTCCTGGAAATAGCGGTCCTTCGAGCCCTTCTCCATCGCGCCGAGCGAACCCATGCCGCGATAACTCTTGTAGCTGCGGCCCTGGTACAGCTCGACTTCACCGGGCGATTCCTCGGTGCCCGCGAACATGCCGCCGATCATCACGCAATCGGCGCCCGCGGCGATCGCCTTGGCGACGTCGCCCGAATAGCGGATGCCGCCATCGGCAATCAGACCGACTTCGCTGCCCTTGAGCGCCTCGGCGACCATGTCGATCGCGGTGATCTGCGGCACGCCGACACCGGCGACGATGCGCGTGGTGCAGATCGAGCCAGGGCCGACCCCGACCTTGACCGCGTCGACGCCGGCATCGACCAGTGCGCGCGCGGCATCGCCGGTGACGATGTTGCCGGCGATCAGCGAAATCTCCGGGAAGCTCTTGCGCACCCAGCGCACACGCTCGATCACGCCTTGCGAATGGCCGTGCGCGGTATCGACGACGATCGCATCGACGCCCGCCTCGACCAGAGCCGCGACGCGCTGCTCGGTGTCGCCCGCCACGCCGACCGCCGCACCCACGCGCAGGCGCTCGTGGTCGTCCTTGCAGGAATCGGGATTGTCGCGTGCCTTCTGGATGTCCTTGACGGTGATCAGGCCGCGCAGGCGGAACGCCTCGTCGACCACCAGCACCTTCTCGATGCGGAACTTGTGCAGCAGCGCGAGGACTTCGTCATCGCCTGCGCCCTCGCGCACGGTGACCAGACGATCCTTGCGCGTCATCACGTTGCGCACCGGATCTTCGGGGCGGGTCTCGAAACGCAGATCGCGGTTGGTGACAATGCCCACGAGTTGCTCGCCCTCGACCACCGGCACACCGGAAATGTTGTGCGCGCGCGTGAGCTTGCTGACTTCGCCGATCGAGGTGTAGGGATCGACCGTGATCGGATCGCGGATCACGCCGGCCTCGAACTTCTTGACCAAGCGCACTTCGGCCGCCTGACGTTCGAGCGTCATGTTCTTGTGGATGATGCCCATGCCGCCGCATTGGGCCATCGTGATCGCCAGGCGCGCTTCGGTGACCGTGTCCATCGCCGCCGAAATGATCGGCAGATTGAGCCGAATCCTGCGCGTGAGCCGGGTGGCGAGGGAGACGTCGCGCGGCAGCACGTGCGAGTGCGCCGGAACCAGCAGGACGTCGTCGAAGGTGAGAGCGTGAGTGAGGATGCGCATGCCCTATTTTACAGACCCGCGCGGCTGCCGCAAATACGCCTGTCCAATCACGGCTCGAGCACATCCATCGGCCAGCCGAATGCAGCCATGAGCTTGTGCCACTGCGCATCGACGCGCGACTCGACCAACAACGGCTTGCCACTGGCGGGATGAACAATGCTCAGGCGCCAGGCGTGCAGGAACAGCCGATGCACGCCGAAATGCTGGCGGATCAGCCGATTGTGATCGCCCCGCCCATGACTGGTGTCGCCGAGCAAGTGGTGCGAGACATGGTGAAAATGACGCCGGATCTGCCGGTAACGCCCGGTTTCGGGCGATACCTCGAGCAAGGCATAGCGCTGCTGCGGGTAGCGGCCCATCTCGATCGGGACTTCCACGCTTGCCATCCGGCGCCACCGGGTGAGCGCGGGTTTGGGTTCACCCTGCAGGCTCGCACCCGACAGCGGATAGTCGATCTCGCCGGTCTCGGCCGGCCAGCCGCGCACGATAGCCAGATAGACTTTTTTCACTGTGCGAGCCATGAGCTGGCGACCGAGGTCGCCCGCAACCTCGGCGGAGCGCCCGATCAGGAGCACGCCACTGGTCGCGCGGTCGAGCCGATGCGCAAGATGCAGGGGACCATCGACCTGCGTACGCAGGCGATCGATCAGATAGTCCTCATCGGCGCCGACCAGACGGCTGCGGTGCACGGCCAATCCAGCGGGTTTGTCGACCACGAGCAGGTGCTCGTCCTCGTGCAGCAGCGTGAGCGGCTCGGCTATCGTCATCCGCACAGTGTAGCCTGCCCACCCGTGCACGCTTGCTGCCAGAATGCAGGCACCCTGCCCGCTGCCCACCCATGCGCGTATTGATTGTCGAGGACTCGCAACCGCTCGCCGCCGCGCTGACCCGTGGCCTGGCGAGTCAGGGTTATGCCTGCGATCACGCGGCCGACGGCGAGCGCGCGCTCGCCTTCCTCGACACGGTCGACTACGAACTCGTCGTACTCGACCTCATGCTGCCCGGGATCGGCGGTCTCGCCGTGCTGCGCCATTTGCGCCAGCGCAGTGATGCGACGCGCGTGCTGGTGCTGTCGGCACGCGATCAAGTCAGCGATCGCGTGACCGCACTCGATGCCGGCGCCGACGACTACCTCACCAAGCCCTTCGTGTTCGAGGAACTGCTGGCGCGCTTGCGCGCGCTCAAGCGTCGCCCGCTCGAGCGTGCCGAACCGGTGCTGCGCCATGAGGGCATCGAACTCGATCCACGCACGCGCAGTGTGCATAGTGGCAAGCAACGACTCGAGCTCACGCCCAAGGAATTCGCCCTGCTCGAACTCATGCTGCGCGAACGCGGACGGGTGCTGTCACGCACGCAGATCTTCGAACGCATCTATCACGGCGCCAGTGAAACCTCCGACAAGGCCGTCGAAGTGATCGTGAGCACGCTGCGCGCCAAACTCGCGCGCTGCGCTGCGAGTGATCTGATCCAAACCCGCCGCGGGTTCGGCTATGTCATCGACTGAACGCCCTGCGCCATCCCTGCAGCGCCGGCTCGCGCTTGAACTCGTTCTCGCGCTCGGCCTGATCCTCGGCGCCCTGTTCCTGATCCTTGACCATCTCGTCGATCGTGAGCTCTACGCACGACTCGATGCCGGCCTGCTCGAGCGCTCGCACACGATTGCAGCGTTTCTGCAGGCCCATCCCGAACCCGCTGAACTCGCCGAACTCGGGCGCCTCATGCCCGAGTACGAAGTACCGGGACACACTGATTTTTTCGAGGTCTGGGCTGCCGACGGCCGCAGCCAGGTGCGCTCGCCCTCGAGCGGCGGCATGCCGTTGTCACGACCGCCGCGCCTGCCCGGACCCGACAGCCCCGTGAACTTCGACCTGCCTCTCCCGGACCAGCATGCTGGCCGCGCGGTTGCCGTCCGGCTGACGACGCCTCCGGGCAGCGTCGCGCATCCCGCCCTGCTGGTGGTCGCATCCGAACGCGCACCGCACGACAAGCTCGAAGGGCGTATCCACAAGTTGCTGCTCGCCGGCATCGCCTTGAGTTTCATTGCCGCGGTTCTGATCGCCCTGCTCGCCGTGCGGCGCGGACTCGCACCGCTGCAACGCTTCGGCGCAGCGCTCGCCGGCTCCGAGTCTGGCGCACTCTCCGCGCCGCTGTCCGCGCTCGATTTGCCGCAAGAACTGCAGCCATTTTCGCAAGCGCTCGACGAAGCCTTCACGCGCCTGGTTGCGCTGGTTGATGCCGAACGCCGCTTCTCGGCCGACGTCG
The DNA here is from genome assembly GCF_019634815.1 of Dokdonella sp. Classification (GTDB taxonomy): domain Bacteria; phylum Pseudomonadota; class Gammaproteobacteria; order Xanthomonadales; family Rhodanobacteraceae; genus Dokdonella_A. Next base: position 184,445 of record NZ_JAHCAP010000002.1, on the reverse strand, counting down.
CCCATGAATTGCGCACCCCGCTGGCCGAAATCCGCGCATCGATCGAGAGCGCTCAAGGCGCGCCCGCCGATACCGACGCGACCCGCGACGCCTTCAACGCCTCGATCCTTGCAGTGGAACGCATGCAGCGCGCGATCGATGCACTGCTCATGCTCGCGCGGCAGGAATCGGGACTCGCGCCGCCCGCGGTCGATCCGCTCGACCTGCCGCCGCTGCTCGATGATCTGCTCAACGCCCTGGAGGCCGTGGCACGCGAACGCGGTATTCACCTGCAACGGCGATGGCCAGCACACCAGTGGATACGTTGCGACGTTGGTGCACTGGAACGCATCGTCTCGAATCTGGTTCGCAACGCGATCGAGTACGCGCCCGCCGGCAGCGATGTCACCGTCACGCTGAAGGACTCGGACACAGGCCTGCATCTGCAGGTGAGCAATCCCGCTCCCGATCTGAACGATGCCGACATCGCTCAACTGGGCCAACGCTTCTGGCGCAAGTCCGCCGCGGGTGGCACCGCCACCCACGCCGGACTTGGTCTTGCGCTGTCCAGGGCATTGGCGCGCAATCTTGCGCTTGACCTCGAATTCCATCTCGAAGACGGGCAGCTCGTTGCGCGACTGGGCCGGCTGCCGGCGCTGTGAGCCGCCCGGAGGCATTGCCAGGCCACGCCGCAAAAAGGAAGCCACTCGATGTCGAGCATCCGCCCTGAGGCATCCGTTGATGCGGCCGCGATCGACTTGCCGGGTGTTTCGTCATGGCGGCGCGCACCGCAGCTGGGCAATACTGCCCACGACACAGTCATGCGCAGGAGGTGAGCCATGAAACGGGTGACCGGCATCGGTGGGATTTTCTTCAAGTCGAAGGATCCGGCGCGTCTGTGCGCGTGGTATCGCGAACATCTCGGGATCGACGTCACCGACTGGGGTGGTGCCATCTTTCAGTGGGGCGGCGAAGGCAGCAAGGCGGGCATGACGATCTGGAGCACATTTTCGCAGGACACCGACAAGATGCTGCCGGGCTCAGCACCCTTCATGATCAACTACCGCGTCGCCGACCTCGACGCCCTCCTCGCCGCCCTGCGCAGCGAGGGTTGTCAGGTTCTGGAACAAACGGAGTCGTCAGAATTCGGCAAGTTCGGCTGGGTGATCGATCCGGACGGCAACAAGCTCGAACTGTGGGAACCTCCAGCCGGTCAATGACCGCGCCGGCATTCCCGGGGCTGCGCTGATCCAGTCGGAACGCGAGACTGCCCCCACGTCGACACCATTCTCCACCCGGGAGATCCTCATGCGCCGATTGCTGACCGTCCTGCTGTTGCTCGCAAGCCCCCCTGCACTGGCACAGATTCAGCGCGAACCTGTTGTCGGCCTTCCCTGCGAAGGTTGCGAAGCCGTGTTCGACGGCATGCCGGGCAAGATCGATTCCCATGCCCGAATTGCTCCGACAACCGAACCCGGCGTTCCCATGAAAGTCTCAGGTACCGTTTTCGGCACGGATGGGCGGCCTCGGGCGGGCATCGTCATTTACGCCTACCAGACCAATCGCGATGGGATCTATCCACAATCCGCCGTGGTACGGGATCCCGAGACGCGCAGGCAGGGCAGCTTGCGCTCCTGGGCCAGGACCGATGCGGGGGGCCGGTACGCCTTCGACACCATCCGGCCCGGCAGCTATCCGGCGCAGGATGTTCCCGAGCACATTCACATGCATGTGCTTGAACCCGGTTGCGCGACGTACTACGTCGACGACATCATGTTCACGGACGATCCCAAGCTCACGCCGGTCCAGATCAGGCGAATCGCGCGCAACCGCGGCGGCAACGGCATATCCACGCCCGTCCTGCGCGCCGGCACATGGCAGGTACAACGCGACATCCACCTGGGCGAGAACATCCCGGGCTATCGGGATTGCCGAAGCTGAAGTCCCGGCAGCGTCCCGGTCTCGACTGGCTGGTGACTACCGTAGGGTGGGTTCGGCACGGCGCACGATCAGGCCCCACATCCAAAGCGTGACCAAAGATCGACCCGGCAGCATCGCGGCATTGCCACCACCGCATGCCCGCCATGATTCCCCACGCTGCCCGCATCTTCGCGCTGGGCTTGATCTGCCTGCTTGCCACCCGGACGCACGCCCAATCGGAACCGGTGATCGAACTCGACGCGCGCCAGATCGCCGCGCTCAAGATCACGACCATTGCAGCCGTTGCAGCCGAGACCTTGCCGCTGTCGCGCCTGCCAGCCGAGATCATTGCGCCGCTCGATGCCACGCGCACGGTGAGCACGCCGTTTGCCGGCGTGGTCGCCAGCATCAGCGCCGACGAAGGCGCGCAGGTGCGTGCCGGTACGCCGCTCGCACGCGTGCACAGCCGCGATTTCCTCGCTGCACGCGCCGAACTGCAGCGCAGTCGCAGCGACGCTGAGCTCGCGCAGAGCCAGGCGCGCCGCGATGCGAGCCTTCTCGACGAGGGCATCATCGCGCGCTCGCGTGCCGACGCGAGCAAGGCCCGCGCGGCCGATGCGCAGGCGCGCCTGCAGCAGGCACGGGAGTCGCTCGCCGCAGCGGTGACACCCAAGGACGGCGCGCCGGGTGAATACGAACTGCGCGCGCCGATCGATGGTCGCATCCTGCAGCGCGCGATCGTGCCCGGACAAAGTGTGGCCGCGTTCGAAGCGGCATTCACGATCGCCGCCGGAAACGAGGTCGACCTGCTGGTGCAGGCGCCGCTTGACCATGCCGCCGACTACGCACCGGGCCTTGGCGTGATCCTCGACGATGGCGCGCGAGCTGAAGTGGTCGCGGTCGCACACGCAACCACCAGCGGCGGCCAGAGCATCCGCCTGCGTGCGCGTCTGGCCGATGCGGGGCGCTGGCACATCGGTCAGCGCAGCCAGGTGCGACTGGAATTGCGCGCGCCCGCCGATGCCGTGCAGGTACCGACTTCCGCTCTCATCGCCAGCGGCAGCACGCTCGAACTCTTCATCGCCCACGGCCAGCGCTACCACGCGGTCAGCGTCGAACGCATTGGCGGAGATGAGCGCCATGCCATCGTCCGCGGCGCACTCGAGGATGGCGACCTGGTCGTGAACAGCGGCGCCAGCGCACTCAAATCCCTGCGTGGCGAGTAAGGCAGCATGCTCGACCGTCTGATTCGCTTCTCGCTCGGCCAGCGCCTGCTGGTACTGGCCGCCACCGTCGGTCTGGTGATCGCTGGCGTGCTGGCCTGGCGCGCACTGCCGGTCGATGCCTATCCGGACATCGCGCCCACCCAGGTCAAACTGATCCTCAAGGCGCCGGGCATGACGCCCGAGGAAGTCGAGTCGCGCGTGGTGCAACCGCTGGAAATGGAACTGCTGGGTCTGCCCAAGGCCAGCATCCTGCGCTCGGTCGCCAAGTACGCGATCGCCGATATCACCATCGACTTCGCTGAAGGCACCGACATCTACTGGGCGCGCCAGCAGGTGGGCGAGCGCTTCGCTGATGCGCAGGCCGATTTGCCGGCCGGCGTGGAAGGCGGCATCGCGCCGATCGCGACACCGCTCTCGGACCTGTTGATGTTCACGATCGAGGGCGGCGGCCTGAGTCTGGGTGAACGGCGCAGCCTGCTCGACTGGACCTTGCGCCCGGCGCTGCGCACGATCGCGGGCGTCGCCGACGTCAACGCCCTCGGTGGCGAGGTGCAGAGCCTCACCGTGATTCCCGATCGTGGCAGGCTGGCCGCCGCAGGCCTCAATTTCCACGACGTGGTCGAGGCGATCGAGCGCAACAACCGCAATGACGGCGCGGGTCGTCTGCTCGCGGGCGAGCTGGCCCTGATCGTGCGCGTCGAAGGCGCGTTGCACGGCGCAAGCGACCTGGGCGAAATCGTGATTGCCACGCGCGACGGGCAGGTATTGCGCGTGCGCGATGTCGCGCACGTGCGCACCGAAGCACTGACGCGCTACGGCGCGGTCACGCGCGACGGCACGGGCGAAGCCGTGCAGGGCATCGTCGTCGGCCTGCGTGGCGCCGACGCCGGACATCTGGTGACGGCGGTGCGCGCGCGCCTCGCCGAACTCGCACCGAGCCTGCCGCCGGGCGTGCGCATCGAGACCTTCTACGATCGCAGTGCCCTGATCGATCGCGCGGTGGGCACGGTGCGCAATGCCCTGCTCGAAGCGACCTTGCTCGTGGTGCTGCTGCTGTTCGTGTTTCTCGGCGAGGTCCGCGCCGCGCTGGTGGTGTCGTTGATCCTCCCCTTGGCCGCGCTGTTCACCTTCCTGGCCATGCATCTGTTCGGGATGAGCGCCAATCTCATGAGCCTGGGCGGGCTCGCGATCGCGGTCGGCATGCTGGTCGATGCCGCGGTGGTGGTGGTCGAGAACAGCGTCAGCCGTCTCGACCCGGCCGCGCCCGATTCGCACCTGCCACGCCTGCAACGTATCGGTGCGGCCGCACGCGAAGTCGCGCTTCCCGTCGCCGCGGGCATCCTCATCATCTGCCTCGTGTTCCTGCCGCTGCTCACCCTGCAGGGGCTGGAAGGGCGCATGTTCGCACCGGTCGCACTCACCATCGTGTTCGCGCTCGGCGGCTCCCTGCTGCTGTCGCTGACCGTGGTGCCCGTGCTCGCCTCGCTCTTGCTCAAGGATCATGGCCATGCGCAGCCCTGGCTGATGCGCCTGCTCGATCGCCACTACGCGCGCTTGCTCGATCGCGTGCTGCGTCGGCCGCGCATCGTGGTGATCGCGGCTTCGATCCTGCTCGCACTCGGCGCACTCGCCTGGTTCGCCACCGGCAAGACCTTCCTGCCGACGATGGACGAGGGCGACATCTCGATGCAAGTGGTCAAGCTGCCGTCGATCAACCTGCCCCACTCGCGCGATCTCGATCTGCAACTGCAGCGCGAAATCCTCAAGCAGGTGCCCGAAGTCGAACATGCGGTCGCACGCGTTGGCGCGGACGAACTCGGCCTCGATCCGATGGGTCTCAACGAAACCGACCTGTTTCTGCAGCTCAAGCCCAAGTCGCAATGGCGCGTGCGCGACAAGCAGTGGCTGATCGGTGAATTGCGCAAGGTCGCCGAGGGCTTTCCGGGGCTTGAAGTCGGCTTCACCCAGCCGATCGAGATGCGCATTTCGGAAATGCTCACCGGCAGCCGCGGCGATGTCGCGATCAAGATCTTCGGTCCGGACCTGAGCGAGCTTGCGCAGCTGGGCACGCGCGTTGCCGAGGTGGTGGGCAAGCTGCGCGGCGCGCAGGACGTGATAGCGCAGACTGCCGAAGGTGCGCAATTCCTGCGCGTCGCCATCGATGCGCAGGCAGCCAGTCGCGCAGGCCTCGATGTCAGCGCGATTCAGGATGAACTGCGCGCCCAGCTCGAAGGCTTGCGCGCGGGCGAGGTGATCGTGCCAGGTCGGCGCATTCCGATCCTCGTGCGTGGCGACTCGCTTCAACGCGGCGATGCCGACAGCTTTGCGCGTCTGAGTCTGGCCGGCCATGACGGCGGACAGATCCCGCTCAACGCGGTCGCCACGCTTGAACCCACCGCCGGTCCGGTGCGCGTGGATCACGAGAACGGCTCGCGCTTCGTGCTCGTGCAAAGCGCCGTCGATGGCCGCGATCTGGTCGGTTTCGTCGAGGAGGCGCGCGCGGCGGTGGCGCGCGCGGTGCAACTGCCAGCCGGTTATCGCATCGAATGGGGCGGCCAGTTCGAGAACCAGCAGCGCGCGTCCGCACGCCTTGCCCTGGTCGTGCCGATCGCGCTGGGTTTGATTTTTCTCGTGATGTTTTCGACCTTCGGCTCGCTGCGCCAGTCACTGCTGATCCTCGGCAACGTGCCATTCGCATTGGTCGGCGGCATCCTCGCGCTCTGGCTCAGTGGTGAGTACTTGTCGGTACCGGCTTCGGTGGGCTTCATCGCCCTGCTCGGCATCGCCGTGCTCAATGGACTGGTCTTGATCGACTGCTTCAACCAGTTGCATGCGCAGGGCCTGGATGCCGACCACGTCGTACGCGAAGGCGCGCGTCGGCGCCTGCGTCCGGTGCTGATGACCGCAAGCATCACCGCGCTGGGCCTTGTCCCCTTGCTGTTTGCCAGCGGTCCCGGCTCGGAAATCCAGCGTCCGCTCGCGATCGTCGTGATCGGTGGTTTGGTCAGCTCCACGATCCTGACCTTGTTCCTGCTGCCCCTGCTCCACCTTCGCTACGGACACGCGGAGACCCACGCATGAATCGCCTCGTCCGCCGCATCACCTGCATGAGCCTGCTGCTTGCCGGCAGCGCTGCCGCGCAGGACTTCCTGCCGCCGGCCGACCGTGCCCATGCGGCGATCGCCGCCCACGCACAGGTGGAGGCAGCGCAGGCGCGCGTGGACGAAGCGCGCGAGAACGCCCACGCACTCGCCGCGAGCCCGCACGACATCAGCCTGTCGATTGCGCCGCTGCGACGCACCGTGCGCGATGCACCGACCGCCGATGGTCGCGCCCGCTACGGCGAATGGAATGCCCAGCTCACGCGCGCGATTCGCTTGCCCGGCAAGGCTGCATTGGATCGTGAGGCTGGCGCGCATGGACTGGCCGCCGCTGAACTGCTGCAGGGCGACGCCGAACACCAGACCGCCCTCACCCTGCTCGATGACTGGATCGACTGGCTGCGCGCGGATGCCGCCGCGCGCGTAGCGCAGGCACGCCGCCAATCACTGCAACGCGAGCAGGCCGCGCTTGCGCGTCGGGTGGAACTGGGCGACGCGGCGCAACGCGAACTCGAACAGATCGCTGCCGAATCGGCCGTCGCCGAAGCCCAGGCACGGCAGGCGCAAGCCGAACTGGATGCAAGCCGGCTGAGACTCACTGCCGACTTCGCGCAGATTCCGCTGCCCGAACGCACCCCGCTCCTGCCGGAGCCGCAAGCCCTCGATGTGGCGCCGCAGGTGTGGATTGATCGCATCATCGAGCGCAGCCACGAGATTCGCGCCGCGGAAGAATTGGCGGCGCAACAGCAAGTGCTCGCACAGCGCGCCAATGCCGATCGCCTGCCCGATCCAAGCATCGGCATCCAGACCTTCTCCGAGCGCGGCGGCATGGAACGCGGCATCGGCCTGGTGTTCGAGATTCCGTTCGGTGGCGCGCGCCGCTCGGCACAGGCGCGTGCCGCGAGCGCCTCGGCCGACGCGCTGACTGCACAGGCGAGAGGCATGCGCCGCGAGGTCGCTCGCGATGCACGCTTGCGTGTCGCGCAGGTGCAATCCACGCTGGCCGTGTGGCAGGCTGCGCAGCAGGCACGCGAGGCCAATGCGCGCAGTTTTGCGCGCCAGAAGCGTGCTTACGAACTCGGCGAAATCGACCTCGCGCAGCGGCTGCAGGCCGAACGCCTCGACGCCGGCGCCACACTCGATGAACTGCGCAAGCGCGCGGACGCGCACGAAGCCTATCTGCGCATGCTCATCGACAGCCATGAACTTTGGCACGAGCGCGACGACACCGAAGGCCACGCGCAGCACTGATCGCGGACCGGCGTCCTCAGCGAATCAAGGCAAGGGACAAGGCCGGCCAATAGGTGATGATCAGCACCGCGATCAACAGGATCAGGAAGAACGGTACGCCGGCCCGCACCAGAGTGAGCACCGGTTTGCCGAAACGCATGCTGGCGATGAACAGATTCATGCCCACCGGCGGCAGGAAGATGCCAAGCTGCAGATTGGCGAGAAAGAGAATCCCCAGATGCACCGGATCGATGCCGTAGCGCAGCGCCACCGGCAGCACCAGCGGCACCAGCAGGATGATCGCCGGGAAGCCTTCAAGCAGCATTCCGAACACCAGCAGGAACAGGTTGAGAATAAGCAGGAAGGCGCCGCGGCTGCTGATGTGTGACTGGATTGCCGTGAACAGCTTCTCGGGCACTTCGGCATCGATCAACCAATTGGTGAGTGCGAGCGAGAAGCCGAGAATCAACAGCAAGGCGCCGACCAGCAGCATCGCCTCGCGTGCAACGTGTGGCAGCTTGCGCCACGGGATCTCGCGGCGGATCAGCACGGTGACGATGAACACGTACAGCGCGGTTGCGGCAGCGGCTTCGGAAGCGGCGAGCTTGCCCGAGTAGATACCGCCGAGTATCACGAACGGCAGCGGCAGGTCCCACAAGGCATCGCGCAAGGCCGCGCGCAACTCCGGCGCGGTGGTCTTCTCGCGCGCCACGCCGACCCGCCGTGCATGCCAGATGCTGTAGACCGACAGCATCACCACCATCAGCGCGCACGGCAACAGCCCGGCGAGGAACAAATCATCGATCGTCACCGGTGGCGTGGTGTGGAATTGCTGCGCCACCACGCCGTACAGGATCAACGGCATCGACGGCACGAGGATCAGGCCGAGACTGCCAGCCGAGGTGAGCAGACCCAGAGAGAAGCGCTCGCCGTATTTCTGCTGCAGCAAGGCCGGATAGAGCACCGCGCCGAGTGCGACGATGGTGACGCCGGTGGCGCCGGTGAAGGCGGTAAACATCGCGCAGGCCAGCACCGCGACCACGGCAAGGCCACCGGGCAACCAGCCGAGCAGTGCATTGGTCAGACGCACGAGGCGCTGCGGCGCGCGGCTTTCGGCGAGCAGGTACCCGGCCAGCGTGAACAGCGGAATCGCGATCAGCGCGGGCATGTCGGCGAGCCGATAGAACTCGACCGCAACCGCGATGCCATCTTGTCCTGCAAGGTGGAAACCCAGCAGCGCGACGGCACCGATGATCGCGTACAGCGGCGCACCGAGCGCCGCCAGCAGCAGCAAGGCGATGATGGCCAGAACGATCACGGCAGCTCCGGCGCCAATACCGGCATCTGTTCATTGCGTGGCGGCAGGAAGGCATGCACGCACAGGCGCAGCGCCAGCAGGCCAAAGCCGAGCGGAATGATTGCTTCGACCAGCCAGGTCGGTATCCCCGCGATCTTCGCATGGCCGCCGTAGTCGAGCATGACCAGGCCATAGCCGTACCAGGCCATCGCCGCCGACAGCGCGGCGGCGAACAGCAAGGTGATCGCCTTGATCACGCGCCGCGGCTTGCCGTGGACGAAATGAGCGAGGATGTCGATGCCGATGTGCTTGTCATCGCGTGCCGCGGCAAGCGCGCCGAGCATCGCCGCCCACAGCACCATCGCGCGCAACAGCGGATCGGCCCATTCCAGACCCGTGTCGAAAAAATTGCGCAACACGATCTGGGCACCGGCCAGCACCACCATCGCCAACACCAGCAGCGCAATCAGTCCGGTCTCGATGCGGTCGATCCAGCGCAGCAAGGCAGCCGGCAATACGCTCACTTGGCGGCGCTGCCATGCAGGGTCGCGAGCACTTCACCGAGCGCCTGGCCCATCTCGGGCGAAAGTTCACTCTTGAGCGCCTTCTGGTAGACCTCGGCGCCCAGTCCTTCCCAGTTCTTGCGGTCGGCCTCGCTGGGCGGATCGATCGAAATACCCTGTGCCTTGAGTGCCTCGCGCGCGGAGTCGTTGTCCTTGCGATTGATGTCCTCGAGGCGCGCAAAGCTCGCCGCGAAGGCAGACTCGACCGCCTTGCGATCGGCCTCCGAGAGCGCGTCGAAGGGCTTCTTGTCGACCACCACGATGCCGACCACATAACTGAGCGGCAGATCGACGATGTGCTTGATCCTGGTGTGCCACTGGAAGGCCAGTGCGCCCGAGAGCGTGTTGGCGGCGGTATCGATGAGTCCGGTCTGCAAACTGGTGTAGACATCGGCAAGCGGCAGCGGAATCGGCGAAACCCCGGCCGCGGAGAACGACATTTCGGCGACCTTGTCGCCTTGCGGCACCCACACCTTGGCCGACTTGAGATCGTCGCGTGACTTGATCGGCCGCGTGCTCATCAGGTAGGCAAAGCCGCCGCCGCTGATGCCGAGCAGTTCATAGCCGGCCTTGGCGAAGGACTGCTTGAGCAACGGGTCGAGCCTGGTGCGCGCCTTGGCGATCTCGTTGAAATTGCGGAATGCGAACGGCAAGCTGTAGACCTGCGCATCCTTGGTGAGGATCGAGGCCTCGCCACCGGTGAAGGCGCCACCCTGGAGCTGGCCGATCTTCATCTTGCGCAGCACCGTGGCATCGTCGCCCATCACGCCACCGGGATAGAACTTGATCTCGACGCGCCCCTCGGTTGCGCTCTTGACCGCATCACCCGCCGCACGCATCTCGCGCATCCACGCGGTGCCATCGGGCGCGATCGTGGCGATCTTGAGCGTGGCGGCATCGGTGAGCGTGGCGCAGCAAGCGAGCGCGCAGGCAAGCAGGGTCTGGTACAGCTTCATCGTCTTGACTCCGGTCGGGCCGTGCGGCCCATCACTGTGAGAATGATGCGAGACACTCAGAAATAATCCTTGCCCGAAGCGAGCAATTTGCGCGCACGCACCTGTGCCAGCACGTTGATCAGGGTGAGTTTGTCCGCGTGCGGATCGGCCGCGAGCACTTCACCCAACAGGCGATCGTGCAGCGCCTGATCGAATACGAGTCGCGCGTAGTGCTGGGCATAAAGCACGCGCACCATCTGGTTCTTGCCGCCCGACAGCGCGAGCGCCTTGTCGAAATCGGCCTTGCCCTGCTCGGGCTTGCCGCCCAGGGATGCCGGCCGCAAGGTCGCGAGCACGCCCAGATACATGTAGGGCTCGCCGTCGGCGAAATCCGGCTGCAGCGCGACCACCCGATCGAGCAGGGCCTGCACCCGCGGAATGTCGGCGATGGCCTTCCAGTCTTCGCTGTTGGCCTGGATGCGACCCGCCCAGGCCGCAGCCAGGGCATAGACGACCGGTACATCGGCAACGCGCAATTGGGTGACTTCGGACTCGAAGGTTTCGAATGGCGCCTCCAGTTTCGCGCACAGATCCGCGCGCCGCACGCACAAGGCGCGCCGCGCATAGTCGAAACTTCGCGCCGACAGGCGCTTGGCGCGCGCCGCGTCATCGACGAAACCGCCGGCATAGGCGCCGTAGAGCTTGCTGCCAGCCAGCAGCAAGCCGACGTTTTTCGGATCGCTGTGAATCATGCCGTCGACGAGCAGCAGCCAGGCCGGAATCCCGTCACGCGCAGTGGCGATGTCGTCCTGCTCGAGAATCCCGGCGCTGAGACTGTCGGACAGGCGTTGGCTCGCCTTGTTGGCGATGCTCGCGCAGCCGGCGAGCAGCACGAACGCGAGCGCCGCGAGCAGCCAACGTGTCATCTTGAGCTTGTGCATCACCCGCTCAGCCATGGAAATCCTCGGCCGCTTCCAATGTGTTTTCGATCAGCGTCGCCACCGTCATCGGCCCGACACCACCGGGCACCGGCGTGATCCACGAGGCGCGCTCGGCCGCTGATTCGAACTCCACATCACCGACCAGCCGTCCATCGTCGAGTCGGTTGATGCCGACGTCGATGACGACCGCACCCGGCTTGATCCACGCGCCCTTGACGATACCGGGTCGACCCACCGCAACCACCACGATATCTGCCGCGCGCACCTCATTCTCCAGATCGGCGGTGAACTTGTGGCAACCGGTGGTGGTGCAGCCCGCGAGCAGCAGTTCGAGAATCAGCGGCCGGCCGACGTGGTTGGACACGCCGAGCACCACCGCCTTGCGGCCGCGCACCGGCTGATCGGTATGCGCGAGCAAAGTCATCACGCCCTTGGGCGTGCACGGGCGCAAGCCGCGCTGACGCAGCGCGAGACGGCCGACATTGGCGGCCTGGAAGCCATCGACATCCTTGTGCACGTCGATGCGATCGATCAGTGCGGTTGCCTCGATGCCCGGCGGCAGTGGCAATTGCAGCAGGATCCCGTGCACCGCCGGGTCGGCGTTTAGACGGTCAATCAAGGCCACCAGCTCGGCCTGCGGCGTCTTCGCCGGCAAATCGAAATCAAACGACCGAAAGCCGACCTGCTTGCAGGCGCGGCGCTTGTTACGCACGTAGACCGCCGAAGCCGGGTCACTGCCCACCATCACCACGGCCAGACCGGGCGGCGGCAGTCCTGCGGCGTTGCGCGCGCGCACGCGCGCAGCCACCCCCGCGAGCACGCTCTCGGCAATTTGGCGACCATCGAGCAGGCGTGCGTGCATCGTCCATCCGCTGAAAAGATCGCATTATCCATGCCCGCGCGATGCGGCTCAAACCCGAAGCGATGGATTCCCCTGTCCTGGCGCGCGTCGAAGCTCAGGTGGAGGCGCAGGCGTGCACCAGATCCTCGTAGCCGCCGAACACGGCATGCTGGCCGCAGCCTGGACAGCGGGGATCGCGCGACACCCGCAATTCGTGAGTGCGTGCTGCGAGCGCGTCGTAGTTGAGCAGGCGACCGACCAGAACCTCGCCGATCCCGAGCACGAGCTTGAGCGCCTCGGTCGCCTGCAGCATCCCGATCGTGCCCGGCAGCACGCCGAGCACGCCGGCCTCGCTGCAGTTGGGCACTTCATCAGCAGCCGGCGGCCAGGGAAACAGGCAGCGATAGCAGGGCGAATCGGCACGCCGCGCATCGAACACGCTGACCTGCCCGTTGAAGCGATGCACCGCGCCATGCACCAGCGGAATGCGCAGGCGCCGGCAGGCCGCATCGAGCAGGTAACGCGTGGCGAAATTGTCGGCGCCGTCGATCACCACGTCATGGCCACCCAGCAGGTCTTCGACGTTGGCTGCGCACAGGCGCTTTTCGTGCACGGCCACCTGCACGGCAGGGTTGAGCGCGACGAGCGCGATGCGCGCGGAAACGACCTTGGGCATGCCCACGCGCGCATCGGCGTGGATGATCTGGCGCTGCAGGTTCGAGCGCTCGACCCGGTCGTCATCAATGAGCGTCAGATTCCCGACACCCGCCGCGGCGAGATACAGCGCAGCCGGCGCGCCCAGTCCGCCCGCACCGACCAAGGCGATGCGCGCGTGCGACAGGCGACGCTGACCTTCCAATCCGACCTCAGGCAAGAGCAGATGCCGCGAATAGCGCTCGGCAGCGTCGGCATCGAGCTCGCCTTTCGCCAACGGCCTGCCCTCGGTCTGCCAGCGTGCAAGGCCACCACAGACCGAATGGCAGCGTCGATAGCCCAGCCCGCGCAGGATGCGCGCGGCTTCGAGCGAGCGCTGTCCGGCCGCGCAAAGGATGAGGAGCTCCCGCTCGGGTGCGGCGAGCGCGGCGATGCCCTGCGCGACCTGCCCGAGCGGCAGGTGCAGCGAACCCGCGGCGAAACCCGCGGCCCGTTCACCCGCCTCGCGCACGTCGATCAGCAAGGCGCCCGCGCGCTGGCGGCGCAATGCTTCCAGAGGTTCCAATTCGAGATCGCGATCAGACATCGACCACTCCACTTGCGGCCAGCGACACGCTGCGCGCGGCGAGCATCGAAATCAAGCGCGATTCCGGCCCGTTGCGGTTCCTTCACTCATCGGCTTCAGGACTTGCCGCGCCGGGCATTGCGGATCATGCGCGTGCGGCGGCGCTGCTGACCTTCGGTGAGCTCGTTGCGCTTGCCCGCATAGGGATTCTCGCCATCGCGGAACTCGATGCGGATCGGGGTGCCTTCAAGCCGATAGCGTTTGCGAAAGAAGTTTTCCAGATAGCGGCGGTAGCTGTCGGCAATGTGCTTGGTGCGTGCGCCGTGGATCACGATCTGCGGAGGATTGGTGCCTGCGGGATGAGCGAATTTCAGGCGCGGGGCGTGGCCACGCACCAGCGGCGGTTGATAGGCGCTGACTGCTGCCTCGACCGCGCGCGTGAGTTCGGAAGTCGTGAACTTGTGGTTGGACGAGGCCCAGGCACGGTTGATAGCCTTCATCAGTTCACCGATGCCACTGCCATGCAGGGCCGAGATGAACACCTGGCGTGCCCAGACGACGAAATCCAGCTTGCGCGAAAGAGAGGCCACGCACTGCTCGCGCTGGTACTTGTCCATGCCATCCCATTTGTTGACGGCAATCACCAGGGCGCGCCCCGATTCGAGAATGTGTCCAAGCAGGGTTGCATCCTGCTCGGACACGCCTTCGCGCGCATCGAGCATGAATACCGTCACATGCGCGGCCTCGACCGATTGCAGCGCCTTGATGACACTGAACTTTTCCAGCACGTCTTCGATGCGCGCACGACGCCGCACGCCCGCAGTGTCAATCAGGGTGTAGCGCTTGCCATCGCGTTCGAGCGGAACCGAAATCGCATCGCGCGTGGTACCCGGAACCTCCGAGGCAATCATGCGCTCTTCGCCGAGCAGGCGATTGACGAGGGTCGACTTGCCGGCGTTGGGGCGACCGATGATGGCAATACGGATGCCTTGATCCGGTTGTTCGACGAGGGACTCGGGATCGACCTCGGGCAAGTGCGTGGCGATCGCATCGAGCAGCGGCAACATGCCGCGCCCATGCGCCGCTGATACACCGAAGGTCCCGGCGATTCCAAGTGAGGCGAATTCCGCGAGCGCGCCGTGCTCGTCGAGCCCATCGGTCTTGTTGACCACCAGCAAGGTCGGCTTGCCGCTCTTGCGCAGGCGGGCAAGGATCGAGCGGTCGGTCGGCATCAGGCCATCGCGCGCATCAACGACCAGCAACACCAGATCGGCCTCGTCCATCGCCAGCTGCGCCTGTCGCGCAGTGTGAACGTCGAGACCGCTGGCGTCATCGATGAGGCCACCGGTGTCGATCAAGGCGAAGGCTTGCTCGGGCAGCAGGCGACACACGCCGTAATGGCGATCACGCGTCACGCCGGGAAGGTCGTGCACGAGGGCGTCGCGCGTGCGCGTGAGCACATTGAACAGGGTCGACTTGCCGACGTTCGGACGCCCGACCAGGGCAACTACGGGAAGCATGAGGAGCCCCGGATGGGTGGGAAAACGGATCGCGCCCACGCGCGCCCGAGACGCCAGCCCCGCGTGGACTCAGTCAGATATTGATGCCGCGACCCGACGCCTTCAAGGCACCGGGTCTTGCGGCATCGCCGCGCGCTCACTGACGCGCACGGTAGGCGGCAAAATGGCCGCGGATGTCCTCGACGAAAACGGTATCGCCGGAAACCACCGGTGGCGCCTCGATCGGCTGCTTGCCCAGGCGTTCGCGCGCGGCGAACTTGCCTTCGGCCAGCGTCAGCCAATGCACGTAGCCTTCGCTGTCACCGACCACGACCAGGCTGCCCTGGATTGCCGGCGCGCTCAACCAGCGGTACTTGAGTTGATCCTGCTTCCACAGGTTGGCGCCGGTGCTGCGGTCGAAGGCCCACACGTTGCCGTCGGCATCCACCGCCACCACACTGTCGCCCCCGACCGCGACTCCGGCGTAGCTCGACAGATCGCGCTGCCACTGCGGCCGACCGCTGTCGAACGCGAGCGCTGCAATCTGGCCGCGATAGCCTGCCGCATAGAGGGTCGAGCCATCGCTGACGAGGTTGCCGTCGACATCGGACAGGCGTTCGACTTCGGTACGTCCTTCGCCGGTTGCCAGCAACTGGGTCCACTGCTCGTTGCCATCATCGAGGCGCACCGCAGTGACGCGGCCGCTGTCGGTGCCGTCGTAGACGATGCCATTGAGAATCAGCGGTGCCGAATTGCCGCGCAGGCTCAATGACGGCACCGACTGGTCAAACAGCCACTTCGACGTACCAGTCGCCGCATCGAAGCCATGCAAACGCCCATCATTGCCGCGCACCACCACCACGCCGCCGCCGATTGCGGGCGCGGAAATGATTTCGGAGTTGACCTGCGCCGTCCAGCGCGGGCTGCCGTCCTGGGTCGACAGAGCGGCTATCTGGCCATCGAGGCCGCCGACGACCAGCAGGTCGCCGTCGACCGCGGGGCCGCCGGACCAGCGCAGCGTGTCTGCCCGGTTCCACAACCAGCCCTTGCGATCGCCGAGCTTGCGGCTCCAAACTGTGCGGCCGGTGCCGGCATCGATGGCTTCGATCACGCCGTCGACCGCCGCAACGTACAGGCGTCCATCCGCACCGACTACAGGCGCCATACGCGCACCGCTGCGGCCGGCGCCATCGCCAATGCCTTCGCTCCACAGCTTGTCGACCTGCGCGCTCGGCACGAACTCGGTCAGCGGAGTCGGCGGTTCGACGTTGTCCTTGCGGCCCAGGGTCTTCATCCAGTTGCAGCCGCCCAGCGCCAGACTCAGCGCAACCAGGGTGAATACGGTAACGCGCTTCATGTGGCGGGCTTCCCTGCCGCGGGCGCGCTCGCACCCAGATGGTCAAGCTTCATCTGCAACAAGCTGTGATCCACGCCTTGTGTGTCGCCTGCGGCAAGTACCGCCTCATAAGCCTTGCGCGCCTCGTCCGCACGACCGAGCTTGACCAGCGCGTCGCCGCGCAGCTCGCCCGCCATCGCCACGTAATTGTCGGCGCCGATGCCTTCGGCAAGCTTGAGTGCGCCGGCCGCATCACCCAAGCCAAGCTTTACCCGGCCAAGGCGCAGGTCGATCAGCCACTGCAGCGGCGAAGTCCTGGCATGTTCGCGCGCCCAGGCCAACTGCTCGGCGGCGTCTTTCAAGTCGTTCTTCTGCACCGCCAGATCGGCTTGCTGCAGCGCGGCCAATACGGCATAGGTCGACTTCGGATACTCGCTGCGGATCGCAGTGGCGACCTTTTGCGCGTCTTCGGTCTTCTTTTCCTGGATTGCCTGGGTAAGCGCCTGATATTGCGCGGCAGCGGCGGCCGTGGCGGTGGCCTTGTGCGTCTGCCATTGTTGCCAACCGAAGATCAGCGCCAGACCAAGGCCGATGCCGACTGCGATCGCCATCGCGTTCTCGCGCAACCACTTCTGGACCAATTCACCTTGCTCGTGTTCGTCAAGAACGTCGAAAGCCATGAAATCACCTGCAGGAAGAACACGACACCACACGCCGAAACGACGCGGCGGCCAAAGATGCCAAGATTAACAGGAAACGCCGGCCGGGCGCGCCAGAGGTGGCTGCCTGGCGCACCTGTTCAGGCGCTATTGCTGGGCGCGTGCGGCACTTGCCTCGCCACTGCCGAAAAGCTGCAGATGCGCGACATTGCCACGCCGGAATGGCGCCAGATCGATTGCCTTGCCATCCGCCGCAACCTGCGCGCCCTGGGCGTTGCCGATTCGCAGGAAAAGGCTGCCGTCGCTGCGATATTCATGCTCGGAATCGGCCGGCAACATGCTGTATTCGAGCTTGTGGCCATCGGAAGTCAGGACCTCGACCCAGCTCGCTTGCGCAATCCTGAGCTTGAGCACATGGGCACCTTCGCCAGTCGCGGCGGTCTCCGCTTCGGCGGGGCGTGGCGGTTCGGCGACCTGAAACGGCGTCATCGAAGCGACGATCGGAGCCTGCCCGACAGACGACGGCGCCAGGTTCGGTGTGGAGGCATCGGCGGCAGCCGCAGCCATTGCCGGCGTCGAGGTGTCCGCTGCATGCGCGTCCAAGCCTGTCCCACTGCCCGCCGTGGTCGCCACCGGCACCATCACGCGTGCGGGCGGATCCAGCGGCGTGACCCGAGCGAGTTCCTTGCGCAAGCCGCCGTGGGTCGCCAGCCACACCGCCGGCACGACGATGATCGCGGTCAGCACCAGATAAGTGGCGCTGGCCGAATAGCGTTCGAACAGATAGCGCGAGCGGGAAATCGTGCCGGTGGCAACCAAGGGCGCGACATGGGCATGTGCGGCGATCACTTCGCGGGTTTGCTCGATCGGCACGCTCACCAGACGCGCATAGCTGGCCAGATAGCCGCGCAGGAATACCGCATCGCTGATACCGGCGTAGTCATCATTCTCGAGCCGTTCGATCAGGCGCGCCGGGAGATGCAATTCGGCGCCGATTTCGGCCACGCTCCAACCGTAACTCTCGCGCGCAGCGCGCAGGCGTGCGCCCAATGTACACGCGCCGGCAGCGGCTTCAGCCGGCGTCGCCGTTTCAATCCGGGTCGGACAATTCTCGGTACTCGTCACAGAGTGTTCCTCGCGCAGCGGCAGCACCATCTGGTGTCCCGCGGCCTTGCATGATTCTGTCTGCTTCGGCACCCCCGCCGAAGCCGGTTGTGTGCATACCCTTGCCGTCTCCGCCACAGTCGCTTCGATGGATCGAAACTCGCCTTCGCGCATTGCTCAGCCCTTGCTGCCGAGCGATAGCGCTTCCGCCGACTTGGGAAAATCGCGGATCAGCTTGCGCGAATACTCGCTCGCGCCCGCTGCATTCTTCAGTTGCAACTCGATATTGCGGCCGAGCATGAGCGCGGCAGGCTGCGGTGCGCCGATCGATTCGTAACGCTGCAGGAAGCCACGCGCGTTGAAGTAGTCGCCCTTGGCGTAGAGCACGCTGCCCATCGCCAGCAGCGCCGAGGCGTCGTGCCCATTGAGCGCCAGCGCCTCGCGCAGCATTTTCTCGGCCGCATCGGTCTTGCCTGCACGCGCGAGGCAGGTGCCGGCATTGCTCATCGCCAGCGCCGGCGTGTCGTAGAACGGATCGGCAAGGGCCTTGGTGAAATAAGCCTGCGCATCGTCATAGCGGCCACGCTCGCAGAGGAAACGGCCGTAGTTGTTGTTCTCGGCGCCACCCTTGGGCTTGAGTTCGACCGCGCGGCGATAGTGTTCCTCGGCCTTGGGCAGATCGTTGATGCTTTCGTAAAGCACCGCAATCACGGTATGTGCGTTGACATAGTCGGGGTCGAACTGCAGTGCCTTCTGCAGTTTTTCCAGCGCCACTTCGGCCTTGCCCTGCTGCAGATACTTCTGGCCGAGTTCGGTGTGAATGCGCGCAGCCTCGGTCTTCTGCGTCTGGGCGCTCTCCTTGCGCACCGGGCTCGAGCCCGATTTGCCGCAGCCTCCCAGCGCAAGCGCCGCCAAGGCAATCGATACGCCGAGCAGGAGTCGGTCAAGCGACATGCGAAATCCCCTGTTCGAGCTTGCGTCGGAACTCGGCCTGGCGACGCGTGCGATCGACGACCTGTCCCTTGAGCTGGCCGCAGGCCGCATCGATGTCGTCGCCGCGGGTGCGGCGCACCATCGTGAGCACATCGGCATCGAGCAGGATCTTCTGGAACGCGCGGATCACGGTTTCCTCGGAACGCTCGAAGCGCGTGCCGAAGAACGGATTGAATGGAATCAGATTGACTTTCGAAGGAACCTTGCGCATCAGCTTGATCAGCTGGCGCGCATGCTCGGGCTGGTCATTGATGCCCTTGAGCATGGTGTACTCGAAGGTGATCGTGGTGCGCGCCTTGCGTTGGGTGTAGCGCACACAGGCATCGATCAGGTCCTTGATCGGATACTTGCGGTTGATCGGCATCAGTTCACTGCGCAATTCATCATTGGGCGCATGCAGCGACACCGCCAGCGACACATCGCTGGCTTGCGCAAGTTTGTCGATCATCGGCACCAAACCTGCGGTCGACAGCGTGACGCGCTTGTTGGCGAGGCCGAATCCGAGATCGTCCCGCATCACGTTCATCGCGGTGACGACATTGTCGAAATTGAGCAACGGCTCACCCATGCCCATCATCACCACATTGGTGAGCTTGCGCTGGTGATGCGGTACGTTGCCCAGATGACGCGCCGCGACCCACACCTGGCCGGTGATCTCGGCGGCGGCAAGATTGCGATTGAAACCCTGCGCTCCGGTCGAACAGAACTGGCAGGCGAGCGCGCAGCCCACCTGCGAAGACACGCACAAGGTGCCGCGCGAGGTTTCCGGAATGAATACCGACTCGATCGCGTTGCCACCATCCATGCCAAGCAGCCACTTGTAGGTGCCATCGTTGGCCTGCTTCTCGAACAAGGCCTTCGGCGGCACGATCTCGAAGGCTGCATCGAGCTTGTCGCGCAAGGCCTTGCCGATGTCGGTCATCTGCGCGAAATCGGTGACGTGACGGTGGTAGATCCACTTCATCACCTGATCGGCGCGGTATGGCTTCTCGCCGAGCTGCGCGAACAGTGCGCGCAGCCCGTTGCGATCGTGTTCGAACAGGTTGACCTTGGCGCCCACGCCAGCAGCAACCGGCCGCACCACGGTCGGGGCGTCGGTCGTCGCTGGCGGGAGTGCGGACTGGTTCACGATGTCGACCTTAACGGGCGCACAGTTCCGAATCGGTGAAGAAGTACGCGATTTCGACTTTTGCCGTATCGGCGCCATCGGAGCCATGCACCGCATTGGCGTCGATCGATTGCGCGAAATCGGCGCGGATCGTGCCGGGCGCCGCGTCCTTCGGGTTGGTCGCACCCATGAGTTCGCGGTTCCTCGCGATCGCGTTCTCGCCTTCAAGCGCCTGGATCATCACCGGTCCGGAGATCATGAAATCGACCAGCGGCTTGAAGAACGGACGTTCGCGATGCACGGCATAGAAGCCTTCGGCATCGGCACGCGAGAGCTGCTTCATCTTGGCCGCGACAATGCGCAAGCCGGCCTTCTCGAAGCGGGAATAGATTTCGCCGATCACGTTCTTGGCAACGGCATCGGGTTTGATGATGGACAGGGTGCGCTCCAGCGCCATGGGCCGGTGTCTCCGAATGGTAGGTTGTCAGGGGACCGCCCGGGTGGGCGGAGCGGGCAAACCTGCGCCAATCCGCAGGCTTAGACCACATTATCGTGGTGGATTCTAGCGAATTTGCCGACAAGATGGCAGCCCGCCGCGGGACTCGCGTTTGACCATCGCCAGGGCCACGCCTATGATTCAAACGATCGTTTGAGCCAGATCCAGTCGCCCGCCGATGGCACAGACCAATTTTTCAACCCGCGAGCGAATTCTCGGCGTCGCCGAAGCGCTGTTCGCCCGTCACGGATTTGCGGGCGCTTCGCTGCGCCAAGTCACCGCCACGGCCAAGGTGAACCTGGCCGCTGTCAACTACCACTTCGGTTCCAAGGACGGACTCATCGAAGAGGTTTTTCGCCGCCGCCTGGACGAACTCAACCGCGAGCGCCTTGCAGCACTCGCCAAGGCCGCGAATACCGACCTCGAAACCGTGCTCGATGCCTTCATCCGCCCGGCGCTCAACCAGTCGCTGCACAGTCAGGGCGGCGCTGCCTTCGTGCGCGTGCTGGCGCGCGCCTATGCCGAGCACGACGAGCGGCTGCGCCGCTTCCTGTCCGACAACTACGGCCACGTGCTGCGTGAATTCGCCCAGGTTTTCGCGCGCCTGCTGCCGCATCTGGGCAAGGAAGAGCTGTATTGGCGCCTGGACATCCTCGCCGGCGCGGTGACCTATGCGATGGCAGATTTCGGCATCATCAAGCGTCGCGCTGCCACCAGCGAGGAGAGCCATCGCCGCCAGGCGGTCAGCCACCTCATCACCTTTGCCGCCGCCGGGCTGCGCGCCCCGCCGAGCCCCGGCTGAGCCCCCCGTTTTCCGATCCTGAGTTTTCCGCAAATCGCTACCGGAGCCCTTCCGATGACCAACCCCCGCTTGAACATCCGCCAAGTCGCCGTGCTCGGCGCCGGCGTCATGGGTGCGCAGATCGCTGCCCATTTCGCCAATGCCGACATTCCCACCTTGCTGTTCGACCTGCCTGCAAAGGAAGGTGACAAAAACGGTATCGCCCTCAAGGCGATTGCCCATCTAGGCAAGCTCTCGCCGGTACCGCTGGCCGACAAGGCCAAACTCGCCGCGATCACGCCCGCCAACTACGACGAGCATCTGGCGCAGCTGCGCGGCTGCGATCTGGTCATCGAGGCCATTGCCGAACGGCTCGACTGGAAGCTCGATCTTTACAACAAGATTGCTCCGCATCTATCTGATTCTGCAGTGATTGCGAGCAATACCTCCGGCCTGCACATCGAAGCACTCGCCCAGGCCCTGCCAGCCGCATTGCGGGCCCGCTTCGCGGGCGTGCACTTCTTCAATCCGCCGCGCTACATGCATCTGGTCGAACTGATCGCCGACAGCCAAACCAACCCCGGCGTGCTCGACGGTCTGGAAAGCTTTCTCACCACCACGCTCGGCAAGGGCGTTGTGCGTGCCAAGGACACGCCCAACTTCATCGGCAACCGCATCGGCGTGTTCTCGATCCTCGCCACCATGCACCACACGGCCCAGTTTGGCCTGCCCTTCGATCTCGCCGATGCCCTCACCGGCCCAGCCATCGGCCGGCCCAAGAGCGCCACCTATCGCACCGCCGACGTGGTGGGCCTGGACACCATGGCGCATGTGATCAAGACCATGGCCGATACCCTGCCCGACGACCCCTGGCATGGACACTTCCAGTCGCCGGCATGGCTCGCTGCCCTGATCGACAAGGGCGCACTCGGCCAGAAGAGCGGCGCCGGCATCTACACCAAGCGCGGCAAGGACATCGTCGTGCTCGATCTGGCCAAGCAGGACTATGTCGCCTCGGGCGCCAAGCCTTCCGACGAAGTCGCGGCGATCCTCGCACTCAAGAACCCGGCCGAGCGCTTCGCCAAGCTGCACGATTCGCACGACACGCAGGCGCAGTTCCTGTGGGCGGTGTTCCGCGATCTGTTCCATTACTGCGCCTGCCAGCTCGCTGCCATTGCCGAAACGGCGCGTGATGTCGATTTCGCGATCCGCTGGGGCTATGGCTGGAAGCAAGGCCCCTTCGAAACCTGGCAGGCAGCCGGCTGGGCACAGATCGCACGCTGGATCGAAGCCGACATTGCCGCAGGCAAGGCCATGAGCAAGGCGCCACTTCCCGAATGGGTCGCCAAGGTCGATGGCGTGCACCACGCCGAAGGTTCATGGTCACCCCAGCGCGAACAGTACCTGCCGCGTTCGGCGCACCCGGTCTACGCGCGTCAGCTGTTCCCCGACCCGCTGCTCGGCGAGCGCTTCGACAGCGGCAAGACGCTGTGGGAAAACGAGGGCGTGCGACTGTGGTCACTCGGCAATGACGGCGTCGGCATCCTCTCGTTCAAGACCAAGATGAACACCGTAAACGATGCCGTGCTCGATGGCATCCAGCAGGCGATCGACTTCGCCGAGCAGCAGCTCAAGGCCGTGGTGATCTGGCAAGACAGCGACAAGGCGTTTTCTGCCGGCGCCGATCTCAAGGGCATGCTCGGTTTCGTCCAGTCCGGACAGATTGCCAAGCTCGAATCGATGATCGCCAACTTCCAGAAGACCAGCCTGCGCATCAAATATGCACAAGTGCCGGTGGTCGCCGCGATCCGTGGCCTCGCGCTCGGCGGTGGCTGCGAGTTCCAGATGCACTGCGCGCGCACGGTGGCGGCGCTGGAAAGCTACATCGGCCTGGTCGAGGCCGGTGTCGGTTTGCTCCCGGCCGGCGGCGGGCTCAAGGAGATCGCGGTACGCGCGTCGCAGCGAGCGGCCGATGGCGACGTGTTCCCAGAGATCAAGCGCATGTTCGAGGTCGTCGCGCAGGCGAAGGCCTCGGGCAGTGCCTTCGAGGCCAAGGCCCTGGGGCTGTTGCGTCCCGACGATGTGATCGTCTTCAACGGCTTCGAACTGCTGCACGTGGCCAAGGCGGTCGCCACGGCAATGGCCGAATCCGGCTATCGTCCGCCGCTGCCTGCCCATCAGGTCAACGTCGCCGGCGATGTGGGTCTGGCTACGCTGAAGATGGCCCTGGTCAACATGCTCGAAGGCCGCTTCATCTCCGAGCACGACGACGTCATTGCCAGCCGCATCGGCGACGTGCTGTGCGGCGGCGCGATCGAGCGCGGCGCTCAGGTCGACGAGCAGTGGCTGCTCGATCTGGAGCGCAAGCACTTCTTCGAACTGGCGCAGATGCCCAGAACCCAGGAGCGCATCGCGCACACGCTTGCCACCGGCAAGCCGCTGCGCAACTGATGTCGATGGGAATCGTGCACTGCGAGTGAACCGGCAGCGGGCGCTTGCGCCGGTGATGTCCAAATTCCCCCACGCGATTCCCCATTCCCGATTCCCGCTTTACCGGAGCAAGTCATGACCAAACAGATCCAGGACGCCTACATCGTCGCCGCCGTGCGCACACCGGTCGGAAAGGCGCCGCGTGGCGTGTTTCGCAACACCCGCCCCGACGACCTGCTCGCCCACGTGCTCCGCCACGTGTTGGCCAGGGCGCCGGGCATCGACCCGGCGCAGATCACCGATGCGGTGATCGGTTGCGCGATGCCCGAGGCCGAGCAAGGCATGAACGTGGCGCGCATCGGCGTGCTGCTCGCGGGTCTGCCCGACAGCGTGCCGGCCGTCACGATCAACAGGTTTTGCTCGTCGGGCCTGCAGGCGATCGCAATGGCGGCCGACCGGATCCGCTTGGGCGAAGCCGATCTCATGCTCGCCGGCGGCACCGAATCGATGAGCATGGTGCCGATGATGGGGCACAAGATCGCGATGAATCCGATCGTGTTTGAAAGCGAGCATCTCAACATCGCCTACGGCATGGGCATCACCGCCGAGAAGGTCGCCGAACAATGGAAGGTCAGCCGCGAAGCCCAGGACCAGTTCGCACTGACGTCACACCAAAGGGCACTCGCGGCCACCGCAGCGGGTGAATTCGCCGACGAGATCGCGCCGTTCACGCTCGACGACCACTACCCGGATCTGGCCACGCGCGGCACGCAGACCGATGCGCGCGTGATCAGCCACGACGAAGGCCCGCGCAAGGACAGCAGCCTCGAAGGACTGGCCAAGCTCAAGCCGGTGTTTCGCATGGGCGGCAGCGTCACTGCGGGCAATTCCTCGCAGATGTCCGATGGTGCAGGCGCCCTGCTGCTCGCCAGCGAAAGCGCGATCAAGCGCTACCAGCTCACCCCGCTGGCGCGCTTCGTCGGTTTCTCGGTGGCCGGCGTACCGCCGCAGATCATGGGCATCGGTCCGATCGCGGCGATTCCCAAGGCGCTCGCGCAGACCGGCATCCAGCGCGACCAGCTTGACTGGATCGAACTCAACGAAGCCTTCGCCGCGCAATCGCTGGCCGTGATCCACGACATCGGCCTCGATCCGGCCAAGGTCAACCCGCTCGGCGGCGCGATCGCGCTGGGTCATCCGCTGGGCGCAACCGGCGCGATCCGTGCGGCGACCCTGATCCACGGCCTGCGCCGGCGCAAGCAAAAGTACGGCATGGTGACGATGTGCATCGGCACCGGCATGGGCGCTGCCGGCATCTTCGAGGCCCTGTGATCGACGCCGCGCGATGACAGCCCACGGCATCCACACCATCGATACCGGCTTTCACCGCCCGGGCTTCGATGCCGCCTACCTCGTCGTCGAAAGCGGACGCGGCGCCTTCATCGATTGCGGCACCAACCATTCGGCGCCGCGCCTGCTCGATGCACTCGCGCAGGCTGGCCTGGGCAACGCCGATGTCGACTGGCTGATCCTCACCCACGTGCATCTGGATCATGCCGGCGGTGCCGGCAAGTTGATGGCGGCCTTGCCCAATGCGCGCCTGCTCGTGCATGCGCGCGGCGCGCGCCACATGATCGACCCTGCTCAACTCATTGCCGGCGCGACAGCGGTGTATGGCGAGGCCGAGATGCAGCGCAGCTACGGGCAGCTCTTGCCGATTGATGCCGCGCGTGTCGTCGCCGCGACCGACGGCCAATCCGTCGACCTGGCCGGACGCGCGCTGGTCTGCATCGACACGCCAGGTCACGCGCGCCATCATCATTCGATCTGGGACGAACGCAGCCGCACGTTTTTCAGCGGCGACAGCTTCGGGCTGTCCTACCGCGAACTCGACAGCGCCAATGGCGCCTTCGTCATCCCCACCACCTCGCCCGTTCAGTTCGAGCCCGATGCGATGCATGCCTCGATCGAACGCATGCTCGCGCTATCGCCCGATTCCGTGCATCTCACGCATTTCGGTCGCATCGCGCAACCGCGTCGCCTTGCTGATGAACTGCACGCACAAATCGAGGCAATGGTGGCGATTGCGCAGCGCCACGCTGCCGACCCCGAGCGGCATGCAGCAATCCGTGCCGCTCTGGCTGCGTTGTATCTCCAACGCGCACAGCAGCATGGCTGCGCCCTGTCACCCGAACGCATCAAGGACCTGCTTGCGATCGACATCGAACTCAATGCGCAGGGTTTGGGCGTCTGGCTCGACCGCTCGATCAAACCCTGAGACTCACGCCATGCGCGTGCCATCGGGCACGCGGCGCTCGATCGTGGTCAGCACGACGCCTTCGGCGGTGGGAAATCCGGTGAGCAGGAACTCGGAACGAAACGGACCGATCTGCTTCTCCGGGAAGTTGATCACGCCCACGATCTGACGCCCGACGAGTTGTTCGGGCGTGTACAGGCTCACCACCTGCGCACTCGTCTTCTTCTGGCCATAAGGCCCGAAGTCGGCCCGGATCTTCCATGCCGGCTTTCGCGCTTGCGGGAATGGTTCAACCTGCAGCACCGTGCCGGCCACCAGCAGCACTTTCTCGAAATCATTCCAGCTGATCTGCTCCATCACCGGCTCCAAGCTTGTCATCACGGTGTACGCGACCTGCAGTCCTTCGGTGGCCGCACCGGCATTCAAGGCGCCGGCGTTACCCGGTCGAGCCCGATCTGGACCCAACCGAGGTTGAGGCCGATGCGCGTCGCCTCGGGATTGGCCCAAGCATAGGCAAGCACCTGACCGCTGGCGTCCTCGATCAAGGACAGCTTGAGCACTGGTACGTTGCCGTCACGATAGGTGAGCCGCTCGAGTCCGAGCGAATAGCCGGCAACCGCGCCATCGCGCCAATGCAGGCGATAGCGCCCGCCTTCATTCTCGATGCGTATCCTGCGGTCCATGTGCCAGTCACGGTTCTCCGCGGTCGCCTTTGCTCCGGCGCCGTTGATCGCCGCCCAGCCGGAGAACTCCTGCACGCGGCGCAGGTCCTCGCGCGCATCTGCGCCACGCGCCTGATCGGACATCAGCCGCAGGTGCAGCCACTCGCCCGACTGCTCGATTGCCAGCGGCAACATGGCCATCTGCGCGCCGACACCGGGAGCGAGCACGGTACAGCTGGCTGCATCACCGCTGTAGCTGCGCCCCGACTTGTCCACCTTCAAGGTGCAGGCATCCAGCGGCGCCCATTGCGCGGGATCGAAGTCCTTGCCTGTGCCAGGAACCGCCACCAGTGCCCGATGAGGCACGAAACCGGCGTTGGCGCCGACCTCTTCGCGCAAGGCCCAGATCGCATCACCGGGCTGCGCGCCGTCCAGATGCACCTGCCAGAGCGTCCAGTCGCGTTTGTCGGTCGGCAGGATTGTCACCCGCAGATGCGGTGCGGCGACTGGCGATGCGTTCTCCCCCGCCGCCCAGACCTGTTCGTGATTGTCGAACACACCCGCAGACGGGACGGCCGCGCCGACCGGACGCGCAGCGCGCGGCGCAAACGTCTGGCATCCACCCAGCACGGCGGCGAGCACGCAAGCAATGACAAATCGTTTCATCGGCCAAGCATAGCAGTCACGACCGGCGCAGCGTTTGTGCGACGAACGGCTTCCCCCACACGCAGCAAGCTGCCTATCATCTTGCCGACCCCTGTTGTGGATTCGATCCGGCATGAATGAAGAAATCCAGCGCGCCGATCCGCGTTACCGGCGACAGACACTCGCCGTGCTCGTCATTGCCGTGGTCATCGCCGTCGCCGCCCTGTTCGCGATCCAGCACTGGATGCGCAATCAGGCCATCGTGTTGACGCCCGAGCAGGCACTGCGTCAGATCCGGCTGTGGACGGCCATCACCGTCTTGCTCAGCGGCGTGTGTCTGCTCAGCCTGGCTGCCTACTTCTGGCAGCAGGCAGCGAAGACCCTGCGCGCGCGCCGCTGGCCGCCGCCCGGGATGCGTCTGCTCCGCGATCACCGCATCCTGCATGGAGACACCGCGCAGCCCGTGGTGCTGCGCCTGCGCCTTTCCGCCGTGGTACTCCTGGTCCTCACGGTCGGCTTCGGCCTGATCGCCTGGCGCCTCGTCGCCGTGCTCGGCTGAGGCTTCAAATCTTTCGCAAGGCCTGCTCGAGATCGGCGATCAGCACATCCGGTTCTTCCAGACCAATAGACAGGCGCACCAGACGCAGGCTGGGCGTGGCCGCACCGGACATCGGTGTCGTGCGCGGAAATACCGCGCACACCGGCATCGCCAGCGACTCGTAACCGCCCCACGACACCGTCATCAGGAAACGTTGCAGCGCGTTGCAGAAGCGCTCGACCGCAGCGACCTCGTCCACATCGAGTTCGATCGTGATGAGCCCGCTCGCACCGCGCAACTGCGCCTGCGTGAGCGCGAGCTGCGGATTGCCATCGGCATGCGGACTGTAGACCTTGCGCACCAGCGGATGGCCTTGCAGAAACGCAAGCACTTCGGCCGTGGTCGTGGCAATCTGCCGCAAGCGGATCGTCAAGGTGCGCAAGCCGCGCAACATGAGCCATGCATCGTGCGGCGCGAGGATCGCGCCGAGCGTCATGTACGGCCCCTTGAACACCGCACGCAACAATTCCTCGCTGCCGCACAGCGCGCCGGCCACCACGTCGCTGTGGCCGTTGAGGTACTTGGTCGCCGAATGCACGACGAGGTCGATGCCAAGCGCGATGGGCGACTGGTTGAGCGGCGTGGCGTAGCTGTTGTCGCAGATCGTGCGAATGCCGCGCGCACGCGCCAGTTGCGCCACGCTCGCCAGATCCTGCTGCTCGAAGGTCATCGAATTCGGGCTTTCGAGCACGATCAGGCGCGTCCTGTCCTCGATCGCTGTCGCGAAATTGTCCTCATGCGTGCCGTCGATGAAGCTGGTGCGCACCCCCAGTCGCGCGAGCAGATCGCGCAGCAGTGCCCGTGTCCAGCTGTAAGGCTTGGCCACGCACACGACATGGTCGCCGGCAGCAAGGCAGGCAATCACGCCGGCGGCCATTGCAGCCGCGCCGCTGCCGAACATCAGGCAATCCTCGGCACCCTCCAGCGCGGCGACCTTCTTGCGCAGGATCGCCACGGTTGGATTGTTGCCGCGTGTGTACAGGTGCCCGCCGTACTCGTCGGCAAAGCCCGCGCGCATCGCCTCGACCGTCGGAAACGCGAAGATCGAGGACTGCATGATCGGCGGCACCACGGCGCCGAAATAGCGCTCGCGGTCTTCGCCGAGATGGTTGAGGATGTAGCTGAGATCCACGTCGCCTTCAGGGCTTGGCCGCGACACGACGCAGGCGCAGATGACTGGTTTCATCACCCGATGCACCGCGATAGGTTTCGTCGCGCTGCAGACCGCCCTCGGCAACAGGCGCCAGCACGAGTCCGTGCAAATGCGAAGTGCCTTCCACCAGATTGGTCGCATCCAGATAGTCGAACGCGAAAGCCTTGCTGGATCTCTCAGCCAATACGAGTCGTGGCTGGTTGCCTTGCGCACAGTAATGCGTTGCGAGCACACGCTCCCCATCCCGATGGAAGACCGTCATGGTCTCGGCGCGCGTGCCCGGTTGCCAGACTTCAACCAGCACGCTGCCGCGCGAGATCGTCCGATAATTCACACGCACGCTCTCGCCACCGTCGGTCGTGCCTTGCCACTCGCCGACCGCAAGCTGCTTGAGGCGCTCGAAACGCTCAACGGCAACCGAATCGGCGGCCTGTGCCGAGAACGAACACAGGCTCGTCAGCAGCAGAATCAGCAGACGGCTCATGCGCACGAGTTCTTGACCAACTCGCGTGTCGCTGCACCGATCTGAGGATCGGCCAGTGCCATCGCCAGCGTTGCCTTGACCAGACCGAGCTTGTTGCCGCAGTCGAAGCGCGTGCCTTCGAAGCGATAGGCAAGCACGGATCGCTCGCCGAGCAGACTTTCGATCGCATCGGTGAGCTGGATCTCGCCCCCCGCGCCGGGCTTGGTCGTTTCGAGCAAGTCGAAGATACGTCCCGGCAGCACGTAGCGGCCGACGATCGCGAGGTTGGAGGGCGCTACTTCGGGCTTGGGCTTCTCGACCACGAGATTGATCTTGGCCGCTCGCTCGGACAAGGGGCTGGCATCGACGATGCCGTACTTGTCGGTTTGCGCATGCGGCACTTCCTCGACCGCGATCACGCCGGCGCCATTCTCGCGTGCCGACAGCTCGGCCATCTGGCGCAGCGCGCCCGCGCCGGCGCCATTCCAGATCAAGTCATCGGCGAGCACCACGCCGAAGGGCTCGTCGCCAACCACGGCCTTGGCGCAAAGCACGGCATGACCGAGTCCGAGCGCTTCGGGCTGCGTCACGAACACGCAGCGCACGTGTTTGGGCAAGGTGCCCTGCACCATCGCCAGCAGTTCCTTCTTGCCCGACTGCGCAAGCTTGCTTTCGAGCTCGTAGGCCTTGTCGAAATAGTCGGCGATCGCATGCTTGTAGCGATTGGTCACGAACACCAGGGTGTCGGCGCCGGCATCGACCGCTTCATCGACCGCGTACTGGATCAGCGGTCGATCGAGCACCGGCAACATCTCCTTGGCCACGACCTTGGTGGCCGGCAGAAAACGCGTGCCGAGGCCAGCCACGGGAAATACGACCTTGCGCAAACGTTGGCTCATGAAGGAATCCGGATATCAGGCGGAACGAAGGGGAATGACATTGTTTTCCGCTGCCTGCGCGGCAACGAATTCGGGCAACAGTTGCTCGAGGATACGCCGCAGCGCTTCCTCATCGAAATCC
This sequence comes from Dokdonella sp., assembly GCF_019634815.1. Classification (GTDB taxonomy): domain Bacteria; phylum Pseudomonadota; class Gammaproteobacteria; order Xanthomonadales; family Rhodanobacteraceae; genus Dokdonella_A. Next base: position 153,989 of record NZ_JAHCAP010000002.1, on the reverse strand, counting down.
CGCGCCGCGACTTCGGCCTGCGCAAGCTGGGTTTCCAGCAGCGTCCAGGACATCGAGCGCGGCTGGGCGAGGAAGATCTTGGCGTGCGCGGTCTGGCTGTAGCGCTCCTGCGGATGGAACAGTTCCTCGAACAGTTTTTCGCCCGGACGCAGGCCGGTGTAGACGATCGCGATCTCGCCTTCGGATGGGTGCCCGGCAAGCCGGATCATCTGCTCGGCCAGATCACGGATCTTCACCGGCTCGCCCATGTCGAGCGCGAAGATCTCGCCGCCGTGTCCAAGCACCGAGGCCTGCAGGATCAACTGGCAGGCTTCGGGGATGGTCATGAAATAGCGCGTGATTTCCGGATGCGTGACGGTCACCGGCCCGCCGCTGCGGATTTGTTCGCGAAACAACGGCACGACCGAGCCGGCCGAGTCGAGCACGTTGCCAAAACGCACCGTCATGAAGCGCGTGCGCGACTCCTTTGCGAAGGTCTGGCAGAACAGTTCCGCCACGCGCTTGCAGGCGCCCATCACACTGGTCGGATTGACCGCCTTGTCGGTGGAGATCAGCACGAAGCTGTCGACGCCGAAGCGATCGGCAGCCTGCGCGACCATGCGCGTGCCGAGCACGTTGTTGCGAAAGGCCTCGCGCACCTGCGCCTGCAACAGCGGCACGTGCTTGTAGGCCGCGGCGTGGAACACGATCTGCGGGCGAGATTGGACGAACACACGTTCGCAGGCCCGCTCGTCGCGACAATCACCCAGCACGACCTGCAACAGGAGATCCGGGTAGTCACGCCGCAACTGCTGCTCGATCGAATAGAGGTTGTATTCGGACTGGTCGAACACGGTCAGCGACTCGACGCCCAGCCGTGCGACCTGCCGGCACAGTTCCGAGCCGATCGAGCCGCCACCGCCAGTGATGAGCACGCGCCGTCCGGACAGGCGCGTGCGAATCGCGGTCCAGTCCAGTTGCACCTGCTCGCGCCCGAGCAGGTCATCGATCGCGACTTCCTTGAGTTCATTGAATGCCGAGCGTCCGGCGACCACGTCTTCGAGCCGCGGCACCGTGCGGAACGGCAGACGTGCTTCTTCGCACAGATCGACCGCGCGCCGCATCTGCGCCTTGTTGGCCGAGGGAATCGCGATCACGATCATTTCGGCCGCGGTTTCGCGCGCCACGTTCGGCAACTGATCGAGCGGGCCGAGCACCGGCACCCCATGCACGCGCGCGCCACGCAGGCTGCGATCGTCGTCGAGAAAGCCCACTGGCAGGTAGCGCCGTTCGCGCCGCAGGTCGCGCACCAGGGCTTCGCCGGCCTTGCCCGCGCCGAGCACGAGCACGCGTTCGCTGGGTGCACGTACGAGGTCAAGCCGGCTGTCCTTCCAGTAGCGGTAAACCAGCCGTGGCAGCGCCAGCAGAATCGCCAGGACGAACGGATAGACGATCAACACCGTGCGCGGCACATGCGCGAGGCGGTTGTATAGAAACAGCGTCACCGCCACAGCAACGGCGCCGACGATGCAGGCGCGCAGGATGTTCCACATGTCGGGCATGCTGGCGAAACGCCACAGTCCGCGGTACAGGCCCGTCCACCAGAACACCAGCGCCTGCGCACCAACCACCAGCAGGTCCTGCACGCCAAACAGCGCTACCGGGGCAGCATCCGCCTCGAGTGACCAGCGCAAGGCATTGACCACGTTCCAGGCCAGCCAGACCATGAAGACGTCATGAGCAACCACCGCCAGTCGCGGATGGATGCGGGCAATCGCTCTACGCGGCTTCATGCCTGGTCTCCATGACTGCATGTCGCAGGCACCACTGTTTGCCGCAAACCCACGTGAACACACCGAGCGCGAACAGCGCCGTGGCGGACGGCACCTGACTGCCCTGCCCGCCCGCGCGGTTGATCCACAGCAGTGTCGGCACCACGATCAGCATGTTCCAGCCCATGTAAAACGCCACGACTCGCGCGTGCGAAAACCCGCTGCGAAACAGCCATTGGTAGAGGTGCTCGCGGTGCGCACTATACCAACGACGTCCGGCAAGGATGCGCGAGACCAGGGTGCAGGTGGCATCGATGATGAAGGCCGAGCCGGCGATGACGCCGGTCGTGGCTGCAAGTCCGGGATGCAGGGAAAGCCCCAGCATCACCAGCCCGAGCAGTAGGCCGAGCACGCCGCTGCCGACGTCCCCCATGAAGACGCGCGCGCGCGGAAAATTGAATGGCAGGAAACCACAGGTCGCGGCCAGACACGCCGCGCTGGCGAGCGCATCACGTGCTGTGCCGGCATGCGCGAAGGCAACCACCGCAAGGGCGAACACGAACACGGCCTGCATGGCGAGGATGCCGTCGATGCCATCCATGAAGTTGTGCAGGTTGATCGACCAGACCAGCCACAGGCCGACCGCGATGGCCAAACCGAGGCCGATGAGCGCTCCCGTTGCGTCAATGGCGCCGGGCGACCAGCTGGCCACGTGTGCGGCGAAATCCCCGCCGAAGGCAACCAGCAGGAGCGCCACCGCCACCGCGTGCGCCAACAAACGCCACGACGCCGCGAGGCCGCGATGATCGTCGACCCACCCGACACCGCCGACCAAGGCGATCGCGCCTGCGAGACACAGCGCTTGCTGCGGATCGGGCCAGCACGTCAAACCCGCCAGGATCAGGGAAACCGCGATGCCAATGCCGCCGCCTCGCGGCGTGGCTTGGCGGTGCGAGCGTCGACGACCGGGCAGGTCGAGCAGCTGGCGCCGCCGTGCATAACCGATCGCGGCCCAGGTCAACAGCATCGACAGCGCCGCGACCGAGACCAGCATTGCCGCAATCTGCCAACTGGTCACGGCCACGCGCTACTCACCCGCGGCGCCGTGAATCGGCCGCACCGTACCCCAACTCTTGCAGCTCGGGCACTGCCAATGATGCGCCTTGGCGCCGAATCCACAGCGGTTGCACCGATACAGTGCCTTGCCTTCGACCAGCTGCTGCGTGAGGTCACGCAGGATGAGATAGTTGCCGCGCGCTTCATCGCTGACGTTGCGCAGATTCATGTCGATCAGCGCCATCAATGCGCGCACCGACGGTCGTTGACGCAGGCTTTCGTTGAGGAACTCAACCGCCTTGTCTTCACCACGGGTCGTCGCATACAAGCGCGCCAAGGCCAATACCGGCGTCACCCCGCGATGCCGTTCGATCGTGCGCAACAGGAATTGTTCGGCGCGCTGCATCTGCTGCGTGCGCGCATAGCAATCGAGCAGCGGTGGCAGGAATTCGGGCAAATAGTCGAGATCAAGCTGCGCCACGCGCTCGAAAGCCTCGATCGCCGCCGCGTGATTGCCCTCGCTACTTTCGAGATGGCCGAGGATCATGCTGGCGCGCACGCAGTCGCTGTTGACCAGGAATGCATCGCCGATGTGCGCGCGCGCAGCGTCGCGATCGCCCTGCGCCCTCGCCTGTTCGGCCAGTTCGCAATGGAACTGCGAGATCATCATGGCCTTTGATTCGCCGGTGAGCCTTTCGAGTCGGCGCGCATGCTCGATCGCCTTGTCCCAATCCCGTTCATGCTGATAAATCGCGATCAGGTGCCGCAGCGCCGAAGGCGCCAGCGCCTCCATCGCCACCAGATCGGCAAACAGAACTTCGGCTCGATCGAGAAGGCCGGCGCGCATGTAGTCCTCGCCCAATTCGAGCAGGGCGATCGTCTTCTCTTCATCGCTGAGGTTGGGCCGCGCGATCAGGTTCTGGTGCACGCGGATCGCGCGATCGACCTCGCCGCGGCGTCGGAACAGATTGCCGAGAGCGAGATGGGTCTCGACCGTATCGCGATTGATTTCGGCGAGCTTGAGGAACAACTCGATCGCCTTGTCCTGCTGCTCGTTGAGCAGGTAGTTGAGTCCGCGAAAGTAGTTGCTCGACAGCTCACTCACGCGCGCACCCGAGGTGCGCTCGCTGCGCCGGCGCCCGAGGATCCAGCCCGACAGCGCTGCCACCGGCAACAGCAGGAACAGCAGCGGCAGGAATTCATTCAACATGCCGCGCCCCGAATCGTGAGACGCGAGTTCGCGACATTGCGGAATGACAAGCAGCAGGCAGGCTGACCCATGGACTGGAAAAGGACAGGGAGATCGGAGCGATCATAGCCGCTCAAGCCAGGCTTTCGATCATCGCTGCGGCAGTGTGGCTGCCGCTCGCGCGGCTCATTCCTCGCCGGCGTCTCCGTTGACGCGTTCACGCAGTTCCTTGCCCGGCTTGAAATGCGGCACGTGCTTGCCCGGCAGGGCGACCGATTCGCCGGTTTTGGGGTTGCGCCCCATGCGGGCGGGACGAAAATGCAGGGAAAAACTGCCGAAACCGCGGATCTCGATGCGCTCACCCACCGACAGTGAATGACTCATCTGCTCGAGCACGCTCTTGACCGCGAGTTCGACGTCATTGGGCGCAAGGTGCTTTTGCCGTTGCGCGAGGGCGTCGATCAACTCGGATTTCGTCATTGCCATCAGCGTTGCCGTCCGCATCGAAAAAAACGCGCACCGTCACCGGTGCGCGCAGGTTGTCGCGATGCGTCCGTGCGGACGCATCGCCTGATCGCCTTCAGCGATTGAGCTGCTCCTTGAGCAGGGCACCCAGCTTGGTGGTGCCACCCGAAGCACTCTGATACTCCTCGAGCGTGCTCTGCAGTTCCTCTTCGTCCTTGGCGCGAATCGAAAGTTGCAGGCTGCGACCCTTGCGGTCCATGCCGACAAATTTCGCTTCAACGCTGTCGCCGACCTTGAGGTGCTGGGTTGCATCGTCGATGCGCTCCTTGGCGATGTCGTTGGCGCGCAGATAGCCTTCGACGCCGTCGCCGAGGTCGATCGTTGCACCCTTTGCATCGACTTCGCGTACCGTGCCAGTGACGATGCTGCCGCGCGGATTGGCCGCCATGTACTGGCCGAACGGATCCTGCTCGAGCTGCTTGAGGCCGAGCGAAATGCGCTCGCGCTCCGGATCGACCGCGAGGACCACGGCTTCGATCTCGTCACCCTTCTTGAAGTTGCGCACGAGGTCTTCGCCGGTGGTCTGCCAGGAGATGTCGGACAGATGCACCAAGCCGTCGATACCGCCGTCGAGGCCAACGAACACGCCAAAGTCGGTGATCGACTTGATCGCGCCGGAAACCTTGTCGCCCTTCTTGTGGATCGCCGCGAAGGCTTCCCACGGATTGGCGCGGGTCTGCTTCATGCCCAGCGAAATGCGGCGGCGCTCTTCGTCGACGTCGAGCACCATGACTTCGACTTCGTCGCCGACCTGCACCACCTTGGCCGGGTTGACGTTCTTGTTGGTCCAATCCATTTCCGAGACGTGCACCAGGCCTTCCACGCCCGGCTCGAGCTCGACGAAGCAGCCGTAGTCGGTGACGTTGGAGACCTTGCCGAACAGGCGGGTGTTGGCCGGGTAGCGGCGAGCGATTGCCACCCACGGATCTTCACCGAGCTGCTTGAGGCCGAGCGAAACGCGATTGCGCTCGCGGTCGAACTTGAGCACGCGCACTTCCAGCTCATCGCCGACATTGACGACTTCGCTGGGGTGACGCACGCGCTTCCACGCCATGTCGGTGATGTGCAACAGGCCATCGATGCCGCCCAGATCGACGAACGCGCCGTAATCGGTCAGGTTCTTCACCACACCCTTGATCACTGCGCCCTCGACCAGCTTGTCGAGCAGCTGCTCGCGCTCTTCCGAATGCTCGCTCTCGACCACCGCGCGGCGCGAAACCACCACGTTGTTGCGCTTGCGATCGAGCTTGATGATCTTGAACTCGAGTTCCTTGCCTTCGAGGTAGGACGGATCGCGCACCGGGCGCACGTCGACCAGCGAACCGGGCAGGAATGCGCGCACGTCCTTGATGTCGACGGTGAAGCCGCCCTTGACCTTGCCGGAAATGCGGCCGGTGATGGCGGCATTGGCGGTTTGGGCTTCTTCGAGCTCGTCCCACACCAGCGAGCGCTTGGCTTTCTCGCGCGAGAGCATGGTCTCGCCGAATCCGTTCTCGATCGCGTCGAGCGCGACCTTGACGTCGTCACCGACGTGGATTTCGAGTTCGCCCTTGTCGTTTCGGAACTGCTCGATGGGGATGATGCCTTCCGACTTCAGGCCCGCGTTGACCACCACCACGTCGGAGCGGATCTCGACGATGGTGCCGGTGACGATGGCGCCGGAACGCAGCTTGGTGAGCGCAGTCTGGCTCTGTTCGAACAGTTCGGCAAAACTTTCTGTCATGTTGAATTCCAAGGAAAGAAACAGGCGCTCGGCCACATGCCGACGCCCACCTTCAAATGATGCGAATGACGCCGCATCGACGCGTCGCCGACACCGTGCCGGCTTGCCCTTGCGGGCAATTTCACTGATTCGTGCCCCGACCTGCGATGGCAGCGCGTGCCACCTCGAGTACCCGCGCCACCACCTGCTCGACCGGCAGCGCCGTGGAATCGATGACGATCGCGTCAGGCGCGGGTCGCAACGGCGCCACCTTGCGCGTCGCGTCACGCTCGTCGCGTGCCTCGATCTCACGCAAAAGGGATGCGAGAGTAACAGCTAACCCCTTGTCCTTCAACTGTTTATAGCGCCTGCGCGCGCGTTCCTCGGCGCTTGCGGTGAGGAATACCTTGCAGCCGGCGTCCTTGAAGACCACCGTGCCCATGTCGCGCCCGTCGGCCACCAAACCGGGCGCTCGCTGGAACGCTCGCTGCTTGTCGAACAAGGCCGTGCGCACCGCGGGAATCGCTGCGATCGCCGACGCCGCGGCACCGCAGGTCTCGGTGCGGATCTCGTCAGTGGCATCGTGGCCATTCACGATCACGCGCGTCTCGCCGCCGTCTCTGGGGTCACGGAAACTGATCTTTGCACTCTGCGCGCAGCGCGTGACTGCCGCCGCATCGGACAGGTCGAGCCCGGCCATGCTCGCGGCGTAGCCGACCGCGCGGTAGATCGCGCCCGAATCAAGCATGTGCCAGCCCAGGGCATCGGCGACCATCCGACTGACCGTGCCCTTGCCGGAGCCGGAGGGGCCGTCGATCGTCAGAACGGGGATGATTCTTTCGGGCATCGGCGCATTTTAGCCGATGCGCTGCCTTCATCGGCAGTGCCGCCACCGCACAGACCGACCCCGCAACGGGCTCAGATCGATTCGAGTCGCAAGCCGCAACTGCGTGCGAGCTGGTCGAATCCCGGGAACGAGGTCGCCACATTGGCGCAGTCGCGGATGCGCACCGGCGCGCCGGCCAGCGCCCCCGCGACCACGAAGCTCATTGCGCAGCGATGGTCGGTGGCGGAATCGACCTCGGCACCGGTCATCGCGCCACCTTCGATCACGGCACCATCTGGACGCTCCTCGATGCGCACGCCGAGCCTGCGCAGACCCGCGGCCATCACCGCGATGCGATCGGATTCCTTGACCCGCAGCTCGGCCGCACCGCGAATCGTGGTCACGCCCTTCGCAGCCGCGGCGGCGATGAACAGGATCGGGAATTCGTCGATCATGTCGGGCACGAGTTCGACCGGCACCTCGATGCCATGCAGGGGCGCGTGGCGGATCTCCAGATCCGCGACCGGCTCGCCGCCCTGCTCGCTGCGCGCATGCTCGCGGATGTCGGCGCCCATGAGGCGCAAGGCCGCCAACAGCCCGGTACGGCGCGGATTGAGCCCGACCGCACGCAGCAGCAGGCGCGACTCCGGAACCAGACTTGCGGCGACGATGAAGAACGCGGCCGAGGAAAAGTCGGCAGGCACGCTCACCGTACAGGCGCGCAGGCGATGGCCGCCGGACAAACGCGCATGACCGGGCGCGAAATCGATCGGATAGCCGAATGCCTGCAACATGCGCTCGGTGTAGTCGCGGGTCGGATGCGGCTCGCGCACGATCGTCTCGCCCCGCGCGTAGAGTCCTGCGAGCAGCACGGCGGATTTGACCTGCGCGCTGGCAATCGGCAAGGCATAGTCGATGCCATGCAAGGCGCAGCCACCCTTGATCCGCAGTGGCGGCAAGCCGCCCGCTTCGGCTTCGATCCGCGCCCCCATGGCCGTCAGCGGCTCGATCACGCGGCGCATCGGGCGTTTGTGCAGGGATCCATCACCGCTGAGCACACTGTCGAAGGCCTGACCCGCGAGCAGGCCGGAAAGCAGACGCATGCCGGTGCCGGCATTGCCGCAGTCGAGCACGTCGCTGGCAGCGCGCAGGCCGTCCACGCCCACGCCATGAACGATGCGCCGCGAAGCCGAGGGTGTTTCGATGCGCACGCCCAGCGCAGCGAAGATTCGCGCGGTCGCGCGCGTGTCTTCACCTTCGAGGAAGCCGTCGATCTGCGAGATGCCATCGGCGAGCGCGCCGAGCATGATTGCGCGATGCGATACCGACTTGTCGCCGGGAATCACCAGCTCACCCCGCAAGGAATCTGCATGCGAGCAGATCCAGTCGAGGCGCGTGTCGTTGACGCTTGCGGCTTCAGTAGCCATCAGCAGCATCCAGTGCGGCAAGCAGTTGCGCATTTTCGGCGCGACTGCCGATGCTGATGCGCAGCGTCTGCGCCAGGCCATAACCGCCCATCGGACGCACGATCACGCCACGCTCGAACAATTGCCGCTCCAGCACCGCCGTGTCACGTCCCAGATCCACCAGCACGAAATTGGTCTGCGACGGCAGGCACGTCAGACCGCGCTGCGCGAGCTCAGCAATCAGCCACGCGCGTTCGCTCGAATTGAACGCGCGTACCTTCTCGAGGTGCCGGATGTCGCCAAGCGCCGCCTCGGCGCCGGCAAGCGCAAGGGTGTTGACGTTGAACGACTCGCGCATGCGCTCGAGCACCGCGACCACGCTGGCATCGGCGATGAAATAGCCCACACGCGCACCAGCCAGTGCGTAGGCCTTGGAAAACGTGCGCGACACGATCAGGTTCGGATTCTGCGCACGCAGAGTCAGCGCCGAACTCAGGCCCGGCGCATCGACGAATTCGTTGTAGGCCTCGTCAACCACCACCAGCACTTCGCGCGGCACGCGCGAGAGGAATTCGGTCAGTTCCGCATCACCAAACCAGGTGCCGGTCGGATTGTTCGGGTTGGCGAGATAGACGATGCGCGTATCGACCCGGACGGCGGCCGCGATCGCAGCGAGATCGTGTCCGAATGGCGCCAGCGCATGCGTGCGTGGCAAGGCCGGTACGCAGATCGGCTGCGCACCCGCGGCGGCGGTCGCGATCGGAAACACGGCAAAACCATACTGCGAGAACACCACCGAATGCGCGGCGTCGGCAAAGCACTGCGCGAGCATCATCAGCAGCTCATGCGAGCCATTGCCGAGCACGATGTGCTCGACTCCAACGCCATGCGTGCGCGCGAGCGCCGCCTTGAGCGCCGCGCCGCGCGGATCGGGATAACGATGGATGTCGGCCAGCGCGCGCTGCATCGCAGCGAGCGCCAGCGGGCTCGGCCCGAGCACGTTCTCATTGGATCCGAGCTCGGCAATCTGCGCGCCAAAGCGCAAACGCAGGGCCGGCAAATCATGACCGGGATCATAGGCACGCAGGGCAGCGGTCGCGGCATTGGCCAGCCGCGTTGCGTCGAACGTCACGGTACCGCCACCGGATAGGAGCCCAACACCTTGATTTGCGCCGAGTGCGACTCGAGTTCGGCCAGCGCCGCCTTCATGCCCTCATCGTCGATGTGTCCCGAGAGGTCGATGAAGAAGGCATATTCCCACTTGGCCTGATGCGAGGGCCGCGACTCGATGCGGTTCATGCTGATGCCGTGGCGCGCGAACGGGCTGAGCACGTTGAACAGCGCGCCCGGTTGATCCTTGATGAAGACCAGCACCGAGGTGCGATCGTGCCCCGAAGGCGGGAACACCTGGCGGCCGAGCACGAGGAAGCGCGTGGTGTTGTCGGCACGATCCTCGATCGATTTCATGATGACCTTCTTGAGGCCATACACGTGCGCGGCCGAGTCACTGCCGATCGCGGCGGCATCCTCGGCATTGCGCGCGCGACGCGCGCCCTCGGCATTGCTCGATACCGGTACCTTTTCGACCTTGGGCAGGTTCGTGCGCATCCAGCCCACGGTCTGGGCGAACGCCTGCGGATGCGCGTAGATGCGCTCGATGTCCTCGATGCGACCAGTGCGCGAGAGCAGGTACTGGTGCACGCGCAGCTCGACTTCACCGCAGATCTTGAGATTGGACGTGAGGAACATGTCGAGCGTGACCTGGATCGTGCCCTGCCCGGAATTCTCGACCGGCACCACGCCGAAATCGGCATTGCCCGCCTCGACTTCCTGAAACACTTCCTCGATGCTCGCCATCGGCAAGCCATGCGCCGAACGACCGAAGTGTTTGTGCACAGCCTGCTGGCAGAAGGTGCCCTCGGGACCGAGATAGCCGACCTTGAGCGGCTCCTGCTGGGCGAGGCAGGCCGACATGATCTCGCGGAACAGGTGCACCAGCACCTCGTCGTTGAGCGGGCCGTCGTTGCGATCGACCACCATGCGCAGTACCTGCGCCTCGCGTTCCGGCCGGTAGTAATCCACCGCAGCGGCGAGTTTGCCCTTGGCCTTGCCGACCTGATGGGCGAATTGCGCACGCTCGGCGATCAGGGCCTGGATCTGGCGGTCGATGCCGTCGATGCGACTGCGTACCTCACCCAGATCGGGCTTGCCCTTGCTCATCGTTCAGTCCTCGATCACACGCACGGAAAGGATCCCATCGATCGCCGCAATCGAACTGACCAGTGCGGATGGCACCGGTGAGTCCACATCGATCAGGCTGTAGGCAAGATCGCCACGCGAAGCATTGTGCATCTGCGCGATGTTGACACCCGCCTCGCCGAGCACGTGCGACAACTGGCCGATCATGTTCGGTCGATTGCTGTTGGCAACGCATATGCGCGCACTGCCGCCCCGCGCCATGCGCGTCTCCGGGAAATTGACCGAATGGCGCACGTTGCCATGTTCGAGGAAATCACGCAGTTGATCGACCACCATGTAGGCGCAGTTTTCCTCGGCTTCGGCGGTCGATGCGCCCAGATGCGGCAACGCGATCACGCGCGCGTCGCCCTGCAGGTCGGCATCGGGGAAATCGCAGACATAGCGACCGATGCGCTTTTCGGCGAGACCTCGCCGCAGCGCCTGCGCATCGACGATGCCCTCGCGGGAGAAATTGAGCACCACCACGCCCGGCCGAACCAGTTCGAGCGCCTTTTCACCGAACACACCACGGGTCTTGTCGTTGAGCGGTACGTGAAACGTGAGGTAATCGGCCGCCGCGAACAGCTCGTTGAGTGAGCCGGCGCGCGCGACATCGGAGGACAGCTGCCAGGCACCATCGATGGTCATGTGCGGATCGAATCCGGTCACACGCATGCCCAGCGCATGCGCCGCGTTGGCCACCTTGACGCCGATCGCGCCCAGGCCGACCACACCCAGCGTCTTGCCGGCCAGTTCACTGCCGACGAAGCGCTTTTTCTCGGCCTCGACCTTGGCATGCAGATCCTCGCCCGCAGGCAGCTCGTGCACGAAACTGAGCGCCGCGGGCAGATTGCGCGCCGCCAGCAGCATGCCCGCGACCACCAGCTCCTTGACCGCGTTGGCATTGGCGCCGGGCGCGTTGAACACCGGAATCCCGCGAGCCGACAGCGCCGCCACCGGTATGTTGTTGGTGCCGGCGCCGGCGCGGGCGATGGCCTTGACGCTGGGCGCGAGCGCGAGCGCATGCATGTCGGCCGAGCGCACCAGGATGGCATCGGGCGCGGCAACCTCGTTGGCAACCTTGTAGAGCTTGTCGGGCAGGCGCTCGATTCCATTGCGCGAAATGTTGTTGAGAGTCTGGATCGTGAACATGGAAGAGACCGGAATGGAGTTTGGAAAGCGTTCTTGCGGCCGCATCACCCGGATCGGGGCGGTTCAGGCACGGTCGGCGAATGGTTCAGGGATTGCGCTGGGCGAAATCGCGCATGAAGTCCACCAGTGCCTGCACGCCATCGAGCGGCATCGCGTTGTAGATCGAGGCACGCATGCCGCCGACCAGACGGTGGCCCTTGAGCGCAAGCAGGCCCGCGGCCTCGGCCTGCTTGAGGAAGGTCGCATCGAGTTCCTCACGCGGCAGGGTGAAGGGCACGTTCATCCACGAACGCGCGGACACCTCGACCGGATTGCGGTAGTAGCCAGACTGGTCGATGTAGCCATACAGGAGTTCGGCCTTGGCACGATTGCGCTGCGCCATTGCGGCCACGCCGCCTTGCGCCTTGACCCACTTGAACACGAGGCCGGCCAGATACCAGCCCCAGGTATTGGGCGTGTTGAGCATCGAACCCTGCGCCGCGTGCTCGGCATAATTGAAGATCTTGGGGATGTCCTTGGGGCAGCGCTCGAGCAGGTCATCGCGCACGATCATCACCACGAGACCCGAGGGACCGATGTTCTTTTGCGCACCGGCATACAGCAGGCCATAGCGCGACACGTCGAGCGGTCGCGAGAGGATGGTCGAGGAGACATCGCCGATCAGCGGCACCGCGCCGGCCTCGGGGACCTCATGGAACTCGACGCCCCGAATCGTCTCGTTGGGCGTGATGTGCAGATACGCCGCTTCGGGATCGAGCTGCCACTGCGCGCGCGGCGGGATGCGGTCGTGATGGGTGTCCGCCGCGCTCGCGGCAATCTGCACCCGGGTCCACGGCTTGGCTTCCCTGGCGGCCTTCTCGCTCCAGTCGCCGGTGAGCACGTAATCGGCCTTGGCGCCGCGCGCGAAATTGAGCGCGATCTGGGCGAAGTGCTGGCTCGCGCCCCCCTGCAGGAACAAGACCTTGTAGTTGTCCGGCACCGCGAGCAAGTCGCGCAGGTCGCGTTCGGCTTCCTCGGCCAGCGCAATGAAGGCCTTGCCTCGATGGCTGACTTCCATCACCGAGGCGCGCGCGCCGTTCCACTCGAGCAATTCGGACTGCGCCTGGCGAAGGACTTCCTCGGGCAGCACGGCCGGACCCGCGCTGAAGTTGTAGGTGCGGCTCACGCATTTCCTCCAGTTGGACGAATCACTGTATGCCGCAACGCAACATCCATGCAATAACCAAAGTGCATATCGCGCTCCCAATTGCACGGATACAGGCGCACCATGGCGCCCACGCCGGCCCCCGCCCTCGCCGGCCCGAGGAAGGAGCAGCCCAATGCACAAGGCGTGGTTCCGGTCCAGCGCGGACACATCGCGCGGCAGCGGCAGTGCGCGCATCGCGGCGCTGGTCGCCCTGTTGATCGGCCTCGCGGCGGGCGCCTTGTGGTGGTCACGAACGATGCAGGCGGCCGATGTCGTCCCGCAGGCCCTGCCGCCAGGCGCCAAGGCCTCGGGCTTGCCGATCGAAGGCAAGGCACCACCGCTCGATGGCGCGGTGGCCTGGCTCAACTCGCCGCCGCTGGGCGGCGACGCCCTGCGCGGCAAGGTCGTGCTGGTCGATTTCTGGACCTACACCTGCATCAACTGCCTGCGCGCCCTGCCGCACGTCAAGGCTTGGGCCGAGCACTACCGCGACCAAGGGCTCGTCGTGGTCGGCGTGCATACGCCCGAGTTCGACTTCGAAAAGGAACTAGCCAACGTGCGCCGTGCCGTGACCGACCTCGGCATCACCTATCCGGTCGCGGTCGACAGTCGCTACCGGATCTGGAACGCCTTCGACAACCACTATTGGCCCGCGCACTACTTCATCGATGCGCAAGGCCGCATCCGGCACCACCATTTCGGCGAAGGCGATTACGCCGGATCCGAGCGGATCATCCGCGCCCTGCTCGCCGAAGCCGGGCAGCGGGTCGATGCGCTGCCGATGTCACACGCCGATGGCAGCGGCGCACAGCTCGCGCCCGACATGGCGCAAATCGGTTCGCCGGAGACCTACCTCGGTCATGCGCGTGCCGAACACTTCGCCTCGCCGGGTGGCTTCTTCCCCGACCACGCCAAGACCTATCGCTTGCCCGAAAGCCTCGCGCTCAACCGCTGGGCGCTGGCGGGTTCATGGACGGTGAGCGAGCAATCCGCGAAGCTGGATGCTGCCGAGGGCAGCATCGTGTTCCGCTTCCGCGCGCGCGATCTCAACCTCGTGCTCGGCCCCGGGCGCGATGGCAAGCCGGTGCGCTTCACGGTCACGCTCGACGGGCAGCCCCCCGCCGGCAATCACGGCACCGATACCGATGCGGGCGGCCACGGCAGCGTCACCTCGCAGCGTTTGTACCAGTTGATCCGCAGCCGCGATTCGGTGCGTGAGCGCAACTTCGAGATCCGTTTCGAGGACCCGGGCGTCGAGGCCTTCGCCTTCACCTTCGGCTGAAGCCGGGCACGGCTTCCAACCCGAGCTCATTGCGAAATTCGTCCAAATGTTCCTTCCCCCTCGGGGGAAGCCGCCCTGCAAGCGGCAGTCGAGGGGTTTCGTGCTGTCGCTTCCGCTCAGAACCCGCCCTGCAACAGCAGGTACAGCGCGATCGCGATCACGCTGGCGCCGCCCAGCAGCCACCAGACCGCCGCCCCTGCCGGCGCAGCAGCAGCATCAGGATCCTCGCCAGCGGCCGGCTGCGCGGATTCGCCGCTCGACACCGGCACCACTTCGGTGTCGCCGCCTGCGCCACCGATCATGCCCGGCGCTTCGATCAAGAACCGTTGACGCGAGAAAGCGAGCTGGTCCCCAGGCCGCAGGCGCGCATCCAGCACGGCGATGCCATTGACCGCCGCGCCCTGCCCGGCCCCCAGACTGTGCAACCAGATTTCGCGTCCGACCAATTCGATTGCCGCGTGCCGAGGCGCAACCCGCGCATCCTCGACGAACACATCATTTGCGCTATCGCTGCCGATCACCGCGCGTGCGCCAATCGAAATCGCCTTGCCAGCTTGGGCCCCGGTGAGGCCACGCAGGACCACGCAGCCACCCGCGGCCACGGCGCCGTTGGAAGGCGGCGGCGCCTTGGCTTCGATGCGGTCGCTGTCGGCCTTGATCGTGAGCGTGGCCTGGCCCAGATGCACGGCGTCGCCCAGATGCAGCAGGGCCTTCTCGCGCACCGGCCGCGCATTGACATGGGTCTGCGCTGCCGGATCGAGCACTTGCAGCACGATGCCACGTGCGTCGATCGAGATTCGCGCATGCCACGGCGACACGTCGCTGCGCTCGAGCACGACATCATTGCCATTGGCACTGCCGAGGTTGACCCCTCCGGCGGTCACGACAAGGTCGCTGCGTTCTCCATTGGCAAAGCTCAGCCGCATCGTGTGGATTCGAAAACAATTGGCGCACTCTAGCATAGGGCCGGTACCCGGCCGGGCGCCCGGCTTGTACCGATTCCGACCGCTCGGGCATGATGCGCGCCTGATTCACGGCGCGAGGCGCACATGGCAGTCATCGACATCAAGCGCACGCATGGCGGCACCCTCAAATCGACCAAGACCGCAGTGACCCGCGTGGCCAAATCCCTGGGCAAGGAATACGGCGTCGATTACGCCTGGGAAGGCCACGAACTGCATTTCGAGCGCAGCGGCGTGCGCGGCGCCATCTCGATCACCACCACGACCTTGCACGTGCGTGCCGAACTCGGCTTCCTGATGAGCGCGATGAAGGGCGCGATCGAGCGCGAAATCGAGCGCCTGCTCGACGAACACCTCGACTGAGACCGGATCCACCGGCGGACCTTCAGGCACCAGCCAGTCGTGCCAAGACCCAGTCGCACATCGTCTTGACGTCGCCGTCCATCGCACGGTCACGGGCCATGAACTGCACCTGCTCGCGGATCTGCCCATGTACCGCGCGCACCGCCGCGCCGGCATGGAAATCCGCCGCCTGCGCCAGCGACTGCGCCAGTTGCCGCACTTCGCTCTCGAATTGCGCACGCTGCGGGCTGCCGCTTTCGGGGGCATTGCTGATCTTGCCGGCCAGCGCCTGCCAGTCGCCCTTGCAGGCAAGCCGTCGCGCGGCGTTGAGCATGTCCTGGCGGTAGTCGAGCGCCTGCGCAGCGGTGTACAGCTCGAGCGCGATGACGTGGGCGAGATCCTCGGTCATCTCCAGCACATGCCGCGCCTCGTTGGCGCCCATCGAAACATGATCTTCGGCATTGGCACTGGTCGGCACCGAGTAGACGCTGGCCGGATGCGCGCGCGTGGCCAGATCATTGACCAGCGCCGCGGCGGTGTATTGCACGATCATGAAACCCGAGTCGGTCGCATCCTCGTTGCCGATCAGGAACGCGGGCAGGCCGTCGTTGGTCGCCGGATCGACCAGCTTGTTCAGACGCCGCTCGGAAATCGAAGCCAGCACCGGAATCGCGGCCTTGACGTAACTCATCGCCAAAGCCAGCGGCATGCCGTGGAAATGCCCGGCCGAGATCACCTGCTCCTCGATCACCTGTGCGCTCTGCGCAACGGGGAAGATCAGCGGATTGTCGGTCACTGCATTGAGCTCGATGTCGATGACCCGACACGCCTGTGCCCAGGCATCGCGCACCGCGCCATGCACCTGCGGCATGCAGCGCAGGCAATAGGCGTCCTGCGGCTGGTGCTTCTTGCCGCCCTTGAACGGCAGGAAGCGCGAATAGAACGCCTCGCGCCCGTGACGCTGCGACGGCGGCACCCAGTCCCAACTGATGTCGAAACCCAGCGCCTGGTCCTGCGCATCCTCCCAGGCCTGCGCCGACCAGCCGCGAAAACGCGGCACCAGGTGATAGGCAATATCAACCAAGGTCGAGCCGGCGAGCAATTCGCGCACGTGCCGCGCAGTCTCGACCTGGCCGGGATGCGGGCGCAAGGCGTGCACCTCTTCGCGCAAGGCACCACTGCGTCCGGCAAAGGCGTCGAGCGTCATCGCCGCGGCAAGGTCGGCGCTGTCGAGCAATGTGCCGAGGCGATCGAGCGCGAGCACCGCAGTCGCCAACATCTGCGCGGTGCCGTTGTTGAGCGCAAGGCCTTCCTTGAACGAGAGCTTCACCGGCTCGAGACCGGCCAGCTCGAGCGCCTGCGCACCCGGCATGCGTTGGCCCTGGAAGAAGGCCTCACCGCCGCCGAGCAGCACGAGCGCCAGATGCGAGAGCGGCGCTAGATCCCCGCTTGCACCGACCGAGCCCTTCTTCGGCACCACCGGCACGACGCCGCGATTGAGCAGGTCGGTGAGCGACTGCAGGGTCGACACGCGGATGCCCGAGTGACCATGCATCAAGGTATTGATGCGAATCGCAAGCATCGCGCGTACCACGCGCGGCTCGAATGGCTCACCCACGCACACCGCATGGGTGATGATGAGGTTGTGCTGCAATTCCTCGAGCAGGGTTTGCGAATGCGCCTGTGCCTTGCGGCCGGGCAGTTCGTCACGCAGTCGATGCGAGCCGAGCAGCTTGTCGGCATTGCTGCCGAAACCCGTGGTCACGCCATAGATCGGTTCGCCGCAACGAACCTTTTCGCTGAGAAAATCGGCAGCGCGCTGCACCCGGTCGAGCTGATCCGGGTCGAGTTCGACCTGCGCGGCGCCGCTGGCGATTTCGACCAGTTGGGCGCGGCTCAGACTGTGGCCGTCGAGTCGAATCACCTTGGCGTGCATCGTGACACCCTGCCTTGCATGCAATGAGCGGAAAATACCGGGGTTTCAGGCGCGCGGCGTCGCCGCCGACTGGGCGAGCTCGACCCGCAGCGTCTGCGCAAGTTCGCTGCGTGCGACCTCGAATTGATCCTGCTTGCGCAGGTCCTTGACCGTGACCGTTCCCTTGGCGATCTCGTCGGAGCCGAGCACGAGCACGAAGCGGATGCCGGCACGGTCGGCGTATTTGAACTGGCGCGCGAGCTTGCCCGGCTCGACCACGACCTCGGTGTTGATGCCGGCCGCACGCAACTCGCTGGCCAGCGCGAGGGTGCGCGGCAGCTCGGCCTCGTCCATCTGCGCGACCAGCGCCTGCACCGTGCTGCTGCCGCCCTTGAGGATGCCGGCCTCGCGCAACTGCCAGTAGAGCCGTGTCGCGCCGATCGAAATGCCCACGCCCGGGAGCCTGGACTTGGTGTAGTGGCTGGCGAGGTTCTCGTAGCGCCCACCGGAACAGATCGAGCCGATCTGCGGGTGTTCGTTGAGCGTGGTCTCGTAGACGGTGCCGGTGTAGTAGTCGAGGCCGCGCGCAATCGAGAGATTGAGCGCGAAATGAGATTCGGGCACGCCGAAGGCCTTGACCATCGTCAGCACTTCGCGCAGTTCGGCGCGGCCCTCCTCCAGCGCCGTGCTGCCGGCGCCCAGCGCATCGAGCTTGGCCAGTGCGGCGGCCAGCGAATCCGAGCGGAAGGCGACGAAGTCGAGCAGGCGCGCGATGGCGTCCGCGGCGAGGCCGAATTCCGCACCAGCCAGTGTCTCCCGCACCGCATCCACGCCGCGCTTGTCGAGTTTGTCGACCTCGCGCAGCACCGCAGCTTGCGCCCCGGCGTCGGTGAGTCCGAGCCCTTCGAGGAAGCCGCGCATGAGCTTGCGGTTGTTGATGTGGATGGTGAATGGGCCGATGTCCAGATCACGGAACACCGCGTGGATGACCGCGGGCAATTCGGCGTCGTGGCGCACCGATAGCTGATCCTTGCCGATCACGTCGATGTCGCATTGGTAGAACTCGCGGAAGCGCCCACGCTGGGCGCGTTCACCGCGGTAGACGCGCTGCATCTGGTAGCGCCGGAATGGAAACACCAGATCGTGCTCGTGCTCGGCGACATAGCGCGCGAGCGGCACGGTGAGATCGAAACGCAGCGCCAGCTCCGGCAAATCGCCCGCTTGCGCCGCCTGCAGATTGCCGGTCGATTGCACGAAATAGACTTGCCTCTCGGTTTCACCGCCCTGCTTGGTCAAGAGGATGCTGGAAAACTCCATCACCGGCGTCTCGATCGGCAGAAACCCGTAGCGCTCGAAGTTGCGCCGGATCGCATCGAGCATCGACTGGAACGCCACCTGGTCGAGCGGAAGCAATTCGAGCACGCCGGGCATGGTGCGGGCTTGGGTGAGAGCCATGGGTGTCCTTGCGAGTCGGCCGGCGCGAACGCGCGCGCAGGGCGGAAAAACGGGCCGCAAAGCGTAGCAGATGCGCGCGGTTGCAAGGCCCGCATGCTCCCCGATAGAATGCGCGCCCCGCCACGGCGGGCCCGGATCGGGGTGTAGCTCAGCCTGGTAGAGCGCTACCTTCGGGAGGTAGAAGTCGCAAGTTCGAATCCTGTCACCCCGACCACTCATGCACAGCACAAGCCGGCCACGCGCCGGCTTTTGTTTGTCCGCCCCCGCACGATCTGCGTGCCGGCCCGGCGCGCACGGGCGACCGCTATCATGCGACCGAAGTCACTCGGGAATGCACGCATGCTTGCTTGGATTGGGCGCCGCCGGTGGGTACTCCTGCCCGTGCTTGTGTTGGCAATCACGGCGCCGTTGCGGGTCCTTGCCGCGCCGTCAAACACGATCGACCTGCGCGTCGATGTCAGCGACATCGATCGCAACATCCAGCGCGTGCACGAACGCATTCCGGTCAAGGCCGGCCCGCTCACCCTGCTCTATCCACAATGGATTCCAGGCAATCACGCACCGACCGGGCCGATCAACCAGATCGCCGGGCTCACCTTGCGCGCCGGCGACCACCGCCTGCCGTGGCGACGCGACGCGGTCAACATGTACGCCTTCCACGTCGAGGTACCCGAAGGTGCCAGCACCCTTGACCTCGAGTTCCAGTATTTCTCGCCGACCGCATCCAATCAGGGCCGCATCGCCACCACGCCGCAGATGCTGTCGCTGCAATGGCACCGCGTATTGATGTATCCGCAAGGTCGCGCGGCGCGCGAGATCGCAATCAGACCGGCTGTGCGCCTGCCGGCCGGCTGGTCATACGCCAGCGCGCTCGAAGGGGCGCAACGCGAGGGCGATGAACTGCGTTTCGACGTGACCACACTGGAAACGCTCGTCGATGCACCGCTCTACACCGGACAGTACCTGCGCAGCTTCGCGCTCGACGCCAACGCCAAGGCCCCGGTGCGCCTCAACGCAATCGCCGATGCGCCCGAATTGCTCGAAGCCAAGCCCGAAGTCCTTGCCGCGCACAAGGCGCTGGTCGCTCAGGCCGATCACGTATTCGGCGCGCGGCCCTACGACCACTACGACTTTCTGTTGGCCGTGTCGTCGCAGTTTTCGGGCATCGGCCTGGAACACCAGCAATCGAGCGAGAACGGCCAGGCCGCGGGCTATCTGCTCGGCGAATCGCCGTTCGTCGACAACGACCTGCTCGCCCATGAATACGTGCATGCCTGGAACGGCAAGTTCCGGCGCCCGCAGCCAAGCGCAACCCGTGACTACAACACGCCGATGCGCAATGACCTGCTCTGGCTCTACGAGGGTCAGACCCAATACTGGGCCTGGGTGCTGTCGGCACGTTCGGGCCTGCGCACGCGCGAGCAGACGCTCGCCGTGCTGGCGATGGTCGCCGCCGCTGCCGAACACCGCGCCGGGCGCGTTTGGCGCAACCTGCAGGACACCGGCAACGAAGGCATCATCGAGTTCAATGACGCGCCGCAGGCCTGGGAGAACTGGCAGCGCGCCTACGACTTCTACGACGAGGGCAGCCTGCTCTGGCTCGACGTCGATGCGCGCCTGCGCGAGCTCTCGCGCAACCGCCGCTCGCTCGATGATTTCGCCCGCGCATTCTTCGCCAGTCCCGGCGGCCTGCAGCCGGTATCCACCTATGCCGAAGCCGACATCGTCGCCGCGCTCGCGCGCCTTGAGCCCGGCGAGGATTGGCAGCAGTTCCTGCGCAGCCGTCTCGATGCCCATGCCGGTTACTTCGGCAGCGCGCTCGCCCGCGCCGGCTGGAAGCTCGAATACACCAGCACGCCCAACGCCGCGGTCAGTGATGCCGAGAGCGCACACCAGATGCACGATTTCAGCTATTCGCTCGGCCTGCGCGTCGCCCAGGCCGACGGCCGTCTCGATCAGGTGCTGTGGGACAGCCCGGCCTGGCGCGCCGGTCTCGCCCGTGACATGCAGATCATCGCGATCAACGATGCCGCCTGGAGTGCGCAGCGCCTGCAGCGCGCAGTGAGCGCGGCGCAGCGAGATCGAACGCCGATACGCCTCATGGTTCGTCGCGGCGATGCCTTCCGCAGTGTCACCATCGACTACCACGACGGCATCCGTCAGCCGCATCTGCTGCGCATTCCAGGCACGCCCGACCGTCTCGCCGCCATCCTCAAGGCGCGGTGATGACCACGGTTTTCCCGCCATCACGCGGGCCGTTGCTGACGCAGGAAATGCTCACCGCAATGCGTGCGGCGCGCGATGCCGGGCTGTCGCACTGGCAGGGCTCGTTCGATCTGGGCCGCAGCGAAGAAACTGTCGAGGTGTTGCGTGAGTGCTGGCGTTGGCGCAAGGCCGAATTCCCATGGCCCGCCGAACTCAAGCCGCGCACGATCCACTACTGGGACGGCGGAGCGTTTGCGCCCGTGCGACGTTTTTCCGAATCACTCATCAAGCTTGTGCCCACGACTTGGGGTGCGCCGACCTTTGAGATCGACGGCATCAAGATGTTGCCGAGCGCGCAGTGCTCGCCATGGGACGACGCGCAGCGCAAGGTCGCGCTGATCGAACCGCGCGGCAAGCGCATTCTCGATACCTGTGGCGGCCTCGGCTATTTCGCCCGCGCCTGCGTCGAGGCCGGAGCAAGCCACGTGCTGTCCTTCGAAAAGAATGCCGACGTGCTGTGGTTGCGCGGTCTCAATCCGTGGTCGCCGGACCCGCACGATCCAGTCACCGCGCGCGTGCTCGAATTGCGTCATGGCGATGTCGGCGAGGCGGTCGCCACACTGCCCGCCGCGGGTTTCGATGCGGTCCTGCACGATCCGCCGCGCTTCGGCATCGCCGGTGAGCTCTACGCGCAGCGCTTCTACGATGAACTCGCGCGCGTGCTGCGACCGCGGGGAGCGCTGTTCCACTACACCGGCGCGCCCAACCGCAACTCGCGCGGCCGAGATCTGCCCGCGGAAGTGATGCGTCGACTCGCAAAGGCGGGATTCGCTGCGCATCGTGCGCTCGATGGCGTGCAGGCGATCAGGCTTGCTTGAGCGGACGCTGGGCTAGCAGCAGGCTGCCGGCAACCGGATGACCCGATTCCTTGCGGATCACGAGGTCCTCCAGGCATATCCCGGTGAAGCCGGCCTGCTCCAGCGCCGCGCGCAATGCCTGCACGTGGTGTCGATAGCGGCCGGTCTCGGCGATCAATTGCGTTTCCGCTCCCTCGCTGCGCTCGATCGAGAACACGAAATGACCGCCTGGCCGCAGGCGTTGCCATGCCGCGGCAAAGATCGGCTCGAGCGCGCGGATGTAGATGAACACATCGGCAGCCACGATCAGATCCCATTGCTGCGGCGCTGTCTGCAGGAAAGCCAGCACCTCGCCCTCGTGCAGTTCCCGGTAGACGTCCTTTTCACGGGCAACGGCCAGCATGCGCCCGGACAGATCCACACCATCGATCCGGCGGCCGGCGCCCGCCAGCTCCGCGCCCATCAAACCGGTCCCGCAGCCAAGGTCGAGAATATCGGTGAATGTCTCCACGCCCTGCTCGGCGAGGAACCTCGGCAGGCGCTTGGGCACACCGTAGCCGAGGTTGTTCACCAGGGTCGATTCGAAGCGATCGGCAAAATCATCGAACAGGCCGCGGATGTAGTCGCTTTCGATACCCTCGGGCAACTCGCCCGAAAGCGCGGCGCGGAAGTGCCGCACGTACGGACTGTCCGGTTCCAATGCATGTGCCCGTTCGAGTGCCTTGCGTGCGCCCTGCACATTGCCTTCACGCAGCAGCGCCTGACCGAACATCAACCAGGCTCCGCCATTGCCGCCGCCGCGCTCGAGGAACTGTTCCGCCTCGGCGGTCCGGCCCGCGCGCAACAAGGCGACGGCATATTCGAGCAGGACCTCGCTGTCGGCCGGCGCGAGGTTGCGCGCCTGGGTCGCACTCGCCAGTGCCGGCCCGACCATTCCCAAGCGGGCCTGCACCACGCCGAGATCGCGCCAGGCCTCGAGCATGCCGGGATCCACCTTCACGATGCGCTCGAAAGCCGCCAAGGCATCGCGCAAACGCCCGAGATTGCGCAGCGCCTTGGCCCGGTGCAGCTCCAATGGCACGTTCCCCGGCGCCGACTTGAGTCCCGCGTCCAGGGCCGCAAGCGCTTCTTCGTTTTCATCCAGCGCCAGCGCGGCCAGTCCACGCGCATTGCAGGCGCTGGCCTCTCCGGGCCTGAGCTCACAGGCACGACGCGCGTATTCGAGCGCACGCTCCGCCTCACCTTGTTGGCGCAGGGCAATCGAAAGGTTCACCACAGCCGCGAAATTCTCGGGCTGTGCCGCCACCACGGGCTCGAGTTCAACGATCGCCTCGGCGTTGCGGCCTTGCTGCAACAACAATGCCGAGAGGGGAATGACGACATCGATGCCGGCGCGCCTGCAGTCCCGGTAGCCGGCCTCGGCTTCAGCGAATTTCCCGGCCCGGTGCAGGGCCATGAAGGTTTGAAGTCGGGGACTGAGCATCGTCTTGATCGGATTCCGGAAAGTGGGTCCTGGGTGCGGTCGGCGTGAATGCCGCCTGGCGCTTCAGTGAGGTGGGTGGGCGAGCGCGAAATCGAGCGCGGCACGCACCGCGGCAACCTGCGCGTCGTTGCATTGCGCCGGATTTGCGCGTGGACTGTCGGGATAGACCTCGGTGGTGGTCCTGTACGGCGCGCTGGTGATGCCACTGCACAGGCCGAGCTTGCGCAGTGCGTAGCGGATCACGCCGGGCGCAACCATCTGCGAGCCGATGATCTCGCCGCGGACATCGGCGGCAGCGATGTGGGTGATCCTCTCGACCGCCGCGATGATCGCGCTCTGAAACGCCGGTTGCGGCTGCGCGACATCGTCGACCAGATAGAAGCCATCGGGAATCGTGCCCGGCTCGAATGGTTTGCCGTCGCGCGCCGCGAGTGCAGGCCGGAACTCCGACTCGTCGCTGTCCGTGGTTTCATGCAGGTCGATGTGCACGATGAAGCGCCCGCGCCACGCCTCCACGAACGCCATCAGTGCCGCCGACTCGGGCGCGGGACTGTGCTCATGGAACGCGCGATTGGGATCGAGCGCCTGCGGGTTCCAGCGCTGGATGCGCTCGTAGCCCCACGGACTCACGCAAGGCACCACCAGCACGTTGAGCCGGCCCGCGTACTCCTCGAGATGCCGTTCGGCGAACTGCAAGGCGCCATGCACGCCGCTGGTCTCGTAGCCATGCACGCCGCCAGTGACCAGAGCCAACGGCAACTCCTCGTGCCATTGCCGACTGCGCAGCGCCAACAGCGGGAAACGCTGCGGCGGATAGTCGAGATGGCCGTATTCGATCACCTCGCAACGCTCGCGCAGGGCGTCGATTCGTGCCAGCACATCCTCGGCATGACTGCGCCGCACCTGCAAACCAGCGCGCCAGCGTGCCGTCTCCGCTTCTCCCCAAGGCTGGCCGGGGGTACCGATCGGGAAGGCATGCGTCATTGCGGATTCCAGTTCGAGTGAAGGCTGCGCACTCTAGCAGCCAGCCAGCGCGATGTCGTGGCGAACAATGCATCATCGGCGCGAACATCGCGCAAGACAGCAACGGCGCCCACGTGCCTCGCCACCCTGCGCCACGGGCTTGCGCACTCACAGTTCCAGCAAGACCTCGCGCAGCACCACCGCCTGATTCTCGGTTTCGCTGCGTGCGCCGAACACCAACGTGATGCGTCGCTTGCCCGCGGCCTCGAGCAAGGCCTGCATGCGCTCCTGTTGCGCCGGCTGCGCCAGTTCCCTGCGATAGCGCTCTTGAAACTCGGGCCAGCGTTCATGCACATGGCCGTACCAGTGGATGAGCTCGGCACTGGCGCCGAGCTCGCGCGCCCATGCATCGAGCTTGAGCGCGTCCTTGCTGCGGCCACGCGGCCAGAAATGATCAACCAGCACGCGGTAACCGTCATGCGCGCCCGGATCCTCATAGGCACGCTGCAGGCTAATGTCGCGATGGGCGTTCCTGTGCTTGTTCATGGGCTTGCTCCTTGTGGAAGATCAAGGACCGTCGCCACGCGTGAACGCAATTCCGGCAGCACGTCATGTTCGAACCATCGGTTGCGCTGCATCCACGCGGTGTTGCGCGGTGAGGGATGCACCAGCGGGATGTAGCGCGGCGCGTAATCAGCGAATGCGGCAACCGTGCGGGTCAGGTTCGCCTTCTGGTCCTTGCCCAGATACCAGGCCTGCGCGTAGCGGCCGATCAGCAGGATCAGTTCGATCCGGGTGAGATGCGCATGCACGCGATGAAACCACAGCGGCGCGCATTCCCTGCGCGGTGGAAGATCACCGCCCTTGCCGCGTCCCGGATAACAAAAACCCATCGGCATGATCGCGACGCGGCTGGCGTCATGGAACACGCTCTCGTCAATGCCCAGCCATTGGCGCAACATGCGGCCGCTCGCGTCGTTCCACGGTATCCCGGTTTGGTGCACCTTGAGGCCCGGGGCCTGCCCAACGATCAACAGCCGCGCGCGTGGATCCAGTTGCACCACGGGCCGCGGCCCGAGCGGCAGATGCGCCGCGCACACCGTGCAGGCGTGGATTGCCGCGAGCAGGCTGTCGAACGATTCCCGTTCGACCTGCGGAAAACTGCCGACCTTCACATCCATGACTGCTTGCGTATCGACTCCGATCAGGGCGCCGACGCCCTTGATCCCGCCATTGTGCGCGCATGGACCGCGCCGGGCGAAGCGGGCGCGCGTTTGATTCAGCCAACGCTGTGTTTGGCACGGGTGACAACATTGGAACCGGCGGCGACAATCTCCATCTGCATCCGTGTGCCACTTGAACCTGCCTGCATGAACCCGCTCGAGACAGACCCACGTCCGCTGCCACCCGAGCCACCGCTGCCCGGCGATTGCTGCGACAGTGGCTGCGATCGCTGCGTCCAGGATGTCTATGCCGAGGAGCTGGCCGACTATCGTCAGCGGCTTTCAAGTTGGCAGGACCGTCATCGCGACGCCTCGTGAGTTCCGCATCGGCACGGTCGCACGCAACGGTTCCGCGGCAGGCATTGCGAGCCCTTGACCATCGCGCCACGGCCGAGTCGGACACACGACCACGGCTGCGCCGGTCATCAGGCAAGCAGGGATGCGCGCTTCGCCAAATCCATGCCAGTGGCTATAGTGTCGATCAAGACTTCCTCTTCTGCTGACGGCTGCGCGGCAATGCCGTGATGAGCTTCGAAGCCGCCGGAACGGGAAGTCTCTTTTTTGCCCGTCGCCACCGACCGCCATCCCGATCCCGCATGAACGCAGCCGTCAACCACAATCCGCCGTGGACCTATGCCCTCCCCCTCGCGGGAATCGCCGCGCTCGTGCTGTCCTGGGCAGCGCCAGGCATTCCCGGCATCATGGTGGTGCTGGTGCTCGGCTTGGTCGGCAGCATCATTTCCGCAGTCCATCATGCAGAGGTGATCGCGCATCGCCTTGGTGAACCCTTTGGCACCCTGGTGCTCGCGCTAGCGGTCACCGTGATCGAAGTCGCGCTGATCGTCTCGATGATGCTCAGCGGCGGCGAAGCGGCAGCGGGGCTTGCCCGCGACACCGTGTTTGCAGCGGTGATGATCATCCTCAACGGCCTGATCGGAGCCAGCCTGCTG
The DNA here is from genome assembly GCF_019634815.1 of Dokdonella sp. Classification (GTDB taxonomy): domain Bacteria; phylum Pseudomonadota; class Gammaproteobacteria; order Xanthomonadales; family Rhodanobacteraceae; genus Dokdonella_A. The sequence continues at coordinate 127,321 of NZ_JAHCAP010000002.1, read as the reverse complement.
GTCGGCGGCCGCAAGCACCACGAACAGGGCTTCAAACTGGAAGGCATCAACGCCGCGCTGGGCACGCTCACCGTGATCGTGACCTTCACCCTGATCCTGCCCAATTACTCTTCGAGTGCGCCGGGGCCGGTCTACACGAACGGCCAGCTGATCTTCGTTGCGATCGTCACCTTGCTACTGTTCGTCGCATTCACGCTGTTCCAGACGGTGCGCAATCGCGACTATTTCCTGCCCGCCGAAGACGAATCGGAGGACGACGACAGCCACGCCGCGCCCGCCAACCGCGAAGCGGTCATCAGTCTTGTGCTGCTGCTGATTGCCCTGCTCGCGGTGGTACTCAGTGCCAAGGGCATCTCGCCCGAGATCGAACGCCTGGTCGCTGCGCTGAACGCACCAGCAGCCACGGTCGGCATCTTGATCGCGACCATCGTGCTGCTGCCGGAAAGCGTTGCCGCGATCCGCGCGGCACATGCCAATCAGTTGCAGAAGAGCCTCAACCTCGCGGTCGGTTCGGCGATTGCCAGCATCGGCCTCACCGTGCCGGCCGTGGCCCTGCTCGCCGTGATCATGGGCTGGCCACTCGCGCTGGGCATCGATGCCAAGGCCACGGTGATGCTCCTGTTGTCGTTGTTCGTGGTTTCGATCTCGCTGCGCACCGGTCGCACCACTACCCTGCCCGGCATCGTCCACCTGGTGGTTTTCGCTGCCTGGATGTTCCTCAGTTTCGTGCCCTGAGCCGACAGCATCCGCGCGGGGTGGGCCAGCATTTCGGCGGCAGCACACACTGGCCCGCGCGGAGTCGCCGGCGCGACGATTGTGCGACTCGACCGGCGTTGCCCTAAAATCCTCGGCCCGACAACGATCCGGTGAACGAGCTTGATCATCCATCCCAAGGTCCGCGGCTTCATTTGCATCACCACGCATCCGACCGGCTGCGCGCTCAACGTGCGCGACCAGATCGCTGCCACCCGCGCGCGCGGCGTGCGCACCGATGGGCCGAAGAACGTGCTGGTGATCGGCGCCTCGACCGGCTACGGCCTCGCTGCGCGCATCAGTTGTGCGTTCGGCTTCGGTGCCAACACGCTCGGCGTCTTCTTCGAACGCCCGGGCAGTGTCAGCAAGCCGGGCAGCGCCGGCTGGTACAACAGTGCCGAGTTCGACCGTCTGGCCAAGCAAGAGGGCCTGTACAGCCGATCCATCAACGGTGATGCGTTTTCCGACGAAGCACGCGCCAAGGTGATCGAACTCATCAAGACCGAGATGGGCGGACAGGTCGATCTGGTCGTCTATTCGCTGGCGGCGCCGGCACGCAAGCTGCCGGGCAGCGGCGAGGTCAAGCGCTCCTCGCTCAAGCCCATTGGCGCGCCCTACACGTCGACCGCGATCGACACCAATCGTGACCTGATCGTTGAAGCAACCATCGAGCCGGCCACCGCACAGGAGGTCGAAGACACGGTTGCGGTGATGGGTGGCCAGGACTGGGAACTGTGGATCGACGCGCTCGAGCGCGCGGGCGTGCTTGCAGCCAATGCGCGCAGCGTCGCCTTCAGCTACATCGGCACTGAAATCACCTGGCCGATCTACTGGCATGGCGCGCTCGGCCGCGCCAAGGTCGATCTCGACGCGACCGCGCGCAGGCTCGATGCGCGCCTGTCCGCGCGTGGCGGCAGCGCCAATGTCGCCGTGCTCAAGTCGGTAGTGACGCAGGCGAGCGCGGCGATCCCGATGATGCCGCTGTACATCGCGCTGGTGTTCAAGATCATGAAGGAAAAGGGGCTGCACGAAGGCACCCTGGACCAACTCGATCGTCTCCTGCGCGAAAACATGTACCGCAGCGATCACCAGGCGCCGGCGCTCGACGAGGAGCAGCGCTTCCGCCTCGACGACTGGGAACTGCGCAGCGACGTGCAGGATGCCTGCAAGGCGTTGTGGCCCCAGGTCACCACTGACAACCTCTTCCAGCTGACCGACTACGCCAATTACAAGCGCGAGTTCCTCAAGCTGTTCGGCTTCGAGCGCGCGGATGTCGACTACGACGTCGAGGTGGATCCCGATGTGCGCTTCGACTGCATCGAATTGGGCTGAACCGCATTGCGGCACGGGTATCGACCCGTGCCCTTGCTCGTTGACTTGACTCACGCGGCGCGCAAGGCGCCGCGCGATCTTCATTTGCCCCTTGCTTTTGCCTTCGTTGGCTTGGCTTCGGCCGGCTTGAGAAGCTCGGAGATCGACTTGTCGAGATTGGCGGCCTTGTAGGCCGGCAGCACGAAGGTCCAGCCATGCAGGCGCGCTTCCAACCTCGCAACCTCCTCATTGAGCGCGGCCAGGCGATTGACGCGATCCTTGCCCGCATCGGTCTCGGCAAGCGGCTTGATCGGCATGTCCTTGCCCTCCTTGCTCCCGCCTTTTTCAGCATCGGCGAGCGCCTTGGCGTATTCCGCCTTGACCTTGCCCTGCGCGGCGTCGATACCTGCGTTGGCCTTGGCCGCATCGAGCCGGACCCCGATCTGCGCGTAGTGCTTGCCGTCACTGCTCCAGTTCGTGAGCACGAACACCAGGCCATCGCTGGTTTCGAATTGCGCATTGCGCGCATCGGCGGGCACCTTCACGCCGCTGCTCGCAAGCACATCGTCCAAACGCAGACCGTCAAGCGTGCCGGCAATGCCGTTGATCGTGTAGGCATCGCCCGCCTCGCGCCCCGCAGGAACATCGAGCAGGCTGAAATCGGCATCGCCTTGAGCCTTTTTCGCAAGCCGTACACCCGCACCATCGGTCCGCCCCAAGCTGACACTGGCGATGCGCGAGGCCGGAATCGACAACAGGTCCTTGTGCAACCAATTCACGGGATTCTTGTCGACACCGAGCGCGGCCAGCGTCAACCAGCTCTGCGCATCACCCACGCGCCGCACGTACGTGCCGCCATGCGGATTGGCATCGCCGATGATGAGCTGCAGCGGTTGCGCCAACCCCTTCAGGTCAAGCTCGACGCCCTTGGCATCGCTGGCGCCAATGTCCTGCACGCCCAGCACCGCGTACTTGTCCTTGTTCGCGGTCTTGGGCTCGACCAGTCTCGCATCGGCGAGCTTGAGCAGCAGCTCGCGCAGCTTGCCGCCATCGACGGGATAACCACCCTTCTCGGCCAGCGTCCAGTCCTTGTCACCGCGCACCAAGGTCGCCAAGGTCTTGTTGCCGGCCCCCTTGATCACCACACTGCCGACGTCGTTGAGGTGTTCGCCCAGGCCCGGCGCCAGCAAGGCATCGCGTTGCGCTGCCTCGCGTTCGGGCTGGTTGCCGTAATGAATCACCACGGCAGCGAGCAAGGCCAGCAGCGCCGCGATCAACAGGCCGATGAAAGTGTTCCGGTTCATGCGCGGGCTCCCCGCGCAGCGCGCCGACGTTGCGCACGCCACCAGGCAAAGGCCAATGCCGCCAGGGTGACCAGCAGCGGCATCAACAGGATGTTGATGATCTTCAGGCGCGCGCCCAGGGATTCAATCTGCGCATCGAGCTGACGCCGCACCCCGCGCAGCTCCTTGCGGATTTCCACCTTGCGCTTGAGGAATTTGTCGAGCTCGCCCTTCTGTTCGGGCGAAAGGATCATCGCCTGATCCTGGGCCTTGGCCGATTGCAGCTCGGTGAGCTTGCGTTCGGTTTCCGACAACTCCCGCTGCAGGTCCTGCTCCTTGGCGCGGAAACGCTCGTCGGCGCTGCGCTTGATCGCCTCCACGGTGGTGAATGGCCGCTGCGAGGTGGCGCGACCACGGATGCGGATCAAGTCGCCAGAGCCGGCAAGGTTGTCAACCAGATTGACCGCGAAATCGCCATTGTTGGCGAAGGCGTTCATCAGCGACTGGCCGAGGAAGGAACGCACCTGCACCCACATGCGATCGGACAGAATGTCGGTGTCGGCGACCAGCACCACTTGCGCCGGCTCTTTCGATTGCGCCAGATGGCCGTCCCCCTTGCGCTCGGGGAAAGCCGTGGCAAGCGTGCCGGTGAGACGACCGGCAATCACGAACGGCGTACCGCTTGCCGTGTAGTTGGCCAGCATACTCGAAGGATCGCTGAGCATGCGCAAGCGATCGCTGGCCACGCTGCTCGCGTCCGACGAGGTCTGCACCAGCGGTTCGAGTTTCTCGTCCTTGGCGTCCTTCGCCAGCTCGATGAAGCCCGCGCTGCTGACATTGATCGTGGACAGGCTCGCCGTGACCACGTCGTCGTGATTGAAATCGGTATCGCCCAAACCAAGAATCGCCGGATGCCGAACCGGCGCCTGCGCTTCACCCATGCTGATCGCCAGTGCGCGCGAGCGATCGAGCACCACCTTGTGCGGGTCGTAGTCGACGTGCCAGGCCTTGAACAGTTTTGGCAGGTCTGACGATTTGTCAGCCATCATCGCCGCCATCGGATTGTTCGGATCGGCGCCGGTCTGGTCCATCTGCGCATCGGGGTCGACGAAGGCGAGCAGATGACCACCACGCAGCACGAACTGATCGATCGCATACTGCGCGTCATCCGACAGGTTTTTGGGTTGCACCAGGATCAGTACCGACACGTCCGCATCGATGCTCTTGAGCGTGCCCGCATCGAGCTTGCGCACGTCGAACAGTTGCCGCCACTGCTGGTCGATCGCCCACGCCGGGCGCATCTGGCGCGTGGCCTGGTCGAATTCCGCCTCCATCGGCAGGCCCGACAGCAGACCCACGACCGGCTTCTTCGGCACTTCAAGCTCGTGAATCAGTTTGGCGATGTCGTATTCGAGGAAGGCTTCCTTGTCCGGCTGCAGGAAAGGAATCGCCGCCTGTCCATTGGTCGAATTGGTGCCGGCGATGCCGAGGAAAATCTTGTCGCCTGCGGCCGACACCGGAATCGCTTGCAAACCCATGCTCGATGCGCGGTCCTCGTCCTCGGAAAACGGCAAGGGATCGATGAACTGCAGGTGCAGTTTGCCACCCGAGTGAGATGCCATTTCCTGCAGCATCTCGCGCACACGCGTGGCATAGGCGCGCACCTGCGGAATTTCCTGGCTGCCCTTGTCGGAGTAGAAGAAATACAGGCTGATTGGTTCGTCGATCGACTTGAGAATGTTGCGCGTGCCTTCGGACAGCGTGTACAGGCGGCCTTGGGTGAGATCGACGCGCGCGCCACGCAGCGCCACATTGACAACCAGCAGCACCGCCACGAACAACACGCCGAGCACGACCAGTGCGGAACCGGAAATCGCCTTGCGATTGAATGCCATCGTCGGTTCCTCCTCAGGCCGCTTTCTTCATGTCGATCACGAGCGTGCTGGCATACAGCCAGACCGCGATCGTGAGCACGAAATATACGAGGTCACGCAAATCGATCACACCCTTGCCGATCGCCTCGAAATGAGTGAGGAAACTCAAACCTGCAACTGCATCGACCACGCCTTGCGGCGCGATCGAACCAATCGCACCGAGCACCAGCGGGTAGCCGGCGAGCAGCAACACGAAGCAGATCGCGACGGTGAGGATGAAGGCGACCACCTGATTGCGGGTGGCTGCCGACAGGCAGGAGCCGATCGCGAGAAAAGCCCCGGCCATCAGCAGCGAACCCAGATAGCTGGCGAAAATCACGCCGTTGTCGGGCCTGCCCAGGTAATTGACCGTCAGCCAGATCGGAAAAGTCAGCGCCAGGGCAATGGCGATGAAGGCCCAGGCGGCGAAGAACTTGCCAAGCACCGCCTGCCACAACGTCACCGGCAAGGTCAGCAGCAATTCGATCGTGCCGCTCTTGCGTTCTTCGGCCCACAGGCGCATCGACACAGCCGGCACCAGAAACAGGTACAACCAGGGATGGAAGGTGAAAAACGGCTGCAGGTCGGCCTGGCCACGTTCGTAGAAGCCGCCAAGATAGAACGCGAAGGCACCTGCAAGCAGCAGGAAGATCACGATGAAGACGTAGGCCACCGGCGTGGCAAAGTAGCTGCGCAGTTCGCGCTTGAAAATCGTCAGCGTCAAGCTCATGTGCGCACTCCCTTGCCACCCGCGCCCTGGGTGATGCTGCGAAAGACCTCGTCGAGACGTCCGGCTTCGAGCGCGAGCTCGCGCACCGCGACATTTTGCGCCTTGAGTGCATCGCTGACCGCCACGAAGATCTGCCTTCCAGGCTTCGGAAAAGCAGTGATGCGCTGGTCCTGCGGATCGACTTCGATCGCGGCGACATCGGCGACGCGCGCCAGCGCCGCCTTCGCCTGCTCCACGTCGGCGGCACTCAGTGACACCGCCTGATGGTAACGCGAGCGCGCCTCGAGTTCGGCCGGCGTGGCGTCGGCAAGCAGGCGGCCACCGGCGATGATGATCGCGCGCGTGCACACCGCATGGACCTCTTCGAGCAGATGGGTCGAGATCACGATGGTCTTGTCGCGCGCCATCGAGTTGATCAGGCTGCGGACCTCCTGCTTCTGGTTCGGATCCAGGCCGTCGGTCGGTTCGTCGAGAATCAGCACCTGCGGATCGTGCAGGATCGCGCCTGCGAGACCGACACGCCGCTTGAAACCTTTCGACAGGGTATCGATCGGCTGTTCGAGCACGGCCTCCAGATGCAGCCGGCCGACGGAATCGTCGATGCGGCGCTCGGCGGCGTCACCGGCGAGGCCGCGCATCGCTGCCATGAAATCCATAAACTCGCGCACCGTCATCTCGCCGTAACTGGGCGCGCCTTCCGGCAGATAGCCGAGCACGCGACGTGCCGCCAGCGCCTGCGTTTCCACATCGAAACCGGCCACGCTGGCACGCCCCGAGGTCGGCGCAAGGAAGCCGGCGATCATCTTCATCGTCGTCGATTTGCCGGCGCCGTTGGGGCCGAGGAAACCGAGCACCTGTCCGGGCTCGACCTTGAAACTGATGGCATTGACAGCCGTGAAACTGCCGTAGCGTTTGCTGAGTTCGCGGGTTTCTATCATCGTCGTCCAGTCAAACCCTTGTCAGGAAAAAAAAACAGGTCCGCGCGGATCGCCATGCGCAGGCCTCGAACCATCGGGATGTCGCCGGCGACGCTTCGAGGCAGACGCAAGCTGCCGCGCGGGACGCGAAAAGATACCGCAAGCCATGCAAAAAGTTCCGCCGTCGAAGTTCACATTCGCCGCTTGTCAGCTTTCCGCAAGCTGCAATGACCACGGCGCGGGATAGCCGCGTCCCGCGCGCACCGGCTGAAAGCACGGCGTGCACGCGAAGAAATCCTGTTGAGCGCCGCGCGCATGCCAACCGGGAATGCCCGCGAGCGGCAAGGGCCGCAATTCCTGCGGATCGGCCAGCAAACGGCCGGCAACGATTTCGGCTGCAACAGCAGCTTCGGCCACGGGCCAAAGCACGTTGGCATGTCTGTCCGAATGGGCCGCAAGCAAACCGGCGTCGACCGCCACCACCACGCACTTGGTCACCGGCAGCGCAAAGCCGCTCCAGAGATGCTCGAGCACGGCATGACCGAACACCGTGATGCCCAGCTCACGACCCCACGCCGCGGCATTTGCACGAAACAGCACGGGCCAGTCGTGCCCGTCCCAGGCAGGCAGCAGGGCCGGATCGGCAAGCCAGACAATCGCACCGGCTTCGTCGAAGTGCGTCAGCGCACACTGGCCGCGCGTTCGCTGGCGCGAACCGACCTTGGCGATATCGGCGATTTGACGCGCGTTGATCGCCCATTTGAGCCGCGGATGACGCGCCCACGCGCGGGCATTGAATGCATCATGGGCATTGTCGCGGCGCGTGGCCAGCTGGCCGGTGGCGGCAATGCGCGCCTCGTAGTGAAAGCCATCGGCGAGCAGCGCCGGATCCTGCGCGCTGATGCGGGGTCGCGCAATGCCATCCGCGCATTGCGCCGCGAGCCGCTGTTGTTCCAGCAGTTCGAGGTCCGGCAGGTGCTCGCCCGGCTGAAACCACCCGGAGAGCGCCGGATGCGGATCACGCACGCGCGCCTGGCTCTCAGTCGAGGCGTGCGAGCCGCCCAATGAGGTCGTGCTGGTCGGCATGGACAATCTCCACCTGCGCGAACTGGCCGGGCTTGAGCTTGTGGCCATCGTCAATGCGCACGATGCCATCGATCTCGGGGGCATCCCCCATCGAACGGGCGATCGCACCGTATTCGTCGACTTCGTCGACCAGCACGCTCTGCACGCTGCCGAGCTTGCGCGCCAGCCGCGCCGCCGAGATCTCCGCCTGCACTTCCATGAAGCGCTCGAGGCGTTCTTCCTTGAGCTCCTCGGGCACCGGATCGGGCAAGTCATTGGCGCGCGCGCCCGCGACCGGCGAATAGGCGAATGCACCGACCCGGTCGAGCTGCGCCGCACGCAGAAAATCGAGCAACTCCTCGAATTCCGCATCGGTTTCGCCCGGAAAACCAACGATGAACGTGCTGCGCAAGGTCAGCTCCGGACAAGCCACGCGCCAGCCCTGCACGCGAGTCAGCACCTTGTCGACATCGCCCGGACGCTTCATCAGCTTGAGGATGCGCCGGCTCGCGTGCTGGAACGGGATGTCCAGATACGGCAGTACCTTGCCCTCGCACATCAGCGGAATGACATCGTCAACGTGTGGATAGGGATAGACATAGTGCAGGCGCGTCCACGCACCGAGCTCGGACAAGCCCTTGCAAAGATCGGTCATGCGCGTCGAGTAATTGCTGCCACGCCAACTGCCGGCGGCATATTTCAGATCGACGCCATAGGCGCTGGTGTCCTGCGACACCACCAGTAGTTCACGCACGCCGCCCTTGACCAACTTCTCGGCCTCGTCGAGCACCTCCCCGATCGGGCGTGACACCAGATCACCACGCATGGAGGGAATGATGCAGAAGGTGCAGCGGTGGTTGCAGCCCTCGGAAATCTTGAGATAGGCGTAGTGTTTGGGCGTGAGCTTGATGCCCTGTGGCGGCACCAGATCGAGAAATGGGTCGTGCTTGGGCGGCAGCACGCCATGCACCGCATTCATCACGCTGGCGTAGTCCTGCGGCCCCGACACCGACAGCACCGCCGGGTGCGCCTCGCGGATCAGCGAGGCACGCTTGCCCAGACAGCCGGTGACGATGACCTTGCCATTTTCCTCCAGTGCCTCGCCGATCGCATCGAGCGATTCGGCAACCGCGGCATCGATGAAGCCGCAGGTATTGACCACCACCACATCGGCGCGGTCATGTCCGGGAATGATCTCGTAGCCCTCCACGCGCAACTGGGTGAGGATGCGCTCGGAATCGACGAGCGCTTTCGGACAGCCGAGGCTGACGAAACCAACTTTGGGATTGCGGCGCGACATGGGCGTCCGGACAGCTGAATGGAATCATCAATTCTAGTGACGGCGGCCGCCACGGTCACGTGGCAATGCTAAGATCGCCCGAGCTGCAACGCGGCCTTTCCACATCAGGGACACCATGCGCACGCTCGACGGCGCGGCGGAAATCCGGACACGCAAACGACCCTGCGGGCTGCTCGTCCGACTTGGACTGTGCCTGCTCCTGTGCGTCAGCGCAGGCGCTGCCGGCGCCAATCCGTATCCGCGCGCCGAGCTGGCCGTGAGCAGCCGCCAGCTCGCACAATCACTCGCGGCTGCACTTGGCAGCCCGTTCTCGCTCGAACTCGCCGATGTATTCGGAGGAGCGCCGGCGCGCCAGCATCTGCTGGGCTTCATCGGCGACTGCGCCGCAGCGCTCGATGTGCCGCCGGTCGCCGACGCGTTGTGGTCGCGCGCCTTGCATCTGGCGGTGGCCCGCGGTGACGCACGCGCCGAGCTCGACCTGAACAAGATGATCGCGCGCAGTGCCACCATGCTCGGCGACTATGATCGCGCCCGCGCCGCCGCCCAGCGCGCCGCGCAATTATCGCTGCGCCTGGACGACCACGATGCCCTCGCCCAGGCCGAGAATGCACTCGGCATTGTCGAACGCCGCCGCGGCCATCTTGACAAGGCCACCAAACACCAGTTGAAGGCGATCGCGCTGTTTTCCGCCAGCGGCAACCAGGCCGGCGAGATTCGCGCACTGACCGACCTCGGCACCGTCTGGCGCGACCGCGGCGAGTTTGCCAAGGCCCTGCAGGTGCAACTGGATGCTGCCGCCAAGGGCCATTCCGACACCGATCGCCTCGAATACCTGTATCGAAACCTCGGCTTGCTTTACCGCGACATCGAGGACGCCAGCGCCTCGCGCCAGTATTTCGATCGCGCGCTCTCCGAAGCGATCGAGCGCGGCTCGCCGACCGCCTACTCGACCGTGATTGGCTCGTATGCAAGCCTGCTCAATGACCTTGGCGACTTTGCCGGCGCGCGCGACGCCTCCTCCGAGGCGCTCGCCATCGACAGCGCGCTCGATGATCGACCGCATCAGGGACTGGACTTGCTCGAACTGGGCCGCGCCTTGCTCGGCCTGCATGAGAATGACGAGGCCGAGCGCCACCTCGAACATGCCCTCAAGCTCGGCCGTGAACTGCAGCAACGGGAAATCGTCGCCCGCTCGCTGCTGCACCTGACCCAGGCTGCGATCGCCGATGGTGACACGCTGCGCGCCCGCGGCTCGATCGACGAGGCCATTGCCGGCCTCGAGGCCGCCAATCTGCGCCAGCAGCTGGCTCAGGCTTACGCGATGCGCGAGCAGCTCGCTCAAAGTGAAGGCAACTCGCAAGATGCCTTGCGCTACGCGCACAAGTATCTGCAGGCGCGAGAGGAAATGATCGGCGTTCGCACCAGTCGCCAGCTCGCGGCACTCGAGGTGCAGCACGAACGCGCCAACGCCGAGCAACGCGTGTCGATGCTGGCCAAGGACAACGAATTGCAGGCCGCGCGCATCGAGCGCCAAACGCTGGTGCGCGATACCGCACTCATCGTCATCATCGGCTTGAGTCTCACATTGGGCGCCCTCGTTTTCCGTCACCGCAGCATGCGCCGCTTCAACCAGGCCTTGGCCCAGCGCAATCAGGAGATTCTCGAGGCCAGCGCCAAACTTGATTCCGCCAATGCGGCGTTGCGCGCGCAGGCAGCCGAACTCGAACGCGCGGCCACCATCGATTCCCTGACCCAGATCGCCAACCGCCGCCACCTGCTCACCAAACTGGCCGACCGCATCGTGCAAGCGAGCGAGCAGGGACGATCACTGGTGTTGATGCTCATCGATTTCGATCATTTCAAGGCGATCAATGACGAGCATGGTCATTTGTTCGGCGACCAGGTGCTTGCGACGGGCGCGCGCGCGATCAGTGAACGTCTCTCGCGCAGCGACCTGCTCGGTCGCTACGGCGGCGAGGAATTCGTCGCCGTGCTGGAACAGTGCCCAGCCGATCAGGCGCTCGCATTCGCCGATGGCGTACGCGAGCACGTCACCCAGCGCCTGACATCGACTCTGCCCGTGCTCGGCGCCAAGGGTTCGGTCAGCATCGGCGTCGCCTGCATGGCCGACCTGTCGCCGCCGGTGGACATGTCCGGTTTCCTCGACGCGGCCGATCAGGCGCTGTATGCCGCCAAGCATGCGGGCCGCAACTGCGTGCGTCGCTACCCGACCTGAACATTGACACGCCACGGCCGCTGCATACGCTGTAGCGTTCGCGACGGAGAAGATGATGGGCCGCACGATCCAGATCAATACCTCGCGCATGCAGTGCATCGGCGCCTACATGGCCACGGCACAAGGCGCAGCCAAGGGCGGCATCGTCGTGGTGCAGGAAATCTTCGGTGTCAACGCCTGGGTGCGCTCGGTGGTCGATCGCTTTGCCGCAGCGGGCTACACGGCGATCGCACCGGCGTTTTTCGACCATGTCGAGCGTGATGTCGAACTCGCCTATGACGCCGCCGGCACCGAGCGCGGGCGCGAACTCGTCGGCGAAGTCGGCCTTGATCTGGCCGTCGAGGATGTTGCCAGCGCCGCGGAATCGATCGCCTCCGCCGGCCGCATCGGCTGTGTCGGATTCTGCTGGGGCGGCACCGTTGCCCTTCTTGCGGCAACACGCCTGGGCATGCCCGCGGTGAGCTATTACGGCAGCCGCAACGTCGGCTACTTCGCCGAAGCGGCACACGCGCCACTCATGTTCCATTTCGGCGCGCGCGATCGCTCGATCCCACCCGCCGCAATCGAGCGCCATCGTCAAGCCTGGCCGCAGGCGCAGATCCATGTCTACGAAGACGCCGGCCACGCCTTCGATCGCGATGCCGAGCCGCACGACTACCGTGCCGCAAGCTCCCGGACATCGCGCGAACGCACGCTCGACTTTCTTGCACGCCATCTCGGGAGCGCAACATGAGTTTCAGCCTGGACCCCCGGCTTGCGGGCGACAGCCATCTGGTCGGGGAACTGTTGCTGTCGCAACTGCGGCTGATGGATGATGCGCGCTTCACCTGGCTGATCCTCGTGCCGCGCATCGCCGGCGCGCGCGAACTGATCGATCTCGACGCCAAGGATCGTGGCCAGCTGCTCGAGGAAATCACGCTGGTCGGCCGCGCGCTCGAAGTGCTGGTGTGTCCCGACAAGCTCAATATCGCCGCGATCGGCAACGTCGTCGCGCAATTGCATGTCCACATCATCGCGCGCTTCACGGGCGATGCACTGTGGCCCGATCCCGTCTGGGGCCGCGGCGAGCGCATCCCGTTCACCGCTGATGCGCGCGGACAGCAACTGGCGCGCCTGCGCGAGGCACTCAAGGCGGAATTGGCCTGATGAGCGCGGGTGCCGATCCCGGCTTCTCGATCGAGCCGCTCGGCGAAACCATCCTGCTCATGCGCTTTGGCACACAGGTCGATGCCGCAGTCAATGCGCACGTGCATGCGGCCGCTGCGATGCTGCGCAAGGTCGAGATGCCCGGCCTGCTCGATCTCATCCCTGCCGGCGCCTCGCTCGCCCTGCACTACGACGCGGTGTTCTGGGCCGGCAGCAACGGCGAGCCGCCCTGGCAACATCTGGCCGGTTCGCTGCGTGCCGTGTTCGCCAGCCCGCCAGCGCAAACCACAGACAAGGGTCGCGTGATCGAAGTCCCGGTCTGCTACGGCGGCGAGTACGGCTGCGATCTCGACACCGTGGCCAGCCATGCGGGCATCGATGCGGCTTGCGTGATCGAGCAGCACTGCGCCGGCCACTATCGCGTGGCGATGCTCGGGTTCGCACCGGGATTTCCCTACCTGCTCGGGCTCGCTCCGCTCCTGCACATGCCGCGCCGGGCGCAGCCGCGGCTGCGCGTGCCGGCCGGTTCGGTGGCGATCGGCGGCGCGCAGACCGGAATCTATCCACGCGAGCTACCCGGCGGCTGGCACCTGATCGGCCGCACGCCCGCAACATTGTTTGACGCCGAGGCGCGACCTCCAAGCCTGCTCGCGCCAGGCGATCGCGTGCGCTTTCGTGCGATCGACGCCATTGAATTCGCGGCGATCGTCGAGCCGAACACACGATGAGCGTCGCCGTGCTCAAACCGGGTTGGCTCACCACGGTGCAGGATCGCGGCCGCTACGGCTACGCGAATCTGGGCGTCGGCAATGCCGGGCCGATGGACGAAGTCGCACTGCGGCTGGCCAATCTGCTGGTCGGCAATGACGAAGGCGCGGGTGCGCTCGAGTACACCGCCAGCGGCCCGTGCCTGCGATTTGCGCAAGCGGTGCGCGTTGCACTGACCGGCGCCATGTTCGAGGTGCGCGCAAACGGTGCCGCCTTGCCGATGTGGCAGAGCCATGTGCTGCCGGCAGGCGCCACGCTCGAGATCGGTGCCACCACGCGGGGGCTGCGGGGCTACCTCGCGGTCGCGGGCAGCTTTGCGCTCGCCCCCGTGCTTGGCAGCGTCGCCACCGATCTCAATGCCGCGCTCGGCCCGTTCGGCGGCCGCGCGCTGCGCACGGGCGACAGCATCGATCTCAATGCCCTGCCCGGTGTCGATCTCGACCCGGACACCAAGCCGCGCTGGTCCCTCGATCCACGGCCCTGGTTCGACTTCGATCCCGCGCATCCGATCCATCTGATTGCGGGCACCCACGCCGATGCACTGGATCCGGCTTCACGCATGGCGCTGCATCAGGCCGAGTTCCGCATCGACCGCGACTCCAATCGCGTCGGCCTGCGTCTCGACGGCCCGCGGCTCGCACTGTCCGCACCGCTGGAGCTGGCGAGCGAAGCGATTGCATTCGGCACTGTGCAACTGCCGCCGGGTGGGCAGCCGATCGTGCTCATGGCCGAGCACCCGACCACCGGCGGCTATCCGCGCATCGGCCAAGTCGCGGCATTCGACCTGCCACGCCTGGCCCAACTTCGACCCGGCGACACCCTGCGCTTCATCGCCATCGATCAGGACGAGGCACAATCACGCTATCTTGCGCGCGAACGCGAACTCGCCCGTCTCGCCGCGGCCATTGCCCAACGCCTGCAGCCATGAACCTCCGCATCGACCTCAACAGCGACATCGGTGAATCCTTCGGTGCCTGGACGATGGGCGATGATGCCGGCGTGCTCGCGCACGTCACCTCGGCCAACATTGCCTGCGGATTCCACGCCGGCGATGCACTGACCATGCAGCGCACGGTCGCGCTGGCGCTCGAACACGGCGTGGCGATCGGCGCGCATGTCGGCCTGCCCGACTTGCAAGGCTTCGGACGCCGTGAAATGAAGATCAGCGCGGCAGAGGCCCATGCCTTCACGCTCGGCCAGATTGGCGCGCTCGACGCTTTCGCCCGCGCAGCCGGCACACGCCTGCGTCACGTCAAACCGCATGGCGCGCTCTACAACCTGGCCGCACGCGATGCGAGCCTCGCCGACGCGATCGCGCAGGCGATCCGCGGTTTTGATCCCGAACTCGTGCTGGTGGGGCTGGCCGCGAGCGAACTGCCACGCGCGGGTGTGCGTGCAGGCCTGCGCGTCGCCCACGAGGCCTTCGTTGATCGTCGCTACGAACCCGACGGTTCGCTCACGCCACGCAGCCGCGCCGATGCGGTGATCGCCGATGCCGATGCCGCAGTGGCGCAGGCACTCGCGATCGTGCGTGACGCCCGCGTCAGCGCCCGCGATGGCAGCACCCTCGCGCTGCGCGCCGACACGCTGTGCGTGCATGGCGACCGCGTGGACGCCGCCACGTGGGCGGCCAGACTGCGCCAGGCACTCGAAGCCGCGGGCGTGGACGTGCGAACGCTGCATGACTGAGCCGCCGACCGTGGATTGCCTGCAGATCCCGCACGTAGCGCCAGTGCCGCGCACACACCCCGCCCTCCTGCTTTCCCATCTCCAGCGATGAGCCCTCGTCCATGAACTATTGGCCCCTGCTTGGCGTTGCCACCGTCGTCATCGGTTTCGTGCTGCGCGTGAATCCGGTCCTGGTGGTGGTGATCGCCGGATTGGTCAGCGGTCTCGCCGCCGGCATGAGCCCCGGCGACCTGCTGGCGATGCTCGGCAGCTCCTTCGTGAGCAATCGCGCCCTGCTCTTGATGGTGATGACCTTGCCGGTGATCGGCCTGCTCGAACACTGCGGCCTGCGCGAGCGCGCGCGCGACTGGATCGCCGGCTTTCGCGGCCTGACACTCACTCGATTTCTCGCCAGCTATCTGGGCCTGCGCCAAGTGTTGTCGATGCTCGGCCTGACCAATGTCGCAGGTCATGCGCAGACGGTAAGGCCGCTGGTCGCGCCGATGAGCGAGGCCGCCGCCGAGCGCACCGTCGGCACGCTCGAGCGCGGGCAACGCCATGAGGTTGCGGCGATGGCCGCGGCCACCGACAACATCGGCCTGTTTTTCGGCGAGGATGTGTTCATCGCGCTCGGCGCCGTGCTCCTGATCCAGGGCTTTTTCGCCCAGAACGACATCGAACTGCAGCCGCTGGCGATCGCACTGTGGGCGCTGCCGACCGCGATCGCGGCGTTCCTGATCCATGTGCTGCGCCTGCGCCACTTCCAGCGCCAGCTCGAACGTGCGGCGCGCAAGCGCGTTGACGCCAAGGGAGAGGGCGCGTGCTGAGGATCGAACACGTCTACTGGCTTCTCGGCGCATTCCTCGCGTTCGCGGCGATCGCCAACCTGCGCGAGCGGCGCATCCCGATGGCGGCGTTCTGGGCGATCCTCGCCTGCGCCTTCCTGTTCGGCGATGCAATCCTCGCTGCGCTCGCAGCGGGCAGCCGCTGGCCCGCGCAGGCGATGGGTGTGGGTGTGATTGGTCTGGGCATCATGGCCGCACGCGGCAAGCTCGGAACCAGCGCCGAAGATGAAACCACGCTCGCCAGCCGCCGCGCGAGTGCGCAGCGGCTGGGCAACCGCCTGTTCGGACCGGCGCTGGTGATTCCGCTGGTCACCCTCGTGGGGGTCCTTGCCGGGCCTTGGTTGCGCTGGGGCGAAACCGTGCTGATCGAACCGCGCCACGCCACCCTGACGGCGCTCGGCCTTGCCTGCGTGATTGCCCTGATCGCCGCGCTGCGGGTCACGCGCGCAGCGCTCGCCACGGGCATGAGTGAAGGCCGCCGCGTGCTCGATGCGCTCGGCTGGGCCGCGCTGCTGCCGATGCTGTTGGCGACACTCGGCAGCGTGTTCGCGAGCACCGGCGTCGGTGATGCGATCAGCGCGCTCGTGGGCATGCTGATCCCCGTCGACAGCCGCCTCGCCTGCCTGCTCGCCTTCGCCCTGGGCATGGTCCTGTTCACGGTGATCATGGGCAATGCCTTCGCGGCGTTCCCGGTGCTCATGGCCGGCATCGGCCTGCCGCTGCTGGTGCTGCGACACGGCGCCGACCCGGCGATCCTCGGCTCGATCGGCATGCTCACCGGCTATTGCGGCACCCTGCTCACGCCGATGGCCGCGAATTTCAATATCGTCCCCGCGGTGCTGCTCGAACTGCCTGACCAATATGGCGTGATCCGGGCACAATGGCCGAGCGCACTGGCCTTGCTCGCGGTCAATTTCCTGCTCATGTGGTTTCTGGTGTTCCGATGACTTCACACGGATCGATCCTCGTCACCGGCTTTGCGCCCTTCGCGGGCGATGCCGTCAATCCATCGCAACAGGTCGTGCAGGCACTCGATGGCCAGACGATCGACGGCCACACGGTGGTCGGCGCCGTGCTTCCGGTCGCGTTCGCGCAGACGCCGGCGCTGCTCGACACCCTGCTCGTGCGCCATCGGCCGCGCCTCGTGCTCGCACTGGGCCTGGCCTGCGGGCGTGCCGAGCTCTCGTTCGAGCGTGTCGCCATCAACCTCATCGATGCACGCATCGCCGACAACGATGGTGACCAGCCGATCGACCAAGCCGTCACCGACGACGCGCCGGCAGCGTATTTCGCCACCCTCCCGCTCAAGGCGATCGTCGCCCAATTGCACGAGGCCGGCATCCCCGCCGCACTGTCGTTGTCAGCCGGCAGTTTCGTGTGCAACCAGGTGTTCTATCTGCTCGCGCATCGACTCGCATCGCGCTCACCGCTCACGCGCAGCGGCTTCGTCCACTTGCCGCTGCTGCCCGAGCAAGTCGCGGCACATCCAGGCCAACCGAGCATGACACTGGCAATGATGATCGAGGGGATACGCATCGCAATCGAATGTGCCCTGGTCGTGCGCAGCGATCTGCGCGTCCACGGTGGCAGCATCGCCTGAGGCACGCGATCAGCAACCCGAATCGGCGTCCTTCTCGGCGCTCACCTCGAGGATGAGCACGCCGGTTTGCGCATACGGCAGCCGCGCCTTGATCGCATCGGTGCTGTAGTAAAAGCCGCTCTTGGTTGGCGCCTTGATCGCCTCGCGCACTTCCGAGACATAGGACTTGCCGATCGCCGAGGGATCGGTCGCAAGCGCGAACTTGTGCACGTCATCGAGTACCACGCAGCCGAGCAGGCGCGTCTTGCGGAACGGGCGGATGTCCAGATGCAGCGGCTTGACCTCAACCGGCTCGCGCCAGCCCGATTCGCCACTTTGCACGTAGAGCAGCGGCTTGAACACGGTGTTGCCGGTGCCCTTGTGCGCACGCTGCGCGACCACCTGCACGCGCACCGCGGCATGGGCAAGAGTCTGTGGCAGCACGATCTCGCGAAAGCGACTGCGGCCCTTGCTGAAATCATGCTGCGGCGTGGCCTCGACGAGGCGCAGGCGCACGGGATGCCCGGTCGCAAGTTCGATCGCACCCGCCGCGGGCGCATCGACGACTTCGGCCACGGGGTGGCCCTTGCCGAACAGGCGTTCCTTCCAGTCGTGAAAGGTTTCCGTGACCGCGCTGATCGGACCGGCGCTCGCGAGCGCCGACCACAGAGCGAAGGCAACGATCAGACCGCGCGTCCAAACAGACATTGCGCCGGGCGCCCCGCGCCCGCGGCAAGCATCACGCTGCCGAAGCATTGCCCTCAATGCGTGTCACTGCCAGCCGCTGCAGGCTCGGCACTCTCGATCGGCGGCGGCTTGGGCGTGTCCTGCGGCTGCGGGATGTCCTTCAGCTCGCGACCATCCTGCTCGAAGGACTTGAGGCCGAGCGCCTTGGCGATCGAGCCGATGATGCGGCGCTGCTCGTCGTCGCCGCCCTTCTTGAGCACGACGCCCGTGATCTTGTCGGTATCGCGCAGATCGGCGATGTAGCCGTAGAGCTCGGCCTTGCCGAGGGTGGCGCCGTCGATCGAGAACTTCACGCCCTTTTCGGGCTTGACCATCGCATTGCCGTCCTTGATGTCCGAACGCGCCTGCGCACTGCCGATCAGCGCGAGGCTGAACAGCAAGGCCGTGAAAAACAATCTGATCGTCTGCTTCATCGTGGTCTCCCTATGCATTGAACCGATGTATTCACTTGTCCGACTTGTCGACTGGCACGATCTCGGAAATGCCACCGTCCTTCTCGAGCATGTAGGCCTTGAACTTCATTTCCAGCGACACGCGCGCGAGCGACGAAATGTGTTCCTTGGTGATCTTCTGCTTCTCGCCGCGCTTGAGCAGCACGGTCGACATCGGCAGATGCTCTTCGAGGCGATAGCGGAACGCACTGCGCAGGTCCTCGACCGTGAGTGGCGCACCGTCGAAGTCGAACTGATTGCTCTTGTCGGCGAGCAGGGTCACGTCGAAGCTCGCCGGCACATTGGCCGCGCGTACCTGATCGGGGGCGACATTGCCGCCGCGATGGCAGGCGCCGAGCAACAAGATGGCCGTCGCGAAGGCGGCGAGCGCGAGCGGCCGAAGAATGCGGAAAGTGCGCGTCACTGGGTTCGTCTCCGTCTTGAGTCGAAAGTCTTGGTGGCGGGCAAGCCTACCACCGGCGCCGCGCGCACGGGGATGCCCACGGCATTCCATCAGGCGCCATTCATGCGCTGGGCAGGGTCACGCCGGTCTGGCCCATGTACTTGCCGCCGCGGTCCTTGTAGCTGGTCTCGCAGTCCTCGTCGGATTCGAGAAACAGCATCTGCGCGACGCCTTCGTTGGCATAGATGCGCGCCGGCAGCGGCGTGGTGTTGGAAAACTCCAGCGTCACGTGGCCTTCCCATTCCGGCTCCAGCGGCGTCACGTTGACGATGATGCCGCAGCGCGCATAGGTGCTCTTGCCCAGACAGATCGTGAGCACGCGACGCGGGATGCGGAAATACTCGACCGTGCGCGCGAGCGCGAAGGAGTTGGGCGGAATGATGCAGACATCCGACACCACGTCGACGAAGCTGCGCGCGTCGAAGTTCTTCGGATCGACGATGGTCGAATTGATGTTGGTGAACACCTTGAACTCGTTGGCGCAGCGCACGTCGTAGCCATAGCTCGAGGTGCCGTAGGAAATCAGGCGTTGCTCGTCGCGGCGTTTGACCTGGCCGGGCTCGAACGGCTCGATCATGCGCTGCTGCTGCGCCATGCGGCGGATCCATTTGTCGCTCTTGATGGTCATGGATTGGGCTCTGGGATGGAGAATCGGGAAGCGGGGGTCTGGAGTCGGAGGCGAAGCGCGCTGTGCGTCACGCACCTTCCGACTCGCGATTCCCGGGCTCAGGTGTCCTGGACCACGATGCGCGGCATCGCGATCGCCTTGTTGCGCGCGCGCAGACCGAGCCTTGCGGCGGCGTTGCGTGCAATTTCGCGGTAACGCCGTGCGATGTCGGAGTCGGGCATCGCCGCAACGCTCGGCGTGCCGCCGTCGGCCTGTTCGCGGATGCGAATGTCGAGCGGCAGGCTGCCGAGCAGGGGTACCTCGTACTGCGCCGCCATGCGCGCGCCGCCACCGTTGCCGAAGATCGCTTCCTCATGACCGCAGTTGGAGCATACGTGGGTGGCCATGTTCTCGATGATGCCCAGCGTGGGCACGTTGACCTTCTCGAACATCTTGAAGGCCTTGCGCGCATCGAGCAGCGAGATGTCCTGCGGCGTGGTGACGATGATCGCGCCCGATACCGGAATCTTCTGGCACAAGGTGAGCTGGATGTCGCCGGTACCCGGCGGCAGGTCGATGATGAGGTAATCCAGATCGACCCAATTGGTCTGGCCAAGCATCTGCGTGAGTGCCTGGGTCGCCATCGGCCCGCGCCAGATCATGGCGGTGTCTTCCTCGACCATGAGGCCGATCGACATCGCCTGGATGCCGTGCGCGATTTTCGGTTCGATGCGCTTGCCGTCCCGGGTGTCGGGCTTGCCGGTGAGACCGAGCATGAGCACCTGGCTCGGACCGTAGATGTCGGCGTCGAGCACGCCGACACTCGCCCCCTCGGCCTTGAGCGCAAGCGCAAGGTTGGCGGCCACGGTCGACTTGCCGACGCCCCCCTTGCCCGAGGCGACCGCGATCACGTTCTTGACTGCCGGCAGTGGCATCAGCCCGTGCTGGACCTCATGCGCGTGCACGCGCCAGTTCACGCCGACTGCGGCGTGTGCGATCTGCGCGTCGGCTTCGAGCGCCAGCTTGACGCGCTCGGCAAACTGCGCACGCACGCTCTCGGCCGGATACGGCAATTGCAGATCGACCGTGATGTCGTTGTCGGCCACGCCCACGCCGCGCACCTCGCCGCTCTCGACGAGGTTCTTGCCGGTATGCGGGTCTTCGATGCCGGCAAGGATTTCGTTGACTCGGGCCGTGAGGGCTGCACTCATGATGGCAATGCGTCGAAGGTGAACGCACCATTATGCCAGCGATCGCGGTGCCGGCAGCGCGTTCAGCCTGTTTTTGCCGAGTGCTTGCGGATCTGGTCGAGGGCGAGGTTGGAATGCGCATAGGCGCCCCCGGCGCGCATTTCCGCCGCCACCCAGATCGCTTCCATGATTTGCTTGTCGTTGGCGCCGGCCTTGAGTGCGCCGTCGACGTGACCGCGGATGCAGTACGGACACTGGGTCACATGCGCAACCGCAACCGCGATGAGCTGCTTGGTGCGTGCATCGAGCGCGCCGTCGGCAAATACCTGTTTGCTGAAGGCGTGGAAGGCATTGAGCGTCTCGGGTGCGAGTTCGCGCCGGTAGTGGCCCAGATCGCCGCCCGCGGGGGGATACAGGTCATCAGCCATGGTTTGCACTCCGTTGGTGAGGAACGTCCATCATGGCACGCACTTGGCAACGTCCCCTGACGCGCTACGGCGCAGCGCGTCTTGACCTGCCCGCCGCTTCGCGCAAGGCTGCACCGACCTTCAACCGGAGAACGCTCCATGCGCTTGATCCTTCGCTGTGCCGTGATCGCCGCTGCCGCACTGTGCAGCTCGCTGGCCCTCGCCGACGAACTCACGCCAGTCGGCACCTGGACAACGATCGACGACGCCACTGGCAAAGCCAAATCGGTGGTGCAGATCACCGACATCGGCGGCAAGCTGGAAGGCAAGGTGCTCGAGGTCCTGCAATCGGACGATGGCCCACATCCCATTTGCAAGAATTGCACGGGCGATCGCAAGGACAAGCCGATCGAGGGCATGGTGATCATGTGGGACGTGGTCAAGGACGGCGCGAGCTGGAGCGGCGGCCGTATCCTCGATCCCAAGACCGGCAAGGTCTACAAGGTTTCGCTCACCCCGGCCGATGGCGGCGCCAAGCTCGACGTGCGCGGCTACATCGGCTTCTCGTTGTTTGGTCGCACCCAGACCTGGCAGCGCAAATCCCCCTGATCCCTGCGTCCGTCCCCACCCGCGCCACCGGCATCGCGTCCGGTGGCGTTTTCGTTTGAATGGCGGTGTGCGTGCCATAATTTGCGCTTTGCAGCACACGGAACCTGCACGGCATGAATGCGCCTGCCTCCCGAGAAATCCTCGTCACCCACGCCCTGCCCTATGCCAATGGCCCGCTCCACTTCGGCCATCTCCTGGGCTACATCCAGACCGATGTGTGGGTGCGCGCGCAACGCATGGCAGGTCATCGCGTGCACTTCGTCGCTGCCGATGATGTCCACGGCACGCCCATCATGCTCGCGGCGGAGAAGGCCGGCGTCACGCCCGAGGCCTTCATCGGCGCGATCTACGACGGCCATGTGCGCGATTTCGCCGCCTTCGGGATCCAGCACGACTGCTACTACACCACCCACTCGCCAGAGAACCGGGAACTGGCCGAACAGGTCTACAAGCGCCTTCGCGATGGCGGTCACATCGCGGCGCGCTCGATTCGCCAGCTCTTTGATCCGCAGCGGCAGATGTTCCTGCCGGATCGATACGTCAAGGGTATCTGCCCCAAGTGCGGCGCGCCCGATCAGTACGGCGACAATTGCGAAGTCTGCGGCGCGGCCTATGCGCCGACCGATCTCAAGGAGCCGCGCTCGGTGCTCTCGGGCGCCACGCCCGAGCTGCGCGATTCCGAGCATTACTTCTTCAAGGTCGGCGATTTCGCGCAACTGCTGCGCGATTGGCTCGGCGGCAAGCTCAGCGGCGGCGAGCCGGTGATGCATGCCTCGGTCGCGGCCAAGCTGCGCGAATGGCTCGAGTCCGACGGTGGCGTGCGCGACTGGGACATCTCGCGCGACGCGCCGTATTTCGGCTTTCCGATTCCCGATGCGCCGGGCAAGTTCTTCTACGTCTGGCTGGATGCACCGATCGGCTATCTCGCAAGTTTCAAGCACTACTGCGAAAGCGCGGATGGCGCCAAGGCCGGTCTGGGCCCGAAAACCTTCGATCAATTCATGGCCGCCAGTGCGCGCGCGCCTGTGGCCACGACCGAGCGTGCCACCGAGATGCATCACTTCCTCGGCAAGGACATCGTCAATTTCCACGGCTTGTTCTGGCCGGCGATGCTCGATGGCGCCGGCCTGCGCGTACCCGACGCCCTGCACGTCAACGGCTATCTCACCGTCAATGGCGAGAAGATGTCGAAATCGCGTGGCACCTTCGTGATGGCGCGCACCTATCTCGATGCCGGGCTCGATCCGGACTGGCTGCGCTACTACTTCGCGACCATGCTCACCGCCGCACCGGTGGACATCGACCTCGATCTCAAGGCCTTCGAAGAGCGCGTCAATTCGCACCTGGTCGGCAAGTGGGTCAACATCGCCAGCCGCTGCGCGGGTTTCGTGCACAAGCATTTCGATGGTCGCCTTGCAGCCAACCTGCCCGCACGCGAGCGCAGCCTGTTCGACGCCGCAGCGCAGAAGCTGAGCGCTTGCGCGGATCTGTATCGCCAAGGCGACTATGCCGGCGTGGTCCGCCTGCTGGTCGAAGTGGCTGACGAAGCCAATGCCTATGTCGCCACCAAGGCGCCGTGGCAACTGGCCAAGGACGAAGGCAAGCGCGACGAACTGCATGCGGTGTGCAGCTTCGCGCTCAACCAGTTCCGATTGCTGACGATCTGGCTCGCGCCGATCGTGCCCGGCATTGCCGCGCGCGCCGCGGATTTCCTGCGCGAGACCGTGACTCGCTTCGACCTTGCCGCCACGCCCCTGCTTGGCACCTGCATCGGTGAATTCAGCGCACTCACCACGCGCATCGACCCCAAGCGTGTGGAAGCCATGATCGAAGCCTCGAAGGAATCCCTCAAACCCGCCGACGAGGCCGCCAACCCGCCGACGGCAAAGCCCGCAACAGCCAGACCTGCACCTGCGGCAGCGTCCGCAGCTGCAGACACTTCCGCTGTCATCGGCATCGACGACTTCGCCAAGCTCGATCTGCGCATCGGCAAGGTGCTCGCCTGCGACCTCGTCGAAGGCTCGGACAAACTCCTGCGCTTCGAGCTCGATGCCGGCGCGCTCGGCAAGCGGCAGATTTTCTCGGGCATCCGCGCCGCCTACGGCGAGCCGGAAAGACTCGTCGGCCGCAACGTCGTCTTCATCGCCAACCTCGCCCCGCGCAAGATGCGCTTCGGCGTCTCCGAAGGCATGATCCTGTCGGCCGGCACGGGTGGCGATGATCTGTTCCTGCTCGATGCCGATGCCGGCGCCGTGCCCGGCGCAACGGTGAAGTGAGCCCACATGGCGACCCGGACAAATCCGCACGCGTCGCCGGCAACCCCGCGAATGCCTTGACGGCCTGCGCGCATGACTGAGCGCCACGACCTCGTCGATCGTCTCGATGCGCTGCTGCCGCAGACCCAGTGCACGCGCTGCGGCTACCCGACCTGTCGCGACTACGCGCGGGCGATTGCCGCCGGTGAGGCCGCGATCAATCGGTGTCCGCCCGGCGGCGAAGACGGCATCGCCGCGATGGCCGCACTGCTCGGCATCACAGCACCGCCGCTCGATCCGGACTTCGGCGTGGCAGCACCGCCGACGCTGGCGGTGATCGACGAGGATGTCTGCATCGGCTGCACCAAGTGCATCCAGGCCTGCCCGGTCGATGCGATCGTCGGTGCCGGCAAGCTCATGCACACCGTGATCGCCGGCGAGTGCACGGGTTGCGAGCTGTGCGTGCCGGCCTGCCCGGTCGATTGCATCGCGATGATCGCCAGCGCCGACACACTGCTTGCGCGCAGCGCGGTGGTCGAACGGGCAGCGCACGCACGCATGCGCTTCGAGGCACGCAATACCCGATTGCATGGCACGGAAATGCCGACTTGCGCCACATCATCCGCGTCGGCCGCAAGCTTGGAACACGACGAGACACCGGCACAAGCGGCGCCCGCGCCGATCAGCCGCAATGCCGTGCTCGAGGCGATCGCGCGGGGTCGCGCCAAACGCACGCAAGAGTTCAGGCGATGAAGCCGGAGAACGTGCGCGAGTTGTTCCGGCGGTTGCGCGCGCTCAATCCGCATCCGACCACCGAACTCGTCTACGGCTCGCCCTTCGAATTGCTGATTGCGGTGATCCTCTCGGCACAGGCCACCGACGTCGGGGTCAACAAGGCGACCCGCAAGTTGTTTGCCCGCGCCAATACCGCGCAGGCGATGCTCGATCTCGGCGAAGTCGCGCTCAAGCGCCACATCAGCACGATCGGCCTGTTCAATGCCAAGGCGCAGCACATCATCGCCACCTGCCGCATCCTCGTCGAGCAACACGGCGGCGACGTCCCGCGCACGCGCGAAGAACTCGAACAACTGCCCGGCGTCGGCCGCAAGACCGCCAACGTCGTGCTCAATACCGCCTTCGGCGAGCCGACCATCGCGGTCGACACGCACATTTTCCGCGTTGCCAACCGTTCCGGGCTGGCCCCGGGCAAGACCGTGCGTGAAGTCGAGGACAGGCTGCTCAAGGTGGTGCCCGCGGAATTTCGCAAGGACGCCCACCACTGGCTGATCCTGCATGGCCGCTACGTGTGCAAGGCGCGCAAGCCCGACTGCCCGCACTGCCCGATCCGCGATCTCTGCGCTTTTCGGAGCAAGACCCTGCCTGCTTGACCGCAGCATCCCCTCACGCATCGCCAACCGATTCCTCGTTGCAGCGGCGGACCGGCGCGAAGGGCGGGAGCGGGGCGAGAGTCGTCGACATGGGCAGGCTGCGCGAAGGCAAAATGGCCTTAGCGCCGACTCTAAGCGGACTGGCTGCCTTCGATGAGCACGCAGCACGCAGTTTTCAGGCAAACCAGCCCAATCGAAGCCGACTGTCGCGCAGGATCAAGCCGGGCGAGCTTGATGTTTCCGCGGGCCGCACGGATGGGGTCGGGCGCGCTTGCCCCGCGGGTTGCTGCGTTGCGGCTGCTATCATCGCCGGCTCAGCCAGGAAACACCCGATGCCGCTGCGTTTGCACAACAGCCTGACCCGCCGGGTCGAAGATTTCATCCCGCTCGACCCGCAGCGGGTAACGATGTACGTGTGCGGGCCGACCGTCTACAACTACGTGCATATCGGCAACGCGCGCCCGCCGGTGGTGTTCGGCCTGCTCGCGCGGTTGCTGCGACGTCTCCACCCGCAGGTGGTGTACGCACGCAACATCACCGACGTCGACGACAAGATCAATGCCGCAGCAAACGCTGCCGGCGTATCCATCGACGCCATCACCGGCCGCTACGCCAAGGCCTATTTCGAGGACATGGCGCGACTGGGCGCCGATCCGGCCGACCTCACGCCCCATGCGACTGCGCACATCCCCCAGATCATCACGATGTGCGAACAGTTGATTGCATGCGGCCACGCCTATGCCGCCGAGGGCCACGTGCTGTTCGATGTCGCCAGTTACGCCGACTACGGCAAGCTCTCGGGCCGCTCGGTCGACGACATGATCGCAGGCGCACGCATCGAGGTGGCACCCTACAAGAAGAATCCCGCCGATTTCGTGTTGTGGAAGCCCTCCACGCCCGACTTGCCGGGCTGGGACAGCCCGTGGGGGCGCGGTCGCCCGGGCTGGCACATCGAGTGCTCGGCAATGGCCGCCGCCCATCTGGGGGAAACCATCGACATCCACGCCGGCGGCAACGACCTGATGTTCCCGCACCATGAGAACGAGGTCGCGCAGAGCACCTGCGCACATGGCGGCAAGACCTTTGCGCGCTACTGGCTGCACAACGGCATGCTCACCTTCGACGGACGCAAGATGTCCAAATCGCTGGGCAACGTGCTGGTGCTGCACGAATTGCTCGACCTCTACCCGGGCGAAGTGCTGCGCTTCCTGCTCTTGCGCGCGCACTACCGCCAGCCGCTCGATTGGTCCGAAACGGCGCTGGCGCAGGCGCGCGCGACACTCGATGGCTGGTACACGGTGTTGCGCGACATGGCCGATGTCGAGGTGGACGCCGCAGAACGCGTGCTGCCCGCTGCGATCGAGTCCGCCCTGTGTGACGACCTCAACACGCCGGAGGCCTTCGCCCAGCTCGCCGCTCTCGCCAGCGCAGCGCGCGCGGCAAGCACGCCAGCGGCACGGCGCTCCGCCAAGGCAGCCCTGCTTGGTGCCGCCGACATGCTCGGCCTCCTGCAGCAGGATCCGGAAGCCTGGTTCAAGCAGACGTCCGGCAAGAACGCCATCGATGAAGAAGCCGTGCAGCGACAGGTCGAGGCACGCGTGGCAGCAAAGAAGGCACGCGATTTCGCCACCGCCGATCGCATCCGCGAAGAACTGCTTGCCCAGGGTATCGTGATCGAAGACACCGCGCAGGGTCCACGCTGGAAAGTGGTGGCCGCCGGTGAATGAGTTTGCTGCGCCTGCCGAGCCCAGTGCCGAAGCGGCACAACAGGCGATCGCCGAGGAATTCGCCTTCTTCGGAGACTGGACCGAGCGCTACCAGTACCTCATCGATCTCGGCCGCAAGCTGCCGCCCTATCCCGAGGCACTCAAGACCGAGGAGCGTCAGGTGAGCGGCTGCCAGTCGCTGGTCTGGCTCGACGTGCAGGGCGATGCGCAGCGTCTGGATTTCCGCGCAATCAGTGATTCCTCGATCGTCTCCGGCCTGATCGCCCTGCTGTTGCGCGTCTACTCGGGTCGCCCCGCAGCCGAGATTCTTGCCACCCAACCGCGCTTCATCGAAGCCATCGGACTTGCCCGCCACCTTTCGCCGACGCGCTCGAACGGCTTGGCGGCGATGCTTGCCCGCATCCAGCAGGCCGCACACGCCGCGGCAGCCTGAGCGTCCACAGCCGCGCAACCCGACCGGCGACCTTTCCGGGCACGATGACGGCCGTGCGACGTGGTCGGCGTTGTCTTAAGCTTTGCCGGCCTCCAGGGGGAGCAGGGATGGACAAGAAGGCGATACTTTTCGGTACCTCGCTGTTTCGCGGCATCACGCCCGAAGCCCTCGATGCGCTTGCCCGCCGATTCGAGGTCGAGGAACTGCGTGGCGGTCGTGTGCTCTTCCGTGAAGGCGACCTGCCGGACTATCTCTACGTGGTCGTCACCGGGCGCCTGCAGGCACAACATGCCGACGGCCAGATCATCGGCGAGATCGGACGCGGCGAGCCGGTCGGTGAAATGGCAATGCTGTCTGGCGAGACACGCGGCGCCGACGTGGTCGCACTGCGTGACTCGGTGCTGCTGCGGATCGACCGCAACGCCCTGCTCGATGCGGTTTCCAGACAGCCTTCCGCGCTGCTCGCGCTGTGCAGCACGATCGCGCGCCGCAGTCGGCGCAGCACCCGCGGCGCCCTGCTCGATGCCGTACGTGGCAATCGCACGATCGCGGTGATCGGCTCCCAGCGCGGCATGCGCCTGGGGCTGCATGTCGATTGGCTGCTGGCCGGCATGCGCGGCAGCGAACATGCAGTCAAGTGCATCGGTGCCGGCGATGTCGACAAGCAATTCGGTGAAGGCGCTGCACAAACCGCGTTCGGCGCCGGCGAGCAGCACCGCATCCTCAACGACTGGCTCAGTCGGCGCGAGCTCTCCGGCGGCCATCTGGTGCTGTGGAGCGACGCCTCCGGCGAGCAATGGGCCGAGCGCTGCCTGCGCCAATCCGATCGCGTCATCGTCGTGGTCAGCGCAGACGGTGGCCAGCCCCCGGTCGCGCTCGCTCGCACCCTGCGCCAGCATGCACCGCGCACCCCGGTCGACCTCCTGGTGTTGCGCCCGGATGGCGCTGCCGCCGGCGACATCGTCGCCTGGCGCACCTTGCTCGGCGCGCGCACCCACTATTTCGTGCGTCCTGAAGTCCAGGCCGACTACGACGCCGTCGCACGTCAGCTCACCGGCCACGGCCTGGGCGTCGTCTTCGGCGGTGGTGGCGCGCGCGGCTTCGCGCACATCGGGCTGGTCCGGGCGATGGAGGAGCTGGGCATCCGTGCCGACCTGCTCGGCGGCACCAGCATCGGGGCGTTCTTCGCGGCGCTGCACGCGAGCGGCGCCGACAGCAAGAACATGCTCACGATTGCGCGCGAGACTTTTGTCGAGCGCAACTATCTCAATGACTACGTCTGGCCGAGCGTGTCACTGATTCGCGGTCGCAAGTTCCTGCGCCGCCTGCGCAGCATCTTCGGCGATACCCGCATCGAAGACCTGCGCGTCCCCTTGTTCTGCATCAGCACCAATCTGACCAAGGCGCGCCAGCAGGTTCACGATTCCGGCTCGCTCGCGGTGTGGACCGGCACCAGCATGTGCGTCCCCGGCCTTGCACCCCCGGTGGTCTGGAACGGCGACTTGCTCGCCGACGGCGCGATCGCCAACTGCCTGCCGGTCGATGTCATGCACAGCCTCGGCCGCGGTCCGATCATCGCTTCGGACGTCGCCGCCGGCAGTGGACTGGATGCACCCGGGATCACCGGCCCCGACCCCGAGGCCCTGTTGCACCGGCACAGCAATCCCTCGCGCGTGTCCCTGTTCGCCCTGCTCGCCGGTGGTTTCGCAGCCACCCGCGACAATGGCCCGCGCAGCCATGATGATCTTGCCGACCTGCGCCTGCAGATGCCGGTGCAGGGTGTGCGCATCTTCGACTGGGCTGAAATCGAGGCCCTGGTCGAACGCAGTTACCGCTACTGCCTGGACGCCTTGGTCAAGTACACCGCCGAACGGCGCAAGGCCGAGCGTCCCGAGACACGCGCGCATCAGCGTGTGCGTGCGCGGCTCGCCGCCGCCGAAGCACTACCGCGCAAGCGCGGCACCCAGCGCTGAAGCTTCCGGCCTCTCACCTCAGCGTACGCTGCCGCGTGTGGCTTCGTAGACGCGCAGATGGCACAGCGCAGCGGTCAACAACGGCACGTCGAGGCCGAACCCGTTCGCGCGATGATGCAAGTCGCCCA
This sequence comes from Dokdonella sp., assembly GCF_019634815.1. Taxonomy (GTDB): domain Bacteria; phylum Pseudomonadota; class Gammaproteobacteria; order Xanthomonadales; family Rhodanobacteraceae; genus Dokdonella_A. The sequence continues at coordinate 97,449 of NZ_JAHCAP010000002.1, read as the reverse complement.
GGATGTGCTCGGCCTCGGTCGTCGCGCCGCGCTCGAGGTCGCGCAGCATCGAGGCCTTGAGCGGCGAGTCGGGCGTGGTCAGGGTGACACGTGCGGCCTCTCGCGCCGCCGTTGCAACGGGATGGCCACTGCGCGCGGCAATCGCGCAGCATTCCGCGTACAGGCGCTCGATCAGAGCTGCGCCGCCGTCGCTGGCAACGATCGAGCCGACCGCGGCGCGCATCAGGCAGGTGATCCCGGCCAGCGTCGCAATGAAGGCCAACTTGTCCCACATCGCGGCAAGAATGTCGGGCTGCTCCACCACCTGCGAAGAGATCGCAAGCAAGGCCGCGCGGATCGGCGCGGGAACCGGCATGCCGGCATCCCGGCTGCCAAAGCCCAGGCGCTCGAGCGTGCCGAACTGCCGGATCGCGCCATCATCTTCGAGCGTGACCGAAATATGGGCGAGGCCGCCGAGCACACGCTGCGCTCCGAACGCCGCATCGAGCCGATCGAGATGGCGCAGGCCATTGAGCAGGGGCAAGACACGCGTGCGCGCGCCGACCGCGGGCGTGATGACGTCGATTGCGCCATCGAGATCGCCGGCCTTGCAAGACAACAACACCAGATCGAAGGCGTGTTCGACCGCGCAAAGCGTGTTGACGCGCTGACTGAATTCGAAGGTGCGGCCATGCACGCAAAGGCCGTGCTCGCGCAGCAGCGCCGCCCGAGCGGGCCGCACGAGGAAACTGACATCGGTACCCGCCTGCAACAGGCGCGCGCCGAAGAAACCGCCAATCGCGCCGGCGCCGAGGATCAGGATGCGCATCGCGCCCTACATCGTGTTGGTCGGGCGTTCCTGGCTGAGGATGCCGGCCAGCACCGACTCGATCTTGGTGCGCGCGACTTCGCCATCGGAGGATTCGTTGAACTGCACACCGATGCCGGCGACGCGATTGCCCTGGGCGCCGGCTGGCGTGATCCAGGCCACGCGCCCGGCAACCGGCAGGCGATCGCCCTCGTCCATCAGGGACAACAGCAGGAACACTTCATCGCCGAGGCTGTATTGCTTGGTGGTGGGCACGAACAGCCCGCCGCCGCGCACGAACGGCATGTAGGCATTGAACAACGCACCCTTGTCCTTGATCGCGAGCGACAGGATGCCCTGTCGTGGCGCGCCGCCGCCGCTTGGTGTCGCCATCTGTCAGCCTCGTTGCCTGGACTCGTCGCGCCGTGGCCACGTCCGCAGCAGATCGAGCAGGAGCAGATCGATCCGCAAGGTCGTCGAAAGCAGGCCACGCGCGCGATTGGCATGGCCGAACCAGGCCACAAGCTTGGGGATTTCCCCGCGCGCGGTCAAGGACGGCGTTGCGGTCAGGGCTCGCTTGCGCGCCTCGTCGCGCGCGATCACCGCGGCGAACCACAGTCGCTCGGCCGGACGATCCTGACTCCACTGCTCGGCCAGTTCCTGCGCCTGACGCTGGCCGCGCTCGAATGCGGCGAGATCGCGGGCACAGGCCTCGCGCAGGGCCAGATTGGAATCCCGGATCCAGTCCAGGGCCAGCCCGGGGTTGCCCAGGCTCGCCGCCAGCGCCTCTTGCGCCAGCGCCGCCTCCACGCCCTGAGTCTTGAGCCAGTCCAGCGCCGCCGCAGCCGACGGCGCCGGCAAATCGATGCGTTGGCAGCGGCTGCGGATCGTCGCCGGCAGACGCGCAGGTTCATCGGCAAGCAAGACGATCACGGTGGCCGTGGCCGGCTCCTCGAGCGTCTTGAGCAAGGCGTTGGCCGCGCTCGCGTTGAGCCGGTCGGCCGGATCAATCAGGGCCAATTGCCAGCCGCCGAACTGGCTCGACAAGGCCAACCGCTGCGACAGCGCGCGCATCTGGTCGATGGTGATTTCGCTGCGCTGCTTGCCATCGTCGCGTAGCTCGAGGCCGACCCGGACCAGGTCGGGATGCGAGCCCGCCGCGCGCAGCAGGCAGGCGCGGCACTGTCCGCAGGCTCCCTGCTGGACATCGACGCGCTCGCACAGCGCCGCCGCCGCGAAGGCCTCGGCGAGTGCGCGCTTGCCCAGTCCCGCGGGCCCGGCAAACAACAAGGCATGGTGGAGGCGTCGTTGCGCCAGCGCCGTCGTCAATGCAGTCCAGGCGGGCTGCACCCAGTCGCCGAGCCCGTTCATCGTCCGGCTCCGAGACCGCTCAAGAAGGCATCGAGCTCGGCGCAGGCCGCCGTGCGCACGGACTCGAGCGGCTGGCTCGCATCGATGACGCGAATGCGCCGAGGCTCTTGCGCGGCACGCTGCCGATAGGCGCTGCGCACACGTTCGAAGAACGCATGGTCTTCGGCTTCGATCCGATCACTGGGGCCGCGCGCGCCCGCGCGCGCGAGCCCCTGTTCGATCGGCAGATCAAGCAACAGGGTCAGATCGGCGTGCACGGGTGCAACCCAGGTTTCCAGAGTGGCGATACGCTCGAGCGGCTGGCCACGCCCGCCGCCCTGATAGGCATAGCTCGCGTCGGTGTAGCGATCCGACAGCACCCATTGCCCGCGCGCAAGCGCCGGCACGATGCGCTCGCGCACATGTTGCGCGCGCGCGGCGAACACCAACAGCAATTCGCTTTCGGCGCAAATCCCCGCGAACGCGGGATCGAGCATCAGGCGGCGCGCCGCCTCACCAAAGGCCGTGCCGCCGGGCTCGCGCGTCACCACCACATCGATGCCGCGACTCGCAAGGCGCTCGCGCAAGGCATCGAGCACGCTGCTCTTGCCTGCGCCCTCCCCCCCTTCGAGCGTGATCAATCGTCCGTTCATTGGCCGCGCCGCAACTGGTACTTCTGCACGGCTCGATTGTGCGCGTCGAGCGTGGGCGAGAACTCGTGGCTGCCATCGCCGCGGGCAACGAAATACAGCGCATCGCCGGGCGCGGGATGCATGACCGCCTGCAATGCGTCGATCCCCGGCAAGGCGATCGGCGTGGGCGGCAGGCCGTCGCGCGTGTAGGTGTTCCAGGGCGTGTCGGTTTCCAGATCGCGGCGTCGGATGTTGCCGTCGAAGCCTGCCCCCATGCCATAGATCACGGTCGGATCGGTCTGCAGGCGCATGTTGAATTTCAGGCGCCGCAGGAATACACCGGCGATCAGCGGCCGTTCGTCAGGCTGCGCGGTTTCCTTCTCGACGATCGAAGCAAGAATCAGCGCCTGATAGGGAGAATCCAGCCGCACCTCGCTCGTGCGCTGCGGCCACAGCCGGTCCAGGGCCTTGCGCATTGCCTCGTGCGAGCGCTTGAGGATGTCCAGATCCGACTCACCCTTGACGAAGGAATAGGTCTCGGCGAGGAACCAGCCTTCGGGTTTGCCGTCGGCGATGCCGAGCTCGCGCGCGATGGCTTCGTCGCTCAGCCCGGGCAAGGTTTGCAGCAGTCCGGCGGAATTGGCCAGCGCCAGGCGCAATTGTCGAAATGTCCAGCCATCGATGATGGTGAAATGATGTTGCACCACCTCGCCCGCCGCCATCTTGCGCAGCAGCTCCCGCGGCGTGAGGCCAGGCATCAGCGCATACTCGCCGGCATGCAGGCGCGCGGCGATCTTCGATTCACGCCCAAGCAGGCGCCAGTAGAGACTGCTGCGCGTGTCGCCGGCAACCAGTCCCTGCTCACGCAACTGCGCGACGATGCGTGCGTAGCTGGTTCCACGCGCGACCTCGAAGGTCGTTCCGGCTCCGCTGATCGGCAGCGCCGCGTTGCCGTAGGCATGATAGTCCTGCCAGCCGATCACACCACCCGCGACGAGCGCCAGCACCAGCAGCAGGGCAAGCGTGCGCAGCAGCGCGCGGCCACGGACGTGGCTGCTCCGGCTGATCAAGACTGGGACGGGAGAGTGGCTCATCGATCTCGCAGGGTACCCGGAATCCGCGGCATCAGGGAGCGCCGCGAAACACTCATCCGGCACAGCGCAAGGCCGCAAGCATGCCGCGCGCCTTGGCGCGGGTCTCTTCGAGCTCGCGCAGCGCATCGGAGTCGGCGACGATTCCCGCGCCGGCACGAAACTCGATGCGCTTGCCTTGCAGGCAGAGTGTGCGGATGAGAATGTTCAGATCCAGGTCCCCATCGCGGTTGAGATAGCCCAGCGAGCCGGTGTAGGCACCACGACCGACCCCTTCGAGCGCGGCGATGATCTGCATGCAACGCACCTTCGGACAGCCGGTGATGGTGCCGCCCGGGAACACCGCGCGGATCGCCTCGCCGGGCGTGACCTCGTCACGCAGACGGCCACGCACGTTGGAAACGATGTGATGAACGTGGGCGTAGCTTTCGATGGCCATCAACTCGTCGACGACCACGCTGCCCGGCTCGCACACGCGCCCCAGATCGTTGCGCTCGAGATCGATCAGCATCACGTGCTCGGCGCGCTCCTTGGGATGGCCGACGAGTTCGGCACGCCGCGCCGCATCGTCGTCGCCCGCCTGGCGCGCGCGCGTGCCCGCGATAGGCCGCGTCTGCGCCAGCCTGCCGCGCAGTTCCAGCAGACGTTCGGGCGAGGAGCTGGCAATCGCCCAGTCATCGACCTGCAGCAAACCCGCGAACGGCGCCGGATTGGCACGGCACAGGGCCGCATGACAATCGGCGGCCGAGGTCGGCGCCGTCAATCGGGCGCGCCAGGCGCGCGAAAGATTGACCTGAAACACATCACCGCGCCGCAGATGTTCATGCACACGCGCCACGCCTTCGACAAAGCGCTCGGCTGGATCCTCGTCGATGCCCTCGAGACGGATCGCTTGCGGCAGGTATGCCTTGACCCGGGCCAGGTCATCGCTCATCAGGTCAAGCAGGTCGCCATGCCCGGCCTCGGCCACCAGCGTGCTGCAGCCGCGCGCATGATCCACGATGATCGCGGCCGGACAGCGCAACGCCAGCGCGCGTGGCACCGCCTGCACCGGCTGCGGCAGCTGCAGGCTCGGTTCGATCTGCGCCGCGAGTTCATAGCCCAGATACAGCAGCCAGCCGCCGCGAAACGGCAGTTGCGAACTTGCATCACCGGCCAAACGCACTTGTCGCCAGCGCGCGTCGAGCGCCTGCAGGAAGTCGCCTGCGCTGCGCACGCCACCGCATTCGAGCAGGCCATCGACAGCGAGCACGAGGCGCTCGCCGGGAAAGGCGAAAAGGATGTCGTGGCGGGCCCGTGCGCTGCCGCGCGCCACGCTCTCGAGCAGACCCGGATAGCGCTCGGGCCACGCCGCCGCAAGCGCAAGCAGATCGGGCGTGCCGGCGATTTCCCGCAGCAGCGCACTCATCGGGATTTCGCGTCAGGGCCGCGGACGCGCGACATCGCCCGGCCAACCAGACTGCCCGGCATCCGCCGACTGCGCAGGAGCATCAGAAACGGCGGAAGACCAGCGTGCCGTTGGTGCCACCGAAACCGAACGAATTGGACATCACCACGTCGAGCTTCGCCTGCCGCGCGGTGTGCGGCACGAAATCAAGATCGCAACCTTCGCCCGGCGCATCGAGATTGATCGTCGGCGGCACCACGTTGTCGCGCAGCGCAAGCACCGAGAAGATCGCCTCGACACCGCCGGCCGCTCCGAGCAGATGGCCGGTCATCGACTTGGTCGAGCTGACCATGAGCTTGTCGGCATGCGCGCCGAACACGCCACGAATGCCCTGCACTTCGGCGGCATCGCCGGCCGGTGTCGAGGTGCCGTGGGCATTGATGTACTGCACGGCGCTGACGTCGAGGCCGGCATCCTTGATCGCCACCTTCATGCAACGTCCGCCGCCCTCGCCATTCTCGCTGGGAGCGGTCATGTGGAAGGCGTCGCCACTCATGCCGAAACCAACCAGTTCGCAATAGATGCGCGCACCGCGTGCACGGGCATGCTCAAGGTCTTCGAGGATCACCACGCCGGCGCCGTCGGACAGCACGAAACCGTCGCGATCCTTGTCCCATGGACGGCTCGCCTTCTCGGGTTCGTCATTGCGTGCGGACAACGCACGCGCCGAGCAGAAGCCGCCCATCGCGGTGCCGACCGTCGAGAACTCGGCACCACCGGCGACCATCACGTCGGCATCGCCGTACTGGATCATGCGCATCGCCAGACCGATGTTGTGGGTGGCAGTGGCGCAGGCAGTGACGCAAGCGATGTTCGGCCCCTTGAGGCCGAGCATGATCGACAGCTGGCCAGAAGCCATGTTGATGATCGAGGCGGGCACGAAGAACGGCGAGATCTTGCGCTGGCCATGCTCGTGATAAGTGATCGAGGTCTTCTCGATCATCGCGATGCCGCCGATGCCCGCACCCACGGCCACGCCGATGCGCTCCTCGTCATGCTCGTGCGGTTTGAGTCCCGCATCGGCCAGCGCCTGCACCGAAGCGGCGATGCCATAGTGGATGAACGGGTCCATCTTCTTGACGTCTTTCGGCGCGATGTACTGCGCTGGATCGAAGTCGCGGACCTCGCCGGCGATGCGCGTCGGGAACGTCGAAGCGTCGAAATGGGTGATCGGACCGATGCCGCTCTTGCCGGCCAGGATATTGGACCAGGCGGTGGCAACATCATTGCCGACGGGACTGACGATGCCGAGACCGGTGACGACGACGCGACGCTTACTCATGCGGGAAGCTCTTGTGGCCGGGACGCAAATCCAATTTCACAAAACAAAACTGCGCCATGTCGGCGCAGCTCTGCGTAACGCAATGCCGATCGATCAGGCCTTGACGTGGGCCTTCACGTAATCGATGGCCTGCTGCACGGTGGTGATCTTCTCGGCTTCCTCGTCCGGGATCTCGCACTCGAATTCCTCTTCGAGCGCCATGACAAGTTCGACCGTGTCGAGCGAGTCGGCGCCGAGGTCGTCGACGAAAGATGCGTTGGGCGTCACTTCGTCTTCTTTCACGCCGAGTTGTTCGACGACGATCTTCTTGACGCGCTCTTCGATGGTGCTCATGGGTGTGATGTTCCTCGCGATGGAAGTTGTCCGGATATGGCACGTGCGTGTCAGCAGCGGAGCCACCCGAAGCCGCCGCATTGTAGTGGAAGGCCGCTGGTGCCGCCACTTGGCCGCCATGCGCCCGCGAAGGGTCGACGTGGCCGCCAGAATCGCCTCAGGGCATGTACATGCCGCCATTGACGTGCAAGGTTTCGCCGGTGATGTAGGCCGCGGCAGGCGAGGCCAGGAAAGCCACCGCCTTGGCAATGTCGGCCGGTTCGCCGAGGCGACCGAGCGCGATCTGCCCGAGCAGCGCCTCGCGCTGCGCCTCTGGAAGGGCGCGCGTCATGTCGGTATCGATGAACCCCGGCGCCACCACGTTGACGGTGATGCCGCGCGTGCCGATTTCGCGCGCCAGTGATTTGGAGAAAGCGATGATGCCGGCCTTGGCAGCGGCGTAGTTGGCCTGCCCGGGATTGCCGGTGAGCCCAATCACCGAAGCAATCGAGATGATGCGGCCCTTGCGCGCCTTCATCATGCCGCGCATCACCGCCTTGCTGGTGCGATAGACCGAAGTGAGGTTGGTGTCGAGAATCGCCTGCCAATCCTCGTCCTTCATGCGCATGAGCAACTGGTCGCGGGTGATGCCGGCATTGTTGACGAGGATGGAGATCGCGCCCTGCTCCTTGCCGATCGCGTCGACCAATGCCTCCACCGCCGCACCATCGGTGACATCGAGTGCGCGTCCGCTGCCGCCGTGCGCAGCGAGCCGGGCAGCGATCGCCTGCGCGCCCGCCTCGGTGGTGGCAGTGCCGATGACGCTTGCTCCCTGCGCGGCCAGTTCATCGGCAATCGCTGCGCCGATGCCACGGCTGGCGCCGGTGACGAGAGCGACTTCACCTGCGAGGATCTTGTTCATGGATTCACCGATTTGCTGTTGCGGTTGTCGACACCAGGCATTGTCCGAGCGCGCGCCATCATGTCCGGCCCCACTGCGACAGCGCTTCATCGAAGTCGCCTGGCGTGGCCAACGTCCGCGCCTCGATGGTCTTGTCGATGCGCTTGACCAGTCCGCTGAGCACCTTGCCCGGTCCGCATTCGGCAATGTGCTTGATGCCGGAATCGCGCAATGCCTGCACGCATTGCGTCCAGCGCACCGGCAGATAGAGCTGGCGCACCAGGGCGTCGCGGATCCCGGCCACATCGGCATGCACCGCCGCATCGACGTTTTGCACAACGGCGACTGCGGGAGCATGCCAGCGACAGGCTTCCATCGCCGCAGCCAGGCGATTGGCGGCTTCACGCATCAAGGGCGTATGCGAAGGCACGCTCACCGCGAGCTTGACCGCCTTGCGCACACCGCGCTCGGCGAGCCGTGCCAAGGCCGCATCAACCGCGCTTGCGTGGCCACCGATCACGATCTGGCCGGGCGAGTTGTAATTGGCCGGCACCACGACATGGGTACCGGACACCTCGGCGCAGACGGTCTCGACCAATGCGTCCTCGGCCCCGAGAATCGCCGCCATCGCGCCACTGCCCTCGGGGGCCGCTTCCTGCATGAGCTGGCCCCGAATGCGCACCAGATGTGCGGCGTCCCGCAGGGACAGTACCTGCGCGGCGACCAGCGCGCTGTACTCGCCGAGACTGTGCCCGGCCATGCGTGCCGGCACGGGGCCGCCTCGTTCCTGCCACAGGCGCCACACCGCGACACTCGCTGCCAGCAGCGCCGGCTGAGTGTATTCAGTGCGATTGAGCATGGCCTCCGGACCGCTCTGCGAAAGCGTCCACAGATCGATTCCGGCACCGTCGGAGGCTTCGGCGAAACACGCGCGGATGTCGCCATGCAGCGCCGCCAATTCGGCCAGCATGCCCACCGACTGCGAGCCTTGCCCGGGAAAGACAAAGCCCAGCGCGTCAGCGCTAGCGGCGGATGAAGGAATGGATTCGGTCATGGCTCGGGACTCCAGGGCCGCAGGGGCGAAACAACGGCCACCAGCGCGACGGATTTCAGTAACGCAGCAAGGCCGAAGCCCAGGTGAAGCCGCCGCCGAAAGCTTCCAGCAACAGGTTCTGGCCCCGCTGTACCTTGCCCGAGCGCACTGCCTCGTCGAGCGCGAGCGGCACCGAGCCCGATGAGGTGTTGCCATGCCGATCGACGGTGACGATCACGCGTTCCATCGGCAACTTGAGACGCTTGGCCGTGGCTTCGATGATGCGCAGGTTGGCCTGATGCGGAATCAGCCAATCGACATCCTTCTCAGCCATGCCCGCCGCGTTCAGGGTTTCGCCGACCATGCGATCGAGTGTCTTGACCGCGACCTTGAACACTTCATTGCCGGTCATCATCACGCGCACACCGGCATTGGGTTCGTCGAGCTTGAAGCCGGCCGAGACACCGACGGGGTTGTAGAGCAGATGCTTGTAGCCGCCATCGGCATGCAAACGCGTGGCGAAGATGCCCGGCTCGCTCGCAGCCTCGAGCACCACCGCACCGGCACCATCGCCAAACAGCACGCAGGTCGAGCGATCACCGTAGTCGAGCATGCGCGTGAGCGTTTCGGCGCCGACCACCAGCGCTTTCTTCACCTGGCCGCTGCGCACGAATTGATCGGCGACACCGAGCGCGTACATGAAGCCCGAGCAGGCGGCGTTGACGTCGAACGCGGCACAGCCGTTGGCGCCGAGACGATGCTGCAACAAACATGCAGTCGACGGAAAAATGATGTCCGGCGTGGTCGTGCCCAGCACGATCAGCTCGATCTCGCTGGCGGCGACCCCGGCTGCCTCGAGCGCCCGGCTTGCGGCGTGAAAGGCGAGATCGCCCGTGGTTTCACCGACCGCGGCCATGCGCCGCTCACGGATGCCGGTGCGCGAGGCAATCCATTCATCAGTGGTGTCGACGAGCTTCTCGAGATCGGCGTTGGAAACGATTTTTTCCGGCAGGTAGCTGCCAGTGCCGGCAATGCGTGAGTAGATCAAGGCCGCTTCCCCGTTGGGCCGCCGAGCGGGCATCCGCCTCGCTCGCCGACATCAGCGCTGCCGGGCGTCCTGCCGGGCCTGCACGAACGGTCGGTCAGCCTGCCGCCTGCGCGACGCGGACGTCACACAGGCGCGCGAGACCGCAACGGTTGCGGTGGTAGCAACGCCGGCCATTCCCCACACGCCGGCAAGCACCGGCATGTGCGCGAAGGGCTCAGTCTTCGTCGCGAACCTTCGTCTTGCTCTCGATGACCTTCTTGCCGCGGTAGTAGCCATCCTTGGTGACGTGATGGCGCACATGCACCTCGCCAGAAGTCGGGTCGGTCGACAGCTGCTTGCTGGTCAGCGCGTCGTGGGAACGGCGCATGCCGCGGGTGGATGGGGTTTTGCGACTCTTGGCAACAGCCATTTCAATCTCCTGGTGCGGACGCTCCGGTCCGACGATGGGCAACGGCCAGCCTGGCCGTCGTAACTGAAAACGGGAAGTCTTTGGTGGCGCTTCCGGGCCCTTGTTGCACTGCCGGGACGGCAAACGCACCGATCCCGAGCTCGAAATCCTGCACGCCTGAAATCGCCGTGCCGGCATCCATTTCGATGCCGTCGATTCGCCGGCCGCGCCGCTCTCAGCCGGCGCCTGCCTTGTTCTTCAACCCAGCCAGCGCGGCGAATGGATTCTGCCGCACCGGCTCCTTGTCCGTCGCATCGGTCGGGTCGACCCAATCCAGCGGTGCCCCTGGTCGGGTCGGCACCACCGGCACGGCAAGGATCAACTCATCCTCGATCACGGCCGCCAGGTCGATCGTACCGTCGGCGATCAGCAATGGCTCATATCCACCCGGCAAGCCCGCCTCGTCTTCCTCGTTGGCGATCAGACCGAGCCGCGTGTCGATCACGACCGGCAGCGCAAAAACCTCGAGTGTACGCTGACACAGCAGCGGCAACCCGGCTTCCACTTGCAACTGCAGGTAGGCGATGCCCAGCGCATCCTTGTCGAATTGGGCATGGTAGCGCGCTTCGCCCTGCGCCGTCGCCAGCGCATCGCGCAAGCGCGACATCACGGTGAATGGCAAGGAACCCGAGTAGACGCGACGCCCCTGCACCTGGCGCGCGACATCCACGCGTTCTGGCAGGGCTGCGGACATGGGCGCGCGATGGTAGGTGGCTGCCCGGACGCTGTCAACCGCGACTTGCGGCTACACTGGGTCCGGCAACAGGGGGCGGGCACAATGCACTATTTGCTTGCGGGGGCCTTGGCCCTCGCATTGTTCATATTCCTGTTCGCGTGGCGGGAACGCCGCCTGCGCGAACGCCGCACGCTGCTTCAGCAGATCCTCGACCTGGCCGATGCCTTCGAGCACCAACTCATCGACTGCCGCAACCAGATGCGCGCGATGCCGCAGCGCGGCGGCAACGATCCCGCCGAGGCCCTGCCCCAGCCGGTCGCACTCGCTGCGGCTACGGCCATGATCGACAGCGGCCTGCGTGACTTGCTCGCCCATCGCCTGTGGCTCCGCAGGGAGAGCGCCCGCGCTCCCCTGCAGGCGCTGATCGCCGCGCGCGATGCCCTTGCCCAAGCCCAATCCGGCCTGCAAGCGCAGATGGCACGGCTCGCCGATGCGCGCGCCGAGCTCAGGAACGCACGTGACGCGCTCGATGCCGCTGCCAGGAGCAGGCAATCATGAGCGCCATCGTGCTGGCTTCGACTTCGCTCTATCGACGCCAACTGCTGGCGCGGCTCGTGCCCGACTTCGTGGTTCAGGCCCCATCAGTCGACGAGGCGCCGCTGGCCGACGAAACGCCCCTGCAGACCGCCCAACGCCTGGCCAGGGCCAAGGCAGAAGCGGTCGCCCTCGATCACCCGGGGGCACTGGTGATCGGCAGCGACCAACTTGCCGAACTCGATGGCCGCGCCCTGGGCAAGGCAGGCACTGCCGAAGCGGCCAGCCGCCAGCTGGCGGCGTGTTCGGGCAAGACCGTGCGTTTCCATACCGCCGTGACCCTGATTGCCGCGCTTCCCGGCGGCAATGTCTACCACCATGCCACCGACTGCACCCGCGTGGTGTTCCGCCAGCTCGACGAGGCCACCATCACGCGTTATGTCGCCGCCGAGCAGCCCTTCGACTGTGCCGGCAGCTTCAAGGTCGAAGGACTGGGCATCGCCCTGTTCAACCGTGTCGAAAGCGATGATCCGACCGCCCTGATCGGCCTGCCATTGATCGCGGTTGCGCAAATGCTGCGTGAGGCCGGCATCGCCCTGCCTTGAACAGGAATCAACGCAGCAGCGTCGATCCGCCATCGGTGGTGGCAAGTCGCCGCAGCAGCACGATCAGGCGGCGCCGCGTATCGGCATCGAGATTGTCCGGCGTGAGCGCGATGCGGAACCGGCGCCGCGGCGCCCAGCGCCAGTCGAGCGTGAGCAATGGACCGAGATGGCGGTGACTGCAGAGCAAGGCGGCCTGTTCGTTGCCCTGCGTATCACACAGGATCCAGCCATCGGCACGATGCGCCACGCGCACGAATCGCGGATGAAGAAGTCCATGCGCCGCATGCGCTGCCAGGGCGAGCGTGAGCAGCGACAGCAGCAGGCTTGCGTACCAAGGCCACGCCGAGCACCAGGGCGCCAGGCAGGCCAGTAGCGCGATCAGGGCAAGGGCCGCAGCGACGCGCCGCGAAGGCCGGTAGTCAAAGGCAATGGTGGGCGCGGATTTCATCGATGATCGCCGCGAACGCGGGCGGCGGCTCATGCTGGGCGATCAACCAGTCCCACAGATCCGGATCGATCTGCTCGAGCAGCCCGGCAAAGGCCGCGCGCGTGGTGGCGTCGGCCTGCGCGTAACGCGCCTCCAGCCACCAACCGATCATGCGGTCGAGTTCGCGCGTGCCACGGCGCGCGCGCCAGCGCAGTCGCGCCAATTCGGCGTCAGACACGGCAGACCGGACGCAAGGGCAACATTGGCCCGCTCAACTCGCGCGCTCGACGATCAGCTTCTTGATCTCGGCGATTGCCTTGGCCGGATTGAGGCCCTTGGGACAGGTGCGCGTGCAGTTCATGATGGTGTGGCAGCGATAGAGCTTGAACGGGTCTTCGAGTTCGTCCAGTCGCGCGCCGGTGTCCTCGTCGCGCGAGTCGACGATCCAGCGGTAGGCCTGCAGCAGGATCGCCGGGCCGAGGTAACGGTCGGAATTCCACCAGTAGCTCGGACACGCAGTCGAGCAGCAGGCACACAGGATGCACTCGTACAGGCCATCGAGCTTGGCACGGTCTTCCTTGGACTGCAGGCGCTCGCGATCGGGCGGCGGCGGCGTCTGCGTACGGATCCAGGGCTTGATCGAGGCATGCTGGGCGTAGAAGTGGGTGAGATCGGGCACCAGATCCTTGACCACCGGCATGTGCGGCAGCGGGAATATCTTGACGTCACCACTCGGGCAATCGCCGATCGCCTTGGTACAGGCGAGCGTGTTGGTGCCGTCGATGTTCATCGCGCACGATCCGCAGATGCCTTCGCGGCAGGAGCGGCGGAAGGTCAGCGTGGCGTCGACTTCGTTCTTGATCTTGAGCAGGGCATCGAGAACCATCGGACCGCAACTGCCGAGGTCGATGTCGTAGGTATCCACGCGCGGGTTGTCGCCACTGTCCGGACTCCAGCGGTAGATGCGGAACGTGCGTACGTTCTTCGCACCCGCTGGCGCGGGGAAGTGTTTGCCTGGAATGAGCTTGGAATTCTTGGGAAGCGTGAACTCAGCCATGTCGGGTACCGCTGATCTGGGATGTGGAACCGGCTAACCATCGATGCGGATTGCGGCAATCCCGCCGCCTTGCGGCACCGCCGCCCGCATCGCCCTTCACGACGCGTCAATACACGCGCTTGGCCAACGGCACCGGCTCGACGTCGGTGGTCATCGTGTTCATGTGCACTGGCCGGAAATCGAAGCTGCATTTGCCCTTGGCATCGACGCTGACCTGGGTGTGCTTGAGCCAGTTGACATCATCGCGTTCGGGGAAATCCTCGTGCGCATGCGCACCGCGGCTCTCGTGACGCTGCTCGGCCGAATAGATCGTCGCCATTGCGTTGTACAGCAGGTTGTTGAGCTCGTAGGTCTCGATGAGGTCGGAGTTCCACACCAGTGAGCGGTCGGAAACCTGCACGTCTTCGAACGAGGCAAACACCTTGTCCATCCTGGCGCAGCCTTCCTGCAGGGTCTTGGCGGTGCGAAACACCGCTGCGTCGGCCTGCATCGTGCGCTGCATGGTGTTGCGGATCTGTGCCGTCGGCAGCGAGCCCTTGGCATTGCGCAGCCGATCCAGCCGCGCGAGCGCCTCGTCACAGGCAGTCGGCGGCAGCGTCTTGTGTGGCTGGCCCGGCTTGATGGTCTGCTCGCAGCGCTGCGCGACGGCGCGCCCGAACACCACCAGATCGAGCAGCGAATTGGAGCCAAGCCGATTGCCGCCATGCACCGACACGCAGGCCGCCTCGCCGATCGCGTACAGGCCTTCGACGACCACGTCCGGATCGTTGCCGACCTTGCGAACGACCTCGCCGTGGTAATTGGTTGGAATGCCGCCCATGTTGTAATGAACGGTCGGGATTACCGGAATCGGCTGCTTGGCGACGTCGACGCCGGCGAAGATACGCGCACTCTCGGCAATGCCCGGCAGCTTTTCGTGGATCACCTCCGGCCCAAGATGCATGAGATTGAGGTGGATGTGGTCCTGGTGTTCGCCGACGCCGCGGCCTTCGCGGATCTCGATCGTCATCGCGCGCGAGACCACGTCGCGCGAGGCCAGGTCCTTGGCGTTGGGCGCATAGCGCTCCATGAAGCGCTCGCCCTTGGAATTGGTGAGATAGCCACCCTCGCCGCGCACGCCTTCGGTGATCAGGCAACCCGCACCGTAGATGCCGGTCGGATGGAATTGCACGAATTCCATGTCCTGCAATGGCAGACCCGCGCGCAGCACGAGGCCGCCGCCGTCGCCGGTACAGGTGTGCGCCGAAGTCGCACTGAAGTAGGCACGCCCGTAACCACCGGTCGCCAGCACCACGCCATGCGCACGGAACAGATGCAGGGTGCCTTCGTTGAGATCGAGCGCAAGCACGCCGCGGCAGGCGCCGTCATGATCGAAAATCAGGTCGAGCGCGAAATACTCGATGTAGAAGCGCGCATCGTGCTTGAGCGACTGCTGGTAGAGCGTGTGCAGGATGGCGTGGCCGGTGCGGTCGGCCGCCGCGCAGGTGCGCTGCGCCACGCCCTTGCCGTAATCGGTGGTCATGCCGCCGAACGGTCGCTGGTAGATCAGACCCTCGTCGGTGCGCGAGAACGGCACACCATAATGTTCGAGCTCGATCACCGCGGCCGGTGCGTTCTTGCACATGTACTCGATCGCGTCCTGATCGCCGAGCCAGTCCGAACCCTTGACCGTGTCGTAGAAGTGGAAACGCCAGTCATCGCGCCCCATGTTGCCCAGCGCCGCCGAGATGCCGCCCTGCGCGGCAACCGTGTGCGAACGGGTGGGAAACACCTTGGTGATGCAGGCGGTCTGCAGCCCGGTCGCGGCAAGCCCGAAGGTTGCGCGCAACCCAGCGCCACCGGCGCCAACGACGATGATGTCGTACTTGTGTTCCTGGATCTTGTAAGCGGTACCGGCCATTTCAACGTCCCAGCGCAATTTTGAGTACGGCCAGCACGCCAGCGGCGGCGCCGAGGAAACAGAAAAGCTTCACGGCGAGCTGCAGCACGAGATTGCTGCCCTTGCCATGCACATAGTCTTCGATCACCACCTGCAGACCGAGCTGCGCATGCCAGAACACCGCAATCACCAATACCAGCAGCAGACTGGCATTCCACGGCTGCGCCAGCAGCGCATGTGCCGCGGCGAAATCGAGCGTGACGAGCTTGAGCACCAACCAAAGGAGCCACGGCACCAGCAGCAGCAGCGCCACCGCGGTGATCCGCTGCACCATGAAATGATGCAGGCCCTGCTTGGCCGAACCCAGACCCAGCGCCGTCTTCATCGGTGTGCGCAATTGCGTGCTCATGCGCCACCCCGCTGCGCGAACACGCACACCCAGACAAGGATCGTGAGAATCAGGCTGCCGGCAACAACCAGCCAGCCATTGCGCACGAACTGTTCAATGCGATAGCCCCAGCCCAGATCCTGCAGCAGGTGGCGAAGGCCATTGAGCCAGTGGTAGGCCAGCGACCAGGTCCAGCCGAGCAACAGGAAGGTGCCCAGTCCGGAGCGGCCGAAAGCAGCCACGTCGGCCCAGCGTTCGGGCCCGGCGGCCAAGGCCAACAGGCTGCACAGCAGCACCAGAGTGCCCGCGGCCAGCGCGATGCCGGTGGCGCGGTGCAGGATCGAAGTCATCATCTGGATCTGCCAGCGGTAGATCTGGATGTGCGGCGAAAGCGGTCGAGCGTTGGCTGACATGGCTGGCTCTGGCTGGCGTTCTCGTTGTGGGCTGCGGTGCACGACACACACTGGCATCAGAAATCGATGCAGCGGCCGTCCTTCTCCCAATCCCCGTAGCGAACCGGATCAAGACGGCGCCGATCCTTGTCTTGCCCAGGCTGCGCTGCGCGCGGCGCATCGGCTTCGCCCGCGACAGGCGGAAGCTTGGCTGACTCTGGGGTGATTGGATCGGAGGTGGTCATGATGCAGTGCACCCCGAAGGTTAAACCTTGCGCGAAATTCCGACAACCTCGCACTGCATCGCAGCGCGCCGGTTGGCATGCCTGTTACGATCCCGGCTCGGCTTTTCGTGTTCCATTCCATGCAGACCGCACTTGGTTCCGCTGCGTTGTTGCGCCTGAAGGGCGCCGATGCCCTCGCCTTCGCCCACTCCCAGTTCAGCCGTGACGTGCTCGCACTGCAACCGGGCCAATACGGCTGGAGTGCGTGGCTGGATGCGCAGGGCCGCGCCCGCAGCGTGTTCGCCCTGCTGCGCACCGCCGCGGACACCTTGATGTTGTGGTGGCCCGAGGGCGATGCGGGTCTGCTCGCAACCGAACTGCGCCGCTTCGTGCTGCGCAGCCGCCTCGTCATCGAGGCGCTCGAAGGCTGGCAGCTCCTGCCCTGCGCCCTTGCGGATCTGCCCATCGGATCGGAACTTGCCGAACACCTCGGGGGCTGGGCGCTGCGCCTGCCCGATTCGGACACCCCCCGCGGGGTCGTGCTTGCACCCATGGACCTGGCGCTCGATCCCGACGCGCAGCAGAACCGGCTGCGCGCCGACCTCATGGCACGGCTGCCGTGGATCGCACCTCCCACCGCCGGCCTGTTCACCCCGCAGGCGCTCGAGCTGGAGCGCCTGGGCGCCATCGCTTTCGACAAGGGCTGCTATCCCGGCCAGGAAATCGTCGCGCGCCTCCATTTCCGTGGCGGCAACAAGCGTGGCTTGCGCGTGCTCGAGACCGGCGCGGAGGCCTGCGCAGCCGGCACCGCTCTCATTGATGACACCGGCGCGATCCGCGGCTCGGTGCTCTACGGCTGCGCACCCACGGCCAAGGCCTTGGCGCTTGCCCTTGCGGTGGTCAGTCTCGACGCGATGGATCGTCGCTTGCGCCCATCGAGCGGTTCACCCAGCTTCTGATCCGCCAATGCGAGGCCGTGACACGGCCCCATGAATCGCACGGAGTTCGCGGGCAAGCCTTTGAATCGCATGCCAAACGCAGACTTAGCCGGGGCTGAACGGAAATCACGCGGCACGCGACAAGCGCCAGCTCCCTGCGTATTCTCCGCCGCATGCCCTGCCTAGTCAGGGCTTTTTTGTGCGCGCAGATCGCGTGTGCAGACCGGTTCCGCCGTGGCGGGGCCGGCCAGGATCCCAGGGCAGTGCCCGGGTATCCACCAACGTCGGAGCGACTGCCGGGGTGGCAGACGCCGCCGACGTGGCCCCCGGAACGCGGCGAACGGCCGCGCGGGCGCCGGGTCATCAAACATCGAGGCTGGGCCGCTGCGCGGGGTATCGCGCAGGCCAATGCATGCGCCATCGCGCTGCGTCGGGATCTCCAGCCACCCTGAATGAACCAAGGAGTTCCAATGAAACTTGCCTTCCTGCTTTGGCTCGCCTCGATCCTGCCGCAGCCTGCTGCCGATCAGGTATGCCTTGCCACCACCGTTTATCTCGAGGCGCGCAGCGAAAGCCAGATCGGCCAGATGGCGGTCGCCGAAGTCGCCATGCGCCGCCGCGAAAGCGGCCGCTGGGGCACATCCGTGTGTTCAGTGGTGCGCTCACCCGGCCAATTCGCCCTGAGCACGACAAACGAGGACTACCTCGTCAAGAATCCGAATGCGTGGGCGACCGCCTGGAAGATTGCCGGCCGCGCGATCGACACCTGGTCACTGCCACGTGGCCAGCGCCATCTGGTCGTGCCCCATGCCGACCACTTCGTACTTGCAGACTCGGTCTCGCCCAACTGGGTCAAGGCCCCCCCCTTGACCACGATCGGCGCCCACAACTTCTACCGGATCAACTGATCCATTCGCAGCGGCCTCGGAAAACAAAGCGGCGAAGACCCAGGCCTTCGCCGTTTTGCTTTCAGCCAAGCCAACTCGCAGCAGACTCAGACGCGACGCGCGGGCAAGCTCAGCGCAGCAGCATCAAGCGGTTGTCGCGGATCATCACGCGATCGCCTGGACGCAAGTTGTCATGCTGCCATTGGGTCACTCGCGCCCAGCGGCCATCGTCGAGCCGCACGGTGAATTCCCAGGCTGGACGTCCGCCGTAGCCGTTGGAATCGCGCTCGATCGCGTTGCCGGCCATGCCGCCGACCACGGCGCCGGCCACGGTCGCAGCGGTTCGCCCATCCCCCCTGCCGATGGTGTTGCCGAGCACGCCGCCGATGATCGCGCCGAGCACCGCGCCGCCGCCGCTGGTCGCGTTGTCGCGCACGTAGACCTGGGCAACTTCGCGGATCACGCCGCAGCGAGGACAATCGTAGGCCGCGCGGCGCTGGTAGTAGTCATCATCGTAGTAGCGCGCGCGTGGCGGCGTCGCCACGCAGCCGGCAAGTGCGATACCAAAGAGGCTGGCGCCAAGAATCGCTGCGAGTCTGCGGCCCATCGACATTCTCCTGTCAGTGACGCCGCCATCCTCGCCGATCGCGGATAAAGAACCGATGAATGACTCGCGCGCTTGCGGCATCATGCGCGCTTGCCCCACGCATCGACCAAGGATTGCGCATGTCCAACCCCGTCAGCGCAGACGAGTTGCTCGACCTCGACAGCGATGCAGCGGCCGCCCGGCTGATGCCATTGCCCAATGCCGAGATCGCCCTGCTGCTGCGCAAGCTCGGACCTGGCCGCGCAGTGGCAATCCTTGATCGAATCGACCCTACCCGTCGCATGCTGATCGATGCGGCAGGCCTGGGCGCGGATGGCTGGTCGCTGGCCCAACAGTGGCCCGAGGGCACGGTCGGACGCCTGATGGAGCCCGCACCGGCGGCGTTCCCGGCCAATGCCCGGGTTGGCGAAGTCATCGACAGGCTGCGTCCGATCATCTCGCACGCCCTGGTCACCTACGTGTTCGCGCTCGATGACAAGCAGCGACTGAGCGGCGTGGTGGCTTTCCGCGAACTGGCCTTCGCAGGCCCGACTCAATTGCTGTCGGACATCATGGTGGCGCAGCCGTTTTCGCTGCTGCCTGGCGCCGACGCCATCGAGGCGATGCGCGAGGTGGTGCGGCGCCACTATCCCGTGTATCCGGTATGCGACGCCGAAGGCCACCTGCTCGGCGTGGTCCGTGGTGCGGTGTTGTTCGAGGAACAGGCTTACGAAATCAGTGCCCAGCTCGGCGCCACCGTCGGCGTAGAGAAGGAAGAACGGCTGACCACGCCGTGGTCGCGCAGCCTGCGTTTGCGCAATCCCTGGCTGCAGATCAACCTGCTCACCACGTTCATTACGGCGGGTGTGGTCGGCTCGTTTCAGGACACCATCAACCACATCGTCCTGCTCGCGGTGTTCCTGCCGGTACTCTCGGATCAATGCAACAACACCGGCAGTCAGGCGCTCGCCGTGACCTTGCGCGGCCTGACTTTCGGTGAACTCAAGCCCGGCCGGGGTTGGGCCCTGCTTTGCAAGGAAGCCTGGTTGGGCTTTCTCAACGGCGCACTCACCGGCCTGGTCGCCGCGCTGGCAATGTTCGGCCTGGCTTGGCATCAGGGCAATCCGCAGGCGCCGATGCTCGCCGCGATCACTTTCGCCGCGCTCAGCGGCAGTTGCGTGCTCGCCGGCGTGGTCGGCAGCGGCGTGCCACAGATTCTCAAGCGCTGCGGCGCAGACCCGGCCACGGCTTCGAGCATCTTTCTCACCAAGGCCACCGATATCACCAGCCTGGGGCTGTTCCTGGGCCTTGCGGCCTGGCTGCTCGGACGCTGAACCCCGCTCGCAACAGGGGTGACCGCGCTGGCCACCGCGCTACCCTCGCCCACGATGGCCCACTCCGTTTACCGTTTTGGCGATTGCCGCATCGACCTCTCGGCCCGCGAGCTGCATCGCGATGGCGAACTGGTCACGCTCTCACCGAAAGTCTTCGACTGCCTCGCCTATCTCATCGAACACCGCGAACGCGCGGTCGGCCGCGACGAGCTCATCGCCGCGGTCTGGGGCAAGGTCGATGTCAGCGATACCTTGCTCGGCCAGACCGTGCTCAAGGCCCGTCGCGCAATCGGCGATACCGGCAACGAACAACACGCGATCCGTACCGTGCCACGTTTTGGCTATCGCTGGATTGCCGAAGTCAGCCAAGCGAAAGTGCCATCAAGCCTGCCGGCCGCGGACACCCACGAGGCCGCCGCGTCGCCACTGCCCGAAGCAGCCATCGCCACGACCGAACCGGTTGCCGCGCCCGCCTCACCTCGACGGCACCGAAACGGGTGGATCCTCGCGTTGGGTCTGGTCGCCTTGGCGGCCCTGATCGCGGCCGCATGGCAGACTCGCGAGCGCCGCGCGCCCGAGTCCGCGGCGAGCCCAGCCGCGGTGATCGGAGCGCCGGCAAGCGTGGCCGTCCTGCCAGCCGAAGTCACGTCGGCGGCCGCGAGTCAGGCCTGGCTGCGACTCGGCTTGATGGATCTCATCGCCACTCACCTGCGCGGCGCGGGACTGGGCGTCATGCCCAGCGACAACGTGGTCGCCGTGTTGCGCGGCCATGACGCGCGCGAAGACGCCGTGTCGCGGATTACCGCCGCCGCGGGCGTCCGCAAGGTCGTCGTGCCTCTGGTTGCGCGCGCTGCCGCGGGCTGGAGCGTGCGACTCGATCTGCACGAGGGTGATCAGCTCCAAGGGTCGTTCGAGGCCCGCGCAACCGACGCGGTGCTTGCCGCCCGCATGGCGGCTGATCAGCTGCTCGCCCATTTGGGGCGGCGCAATCCGCATGCCAATGCCGGCAACCTGCCGCTGGACGAATTGCTGGCGCGCATCGATGCGGCGCAACTGACCAATGACCTTGCCGGCGCGCGCGACCTCATCGAGCAGGCGCCCGCCAGTCTCAGGGACTTGCCCGACCTGCGCCTGCGGCTTGCCCAGATCGACTTTCGCGCGGGCAGGCTCGATGTCGCCCAACAGCAGCTTGCGGCCCTGCTCCCGCAGGCCGGCAATGAAACCGAACCGCTGTTGCGAGCGCGCATCCTCAATGCACTCGGCGCGATCGCGATCCGCACCCGCCGCAATGCCGAAGCCGAGCGCGAATTCGGCGAAGCCATCGCTTTGCTCGCACATGGCAAGCAACCCGCGGTCCTTGGCCAGGCCTACACCGGGCTGGCGATCAGCCATGCTGCACAGGGCGACTTCGACGCCGCGCAAGCCAACTTCTCGCGCGCGCGGATTGCGCTCGAACTTGCCGGCGACGGACTGGCACAGGCACGCGTCGAAGAGAACGAGGGCGTGGTCGCGGCACGCCGCGGCCATGCAGCCGAGGCGCTGGCCGCGCACCAGCGCGCGGCACAGCGCTTCGAACGCTTCGGCGCGCTCAACGAGCTCATCCTCACGCGCGGCAATGCGGCCAGTGTCCAACTCGCCCTGCTGGATCCCGCTGCAGCCTTGGCGACGATCGAGCGCAGCCTGCCCCTGCTCGACCAAATCGAAAACCGCAGGACGCGCCACGCCCTGCTGATCGAGCATGCAAGCGTGCTTGCCCGCAGCGGCCAATTGAGCGAAGCGCGCAAGCTCCTCGCCGAGCTGGCCAGCGACGCGAGCAGCGATTCGGACCCCGCACTGTTGCTGGCGCGGATCCACTTCGAACAGGCGCGACTCGACCTCGCCGCGGGTCGGCCTGACGAGGCCGCGGCGTTGGCCCAATCAGCGGTCGAGGCGTATGCCGATGCCGATCATCTGCGCGAACGCGCACACGCCTGGTTGCTGCTGGCGCAAGCCTTGCGCGCCGCCGGCAAGCTCACCGAGGCGAGCGCGCAGGCGGCGCAGTTGCGGGCAGCCGCAAATGCCGATCAGGCGCCACCCCTGCTCCTGTTTGCGGCGCTCGCGCAGGCGGAAGCCACGCCTGTCGATGCCGCGACCACGGCCTACGAGGATGCCCTTGCGCGCGCCGCACGCGAGGACGTGCCGGCCGATACCGCCCAAGTGCTCATTTCGTGGGCCGCTCGACTCATCGCGGCGGGCGAGCTCGATCGTGCCAGCGCCCTCGTCGGCCAAGTGTCACGCTGGGCCGGTCAGGACTTCGCTTGCGCCCTTTTGCAACTGCGCTACTACCACGCGCTGGGTGAGATCCCGGCCTGGCAGACGGCGCTGCAGCGCGCGCAGTCGCTGGCCGGGGAACGGAAAATCGAACCGGTCTTGCTGGAAGCCCCGCCGGCGCGGGGCACCGACAGCGCGCGCGGAAAGGGCCTGCCCGCCGACACCGCCCACGACAGGCTGCCACCGTCGGCAGGTCACGTCGACGGCCCACAAAGCCGGGCCAGGCCTTCCATAACGCTTCCGATCTCATTCGCAAACCACTGATTTGCCGAAAACAATTCGGCGCGAATCGAGCGCGAATGGAGCGCGAATGCACTCGGACGCCATTCCTGCGACAAGGGCACGATGCCCCGTCCGCGTGCGGGACAGCCTCGCCTCCACCACCCCGGGAATCCATCAACATGCTTGTTCGTCTTCCGCTCGCCGCCAGTCTTGGCCTGGCCTTGTGCAGTACTGCCTTCGCCTCCGGCAGCTTCATCGAAATCCAGACCGCCAACGTCCAGCTCACCCAGGTCTCGCCCAATGGCGCCTACGCCGTCGGCTCGATCCTCAATGACTCGGCCTTCCGCTGGACCGCGTTGGGCGGTATCCAGGAGCTGATTCCCGACATGGACAATGCCCAGGGCATCAACAATCTCGGCACGATTGCCGGCGCGGTGGCCGAAAACGGCGGCGCCGACGAGGGCGGCCGCGATCTGGGCGCCACCGTCGAAGTCGGCGGCGCGCCGGTGTTGTTGAGCAGCCCGCTCACCACCAATTCGAGCGGCTACGGAGTCGCCGAAGACGGCACCGTGGTCGGACTGTCCTTCGAGGACAACTTCGAGGGCGCCGCGATCGCCTTTGTCTGGGACGCCGCCTCGGGCATGTCGGCCTTGCCGACCCTGCGCCCCCAGACCTATTCGCGCGCCAATGCAATCAGCTCCGATGGCCACGTCATCGTCGGCTGGAACGACACCGACATGGGCGAACGCCTCGGCACGATCTGGATCGATCGCGTGCCGATGGATGTCGCCGACGCCGATGGTTACGGCACCGGCGAAGCCTTGGCCGTCACTTCGGATGGCCAGTGGGTGGTCGGCTCGGAATATATCGATGCCGATTTCAATGAAGGCGCCTGGCGCTGGAGCGCCAGCACCGGCGTGGAACTGATTCCCGACATGACCTATGCCTTCGGCGTGAGCGCCGATGGCAAGACCATCGTCGGGGCCACCGGCTTCTTCTCCGAGCCGGCGCGCACGGCGATGATCTGGCGTGAAGGCATCGGCACGATCCCCTTCGCCGACTACCTCGTCGAACAGGGCATCACGGTCCCGGCAGGCTGGGATTTCGCGGGTGGCCTGACCGGCATCTCGGCCGACGGCTACACGCTTGCCGGTTGGGGCACCGGCCCGCTCGGCATGCAGTCCTACATCGTCCAGCTCGATCGCCCCGATTCGATCTTCGTCGACGGTTTCGAAGAAGCAGTCACGCCCTGAAGAACTGCAAGCAAGCCCCAGCGCTGTCTCTCTCCCTCTCGGCGAGTCCGGATGTTTCCGGACTCGCCTTTTTCTTGCCGCGTGCTCCCGCGGCAAGCAAAGAACCCATTGGCCAATGAGGACCGACGGTTCCTGCGCACACGCCCGAGGAGCCCCTGGCTCAGCGCGCGATCAATCCTCATCCCAGGCCAGATGCGCCGGACGCGGTTCCTTGCGCGTGGGCTGCGCCGCGGCTTCCGCCACTCCCTGCCAGACGGCAAGCGCATCGCGCGTGGCCGCGACATCGTGCACACGCACGAACATCGCGCCATTCTGCACGGCGATCAGCGCCGCAGCGGCCGAACCCGCAGCACGTGCCGCCCCCCCCTCGCGCCCGGTGAGCGTGCCAATCATCGCCTTGCGCGACAGCCCGACCAGGACGCCCGCAGCCAGTCCAACGAAGCGTTCAAGGCCGGCCAGCAGGGCGAGATTGTGTGCCAGCGTCTTGCCGAAACCGAATCCCGGATCGACCAGCACGCGGCGCTTGTCGATGCCGGCCATTTCGCAGGCAAACACGCGCTCGGTGAGGAAGCGATGAATCTCGCCGACGACATCGTCGTAGTGCGGATCGTCCTGCATCGTGCCCGGCTCGCCCTGCATGTGCATCAGGCAGACCGGAACCCCCAGCTCGGCCACGGCCGCGAGCGCACCCTCGCGACGCAGGGCATACACGTCGTTGATGAGGCCCGCGCCCGCGGCGACCGCCGCGCGCATCACCTCGGGCTTGGACGTATCGATCGAGATCGGCACCGACACGCGCGCGGCAAGCGCCTCGATCACTGGCACCACGCGCGCGATTTCCTCGGCTGCGGCAATCGGCGCGGCACCGGGCCGCGTCGACTCGGCACCGACATCGAGCAGGTCGGCGCCGGCTTCGACCATGGCAATGCCTTGCGCAAGCGCGCGCTCGGGATCGCCGGCGAGACCGTCGCCGGAGAATGAATCATCGGTGAGATTGACGATGCCGCAAATGCGGGCGCGGTCGAGTTGGAGCGCGCGGCCGCGGCAGTCGAGCGTGGGCGTGATAGCGAACATCACTGCAGTGTACGACAGCCACATCGACTGCCGCACAGGGCGAAGGCGCGCCTGCGCGCGCCTTCATCCAATGACCGTCGTGCTCAGGTCTGGGCGGCGGGACGACCGATCGGAACGCCGTCGGCGCCCGGGCCACCACTGCCGCGCCCGGGATTGTCCTTGTTCCAGTCCGCCGGCGGCGGCGGATCGCGGCCTTCCATGATAGCCGCGATCTGGCTGCGGTCGATGGTTTCGTACTGCAACAGTGCACCGGCCATCGCGTGGAGCTTTTCCATGCTCTCGGTGAGAATGCGGCGTGCGGTGGAATGCGCCGTTTCGATCACGCCGCGCACGGCCTCGTCGATCTTG
This sequence comes from Dokdonella sp., assembly GCF_019634815.1. Taxonomy (GTDB): domain Bacteria; phylum Pseudomonadota; class Gammaproteobacteria; order Xanthomonadales; family Rhodanobacteraceae; genus Dokdonella_A. The sequence goes on along the minus strand of NZ_JAHCAP010000002.1, from coordinate 71,984 downwards.
CGCGCAGTCTCTTCGGACACCTGCTTGTGCTGGGTGACCGAGCGACCGAGGAAGACCTCGTCCTCTTCTTCGGCATAGGTCATCGGACCGAGCTCGGCCGACAGGCCGTACTTGGTGACCATGTCGCGGGCGATTTGCGTGGCACGCTGGATGTCGTTGGAAGCACCCGTGGTCACGCGCTCGCTGCCAAAGATGATTTCCTCGGCCACGCGCCCGCCGTAGAGACTGGCGAGTCGGCTTTCGAGCGAGAGCTTGCTGTGGCTGTAACGATCCTGCTCGGGCAGGAACATGGTGACGCCGAGCGCGCGTCCGCGCGGGATGATCGTCACCTTGTGCACCGGATCATGCTCGGGCACGGTCAAGCCAACGATCGCATGGCCGGCCTCGTGGTAGGCAGTGAGCTTCTTCTCCTCGTCGCTCATGATCATCGAGCGGCGCTCGGCGCCCATCATGATCTTGTCCTTGGCGCGCTCGAAATGATTCATGTCGACATCGCGACGGTTGTCGCGCGCGGCAAACAGCGCGGCCTCGTTGACGAGGTTGGCAAGGTCGGCACCGGAGAAACCCGGCGTGCCGCGCGCGATCACCAGCGCGTCGACGTCGGTCGCGAGCGGCACCTTGCGCATGTGCACCTTGAGGATCTGCTCGCGGCCCTTGAGGTCGGGCAGTGGCACGACCACCTGGCGATCGAATCGGCCCGGGCGCAGCAGCGCCGGGTCGAGCACGTCGGGGCGGTTGGTGGCGGCGATCACGATCACGCCTTCGCTGCCCTCGAAGCCATCCATCTCGACCAGCAACTGGTTGAGCGTCTGCTCGCGCTCGTCGTGGCCCCCACCTAGACCGGCGCCGCGATGGCGACCGACGGCGTCTATTTCGTCGATGAATATGATGCAGGGCGCATGTTTCTTGCCCTGCTCGAACATGTCGCGCACGCGCGCGGCACCGACGCCGACGAACATCTCGACGAAATCAGAGCCGGAGATGGAGAAAAACGGCACCTTGGCCTCGCCCGCGATCGCCTTGGCCAGCAGGGTCTTGCCGGTACCGGGCGAGCCGACCATGAGCACGCCGCGCGGGATCTTGCCGCCGAGCTTGGTGAACTTGGACGGATCACGCAGGAAGTCGACCAGCTCGCCGACTTCCTCCTTGGCCTCGTCGCAACCGGCGACGTCGGCAAAGGTGACCTTGATCTGGTCCTCGCCCTGCAGCTTGGCGCGCGAGCGACCGAAGCTCATCGCGCCGCGGCCACCGGCGCCGGCCTGCATCTGGCGCATGAAGTAGATCAGCAGGCCGATGAAGATGAGGATCGGCACCCAGTCGAACAGGATGCGCAGGAAGGGGTTGATGGTGTCGAGCGGCTGCTGGGTGACCTCGACATTGCTCTTGGCGAGCAGGGCGTTGAACTGCTCGTTGGCGCCCAGCGGCACCATCGTCCAGGTGGTGGTGCCGTCCTTGAGCTTGGCGGTGGCGCGCGCGGGATTCTCGGCACTGATGGTCACCGACGAAAAACCGCCATTGCCCACTTGCTGAACGAATTGCGAATAGGCGACTTCCGACGGCTGGCTCGCGTGCGGGTTGAAGCTCTGGAACACCATGAGCAACACCACCGCGATCACCACCCACATCAGCAGGTTCTTGACCATGTCATTCATGGCGCGCGCCTCCCGCAATTGCCCCACGCAAGCCCGCAGGGAAGGCCCCTGCCGACCGCTTCACGCCGCGCTGATGTGCTGCAACCATGGATCCTTACCCTTTCTTGCCCACTGCCAATGCATACACCTCGGGACTGCGCGCACGCGAAGCCTTCGGTTTGCGGATGCTGACGCGCTCGTAGCCGGCACGCAAGCGACGCACGAAATCATCGAAACCCTCGCCCTGGAAAACCTTGGTGAGAAACGAGCCACCCTTGCGCAGGTGCGCGGCAGCGAATTCCTCGGCCAGTTCGACCAGATGCATCGAACGTGGTTGATCCACGGCCGTCATGCCACTCATGTTGGGTGCCATGTCCGAAAGCACAAGGTCCACCGCGACGCCCGCGAGCGTGTCTTCGAGTTGCCTGAGCACCGATTCCTCGCGGAAGTCACCCTCGATGAACTCCACGCCGCCGATGCCCTGCATCGGCAGGATGTCGAGCGCGATCACCCGCCCGGTCGCGCCCAATCGTTCGCGCGCGATCTGCGACCAGCCGCCCGGGGCGGCGCCCAGATCGACGATCACCATGCCCGGCTTGAGCAGGCGGTCGCGTTCGATCAGCTCCTCGAGCTTGAAGACCGCGCGCGAGCGCCAGCCCTCGGCCTGGGCGCGCTTGACGTAGGGATCGTTGAAATGCTCCTGCAACCAGCGGGAACTGGACTTGCTGCGCTTCACCAGTTGGATCCGCCAGTTGCGCCCGGGCGCTTGCGCACTGGCTCTGGATGGAATCGGGTCAGGTTCGAAAGCATGGCGCATGATACCCTGTCCGACCGCCAAAAGCCGCCCAAGCACCTGAACCGCATGCCTTTGTCCGCATCCCAGAAGCGCTATCTGCGCAGCTTTGCCCATGACCTCAAACCGGTGATCCTGGTCGGCCAGAAAGGCATCACCGACGCCTTGCTGGCGGAGTTCAGCAGCGCCCTCGCCCATCACGAATTGCTCAAGGTCAAGCTTGCGGGCGACGACCGCGACGAGCGTGCGCAGGCGATCGAGACCATGGCCAAACACGCCGGCGCCGAGCTCGTGCAGGCAATTGGCAAGACCGCCTGCTTTTACCGGCGCAACCCCGAACGCGACCAGTTCAGCCTGCCGCGCTGAGTGCCATGCAGCTGCATCACGAACGCACCGAGGGCTTCCTGTTCTTCCGTCGCTGCGCGGAAACCGAGGTCACGATCGTCGACCGCGTGCTCACGCGCAGCTTTTTGCTCGCACCCGATCGCCTGGTCGAAGACTGGCCCGTGGTCGACATCAACGGTTTCGACGAAGAAGCCATCGCCGCGATCCTCGCACTCGAACCTGAAGTGGTGTTGTTGGGCACGGGCGTGCGCCAGATCTTTCCCAGTCACGCGACACGCGCCGCCTTGCTGCGTCGGGGCATCGGCATCGAAGTGATGGACAACGCCGCCGCGTGCCGCACCTACAACCTGCTGGCCGACGAAGGTCGGCGCGTGGTGGCGGCGATCATGTTGCCTGCCACTGCCGGTTGAACCTCACTTCGTCGCGGGTGGCGACACGGCTGATGGCGACTCGGCGGCAAGCCGGCGCAGGTGGCCGAGTGCTTCCTCCTGGATCTGCCGCGCGCGCTCGCGACTGATACCCAAGTCACGACCGATGTCGGCGAGCGACTGTGCCGGTCGCTCGCCGAGGCCGAAACGCCGCTGCAGCACTTCGCGCTGGCGTTGCCCAAGGCGTTCGATCAAGCGGCTGAGCCGCTCGATCGCGAACGCGCCAAGGCGGTTGTCCGCCTCCTCCTGGTCCCACATCACGCCGAGCAGGCTGCGCTGGCCGGTATCGAGCACATCGAGTGACTCCACACGCTCCCCGGCGCGGAACAACTCGATGATCGCGCTGACTTCGCGCTGCGCCGCCTGCGCGATCTGCTCGATGGTGGGCGCAGTGCCAAGCGTCATCGTCAACTCACGCTCGACGCGCAGCACCTGCGCCAGATCACGCAGCACGTGCACCGGCACGCGCACGGTGCGGCCCTGATTCATGATCGCCGCGCGCATTGCCTCGCGGATCCACCACACCGCATAAGTCGAAAAGCGCAGGCGCCGCCGGGGATCGAACTTTTCCACTGCGCGAATCAGGCCGAGGTTGCCCTCGGCGATGAGATCCATGAAGGCCAGGCCGCGTCCGGTGTAGTTGCGGGCAACACTGACCACCAGACGCAAATTGGCCTCGATCATCTGGTGTCGTGCAGCGGCATCACCGGCCTGCACGCGCTCGGCCAAGGCCCATTCCTGTTCGCCATCGAGCAGCGGCACCAAGCCGATCTCGGACAGATAGATCAATGCCGAGTCGCGCGCTTCCTCATCGGATTCCTGGCCCGCATCGAGTGCGCCCAGCTCATCCTCGGCAAGTGGCGCTGCATTGGGATCGGTCGGCGAATGCACCAGCGCAGCTTACGCTGCTGCGTCGCCGCGGGGAATGCGCAGATCAACCCCAGGACCCGTCGCGAAGCAAAACACGCTCAACGTCGCGGCAGATAGTCGAGTGGATTGACCGGCTTGCCGTTCTTGCGGATTTCGAAATGCAGGGAATCACGGCTTGCGCTGCTGGATCCCATCTCCGCGATCTCCTGCCCGGCCTTGACGCGACCGCCTTCGGCGACCATGCGCTTGCGATTGTGGCCATAGGCCGACAGGTAGCTGGCGTTGTGCTTGATGATGATGAGTTCGCCATAGCCGACGAGGCCATTGCCGCTGTAGACGACCACGCCATCTGCGGCAGCGCGCACTGCATCGCCAGCCTTGCCCGCGATGTCGATGCCCTGACGCGTCTTGTCGTTGCTGACGAACGCGCCGACGAGGGTGCCCGTGGCCGGCCAGCGCCAACTCACTTCGCCAACCGTGGCTGCCGACTCGGCAGGCGGCGTGCTGGTGACGGCAGCTGGCGCTGGCGTGGCCGTTGCCGTCGCGCTGCTCGGCGCATTCGTGCTTGCCGGGGTGATGTCAGGCTTGGCTGCTGGCGCTGCCGTCGTGGACGTGGTGGCTGCGGGCGTGCGGTTGACGAAGGCCGGCGGCGTGTTTTCCACCGGCTCGAACACCGCCGGTCTGGACGGCACCGCTGGCGTGCTGCCGGCCACGCGTCGGGGTGTGCGCTCGAGCGTCGCCCGATCCTGGTTGCGCGCGGGCGCAGTCAGGCGCAGGTTCTGGCCGACATGGATCGTGTAAGGCGGCCCGATGCGATTCCACGCCGCCAGTTCGCGGTAATCCAGACCATTGCGGAAGGCAATGCTGTAAAGCGTGTCGCCGCGCTCCACCCGGTGGCTGTTGCCGTCCACGGCGTGTCGCGGCGCGGCGGGCGGGCTTGCTGTCTTTCGCACCCGCCCGGCATTGAGATCTTCGACCGGCGCCGGACCGGTGCTGGCACAGGACGCCAGCGTCAGCAGCAGCGACAACAACAGCCATTGGCGTGAATGAAGGTTCATGCTCGGCATCTATTTGACCAGACGCAGCCAGGCGATCAAGGCAACGATCAGCAACACCAGCGCCCAACCGATCCATTCGATCCAGCGATGCAAGGCGCGCTCGGCACGTTCGCCGCCCAGGCGAATCACGCCCGCGAGCAAATACACGCGCTTGCCGCGCCCGATCAGCATGCCGCCAATGAAGGGCAGCAGCGGCATGCCGACGATGCCCGAGGCCCAGGTGAAAATCTTCAGCGGCACCGGCACGAAGCCAGCCGCCACCAGCATCCAGAACGCATTCCAGGGATGGCTGCGAACTTCGGCGCCCAGTTCGCTGACCAGCGCATCGAGACGCGGCAACCAGCCGATCTGCGCGAGCAAGGGCCGCAGCAGATCAAAGGCATAGTGGCCGAGCGCATAGCCGACGAAGGCGCCGAGCATCGAGCCGAGCAAACTCACGCTCGCGTAACGCGCCCAGCGCCGCGGTTGCGACAGCACCATCGGCGCGAGCATGATTTCCGGCGCCACCGGAAAAATGATCGCTTCGACAAAGCTCAGTCCGCCCAGATAGCGTTCGGCATGCGGATGTTTGGCCCAGCGCAAGGCGCGCTCGTAAAGCGGCTTGAACAACTTCATCGCAGGCACCCGCGCGGGATGTTCCATCCGTTCATCCCGTGCCCCCGAGCAAGGGCACGAAGCTCACTTCGCCGAGACGCTCATGCACCCACCCCTGCTCGCCCGCACGCACGCGCAGCAGTTGCTGGCGTCCGGGCGGGCCGACCGGCGCCACCAGGCAACCCTCGGGCGCAAGCTGATCGAGCAAGGCGGGTTCGAGCCCGGCACCCGCGGCAGTCACCAGAATCGCATCGAACGGCGCGAACTCGGACCATCCCAGACGGCCGTCGTCATGCCGCGAACGGATGTTGTCGAGCCCCAGCTTGCGAAAGCGCCGGCGCGCATTGCGCAACAGTTCGTCGATGCGCTCGACGGTGTAGACCTGCTCGACCAATCGTGCCAGCACCGCGCACTGGTAGCCCGAGCCGGTGCCGATCTCAAGCACGCGCGTGGGCAAGCGGTGCTCGATCAGCGCTTCGGTCATGCGCGCCACCACGAAGGGTTGCGAAATCGTCTGCGCCTGACCGATCGGCAGCGCTGTGTCTTCGTAGGCACGCGAAGCCAGCGCCTCGTCGATGAACAGGTGGCGCGGCAAGCTGCGCAACACATCGAGCACGCGCCGATCACGGATGCCGCCCTTCGTCACCAGACCATCCACCATGCGGTCGCGTGCGCGCTGCGAGGTCATGCCGATGCCGCGCAGAACCGGGTCGGACCGCGACGAAAGGCTCACTTGGATTCCGCCTGCAAGGCCGATACCCAACCGGCCACCTTGTCGAGTGCCTGGAAGCGGGTGAGGTCGACATGGATTGGCGTGATCGAAACAAAACCCTCGCGCACCGAAGCAAAGTCGGTGCCTGGACCATCGTCGTCGGCTTCGCCGGACGGGCCTATCCACCAGATCGGCCGGCCACGCGGATCGCGCTGGGCGATGCACGGCGCCGAGCGATGGCGCCGCCCGAGTCGCGTCACCTGCAGGCCGCGGATCTCGTGCCAGGGACGATCCGGCACGTTGACGTTGAGGATGGTGTCGGCCGGCAGCGGATCGACCAGCAGGCGGCGGATCAGCAGCAACACGGCTTCGGCCGCACTCTGGAAGTGATGGCCGACATGGTCGCGCGTGACCAGCGACACCGCGATTGCCGGCAAGCCGAGAAAACGTCCCTCCATCGCCGCCGAGACGGTGCCCGAATAGATCACGTCATCGCCAAGGTTGGCCGCGTTGTTGATGCCGGATACGACGATGTCGGGCTCGTGGTCGAGCAAACCCGACAGGGCCAGATGCACGCAATCGGTCGGCGTGCCGGCGACGCGCCAGCGGTGCTCGTCGAGCTTGAGCACGCGGATCGGCTGGTCGAGCGTGAGCGAATTGCTCGCGCCGGAGCGGTCCCGATCGGGCGCCACCACGGTGACCTCGCCGATTTCGCACAAGCGCTGCGCCAGCACCGCAATACCCGGTGCATCCACTCCATCATCGTTGCTGACCAATACCCGCATGCGTCTGCGCGCCGCACCAGGCGGCCATCGTCCATCGAGGAGGAAACCAATGCGCAATGATAGCGGATCGCACGCCGGCACCGCTGCGCGCCGGCGATCTGCTAGCCTCTGGCAATGAACGCCGACGATGACGACGCCCGCCTGTTCCGCGCCGCGATCGGTCGCGTGCGCGAGCTGCCGGCTTGCGAGGCCGCGCCACGGCCCAGTCAACCCGAGCCGGCTGCCGAACAGTTCCGCCGCGACGAGGCACGCGTCAAGGACGAACTGCTCAATCACGCGTTTGAAGCGGGCGCGGTCGAACTGGGCGAGGAAATCAGCCATCTCAAGCTCGGCCAACCCGCGCGCTTGCTGCAGCAACTGCGGCGCGGCCGCTTCAGCGTCCAGGCCGAAATCGACCTGCACGAAATGAGCGTGGCCGTCGCCCGCAGCGCAATCAGCCAGTTCCTCGATGACTGCCGCCGCCACCACGAGCTGTGCGTGCGCATCGTGCACGGCAAGGGTCTGCGCTCGAGCGCGCGTGGGCCCGTCATCAAGCAGCTCACCGACAGCTTGCTGCGTCGTCGTGCCGACGTCCTCGCCTTCACCTCGGCGCGTCCCGCCCAGGGCGGCACCGGCGCGGTGATCGTGCTCCTGCAACGCGCGAATTGAGCGATCGGCACGCTCGCGTGCAACTCAGGCCTCGTCCGGGCTCCGGCACAACTCGCGCAGCACCACGGTCGCAAACGCGCCCGACTCGAGCGCAAACGCCAGGGTGCAATGATCGTCCTGCCAGTCGATCCGCAGGTCGTGCACGAGCAGCCGCAAGGAGCGTCGCTGCTGTTCGAGACCGGCCTGTTCGAGTCCTTGCGCGAATTCGCTCCACTTCGCGGCGACATCCATTTCGAGTTCGTGCACGGCCTCGCTGCTGCGCAAGGCCCCCCTGCCCCACAACGGGCCGGTCGGGTGGACGTCGAGCCCAGCGAGCCGCTGTTCCAGATCGACGCTCAAAGGCTCGGGCCCGAACACCGAATGGCTTCCGGCCAGCATCCACACTTCACCGGCCAGCGCGCGGTTCCATTGGCATGCGCCCACACGCCGCGCCAGAACCGCATTGAACAAGGCCGAACGCGCGGCCGACAGCGCGAAGCCACGCTGCTCGCGTGGCAGACGCTCCCCCGCAAACAGTCGCCGCGCCAAGGCAAGATTGTCATCACCGTGACCGAAGCGCTGCTCGCCGAAGTAGTTCGGCACACCCTGCGCGGCGATCGCTGCGACGATCGCCTGTGCCTGCGCGCGATCGCCTGCGAGATCGTGCGCCCGGATCACGAAGCGATTGCCGCGGTGCGCGCCGCGCTTGAGCTTGCGCGCATGGCGCGTTGCCGAGAGCACACGCACACCCGCAATCGAAAGCGCCTGCCAATCGGGATCGGCGCGCCTGCCCAGATGGACGGTGTAAGCCTGACGCGTGACCGCGTGGCGATCCTTGAGTCCGCAGAAACCGATCGTGACTGGCGGCAATTCGAGCGCACGCGCGAGCTGGCGTGCCACCCATTCGGTATTGGCGCCGGTCTTTTCGATTTCGAGGAAGGCATGCTCGCCGTCGCCGCTCGGCTCGAAGCCGAGCACTTCCTCGACGCGGAAATCTTCCGGTTGGACGCGCAGTCGGCCACGCAGCGGCGGGCCGCCATGCGCATACGGCAGGTTCAAATTCACTTGCGCTTGTCTTGCTGCTTGAGGCTCGCCTCAGCCAGCGGACCCGCCGAGGGAATCGATGCGGCCAGATCGGCATCGACTTCGGCCTCGACGCGCTCGACGAAAGCGCGCAGTTCCGGCTCCTCGACCCGCGCCACGGTTGCAGCGACCACGCGTGGCTGCAACAGCGCCACCGCAAACGCCGCGATGCCCTCACCACGCCCGGTGAAACCGAGCTTTTCGCTGGTGGTCGCCTTCACACTCACCAGGTTGATCTGGCAAGCCATTTCTTCGGCGAGGCGCTCGCGCATCGCTTGAATGTGCGGTGCGAGCTTGGGCTTTTCGCAGACGATCGTGATGTCGACATTGCCGATCACATAACCCTGCTCGACGACCATCTCCGTGCAGCGGCTCAGGAACTGCATGGAATCGGCATGTGCCCAGCGCGGATCGGTCGGCGGAAAATGCTTGCCGATGTCGCCCAGCGCGAGCGCGCCGAGCAAGGCGTCGCACAGCGCGTGCACGGCGACATCACCGTCCGAGTGCGCTATCAGGCCGCGATCGTAGGCAATGCGCACGCCGCCCAGGGTGACGCAATCACCGGGGCCGAATGCGTGGACGTCGAAACCTTGGCCGATGCGCATGGTGGGGCCTGCGGTGGAAGGCGGGACGCGGAGGTTCCGCGGGGCCGGGATTATCGCACCGTTGCCGGCATGCCTTGCAGCATGGCCTGAACCACCGCAAGATCGGCCGGCGTGGTGACCTTGATGTTGCGCTCGTCACCTTCGACCAGCAGCGGCGCATGCCCGGTGCGCTCCATCGCCATTGCCTCGTCGGTGATCTCCACGCCATCGGTCTGCGCGCGGGTGAGTGCCGCTTCCAGCGCGCCGCGTGTAAACAATTGCGGCGTGAGCGCACGCCAGCGAGTCTCGCGGGGCTCGGTCGCCGCCACCCGGCCATCGGCATCGGCACGCTTGAGGGTATCGCGCAGCGGCGCGGCCAGCAGGCCGCCACCCGCGGGTACCGCGCGTTCCACCAGCCGGTCGATGTCGACGCACGAGATGCAAGGCCGCGCGGCATCGTGCACCAGCACGAAGTCGGCAGGCGCCACCCGGGGCGGCAAGGCACGCAGTCCGGCGAGCACCGAGGCGCTGCGCTGCGCCCCGCCGATCGTGGTACGCAGGGGTTTGCCGGCGAAGGAATCACGCCCACGCCATTGCACGTCCTCAGCGGCGAGCACGAGCAGGATCGCGGCAACGTGGGGACTGACCGCGAGCGCCGTCAGTGTCCATTCGAGCAGCGATCTGCCATCGATCTCGACATACTGCTTGGGCCGATCCGCACCGAAGCGCGCGCCGTGTCCGGCCGCGGGCACCACGCACCACAGCGGTTCAATGCTCATCGCGTCGCTGCGCCTTGCCCTCGGCGGGCTCGACCACCTGGATGAAGGTCTCGCCCGGCTTGATCAGCCCCAGCTCGGAGCGTGCGCGCTCCTCGATCGCCTCGTTGCCATGCTTGAGATCCTCGACCTCGGCAGACAGGGTTTCGTTGCGCTGCTTGATCGCTTCATTGCCCTTCTTCTGCTCGGCCACGTTCTGCTGCAAGCGCCACATATCGCGCAACCCGCCGTGCCCGCTCCACAGCTGCACCTGCAGCGCGACGAGCAGCACCAGCAAGACGAGCGCGGCCCAGCGCAGCACGCGCCCGCCTCAACCCTTGAATGACGGCAGATTGGGAAACGCCGTCCTGCCTGCGTAGCGCGCGGCGCTGCCCAGCGCCTCCTCGATGCGCAGCAACTGGTTGTACTTGGCCACGCGGTCGGAACGGCACAGGGACCCGGTCTTGATCTGCGTTGCCGCGGTCGCGACCGCGATATCGGCGATCGTGGTGTCTTCGGTCTCGCCGGAACGATGCGACACCACGGCCGCATAGCCCGCGCCTTCTGCCATTGCAATCGCCTCGAGCGTTTCCGAGAGCGTGCCGATCTGATTGACCTTGATCAGGATCGCGTTGCCTATCCCACGTTCGATACCCTCGCGGAAGATCGCCGGATTGGTGACGAACAGGTCGTCGCCGACCAGCTGCACGGTTCTGCCCAGTCGCTGCGTAAGCGCCTGCCAGCCATCCCAGTCGCCTTCGGCCATGCCATCTTCGATGGTGAGGATCGGATACTTCGCACACCAGCTTGCATAGAACTCGATGAGTTCCGCGCTGGAGAACTTGCGACCTTCGCCGGCGAGATCGTAGACGCCGTCCTTGTAGAACTCGGAACTGGCGACGTCGAGCCCGAGCCAGACATCCTTGCCGGCGTGGTAGCCGGCCTTGGCGATCGCTTCGAGAATCGTCTCGATCGCCTGCTCGTTGGATTTGAGATCGGGCGCAAAGCCGCCTTCGTCACCGACTGCGGTGTTGAGACCCCTGGCCTTGAGCACGGACTTGAGCGCATGGAAGATTTCCACGCCCGCGCGCAAGGCTTCGGCAAAATCCGGCAGGCCGACCGGCAGCACCATGAACTCCTGCATGTCGACATTGTTGTCGGCATGCGCGCCGCCGTTGACGATGTTCATCATCGGCACCGGGAGATGCAGGGGCGCACCATTGGCCAGCGAAGTGTTGATGTATTGCCACAGCGGCTGCTTGCGCGATGCCGCCTGCGCATGCGCCGTCGCCAGTGAAACGCCAAGCAAGGCATTGGCACCGAGCCCGCTCTTGTTGGGCGTGCCGTCGAGCGCAATGAGCTTGGCATCCAGACCCTTCTGGTCTGCCGCATCGAAACCCTTGAGTGCCTGCGCAATCGTCGTGTTGACATTGGTCACGGCCTTGCGCACGCCCTTGCCCAGGTAACGCGACTTGTCGCCATCGCGCAGTTCGACCGCCTCGCGCGAGCCGGTGGAAGCACCCGAGGGCACCGCAGCTCGGCCGAACGATCCATCGGCGAGCGTGACTTCGGCTTCAAGGGTGGGATTGCCGCGCGAGTCGAGGATTTCCCGCGCATGGATCTGGCTGATCTGGCTCATGTTGCGATCACTTCTTCTCGAACTTGGGAGAGCCGGGCTGCCCGGGCTTGGCGGCCTTGGGGCCACTCCATTCGACATGCTTGACCGAACCCTTGCCGAGCTTGGCGATCACATCCGTCAACTTCTTCGGCGATGGGGATGCGCTGCCATCGATGACGACGCAATCAAATGCCACCGGCCGATTGGCCGCCTCCAGCGCCTTGGCGAGTTCCTTGAGGTTGTAGTTCTTGCCTGCGTATTCGAAGCGCTCGCCCGCGAGCGCCTTGACTGCAACGATCCCGCGCGTGCATTCGAAGCCGGCCGGGGTCTTGTGCGCAACCGGCTGGTCGGCCTTGCCCGGTGAGGACTCCACCGCAAACTTTGCCACGCCCACACCCGCCTGCGCCGAACCCGCCAGCGCCAGACCCACCATCAAGACACCAAGGCAAACTCCACGCATTGCGCATTCTCCAGACTGGTTTGACCACGCCCGCACGCCATGACGGCGTACAGGCAATACGGGAACTTCATGCATCGATCCGCGACTTGAGCAGACGGTCGATTTCGACCAGCGTGCCGAGCAAAGATTCCATTTTTCCGAGCGGCCAGGCATTGGGCCCATCACTCAAGGCCTTGTCCGGATCGGGATGGGTTTCCATGAACACACCGGCCACGCCCACCGCGACTGCCGCGCGCGCGAGCGCCGGCACGAATTCACGCTGGCCGCCCGACTTGCCGTCGGCGCCGCCGGGCAACTGCACCGAGTGGGTCGCGTCGAACACCACCGGGCACTGGGTGTCGCGCATGACGACGAGGCTGCGCATGTCGGACACGAGATTGTTGTAGCCGAAACTCGCGCCGCGCTCGCAGACCATGATCTGCGCATTGCCGGTCGAGCGTGCCTTGGCGGCGACGTGTTTCATTTCCCACGGCGACAGGAACTGGCCCTTCTTGATGTTGACCGGCTTGCCGGCGCTGCAGGCCTTGAGGATGAAATCGGTCTGCCGGCACAGGAAAGCCGGCGTCTGCAACACATCGACCACGCTCGCGACCTCGTCCATCGGCGTGTATTCGTGCACGTCGGTGAGCACCGGCACGCCGATCTGGCGCTTGACTTCGGCCAGCACCTTGAGACCTTCCTCGAGACCCGGACCGCGGAAACTCGTGCCCGAAGTGCGATTGGCCTTGTCGAAACTCGACTTGAAGATGAAGGGCACCCCGAGACGGCCGGTGATTTCCTTGAGCGTGCCCGCGGTGTCGATCTGCAACTGCATCGATTCGATCACGCAGGGCCCGGCGATCAGGAACAAGGGTTGCGAGGCACCGACTTCAAAACCGCACAGCTTCATTTCAGGCACCGTCTTCCCGGGCGTGGCCGGGACCTCAACTGTCAAAGTTCAATGAAACGGATTGGCGATATCAAGCAAGAATCGGCACCGCCGCTGCGTTCACGCCGTCGCCTGCGCCAATTTCGGCGCCAGTCGCATCGCGCGCTGCTCGCGCGCCGCGCGGATGAAGCCGATGAACAATGGATGGCCATCACGCGGCGTCGAAGTGAACTCCGGATGCGCCTGGCAGGCGATGAACCACGGATGGTTGGGCAGTTCGATGACTTCCACCAGCAAGTCATCCATCGACTTGCCCGCGATCACCAGACCCAAATCCTTGAACTGCTGTCGATAGCGGTTGTTGAATTCGTAGCGATGGCGGTGGCGCTCGCGCACCACGTCCTGGCCGTACAGCTCGCGCGTGAGCGTGCCGGCCTTGAGCCGGCATTCCTGCGCACCCAGGCGCATCGTGCCCCCCTTGTCGGAGTCCTCGTCCCGCCGTTCGATCTCACCGCTGCCTGTGGTCCACTCGGTGATGAGACCGATCACCGGATGCGCACAGTTGCGGTCGTTCTCGCTCGAGTTGGCGCCTTCCAGGCCCGCAATGTTGCGCGCGAAATCAACCACCGCCGCATGCATGCCATAGCAAATGCCGAAATACGGAACCCGGCTCTCGCGCGCGAAACGCGCCGCCGCAATCTTGCCCTCGAAGCCGCGCTTGCCGAAGCCACCCGGCACGAGGATGCCGTCGTAGTCCTTGAGCATCTGCGCGCCCTTGCGCTCGACATCCTCGGATTCGAGCCAGTGCAGATTGACGCGTGTCTTCTGCTTGATGCCGCCGTGGCGCAGCGCCTCGCCGAGCGACTTGTAGGCGTCCTTGTGTTCGACGTACTTGCCGACGATGGCGATGTCGACCTCGCCCTGCGGGTTGCGTACCGCATCGAGCGTACGCTCCCACTCCGACAAATCGGCCGCCTTGGCCGGCAGGCGCAGACGTTCGACCACGATTTCGTCGAGCTTCTGCGCATGCAGCGAGAATGGCAGTTCGTAAATCACATCGACGTCGGCAGCGCTTATCACCGCCTTTTCCGGCACGTTGGTGAACAGCGCGATCTTGCGCCGCTCGCTCTGTGGCAAGGGTTGCTCGCAGCGGCATACCAGCACGTCGGCCTGGATGCCGATCGAACGCAGTTCCTTGACTGAATGCTGGGTCGGCTTGGTCTTGATCTCGCCGGCGGCCTTGATGTACGGCACCAGGGTCAGATGCATGAACATCGCGAACTCGGCGCCATGCTCGATGCGGATCTGGCGGATCGCCTCGAGGAAGGGCTGCGATTCGATGTCGCCAACGGTGCCGCCGATTTCCACCAGCGCCACGTCGTAACCCTGGGTCGCCTCGTAGATGCGGTGCTTGATCTCGTCGGTGATGTGCGGAATCACCTGCACGGTCGCGCCGAGGTAGTCGCCGCGACGCTCCTTGGCGATCACGCTCTCGTAGATCTTGCCGGTGGTGATCGAATTCTTGCCGGTCAGGCGCGTGCGCACGAAGCGCTCGTAGTGACCGAGGTCGAGGTCGGTTTCGGCACCATCATCGGTGACGTAGACCTCGCCATGCTGGAACGGGCTCATCGTGCCCGGATCGACATTGATGTAGGGATCGAGCTTCATCAAGGTCACGCGCAGGCCGCGCGCCTCGAGGATGGCAGCCAGCGACGCGGCGGCGATGCCCTTGCCAAGCGAGGACACCACGCCGCCGGTCACGAAAATGAGGGGGGTCATGGGCGAAGGATTCTGCCGGAAAGGCACATTCTACCCGCTTGCCCCGAACGCGGCGAGGGTATGCAACGACGCGCCGGTCCGGCAAGGCAGGCGTGGCTTCAAGCCTATGCCAGCGGGTCGGCGTTCACCGATAATCGGCGACCCATGTCTGCCCAATCCCTGGATTCCCCTGTCCCCGATGTCCCCTCGCCGATCGATGCGGCGCTGACCGGGGATCCTGGCCTGCCGGCTTCACGCGCGGCCGCGGCGACGCGTACGGCGTTTCCGATCCTGCTGATGCTCAGCACCTGTCACCTGCTCAACGACATGATCCAGTCCTTGTTGCCGGCGATCTACCCGCTGCTCAAGGACAATTTCGCGCTGAGTTTCGGCCAGATCGGGCTGATCACGCTGACTTTCCAGCTCACCGCTTCGCTGCTGCAGCCGCTGGTGGGCATCTACACCGACCGGCATCCGCTGCCGTACTCGCTGGTGATCGGCATGGCCTGCACGCTCTGTGGCCTGCTGCTGCTCGCGCATGCACCGACCTTTCCGGTGCTGCTGCTGGCGGCGGCGCTGGTCGGCTCGGGTTCGTCCGTGTTCCACCCCGAGTCCTCGCGTGTCGCGCGCATGGCCTCTGGCGGCCAGCATGGTCTGGCGCAATCGGTGTTCCAGGTCGGCGGCAATCTCGGCTCGGCGCTCGGGCCGCTGCTGGCCGCCTATCTGGTGATGCCGCGTGGGCAGACCAGCGTCGAATGGTTCGCGATCGCCGCGCTGGTGGCGATGGTGCTGCTCACGCGCATCGGCCGCTGGTATGGCACGCACCTGTCGGCGCATCGCGCCGCGCAGGCGGCGGCCAAGGCCGGCTCGCGCCTGCCGCGCCGCACGATCGTGGCGACGCTGGTGGTGCTTGGCCTGCTGATCTTCTCCAAGTACTTCTATCTGGCGAGCATTTCCAGCTACTACACCTTCTATCTCATGGAGCGCTTCAAGCTCGATGCACAGGCCGCGCAGTTGCACCTGTTCGTGTTTCTCGGCGCGGTCGCCGCGGGCACGCTCGCGGGTGGGCCGATCGGCGATCGTATCGGCCGCAAGTACGTGATCTGGGGCTCGATCCTCGGTGTGCTGCCGTTCACCCTGCTGTTGCCACATGCAAACCTGCTGTGGACGAGCCTGCTCTCGGTACTGATCGGACTGATCCTTTCTTCGGCGTTCGCCGCGATCCTCGTCTACGCGCAGGAACTCGTGCCCGGCCGCACCGGCGTGATCGCGGGGCTGTTCTTCGGTTTCGCCTTCGGCATGGGAGGGCTGGGCGCAGCCGTGCTTGGCGCGCTCGCCGATCACATCGGCATCCAGTCGGTCTACGCGATCTGCGCCTGGTTGCCCGCCATCGGCCTGCTCGCCTGGTTCCTGCCGCAGATGGAAACTCCGCGGCGCCGTTGAAATGACGGCCTCCCGGGACCGAACTTGCGGCAGTGCGTCTGGCCATGAACGCGCGACTGGGCGAGGATTGCTTCTTTTCGCCAGCGTGTTGCCCATGCGTCGTCTGTCCCTGCTGATCGTCTTCCTCCTCGTCATCGCCACCGGCTGCGCGCAGCAGCCACGCACCAAAGTGCAGGCTCAGCTTGCCGCGCGCCCACTGGTGATCCTCGTTTCGATCGACGGCTTTCGCCCCGACTTCCTCCAGCGCCAGCGCACACCTACGCTCAAGGCGCTCGCCGATGAGGGTGTGCGCGCGGTGGCGATGAAGCCCGCGTTCCCATCGTTGACCTTCCCCAATCACTACACCCTGGTCACCGGGCTCTACCCGGATCATCACGGCATCATCAACAACCGCTTCAAGGATCCCGCCAGCGGCGACGCCTTCATCTACAAGGATCGCTACTCGACGGCCAACCCGCACTGGTGGGGCGGCGAGCCGATCTGGGTGACCGCACAAAAGCAGGGGCTGCGCACCGCGACCATGTTCTGGCCCGGCTCCGACGTGGCAATCGCTGGCGTGCGGCCCGATCACTGGCTGTATTTCGACGGCGCGATGACGCCCAACGAGCGCGTCGATCATCTGTTGCGCTGGATCGACCTGCCGCTCGCACGCCGCCCGCAGTTCCTTACCCTGTATTTCGACGACGTCGACCATGCCGGCCACGGCTTCGGCCCCGACTCGAAGGAAGTGAACGACGCACTTGGCACCGTCGACGCTGCCATCGCGCGTCTCGTGGCCGGCCTGCGCGATCGCGGCCTGTATGACCAAACCGATCTGGTGATCGTTTCCGACCACGGCTCGGCGGCAACCAAGCCGGAATTGCGCACCTACCTTGATGACGTGGTACCACTCGACGATGTCAAGGTCGACAACTACGGCGTGGTCTCCACCATGACGCCCAAACCCGGCAAGGAAGCTGCGGTCGATGCGGCCCTGCTCAAACCGCATCCGCACATGAGCTGCTGGCGCAAGGGCGAGCTGCCGGCGCGCTTCCACTATGGCAGCAATCCTCGCCTGCCTCCGATCGTCTGCGTGGCCGAAGTCGGCGGCATGATCAGCACGCATGAATACGACCGGCCGGGGCGGCACCCGACGCGCGGTGAACATGGCTATGACAACGACGCGCCGCAAATGCAGGCGCTCTTCATCGCGCGCGGTCCGGATTTCCGTCGCGGCCTGGTCCTGCCGGAGTTCGACAACGTCGATGTCTATCCCCTGCTCGCGCATCTGCTGCGCATCCAGGGGCGGCCCAACGACGGCAAGCTGGCACCGCTGCTTCCGGCATTGCGCGAAGGGTCGCGCTGAACATCGCGGGTCCGCGCGGCGACGTGGCGTGACGCCGTCTCGCCACCCCTGACCGGTCAGAACCTGCGCACGAGGCGCTCGACGACCGTGCGGTAGCGTGCGGCGATGCGTTCCTCGTCGTGGTGATGTCCGCCGCGCACTTGCCAGCGCCCAGCCACCATCACGTCGCGCACGAGATTGGCGTTGCCGGCAAACAGCCAGGTGTCGATCGCGTGCGCCGCATCGCGCCCGGCAAGCAGCGGCGCGGCATCCTCGAGCACGAGCAGGTCCGCGCGCGCCGCGTCCAGCCGCCCGATCGGCATGCCACTGGCCTGCGCGCCACCAACGAGCGCGTGTGCGAACAGGCACTCACCCGTACTCGGCGTGGCCGCACTTGCGCTCACGTTGCGATGGCGCGTGACCAAGCGCTGTCCGTATTCGAGCCAGCGCAGTTCCTCGACCGGCGACACCGAGATATGACTGTCCGAGCCGATGCCGATCACGCCCGTGGCATCCAGAAAGTCACGCAGTGGAAACAGTCCGTCCCCCAGATTGGCCTCGGTGGTCGGACACAGGCCCGCGATCGCGCCGCTCGCGGCCAGGCGCCGCGTTTCATCGGCCGTCAGATGCGTGGCGTGGACCAGGCACCAGCGCGCATCGACCGGCGCGTGATCGAGCAACCACTCGACCGGACGCGCCTTGCGGATCGCCAGACAGTCCTGCACTTCGCCGATCTGTTCGGCGATATGGATATGGATCGGGCAGTTGCCCGCCAGGCCGCTCGCCAGCAGCTCGTCCAGTGCCGTCGGCGGCACCGCACGCAGCGAATGCAAGGCGATGCCCACGCGCAGCAGGGGCGACTCCAGCGCTCGCAGACCGTCGACCAAACGCAGGAACGCATCGACTTCGTGGCCGAAGCGACGCTGGCGTTCAGACAACGCGCGACCATCGAAACCGCCGCTCATGTACAGCGTCGGCAACAGGGTAAGGCCGATGCCCGCGTCGCGCGCGGCCTCGATCAAGGCCAGCGACATCGCCGCAGGGTCGGCATAAGGCCGACCATCGGGCTGGTGGTGCAGATAGTGGAACTCGCAGACCTGGGTGTAGCCTGCCTTGAGCATCTCGACATAGAGCTGCGCGGCAATCGCCTGCAGATCCGCAGGTCCGATGCAGCCGGCGAAGGCATACATGACCTCGCGCCAGGTCCAGAAGCTGTCGTTCGCCGACACCGTGCTTGATGCATCGAGCGAGCGCCGTTCGGCCAGCCCGGCCATCGCGCGCTGAAACGCATGCGAATGCAGGTTCGGCATGCCGGGCACCACGAAACGCCCGATGCGCTCGCCCTGCGCATCGGCGACTGGCACCGCGTGCAGCTTGCCGGAGTCGACTTGCAAGGCAGTGGAGGCAGCAAAGCGCCCGTCGAGCCAGACATGGTCGGCCAGCAGGGACAAGGAAGACATGCGCGCTCCAAGCGGGGGCAAAGCCGCGAGCCTAGCGGCCCACCGATGCGGATTCCAGCTATCGCGCCCGCTCTGGCGTCCCGCCTTTCGCCGCCGGCGCGAAATCGACGATCGACAAGGTCAGCGGAAGCTCACGCTCGCGCCGTTCGGGCCGATCCAGCGCAATGATGCGACTGGCCTGCGCGTCGGCATGTCCGACGAGTTCGTAGCGGTCAAAAACGAAAGGCACGCCTTGCGCGAGTGCGAAATTGCGGCTGTCCATGAGCTGGAAGTGCAGGTGCGGCAGATCGGAATTGCCGTTGTTGCCCAGTTGCGCAAGCACCTGCCCCGCACGCACGCGATCGCCCGCCTTGACGCGCACGCTGCGTGCCTTGAGGTGGCCATACATCGCCCACACGCCATCCCCCAGATCGAGAATCACGTGATTGCCGCCCGCACGCGGCAGGCTCGGCGGCGGCAGCGGCGCGCCGGCTGGCACATCGGCGAGTTCATCGTAGACATCGACGACGCTGGCGTCGGCCACCGCGAGCACGTCCTTGCCAAAGCCGAAATAGTGTTCGTTGACATTGCTGCCACGGTAGGCGTCGGCCTTGGCGTTCAATTGCACGAAATCGATCGCGAAACGCTCGGGCAACACCAGATGGCCATCAACCGAGCGCTGACCGCGCCGATGATGATTGGCGGCATCGCAACAGGCTTCGAGCACCGCCCATGATTTGCCCGCGAGCGGCGGATGCAGCACGCGCACTGGCCGCGCGTCGACACCGATCACCACGCGCGTGATCGCGTCACTTGCGCTGATGCCCGCACCCTCGACACCGACCCTGACCTCGAGCGCCGTTGGCTGCGCCTGATCGGCAGCCAAGGCCAGATCGATCCAGATCGTCGCGGCAGCGCTTGCCCCGATGCGGTCGATCTGCTGCGTCCACGCCGCGAGCGGGCTCAGATGCGCGGCAATGGAATCGCCCGTGTAACTGAGCAGCGCCTGCCCACCCGATGCAGGAAATACCTCGATCGATCGCAGCGGCAAGACCGCATTGGTCATGTTCAGGGCCAGCAGTTCGAAACTCAGGTGCGTGCGGCCATCACTCGCACGGAACGCCTGCGGCGCCTGCGCGACCGACAAGGCCAGGGGATTGAGCGGCAGGGGCGCGCTCGACGCGGGCACCTGTCTCAACTGGGCTTGCGCGGGAAGTGAAGACCACAGCAACAGGCACAGCAGCAAGCCTGGCATGCTCCGGAATCGACTCGACGACATGATCTTTCCCCAGGAGTGAACGCGAGAGCATACGCTGCCACGCGGCCTTGCCTCAAAGCTTCATGCGGAACCTCATCCCGGCGAGGGCC
Source organism: Dokdonella sp. (assembly GCF_019634815.1). GTDB lineage: Bacteria > Pseudomonadota > Gammaproteobacteria > Xanthomonadales > Rhodanobacteraceae > Dokdonella_A. The sequence goes on along the minus strand of NZ_JAHCAP010000002.1, from coordinate 51,441 downwards.
GGCGCCCCAGACTTGCCTTGGGTCATAATCGCGAAGGATCGCGGCGAAACGGATCGATCACGATGACTGCACTCTGGGACGGCCTGCTGGTGGATGCACGCCTTGCCACGCTCGCCGATGCGGGCTACGGCCTCATCGACAGGGGCGCGCTGGGCTGGCGTGATGGCCGCATCGTCTGGGTCGGCGCACAGGATGCGATCCCTGCCGGAGTCAGCGCGACACAAACGCTGTCGGCACGGGGCACGCTGGTGACGCCGGGATTGATCGATTGCCACACCCACCTGGTCTTCGGCAGCGATCGCGCGCGCGAGTTCGAGCAGCGCCTGCACGGCGCGAGTTATGAGGAGATTGCACGCGCGGGTGGCGGCATCGCCTCGAGCGTGCGCGCGACCCGCGCAGCCAGCGAGGACGAGCTGCTCGCGCAGTCCTTGCCGCGTGCACGCGCCCTGCTCGCCGATGGCGTCACCACGCTCGAGATCAAGTCCGGCTACGGGCTCGATCTCGACGATGAAATCAAGATGCTGCGCGTGGCGCGCCGAATCGGCGCGGTGCTTGGCATCGACGTCGCCACCACCCTGCTTGCCGCGCATGCCCTGCCGCCCGAATTCGCCGGTCGCGCCGATGACTGGATCGACGAGATCTGCACGCACATCCTGCCCGCCGCAGCTCAGGCGGGACTCGTCGATGCCGTCGATGCATTCTGCGAGAAGATCGCCTTCACGCCTGCGCAGACGCGACGCGTATTCGAGCGGGCCAGCGCACTCGGACTGCGCGTCAAATTGCACGCCGACCAGCTCTCCGACCTTGGCGGCGCCGCCCTCGCTGCGGAGTTCGGCGCGCTGTCGGCCGACCATCTGGAATGGACCAACGCCGACGGCGTGCGCGCAATGGCCGCCGCCGGCACGGTCGCGGTGCTGCTGCCAGGCGCGTTCTACGCGCTGCGCGAGACGCGTCTGCCGCCGATCGGGGAATTCCGCAACGCTGGGGTCGCCATCGCGGTCGCGACTGATCTCAATCCCGGCACCTCGCCGCTGCTGTCGCTGCGTCTGGCGATGAGCATGGCCTGCACCTTGTTCCGTCTGACGCCGCTGGAAGCCATGCTCGGCGCGACCGTGCATGCCGCGCGTGCGCTGGGTCTGGATGACCGTGGCACGCTCGCGGTCGGCCAGCGCGCCGATTTCGTGTTGTGGAACGTCCACGAACCCGCCGAGCTTTGCTACTGGATCGGCGGCCCGCTCGCGCGTGAGGTGCGAGTCGGCGGCCGTCTCGCCAGTGACGCAAATTGATTTGCGCGAAAACGAAACGAATGCGAAACGACCCCGCGCCAGTGCATTGACCGCTCAACTGATCGGACTAGGATGGCGCACGCCCATCGATGACAGGACACTCGTCCAGGAGGATTCCATGAAGGGCTTGGACCATCAGCGTCACAATGACAAGAAGAAACCGATGCGCAGTTTCAAGGAAAAGCGCGCGGCCAAACACGAGAAGAAACTCGCTCGTTCAATGGAGTCCAGCGGCATGACCAAGTTGCCGACGACCGAACTTGCGCACTGAGCGCTTGTGTTGCAACACGCGATCGCAAGCCCGCCGAATGGCGGGCTTTGCTTTGCATCAGAGCTCGGGCTCCGCTACTGCGCAGGCTCAGAAAGCACCTCGAACATGCCGACAAAGGGCTTGAGCATCGGCGCCGGCGCGCCGACATAGCCCGTCTGCGGCGTCCAGAACTGCGACAGACTGCCATCGAGAAACAAGGCATCGCGGCAGCCGAGCGCATCGCGCATGAAACTGCCAAAGCGATGAAATGACACCGGCGCCGTGCTGATCGCGAACACAACCGATTCGGGTGTGGGCGCGCACACGCCGCTGCGGATCTTGCGACTGTTCGATTTGGTATCGAAGCTCGCATTGACCTCGCCATCCACCACCAGCATCGGCCCCGACTGGCTGGCGATGCGCGCCGCAGGTGGCTTGCTCTGCCACTGCGCGGTCGTCATCACACCCGCCTTGCCATTGCGATCGACGTAGAACACGCCATTGGGCTGCATCGAGAAATTGCCGACCGTCCCCGGCAAACGCACGGTGTTGAGCCGCCGCCAGGTCGTACCGTCCTCGATGTGCAGGCCCAGCGGTCGAAACGCCTGATCGTAGATGCCCGCATTGGCCGCAAACAGCAGGGTGCGATGATGGGCGTCTGCCCAGGCGCGCAGACCCTCGATGCTCGCCAGCGCATGACCCTCGCCATCCTGCCAGCGCAGATCGAGCCGGTCGTGGCGCAGGTCGAGTTCGACGACCTGATAGCGCTCGCCGTCGTGATCGACCTGACGCACTTCGAGCGCAGACACGGCCACACTGCCGAGCGCAAGCAGACTCAACGCGAAGCTGGCGACGGCCCGGCGCGAACCAGTCGCAATCACCCGGAAACGCCCGCGCGGGCGATGCCCACGATTCAACTTCTTGTTCGACGCGCAATGCATGCCTCCAGCATCGCACGAACCCGGGCAGGCGCGTGTGAAGCCGATCCCACGCCGCATTGCGATCACGGCTTGCGCGCGCCGAAGACCAGCGCCACATCGTCGTCTTCGAGCAGCCGCCACTGCCCTGACGCAAGTCCGCGCAATTCAAGCGAGCCGACAGCAGCGCGATGCAAGCGCACGACATGATTGCCGGTTGCGGCAAACATCCGCCGCACCTGATGGTAGCGGCCCTCGCACACCGTGAGACGCGCGCTGCGCGGACCGAGCGCCTGGAGTCGCGCAGGTGCGAGCGTTGTGGTTTCGCCATCAAGCAGCAGTTTGCCGCTGGCGAACAAGGCCGCTTCATCGCCGCGCAAGTCCTGCGCAAGTTCCACTTCGTAGACCTTCTCCACCTGCGCTCGCGGCGAGATGATCCGATGCAGCAGACCGCCATCATCGGTGAGCAGCAGCAGACCCGAAGTCTCGCGATCGAGCCGGCCCACGGTCGAGACCTGCGGATTTCGCGCACGCCAGCGCGACGGCAACAGGTCGTGGACGAGCCGGCCGGCATCGCGCGTCGAACAGGTGTAACCGACCGGCTTGTGCAGCATCGCGATGAACCCGGGCGCGACATCGAGTGCTTGGCCGTCGAGACGGATACGCGCATGCTCGATCGCATCGCGCTCGCCAAGCACTGCACCATCCGCATCGGTCACGCGCCCCGCCCGCAGCAGCGCGATCACCTCGCGGCGCGAGCCGTAGCCGAGACCGGCGATGTGCTTGACCAGTTTCATGCGCGCACGCCTCGCGCACACAGCACCTTGAAACCGCTCTCGTCGGCCATCGCCTGCACCTGCTCGAAGCGACGCGCGAGCCGTGCCTCGTAGGGCAGATGGCGATTGGCAACCAGCCACAGTTCGCCCGGTGGTTCGAGTGTATCGGCGGCGGCATCGATGAAGGCCTGTCCGAGTTCGGGCGCATCGGCGCGGCCTGCATGAAACGGTGGATTCATCACCACCACGTCGAAGCGCCGCGGCAAGCCTTCGGTGACGTCATGCCAGTGGATGCGAATCACGGGCGCATGCGCGCACGCCGCAGCGGCTTCATCGAGATTGCGCCGCGCCGGCTCGAGCGCGAGCGCTTCGGCTTCGTACAGCTCAATCGATCTCACACTGCTGCAGCGCTGGGCGATGACGCAGGACAGATAGCCCCAGGCCGCACCGAGATCAGCGACACGTCCGGCCAGCGTGTCCGGCAAATGACGCGCCAGCAGCGCCGATCCAGCATCGATGCGATCCCAGGCGAACAACCCCGGTCGGCTCCAATGACCGTGCTCACCGACCCGCTGCACCTCACCCAAGGCCTGCCACTGCGTCAGCAGATCGGTGTCGATGCGCATCTGCTCGCGCCGCGTCCAGAACACCCGGCACTTGCGTTGCGACAGGTGCTGCAATGGCCCGAGCAAGGCCGCCAGATCGGCCTGCGCCGAACGCGCGCCCTCCTGATTGGCTTGCGCGGCAAGCACGATGCCGCCTTCGCGCACGCGCCGCGCGGCACTCGCGAACAAGGCCCGCGCGCGTTCGCGCTGGCGCGGCACGTAGATCAACACCGCATCGAAGTCCGCTTCGGCGATGGCTTGCGCCGTGCGCAGACCTGCCGACGTCAAGGCCGTCGCCCACGGCTTGAAGCTCTGCTCGCAGCGCCAGTGAGCACCCGCGCGCATGCGCCAGCTCTGCGCCTCGCTCGCGCTGAGCACGAGCACGCGCTGATCGGCGCCGATACCGACCAACCCCTGATCGAGTGGCGCAAACAACGCCTCGCTCAATGCCCGCGTCGAATCAACCCCGGCCACGCACCTGTCCCGTTGCAGCAAAGGCGCCAGTGTAGTGGCGCGGCGCACCCGATCACGAGAGCCCGGCCATGCCACGCACTTGCCTGTCCATCCTTGCCCTCTCGATTGTTCTGGTGCAAGGCAGCGCTGGCGCCGCAGCCGCGGAGCTGTCGTCTTTCGCTGCAACTTCGGCCATGCGGGCGCTGGCGGTGCCCTCGCCCTACCGAATACCGCAGGTCGCGCTCGAAGGCACAATTCGATATCGCCTCGCGCTCGACAATGGCGAGCAACTGAGCCTGCCGGAAACCGGAGAGCAAGGCATCCGTTACGACGATGACGCCGTCGAGGTCACGGTTTGCGTCGACTGCGGCAACGAGGCCGCACCGACGGTCGACCAACTCGAGCAATACCGCAGCGCCAACGACTGGGTCCAGAGCCGCGATCGACGCATCATCGAATTTGCGCGCAGAGCTCGACGACCCACAACCGAAGCAACGATGCTTGCCTTGACAGCAGCGGTGAAGAAGCACATGAACGGCACGATTGCGTTCAATACTTACGCCAGCGCGACACAGGCCTTCGAATCACGCGGTGGCGACTGCACCGAATTCGCGGTCTTGCTCGCTGCCGCGGCGCGCGCACGCGGCATTCCTGCGCGCATCGTCGCCGGTCTCGCCTACGCACCGCGATTCCTTGGCAATCGTCATGTATTCACGCCGCACCTTTGGGTGCAGGTGTGGAATGGCAAGCGCTGGATCAGCCATGATCCCGGGCTCGACGGCTTCGACGCCACGCATATTGCATTGGCGATCGGCGATGGCTCGCCCCAGGCGTTCGCGGGCCTGATGCGCACGATCGCGCATCTTCAGATCACCGCGGCCGCACAGGTGGTGGTTGATGAACCCGCGGCCAGACGAGCAGCGGCAGGAGTATTCCGCAGCCATCATCCAGCGCTTGGCGCTACCCTCTCCCAACGGCAAAAGAGAAAGCCAATCCGGGATTGGCCCCCTTGAGGTTGCAACTTCGGATTCATTCGCACCGCAAGAGCATGCTTGCCGCGACATCCTTGCCGCGGCAAGCATCGAAACCTTCACTCAGCGCTGCGGCCTTTCGTGCGCCACCGGCAGCAAGGGAATGTCGCGATCATCGGCTGCATCATTGCGCGCGATCAAACGCGAATCCTTGATTGCGCCGGCAACCACAATGACCTCGAGCACCCGGTCGGGCGGCAGTTCGCCCTTGCGGATGCGCGTGCCGGTTTGCGTGGAATGCGCGGAGTCGGCCTGCGGCTTCGACTCGGCGGATTGCGCGCCCACTGGCAAGGCCAGCGCGATCAGCAGTGCGCTGGCAACACCCAGCGTCAGCGTCCGCGCTCGCCTGATCGAGTGCGCGCGAAGAACCTTGGTATGGATAGTCATGCTCATGCTCCCGTTGTGCGTGGCGGTGCGAAGGCACCAGAAACCACGCCGATTGCAACGCGGCGCAAGGCATTTCGGGGTTGGATGTGGGCGAGGATGCGCGCGTCGAGTCTGACGCACGGCCTCAGCGCTGCCGCTCGCGCTTCTTGTCGCGCGGGGTGTAGTCGGGCACCTTGCTGGCCGTGACTGCGGGTTTCGCCTTGTCCTTGGGCTTCTCCCGGGCCTTGCCGTCGGCTTCGCCGCCGCCGTTGCTGCCGCGCGAGCGCAGCCAGGCCGCATATTCGTCGAGATCGCCCTTGAATTCCTCGACCTTGCCATCGGCGACGCGCCAATAGGTGTCGCAGACCAGGCCGGTGAGATGGCGGTCGTGCGAAACCAGCACGATCGCACCATCGAAATCGCTGAGCGCCTCGGCCAGCGCCTCGCGCATTTCCAGATCGAGATGGTTGGTCGGCTCGTCGAGCAGGAGCACGTTGGGCTTGCGCCAGGCGATCAGAGCGAGTGCCAAGCGCGCGCGCTCGCCGCCGGAAAAACCGTCGATCACCTCGAAGGCGCGATCGCCGGGGAAGTTCCAGCGGCCGAGGTAATCGCGGAAATCCTGGGTGGAGACGCCGGGCGCGATCTCGCGCAGATGGTCGATCGGCGTCTGGCCTTCGTGCAGGGATTCGACCGTGTGCTGGGCGAAGTAGCCCAGGACGAGGTCGGGATGTGCGGTGCGCTCGCCGGCCAGCAGGGGCAATTCGCCGACCAGGGTCTTGACCAGGGTCGACTTGCCCGCGCCGTTGGGACCGAGCAGACCGATGCGATCGCCCGCCTCCAGGCCGAACTTGACCCGGCCCAGGATGGTGACGTGATCGCCTTCCTCGGCAACTTCGTGGTCAGACGGGCCGGCATGCGCATGGCCGCTGAGTCGATAGCCCGCATCCACCTCGTTCAGACGCAACAGCGAATGCGGCAGCTTGAGCGGCACCGGGAAATTGATGCGGATCTCGCGCTCGGCGCGCACCGCCTCGGTGCCCGCGAGCTTGGCCAGACGCTTGACCCGTGATTGGGCCTGCTTGGCCTTGCTGGCCTTGGCCTTGAAGCGATCGATGAAGGCTTGCAGGTGCTCGCGTTCGGCCTGTTCCTTTTCGAAGGCGATCTGCTGCTGGCGCAGATGCTCGGCGCGCTGGTGCTCGAAGCTCGTGTAGTCGCCGCTGTAGAGCTTGGCCCTGCCCTCGTGCAGATGCAGGGTATGCGTGCACAGGCCGTCGAGAAATTCGCGGTCATGGGAAATCATCAGCAGCATGCCCGGATATTTCTGCAGCCATTGTTCGAGCCAAAGCACCGCGTCGAGATCGAGATGGTTGGTCGGCTCGTCGAGCAGGAGCAGGTCGGAAGGCTGCATCAAGGCGCGCGCAAGATTGAGGCGCACGCGCCAGCCGCCGGAAAACTCCGACACCGCCATGCGATGGGTCTGCGGCCGAAAGCCCAGACCATGCAGCAGGCGTCCGGCGCGCGCCTCGGCGTCATAACCGTTGATCTCGGCGAGCTTCTGGTGTGCGGCAGCGACGCCATCCCAATCCTCGATCGCGCTCGCGGCCTTTTCGGCTTCGAGGATCGCATGCACCTCGGTGTCGCCGGAAATCACGAAATCGATCGCTGCGTCGGGCAGTGACGGCGTCTCCTGCGCGACGCTGGCCAGGCGCAGGCGGTTGGGCAGGTCGATGTCGCCCTTGTCGGGTTCGATCTCGCCCATCACCACCGCGAACAGGCTCGACTTGCCGCAGCCGTTGCGGCCGACCACGCCGACCTTGGCGCCCGCATGCAGGGCCACGTCGACATCCGACAGCAGCAGGCGCTCACCACGGCGCAGGGCGAAATTGCGAAAGGCGATCATCGGGACATGGCTCTGGACAAAGCCGCCCATTGTAATCGACACAGCCGGCAAACCGGCGGACCTGCGTATCGATCCGTGATGCGATCGCTTGCGTTGCAGCGCAGCGAACCGGATCATCACCCACTGCAATCAGGAGAACACCGGCATGGCCCAGACCATCCCCACCACGTGCCACACGACACGTATCCGCTTGCTGCCCCGCATGCTCGCGCTCTGCGCCGGACTGGCATTCGCAGGTGCGGCGTTCGCGCAAGGTGCGAACCTCGTGACCAAGCGCATCGACGTCCGGCAGCGCAGCGAACTCACCGGCCAGCATGTCGCCTGGGCCAAGTCTGCCTACGAGCGCGGCGCGGTGCCCGCGGGCACGCAACTGCAAGCCTTGCAGCTCACGCTCAAGCGCTCGCCCGAGCGCCAGCAGGCCTTCGATCAGTATCTGCTCGAACAGCAGGACCCCGCCTCGCCGAACTACCACCGCTGGCTGCGGCCAAGCGAGATCGGTGAGCGTTTCGGCGCGAGTCAGGCCGACATCGAAGCGATCAGCGCATGGCTGCGCAGTCAGGGCTTGCGCGTGGACGGCGTGACCAACAGCCGCATGATGATTCGATTCAGCGGCAGCGCCGCCGCGGTCGGCAAGGCCTTCGGCACGCAGCTGCACTGGTATCGCATCGGCAATACCGAAAAGCGCATGGCGCCCGCGAGTCAGCCGCAGATTCCCAGTGCGCTGGCCGACGCCGTGGATGGCGTGGTCGGCCTGAGCACGATGCGTTTCACGCCCCTGCATCGACAACAGCTGGACGAGCAGGCGCTCGGCGCCAAGGCCTCGCCCGCGATGTCCAACTGCGTGGGCAACGTGTGCTCGCACTACGTGTCGCCTGGTGATTTCGACAAGATCTACGGGCTCACGCGCGCCAGGTCGCAGGGCATGAACGGCAGCGGACAAACCATTGCGATCCTCGGCCGCGCGCGCGTCCACGAAGGCGACATCCAGGCCTTTGGCGAACGTACCAACGTGACGATGAAGAACCCCGTGGTGGTGATCCCGCCCGATGGCACCGATCCCGGCCCGCCGGCAACGACCTGCTCGGAAACCGGTACGCCCAGTTGCGACGAGCCCAGCGATCTGGTCAAGGACCAGGGCGAGGCGACCCTCGACGTCACCCGCGCCGGCAGCGTGGCGCCCGGCGCCGACCTCAAGCTCATCGTCAGCGCCAAGACTGGCGATACCGACGGCCTGATCCTGTCGCTGATCCATTCGATCGATGCGGATCCGATCGAAGCCTCGATCATAAGCATCAGCTTCGGCTCCTGCGAAGGCGACAACTCGCAGGCTGCGGCCACGGGCCTCGACCAGGCCTTCGCGCAGGCCGCGATGCAGGGTCAATCGGTGTTCGTCTCCTCGGGCGATGCAGGCGCTGCCGATTGCGCGTCCTACTTCACCGAGCCCGAACCCGGCCTTTCACGCAGCATCAACATCTTCTGCGCATCGGGCCATGTCACCTGCGTCGGCGGCACGATTTTCGGCTTGGGCACCGACACCAACGAATACTGGACGCCTGGCAACACGCTGGGCTTCGTTTCGGCCAAGGGCTACGTGCCCGAAGGGGCCTGGAACGAGCCCATCGACAACGAAAGCAAGTACCAGGTCGCCGCGACCGGCGGCGGCGTGAGCAGCTACCTGCGGCGTCCCGCCTGGCAGCAGGCACCGGGCGTGCCCGCGGGCACCCAGGGGCGTTACGTGCCGGACGTGTCGTTCGGCGCCTCGATCAAGAACGGCTATTTCGGCTGCATGGCGGCCTCGCAAGCCTCCTGCATCCCCGGAGCCGACAACAAGTTCCGCTTCATCCGCTGGGGTGGCACCTCGGCCTCGGCGCCGAGCATGGCGGGCGTGGCTGCACTCATCAACCAGAAGGCACAGGGCACGCAGGGCAACATCAATCCGCGTCTGTACGCGATCGGCGCAGGCCAGAACAACGTCTACCACGATGTCACCGTCGAGAGCAGCGGCGTCACCGACTGCACGGTCGGTACCGCGAGCATTTGCAACAACTCCCTGCCCAGCGCGACCGCGCTCAGCGGCGGACTGCAGGGTTATGCCGTCGGACCCGGCTACGACCTCGTGACCGGTTTGGGTTCCCTCGATGCATCCAACCTGCTCGACACCTGGAGCGTATCCGGCAATCGCTTCCCGCTGACCGGGACCTGGGCCAATCCAGCCACCGACAGCCAGGGCTTCGTGATGGAAATCTCGCCGAACCTGTTGGGTGCGTCGCGTGGCAATTTGTTCGCCGGCTGGTTCACCTACGACGGCGTCGGCGTGCAGCGCTGGTACACGATCCAGGGCGAAGTCGGCAATTCCAACGTCGCCTCCATGTCGATCTACCAGACACTGGGAGGACGCTTCGATTCCTCGCAGGCGACCAGTACGCAGGCAGTCGGCGAGGCCGTGATCACCTTTGGTGACTGCTCGCATGCCGCGCTCGAATACGCCTTCGACGATGGCCGAACCGGCACGATTCCGCTGCAGCGCCTGTTGTCCGACGTCAACTGCGCAACGCCGCAGACCGCACCGGGCGCCTATGCGCGATCAGGCGCCTGGGCCGACTTGTCCAACAGCGGACAAGGCGCCGTGTTCGATTTCAATCCGCCGCTGGGCGTGATGTTCGGCGCCTGGTACACCTTCGCGCCCAACGGCACCTCGGGCAGCGGGGCCAATGGCCAGCACTGGTTCACGATGCAGGCGTCGATCACGCCGGGCGCCTCGGTCTACAACAACATCACGATCTATGACAGCAGCGGCGGCGTCTTCGACCAGCCGGCCACCACCCAGACCGTAACGGTTGGCAATGCCAAGCTCAGCTTCAGCAGTTGCACCGCGGCCAAGCTCGACTATCAGTTCACCAGCGGCAGTTTCGCCGGCCACAGCGGCACGCTCGATCTGTCTCGCCTGACGCCCGCGCCAGCCGGCTGCACGAACTGAGAGAAGGCGCGGCTGCGCGCAATCGCGCAGCCGCGCAGTAGAATCCGCGCCCTCTATCGCATTGTCAGGAACTCCCATGGGCAGAGGCCCGAGCATCGAAAACCGCAAGAATGCCGAGGACGCGCGCCGCGGCAAGATCTTCACCAAGCTGATCCGCGAGATCACGATCGCCGCGCGCACCGGCGCCGATCCGGCCAGCAATTCACGCCTGCGCGTGGCGATGGACAAGGCGCTCTCGGCGAACATGCCGAAAGACACGATGGAGCGCGCGATCCGCCGCGGCTCGGGCGCCGACGGCGCCGACGACATGCAGGAGCTGCGCTACGAGGGTTATGGCCCGGGCGGCATCGCACTGCTCATCGATGCGATGACCGACAACCCGGTGCGCACGGTCGCCGATGTGCGCCACGCATTGACCAAGCATGGCGGCAACCTCGGCACCTCCGGTTCGGTCGCGTTCCAGTTCAAGCGTCTGGGCGAACTCGTGTTCGAAACCACCGCGGCCGGCAGTGAAGACAGCATCCTCGAATGCGCGATCGAGGCCGGCGCAGATGATGTCATCGCAGAGGATGGTCGCAGCAGCGTGATCTGCGTGCCCGAGCAGTTCGAAGCGGTGAAGGCCGCGCTCAAGGCAGCCGGATTCGAGCCGCTGCGCGCCGACATCGTGATGCGCCCGGACAACCGCGTCGCGATCAGCGGCGAGACCGAGGAAACCCTGCGTGATCTCATCGACTGGCTCGATGGGCTCGATGACGTGCAGGAGATCTATCACAACGCCGCCCTGCCCGATTGATCCACATCAAGGGCCGCGCCGCCCTAAAGCGCAATCATGAATGGCCCGAATCGTGATCGTGCCGGGCAAAGAATGCCGGCGCGCAGTGGACGGTGGCCAGAAACAGGGGACAAGTCATGAAGCAATTCGTGTTGTGCGCAACCACATGGGTCTTCTTGACCGTCGCCACATCGGCATCGGCAGAAAACCTCATCGTCAATCCAAATTTCACCAGCGACGTTTCTGGCTAGAGCAATGGCGCAAGCAGCCAGATCCAGTTCGATCCGACGCAAGACGCCGGCGGCTCGGTCAGTTCCGGCGCGCTGGCAATCATCGAAGCGGTTTCCGGCAGCAATCCCTATCTCGCCACCCAGTGCGTCGCCTCGCCGCCTGCACCCGACTATTCGTTCGGCGCCAAGGTGAAAGCAGACAACGCATTCGCCTTTGGCATGAATTGCGCCGCCTATGCATCGACCGACTGCAGCGGCTCGGAACTGGGCAACCAGGACGCCGACGAAGGCAGCCCCTATGGCAATGGCTGGGTGCCGCTGGACACATCGACACCGTGGACCTTGCCGGGTGGAACCGCCAGCGTGCAATGCGAACTGCGCGCCCTGATTCCCGTGCGTCGCGATGCACTCCAACCCGGCGGCGCAAACGTGTTGCTATGGGTCGACAATGTCTACTTCGGCCCCGGCACCACGCCGGTGTCATTGCAAGGCTTCAGCGTCGACTGAGCCACGCCACCGACTGGAAACCAGGAGACCGGAGCCGCGTCAGCACAGCGTGTCGACGCGGTTCCGCTTTTTCCGGACCTGCCTTCCTTCGCGAAGATCCGCACAGCCAAGACCGTCGCGGGAAGGCACCGCGCCGCGATACGCACCCGAAGCGCTCGCCGCCCTGTCCAATCAGCGGCAGTCGCCGGACGCCGAGGCCCATTTCCTTCGCATCATCCACGCACTGCAGGGTGACACTGTCACTGTCGAGGCTCATGGCGAGCCGATCCTGTTGCTCGACCAGAGTGGCTTCGCCTCGTTCAATGGTCGCGACCAGATCGCCTTGCGCGATTGCATCTGGAGCGCGCGGAACCAGGCCCCTGATGGCACGCGCCCCGCTTCGACTCCGAGCGAAAAGCCGCTTGCCTCGTTGTATCCAGCAGTCGACTCTCACGAAGGCTCGATCACGCAGTGCTACATCTTCCGAAACGGAGACTTGTCGTGTTTCAAGGCGCCGAGTGATCCCGAGGGCGCCGCAGACTATGTCGGCGGCAGCGCCGTCGATAGAAATGGCAAGGCGATTCCGGGCTCGGGCGAGGGCGATCGCAGTCGCGGCGGCGGCTTCCAGGTCGTTCCAGCAGGCGATGGTTCCCGCTACGGCCCGATTGGATACTCCTCCCACGGGGAGCTGTGGAAGTCCTGCATGCGGCAGAGGGACAAGGTCACAAACTGTTCGATCGTGCTGGTGGAGACTTGACCCGAGTCATCAAGCAAAGCGATCGACCCCGACCTGGCTGACGCGACCGCGCCAGGATGCCCCCACAAGCATCGCGCGGCATGACGGATTGAGTCGTCACCACTCGCTACGCTGTGGCAGCAGCCCCTGCAGCTCGGCGGGCGTCAGGTTGCGCCACTGGCCAAGCTTGAGCGCGCCGAGCTTGATGTTGACGATGCGCACGCGGCGCAGTTGCTTGACGCGGTAGCCGAAGGCTTCGGCCATCAGGCGGATCTGCCGATTGAGGCCCTGCGTGAGCACGATGCGGAAGCCGTACTTGGCGATGCGCGCGGTGCGACAAGGCTTGGTCATCTGGCCGTGGATGCGCACGCCACGCGCCATGCCGGCGAGGAACTCGGGCGTGACCGGCTTGTTGACCGCGACCAGGTATTCCTTCTCGTGGCGGTTTTCCGCGCGCAGGATTTCGTTGACGATGTCGCCGTTGCTGGTGAGCAGGATCAGCCCCTCGGATTCCTTGTCCAGCCGCCCGATCGGGAAGATGCGCTGCTCATGGCCGATGAAATCGACGATGTTGCCACCGACTTCGTGCTCGGTCGTGCAGGTGATGCCGATCGGCTTGTTGAGCGCGATGTAGACATGCTTGCGCCCGCCGCCGCGCGCCTTGCGCACGAGCAGCTTCTGACCGTCGACGAGGACTTCGTCGCCCTCCTCCACCTGGGTGCCGATGCCGGCGATCTCGCCATTGACCTTGACCCGCTTGGCGGCAATCAGGCGATCGGCCTCGCGACGTGAGCAGTGGCCGCTTTCGGCGATGTGTTTGTTGAGTCTCATCGGCTCATCCTATTGCGCATGCAAGCGCCCAGCGCGGCTCGCCACGCGCTGGGCTCAGCGTCCCTGAAATCCACGGCAGACGATCGCGCTCAGGCTTCCTCGACCTCGACCGCAGGCAGCGGCGAGGTACCGCCACGCACCAGCAACTTGGCGCGCAATTGCGCGTCTATCGCGGCGGCAATTTCCGGGTGCTCCTTGAGGAACATGCGCGTGTTGTCCTTGCCCTGGCCGATGCGGTCGCCGTTGTAGCTGTACCAGGCGCCCGACTTGTCGACGAGGTTGTGGGCAACGCCCAGTTCAATGAGCTCGCCTTCGCGCGAAGAACCTTCGCCGTAGAGAATCTCGAACTCGGCCTGGCGAAAGGGCGGCGCGACCTTGTTCTTGACCACCTTGACGCGGGTTTCCGAACCAATCACTTCCTCGCCGCGCTTGACCGCGCCGATGCGGCGGATGTCGAGGCGCACCGAGGCGTAGAACTTGAGCGCATTGCCGCCGGTGGTGGTTTCCGGGTTGCCGAACATCACCCCGATCTTCATGCGGATCTGGTTGATGAAAATGACCAGGGTTCCTGATTTCTTGATGTTTGCAGTGAGCTTGCGCAGCGCCTGACTCATCAGGCGCGCCTGCAGGCCGACGTGCGAATCGCCCATCTCGCCTTCGATCTCGGCCTTGGGCGTGAGCGCCGCGACCGAGTCGATCACCACCACGTCGACCGCGTTGGAGCGCACCAGCATGTCGGCGATTTCCAGCGCCTGCTCGCCGGTATCGGGCTGCGACACGAGCAAATCATCGACCTTGACGCCGAGTTTTTCGGCATAGCTCGGATCGAGCGCGTGCTCGGCATCGACGAAAGCCGCGGTACCGCCGTTGCGCTGGCAGGCGGCGATCACCTGCAAGGTGAGCGTGGTCTTGCCCGAGGATTCCGGACCGTAGATCTCGACCACGCGGCCGCGCGGCAGGCCGCCCACGCCCAGCGCGATGTCCAGGCCGAGCGAGCCGGTGGAGACGACATCGATCGCCTCGTCTGTCTTGTCGCCCATGCGCATCACGGCACCCTTGCCGAACTGCTTTTCGATCTGGCTGAGTGCTGCAGCGAGCGCCTTGCGCTTGTTGTCGTCCATCGCGGGTTTCCTCGTCGGTGATGGCGGCAAGATTGCCGCGGCAGCGTCTCAGAAACCGAGACGCCGCAAGATCGCAATTATCCCACAGCACCGACGCAGGTCGATCGGCAATCGGCGCGTCAGCTCGTAAGAATCCGCCGCACGCCATCGAGCGCCGCGGCCACGGTCTGGCGCCGCACCGCCTCGCGGTCACCGTCGAAATGGAAGACTTCGGCGTGCGCGTAACCGCCGCGCCGCTTCCAGCCGATCCACACCGTGCCGACCGGCTTGTCGGGCGTGCCGCCGCTGGGGCCGGCCACGCCGGTCACCGCCACCGCGACGCTGGCGCCATAGCGCGCGAGCGCACCCGAGACCATTTCGATCGCGGTTTCCTGACTCACCGCGCCGGTACGCTCGAGCGTTTGCGGATGCACGCCGAGCAAGGCTTCCTTGGCCTCGTAGCTGTAGGCGACCACGCCGCACTCGAACCACGCCGAACTGCCGGGAATGTCGGTGAGCACCTTGGCGATCCAGCCGCCCGTGCACGATTCGGCGGTGACCATGCTCAGACCACGTACCTGCAGAAGCTCTGCCACGGCACGGCCGTGACGTTCGAGATCGGCATCGCTCGAGATCGTTGCATTCATGCGTGACTGCTGCAGCAAGGCGCCAGGACGCGCGTGAAACCCGATTGTGCCCCGATGGGGTCGCTGGCGAAAGCCGCGCGGGCCCGCGATGGGTCGGCGCCGCGCTCATGAACGCCTGATCAGGCGCGCATCGAGCCTGAAGGGATGATTGCCGACGATGCGGATCGCACGCGCGTCGGCGTGCAGCGGGTTGATGAGCACGTTGCGGGCTTGCGGCAGGATCGCGCTGGGTATGCGCAGCAGCGCGGTGTCGCCGCGTTGCAGCCAGTCATCGCCGATACGACGCGACTGCACGAGATCCCCTTCCCAGCCCGGCTTGAGTCGTGGAGCACGTGTCCTCACCGCGTCGGGCACGCTGATCTCGAGCAGGCGCAGGTTTGTCGGAAATTCATCGCGCGCCACGCCCAGATGCACCAACACTTCGAGCAGCGCGCCTTCGGGATGTTCGCTGGTGTAGACGATGCGCCGTCCCTTGCCGTGCCAGCGCCCGGCCGCGAGCAGGCCGCCCTTGCCGTCGA
Source organism: Dokdonella sp. (assembly GCF_019634815.1). Taxonomy (GTDB): domain Bacteria; phylum Pseudomonadota; class Gammaproteobacteria; order Xanthomonadales; family Rhodanobacteraceae; genus Dokdonella_A. The sequence continues at coordinate 35,560 of NZ_JAHCAP010000002.1, read as the reverse complement.
GCGAGACGACCGAGCTCAACCGCCACAGGATCACGCGAAGATGCCGTGGCGGATCTGTTCGAGGCGCTCCCTGACCAGCTCGGTGCCTTGACTGGTGGCGAGCAGGCGCAGCGGCGCACCCTGCCCTGCGAGATCGATCGAATCGCGCTGCAGCCAGCGCACGGCCTTGGCCTTGTCGCCGAACACCTCTTCGGCCAGCGCAACCACGCCGGCCACGCGCGCCAGGCGATCGGATTCCTCGCTCGTGAGGACGGCCTTGTTCTTCAGGCGCCGCTCCAGCGTGCTGCGGCTGCCCAGCACCGACAACAACATCTGGCGACCCAGCCCCAGCGCCACCAGTTCCTCGATGGCTGCGGCCGGGATGCCTTCCTGCACGCGGCGCACCCATTGCGACTGGGTCGGCGCCTTGATCTTGAGAATGCGCTGCTGGCGCTGGAGCACGGCACTCATGGATGGCCTCACCGAATTGTCCAAATGGGCATTCAACATGCCCATCTGGACTATACACCGTGACGCCAACGGACGCCCGCGCCGCCGCGCTCCATCCGGGCCAGGGCGCAAGCCGCGGCTTGCAGCATCGGCAGCTTCAGTCCCTGCTCACGCGCGCAGGCCTGCGCGATCTCGTAGCCGGCATCGGCACGACGCATGACGGCGGTACCCGGAACCCGATTCTTGCCCAAGCCCTCGATTCTCAGCTGCGCAGCTGCAGTTCCAGCCAGGGGTTCATGCACACGTCCAGCACGAGATGAATTCGTTCGCTCTCGCCGTCGTTGCGAACGGCATGCGGATCTGCCAGACGCAGGTACCAGGCTTCACCCGGCAGCATATTGACGAGGGTCCCGTTCAACAGGAACCTCACCTGGGGATTGCTGGTGATGGGAACGTGGATGCGGGCCACGCCCGCCTCGGCCATCAGGTCGTGGTCGCGGTGCTCATGGATGCATGAACCAGGACCCAGGCGCATCAAACGCACAACCTTGAGGGGGCAGCGAAAGCATTCGATCACGCGGCGCAACGCCGGGCTGCGATCAAGCCATGGCGTGTCGACGAAGGCCGTTGCGGCAGGATCGGAATAGATCATGCGGATTGGATGCGTCTCACCGGCCGGCGCACGCAGCGGCAGAACGCTCCAGTCGCCGGAATAGTTCTGCCGCACGAAATGCTCGGTCCACTCGGTCTTCAGCAGTCGGGCCAGATCGCCCACCATCGCCGGTACGTCGAATGTCAGGGGCAAACGCACCCGATCAGGAAAACGAAACACCGGCTCCGCGGCAAGCATCAGAATCTACCCCGCACAGGTCGGCGCACACACGAAACCGGCTTGCAGCCCACGCGCACAGGCGCGCCACGGTGCCGCGGATCCCGATCCGAATCGAACATGCCTGATGCTCCGCTGCGCGTCACTCAACCCATTGGCAATTTCAGTCCCTGCTCGCGGGCGCACTGCTGCGCAATTTCGTAGCCGGCATCGGCATGGCGCATCACGCCGGTGCCGGGATCGTTCCACAGCACGCGCGCGATGCGCCGATCGGCATCGGCGCTGCCGTCGCAGACGATCACCACGCCCGAATGCTGCGAGTAGCCCATGCCGACGCCGCCGCCGTGGTGAAAACTCACCCAGGTCGCGCCGCCTGCGGAATTGAGCAGGGCGTTGAGGATCGGCCAGTCGGATACCGCATCACTGCCATCGCGCATCGCCTCGGTCTCGCGATTGGGCGAGGCCACGCTGCCCGAGTCGAGATGATCACGCCCGATCACGATCGGCGCCTTGAGCTCGCCCTTGCGCACCATCTCGTTGAAGGCCAGCCCGAGCTTGTGGCGCAGTCCCAGGCCCACCCAGCAGATGCGCGCGGGCAAGCCCTGGAAACTGATGCGTTCGCGCGCCATGTCGAGCCAGCGGTGCAGGTGCGCATCGTCCGGGATCAGTTCCTTGACCTTGGCGTCGGTCTTGTAGATGTCTTCGGGATCACCCGAGAGTGCGACCCAGCGGAACGGGCCGATGCCGCGGCAGAACAGCGGGCGCACGCAGGCCGGCACGAAGCCGGGAAAGTCGAACGCGTTCGCGCAACCCTCGTCCTTGGCCATTTGGCGGATGTTGTTGCCGTAGTCGATGGTCGGAATGCCCTGCGCATGAAAGGCGAGCATCGCCTCCACGTGCACGCGCATCGACTTCTTGGCGGCATCGCGCACCGTGTCCGGATGGGCCTTCTGCTCGGCCAGCCATTGCTCCACGCTCCAGCCAATCGGCAGGTAGCCATGCACGGGATCGTGCGCGCTGGTCTGGTCGGTCACGGCATCGGGCCGCACGCCGCGACGCACGAGCTCGGGCAGGATCTGCGCCGCATTGCCGAGCAGCGCGATGGATTTGGCCTCGCCCGCCTTCGTGTATCTGGCAATACGCGCGAGCGCGTCATCGAGGTCCTCGGCCTGCTCGTCGACATAGCGCGTCTTCAGGCGGAAGTCGATGCTCGATTGGCGGCATTCGATGTTGAGCGAGCACGCGCCGGCGAGGCTCGCCGCGAGCGGCTGCGCGCCGCCCATGCCGCCCAGGCCCGCGGTGAGGATCCAGCGGCCCTTCCAACTGCCGCCGTAGTGCTGGCGCGCGAGTTCGACGAAGGTTTCGTAGGTGCCCTGCACGATGCCCTGCGAGCCGATGTAGATCCATGAGCCGGCCGTCATCTGGCCGTACATCATCAGGCCCTTGCGATCGAGCTCGTTGAAGTGCTCCCAGGTTGCCCAGTGCGGCACGAGGTTGGAATTGGCAATCAGCACGCGCGGCGCATCCTTATGCGTGGGGAACACGCCGACCGGCTTGCCCGACTGCACCAGCAAGGTTTCCTCGTCGCCCAACTCACGCAAGCTGCGCAGGATTGCGTCGAAACATTCCCAGTTGCGCGCGGCACGGCCGATGCCGCCATAGACGACCAGTTCGTGCGGGTTCTCGGCCACCTCGGGATCCAGATTGTTCTGGATCATCCGGAATGGCGCCTCGGTGAGCCAACTCTTGCACGTGAGCGTGTTGCCACGCGGCGCGCGGATCGTGCGCGTGGTGTCGATGCGGGTCGGGGCGTTCATCGGAATCTCCGCTGGCGATCGAGCATTATAGGCGCAGCGTTCGGCGCGCCGTTGCGGCGTGCCCCGAGGCCTGTCCTGCCGGGCCGCCCTCTTGCGCCTTGACCCTTGCATGCCCTCACAACCGCAAGGAGTCTCCGATGATCCGCTTGACTACCGCGCTCTTGATACCCCTTGTGGTCCTCGCAGCGCCTGCGCAGGCGCTCACCTTGAGCGTCGGCACGGGTGCGGGCTGCGATTACCCGACCTTGCATGACGCCTTCGTGGCGATCCGCACCCAGCCAGGCGAGCACCATATCCATATCCGCACCGAAAACTATGCGACTCCGAACGGTACCGGCTACGTGCCGGCGGTGGCGCAATCCGGCGTCTTCCTCGAAGGTGGCTACGCAGAATGCACCGATGCAGCGCCGAACAACGATCCGGGTGCACCGGTTCCGGTGTTCAATGCCGCTGGTGGCGCAGCGACGCATGCGCTGGACCTCTGGCTCGATGGTCTCGTCGGCACTTTCCAGCTGCGCCGCATGCAGATCACCGGCGGCGATGCCTTCAACGGCAGCGACGAGCGCAACAATGTCGGTGGCGGGCTGATGGTACGCGGCCCGGCTTCGGTCCTGCTCGGGCGCGGCCTCGTCATCCAGGGCAACGGTGCGGGACGCGGTGGTGGCGTAGGGCTGGTCGGCGGACCGGTCAATACCGGCTCGACCGTCGCCAAGGTCGACCTCTACATCACCGAGGGCGCGCAGATCATGAACAACAGCGCCGCTGCCGAGGGCGGCGGCATCTACTGCGGTGGTGCCACGGAGCTCGGCCAGCCCTCGGTCAAGCGCCACGGCACGATCGTGCTGGTCGATGGCATCATCGGCTTCAATCAGGCTTCGACCGGCGGCGGTTTCCACTGTTACGGCAGCGTCGAAGGGGGCGGCGGCTTCCAGCCGCGTCCCTCTGCCGGCAGCGCCGCCCTGGTGATCGGCAACCAAAGTCACGCGCAGGCCTGCGGCGCCGGCAACGCCACGCTGGATGCTTCGCTGCCGACCGATGCCGAAGGTTACCGGAAGCTCGGCGCAGCAGACGGCAGCAACGGCCTGCTTGCGATCGTCAACAACACCGGCATCCATCCGGGTCTGTGCCTGTCGGGGAGCTATCTGCTTGGCACGAACAATCGACCGCGCGGTCCCAGCCGCTTTCGCCTGCAAAACCTCTACGTCGGCGGGCAACGCGGCGAGGGCGTCAATGGCCTGTTCCTCAGCGATGGACTTCAGCTGCGCGTGCAACCCTCGGGTCGCACCACCACGTGCGAGTTCTTCAACCCGCTGAAGTCGTGCGTGACTTTCGAAAACAATGCGTACGAGGCCCAGTCCGGCACACCGCTTGTGGCCGCCAGTTTGATCTCCGACTGGGGCCTGACGACTGCGGCGGACATTGAACTGGTCCGCGCCACCCTGCGCGACAACACGGCGTATATCGCCTTGCTGACCCAGTCCGGCGGCATGATGAAGATCCAAAGCAGTATCTTCACCGACAACACCGTGCTGCCGCGGACGGGCGATACGGCGGGAACCGGGCTTTTCACCGCTCACAACGACGGCAAGATCCGCATCGAACACACGACCATCGTGATGGACACGCCACTCGATCGCTTCGTCCAGCTTTACGACAGCGGCAGCGCCGTTGCGCGCGCCAGCATCTTCTCATCCAGCGTGGCACCGGCTCCGGTCAGCGTCAGCGTCGGTAGCGGCGCGTTGCCAAGCCAATTCAGTCGCGAATGGTGCGGCTTCTTCCAGAATGCGTCGGACTTTGCTTCGCATACGCAGGTGAGCGATCCGACCTCGGGCAGCTTCACGGTGCTGCCGCCGAGCGCGCTGCAGCTCGACCCGGTCACTCACGCACCCGGCCCGGATCTGGTTGACCGCTGCACGCCGTCGGTAACCCATGACTATCACGGTGCCGAGTTCGGCAGCTTGTCGTACTACCCGACCGATCCGCCGGCTGACATCGGCGCGGTCGAGAACCGCGATGATGTGATCTTCGAGAACGGGCTCGAAAGCTGAGCGCTCAGTCGGCGAGGCAAGTCTCAAGCAATGCGCGGATCAAGGCCTGCACCGGCGCGGCACGCTCGGGCAGATACTCGAACGATTCCTCATCCATGTAGATGCACTGCGCCAGTTCCAGTTGGATCGCATCGATGCCCGCTTCGGGCGCACCATAGTGCCGCGTAATGTGACCGCCCTTGAAGCGGCCGTTGACGACGTGCGTGTACTGTTGCTGCGTACCCAGCAGCGCACTCAGCCGCTCCTGCAAGGCCGGCGCGCAGCTTGCCCCATTGGCGGTGCCGAGGTTGAAATCGGGCAGGCGGCCTTCGAACAGGAAGGGCACGCGACTGCGGATCGAATGGCCATCCCAGAGCACCGCGCGACCGTGCTGCGCACGCAGGCGCGCCAGCTCACCAGCGAGCGCGTCGTGGTAGGGCCGCCAGTAGCGATCGACGCGCAAAGCGATCTCGTCTGCCGAAGGCTCCTGCCCGGCGAGGTACACCGGTTCTCCGGTGAACTGCACACTTGGGCACAGACCGGTGGTGTTTTGTCCCGGATACAACGAAACATCGTCGGGTGGCCGATTGAGGTCGACCACGTAGCGCGAATGGCGCGGCACCAGCACCGAGGCGCCCAGCTCACGCGCGAAGTCGTACAACTGCGCCACGTGCCAATCGGTATCGGGCACGCGCTGCGCCGCGGGCGTGAGCCGCGCGGCAATGTCGGCGGGAACTTCGGTGCCGTTGTGCGGCAGGCTGACGAGCAGCGGCGCCGAGCCGCGATGGAGGCTGAAGATCTCGTTCATCGCGCCATCGTAACCGGATCCCACGTCACGCGGGCAGCGTGCAATCAGCCCAGCGTCAACGGTGCCAGAAGCACGTTCCATCGCGCCAGCAGCAGCACCATGAACAGCATGATCAGCAGCACCACGACATGGCGCAGCTTGCGCGAGAACCTCCAGCTGCGCGCGCGCAGCGCTGGCCACGCTGCGAACAACGCCAGCACGGTTGCCACCGCGGCGATGTACGCCAACACGACTGCCACCCGAATCATCGTGGTTGGATAGTCGAACAGGATCGCATCGCCACCCTGACTTGCCTGGACCAACGCCAGCACCGCGACCACCACCCACAGCAGCCAGGTGAACGCCGCAAACAAGAGCCAGGCCGCCGCGCCGCGACCTTCGCGCAGGCGCTGGCGCAGCGCGCGACGATGCCAGGCGATGATCAGCACGCCAATCGACAGCAGCACGAGCAGGCCCAATGCCAGCACCAGCGCGCCGGTCGAATCGATCCAGCCGATGCGATCGGAAACGACGTGGCCGTAACTCGTGGCCAGCGTGGTGATGACACCATCGACGGCGGGTTTGAACGCAATCGTGCTGCCATCGTCGAGATTGCGGAAGGCGCCATCGCCGAGCGCGACATGACGATGCGCCGAGCCACCGGCGCTGACGATCAGGCTCGAATCAGGGCCGGTTGCGACTTCGATGTCGTTGCCGATCGCGATGAAGAATTTCTCCAGCGTGGTGTAAGGCCGACGCTCGGGGCGATAGCTGCCGGCATAACGCGCAAGTTCCTGCGCGCTGAGCTTGACCGGCGCCGCGCCCTCGTTGCGCGCATCGGGCAGGATCTGCTCGAACACCAGACGCGGCAGGATGCTCGAAAGCGGTCGGCCGGTCTCGGTATTGGTCGAAATGAACACGCCGAGGCCGGCGTCGGGCAGCACCACCATGTTCGAGAAGAACAGGCCGGTCGCACCGCCGTGTTCGAGACTCAGGTGTTTGCCGTAGCGTTGACGAAAGAAGCCATGCGCGATTCCGGCTACTGCATCGGCATTGCGGAAATCGACGCTGGCCATGCGCTCGAAACTTGCCGCGTCAAGAACCGTCGCACCATCGAGGCTGCCCTGGTTGAGCAGCATGCGCATCCAGCGCGCCATGCCCGCGGCGCTCGCCGAGCCGGCGCCGGCCGGGCCGTTGTTGCTGATGTGCTCGAATGGCGCAACGGCATAGAACCCGTCCTTGCGCTGGAAACCGGCCGAAAACTCGGCCGCGCGCGCGGGAGCAATGGCGCGCGCATCCTCGACGGACATGGGTTCGCGGAAGGTGATCGACTGCGTGCCCAGCGGTTCGATCTCGTGCTTGTCGACATAGCTCTCGAACGGCTCACCCGACACCTGCGCGACCAGTGCACCGAGCAGAGCCACCGAATAATTGGAGTAGACCGCATGCAGGCCCGGCGGCCGCACCCGATGCGGCCGATATCTGGCCAACTGTTCGATCAGGGCCGGCACCTCGGGCCCGTGCACGAACAGATGGCCAAGTGCCGTATCCTCGAAACCGGCGGTATGGGTCATGAGGTTTTCGACCGTGACCGGGCCGTAGCCCTCGGCCGGGATCGCCAGTTGCGCCGGCAGGTAGGCATTGGCATCGCGGTCGAGTTCGATCTTGCCGGCAGCGGCGAGCTGCATCGCCGCGACATAAGTGAAGGTCTTGGAAATCGAGCCGATGCGGAACAGCGTGGTCTGCGGATCGACCGCGCGTTGCGGATCGAGACCGGCGATGCCGTATCCCTTCTGCAGCAACACGTGATCCCGATCGACCACGGCCACGGTCACGCCGGCGATGTGGTCCTTGGCCATGTACGCTGCGACGACACCATCGATGAAGGCTTCGAGCGAAACCGACTTGGTTGTCGTCTCGATCGAATCCGTGGCGGGCGGCGCTGCGGGTGGTGGCGCTGTTGCGGCCTCGGTCGCGGGCGGTGTTGGTTTGTCGGCCTGCAAGGCCTCGGGCATTTGCGCCGAAACTGCGCCCACGCCCAATCCCCAGGCGAGCAGCAGGCCAAAACAGACGCGGCAAGACGATCGAGCCGCGCGCAGCATCCCCATCAAGCCCATGCCCCACCCCAGACGCCAATCGATCTGCCGATTGTGCGCCGAATGCGCATACGCAAACCAGCCTGCCGCAATCAGGTCAGGCAGCCATTTGCGCTACATCAGTACCAGCTCCTCGGCCGAGGTCGGATGAATCGCGATCGTCGCATCCAGATCGGCCTTGCGCGCGCCCATCCTCAGCGTCACCGCAAAGCCTTGCAGGATTTCATCGGCTGCGCTGCCGATCAGGTGAATGCCGACGATGCGCTCCTCGACGCCGACGCAGACAAGTTTCATCAGCGTGTGCTCCTGGCTGCCCGCCAGTGCGCCGAGCATCGGCCGGAAGCGCGCGCGATGCACCCGCAGCGCATCGCCATGCTCGGCACGCGCCGCCTCTTCGGACAGGCCGACGCTGCCGATCGGTGGATGCGAGAACACCACGGTCGGCACCTTGGAATAGTCCAATCGTGCGTCGGGGCGGCCACCGAACAGCCGCTCGGCCAGTTGCCGCGAGGCAGCCACCGCAACCGGCGTGAGCGGAATCCGATGGGTGACGTCGCCGACCGCGTAGACACCCGCTGCGCTCGTGTTTTGCCACTCGTCAGTGGCAATGAATCCGGCCGCATCGAGCGCGACGCCGGCCTGTTCGAGACCCAGATCGCGTGTGGTCGGATCGCGCCCGACCGCCCAGATCAGCTCATCGAAACCATCAGCTCGACTGCCGTCGGCAGCGTGCAACACATAGCCATCCGCAGCGCGTTCGACGGCATTGGGCGAATGTGCGAATGCCAGATCGATGCCGCGCCGACGCATCGCCGCAGCGAGCATGTCTCCGATTTCGTGATCGAAACCTCGCAACAGACGCTCGCCGCGCGCGAATACGGTGACTTGCGCCCCCAACGCCGCGAGCACACCCGCGAGCTCCACCGCGATGTAGCCGCTGCCGACGATCGCGACACGGCGCGGACAGGCGCGCAAGGCGAAGAAGCCGTCAGAATCGATGCCCAGCTCGCCGCCGGGAATCGCCAGGCGCCGTGCGTGGGCGCCGGTGGCGATCAATACGTGCCGGGCATGCAGCTCGCGCGCGCCCACGGCAATGCGGTCGGCGGCAAGCAGGCGGCCGCGCCCGGGGATCAATTCGATTCCGAGCTCGGCGAAACGCCGGCGGTAGCTCGCATGGATGTTGTCGATGTAGGCAGTGCGTCGCGCTATGAAAACGGGCCAATCCAGCGGTGCCGGTGAGGAAGCGAAGCCGACTTCGCGCGCGATGTGCTGGGCCTCGGCGAGTTCGGCCGCGAGCCACATCGCCTTCTTCGGCACGCAGCCGAGATTCACGCAGGTGCCGCCCAGCGCGGCGGGTTCGAGCACCGCGACGCGGGCACCGTGTCGGGCCGCGCGAATGGCCATTGCAATCCCGGCCGAGCCGGCGCCGAGCGTGACGAGGTCGAAGTCATCTTCCACGACCCTGGCTCCCTCTTCAGTTGAAGCGCGCCGGCGCGAACGCCGCGATGTCGAGCGAGGGCTGGCGCGCGGTGACGATCTCGCTCACCAGCACGCCGGTGGCCACCGACATTGTCACCCCGAGCATGCCATGGCCGGTCGCCAGCACGAGGTTGCGCAGGTGCGGCACGCGGCCGATCAAGGGCAGGTCGTCACTCGTCATCGGTCGCCAGCCAAACCATTCCTCGACCAGCGCCGGACCTTCGGGCTCTCGCAGGTACTCGGCAGCGCCACGACGCAGGGCATCCAGGCGGGTGCGGTTGAGCGTGTCGTCGTAGCCGGCGAATTCCATCGTGCTGCCAAGCCGATAGCCCGATTCCCAGCTCGTCACGCACACCGCTCTTTCCTTGAGCGTCAACGGCATGCGGGGACACAGGGCGGGTCTGCGGTAGGTGATCGAATAGCCCTTGCCCGGCTGGATCGGAATGCGCAGATCGAGGTCGCGCGCAAAGCGCGGCGACCAGGCACCGAGCGCCAGCACCACCTCGTCGGCACTGAACTCGCCGCGGGTGGTGGCGACGCGTGCGATCCGCGTGCCGTCGTGGACGATCTTTTCGATACGCGCACCCTCGACCATGCGGCCACCGGCAGCGCGCACGATGCGGGCCAGCTCGGCAACGAAACGATCGGGCCGCAGGCTGGCATCGCCCGCATGCAGGATCGCGCCGGCAAGGCCGGGCTTGAGCGCAGGTTCACGCGCAATGGCCGCGGCGGCGTCGAGAACCTCGCAAGGTGGCAGGTGCATCGCCAATCGCTCATGCACGCTGCGGGCACGCTCGAGTTCGCGTGGATCGCGGAACACGTGGAGCGTGCCGGATGCGGCGAATTCACAATCGAGCTGTTCGGCACGAACGAGCTCTTCAATCCACTTCCGCGACGCTTCCAGCAGGGGCAGCTTGGCCGCCGTGGTGCGCAGTGCGTCGGACCAGTTGCAGCGGCGGCGAAAGGCGAGCAGCCAGCGCAGCAGTTGCAGATCCGGGCGCGGCTTGATGCGAAGCGGCGCATCGGGCCGCAGCAGCCAGCGCAAGGCCGTGCCCACGGTGCCCGGCATCGCCAGCGGCATGGCATGACTGGGCGTGAGCGTGCCGCAATTGCCATGCGAACTGCCGCTGCCGGCGCGATCCTGCTCGAGCACGGTCACGCCGCGTCCGGCCTTGAGCAGGAACCAGGCGCAGGCGAGGCCGATCACGCCGCCACCGAGTATCAGCACATCGTTCGAACGGGCTTGCTCCATCGCCCCATTGTACGGCCCGCGCGACGCTTGGCATCGAAAATGCAGGAGAACCCTGCGAAATCCCCATCCAGGATCGAGCCATGAAAGTGCCAACCCCGGAAGTCCTGCTCGCACTGCGCGCGCCCAACGCCGGCTGGCTCGCCGCCCTGATCTGCGCACTCGACGAGGCGCAGCACGATCCGAACTTCTCCGAGGCCCAGCGTGTCCTGCTGCACCGGCTGATCGATTCCGAAGACCTGCCGCGCGCGGCCGTGGTCGCGGCGCATGATCGCCTGGTCCGCTTCGAGGAGGATTTGCGTGCGGATTTCGCCAATCTCGAAGCCGATCTCGCGCCAGAGCCGCCCGCTCCGGTGGAAAAGCGTCGTCCAAAACTGACACTTTGTGTCGCAAACGCCTGACCTTCGTTGTCAGCCTCAGGCCGCCACGGGCTTGCCGAGGCAAAACCGTTGACACCCGGCCAGCGCCGAGCCAGCTTCGGCGCATGCTGATCCGCCCATTACTCCGCTGCGCGGGCGCTCTGGCCCTTGTTCTCCTGACTGCCTGCGCAAGCACGCCCCGCCGCGATTCTCCGGCGCGCCCGGCGCTGGATTCCGCCGCCGCGGCGGAGGCAGCCAATGCGGTGCTGTTTCGCGCCATGTCTCTGGTCGGCACGCCCTACCGCTACGGCGGCAACAGCCCGGCGAGCGGATTCGACTGCAGCGGGCTGGTCGCCTACGTGTTTCGTGATGCCGCACGCATCGAGCTGCCGCGCCAATCGGCGGCGATGAGCGCGCTCGGGGGTCGCAAGCTGGACGCCCAAGCCTTGCAATCGGGCGACCTGGTGTTCTTCGCCGCCGGACACAGCATCAGCCATGTGGGCATCTACGTCGGCGAGGGTCGTTTCGTGCATGCGCCCAACAGCGGTGGCACGGTGCGACTCGATCGACTCGACGGCGCTTGGTGGCGCGAGCATTTCGCCTTCGGCAAGCGCGTCTACTGAGCTTGTGCGGCACACCGGCACCGCCCGCGCACACTGCGCGCAGGGTCAAGGCAGATCCTGAACGCCCGCGGCATCACCTTCCTCACCCTCAGCCGCGCCGGCTTCGTCGAGCAAGCGGGAAGGCAGTTCCTTTTTCACCGCTGCGATCTCGCTCAGGGTCTGGATCTGCAGCACCACGCTGCCCTTGCCACCCTGGGTCAGCCTGCGCAGGGCACCGGCATGGGAGGTCTGCGCCTTTTCGAGCTGACCGCCGATCGCAGCGAGGTCCTCGACCAGCAGCACGAAGTTGTCGTGCAATTGCGCCGCACGCCGCGCAATCTCGTCGGCCTTGGCGTTGCGCCGCTCGATCCGCCACAGATGCGCAACCGTGCGCAAGGTTGCCAGCAGGGTGCTCGGACTGACCAGGCAGACGTTGCGCTCGAGGGCATGCAGGTAGAGCCGTTCGTCGACGCGCACGGCCTCGATGAAGGCGGCCTCGACCGGCACGAACATCAAGACGAAATCGAGCGTGCGCAGGCCGGCGAGTCCGCGGTAGTCCTTGCCGGAAAGACCGTCGATATGACGCCGCAAGGACGCCACGTGCTCACCCAGCGCCAGTGCGCGCCCGGCTTCGTCAGCGCTGGCCACGCTGCGCTCCCAGGCGAGCAGCGAAACCTTGGAGTCGATCACCACATCCTTGTCATCGGGCAGATGCACGATCACGTCGGGACGCTGGCGGCCACCTTGTCCGTCGTTGAAACTCGCCTGTGCGGTGTACTCGCGCCCGACCTGCAAACCCGAGGCTTCGAGCACGCGCTCGAGGACGAGCTCGCCCCAGGCACCCTGCGCCCGCGTGTCGCCCTTGAGCGCGCGCGTGAGATTGAGCGCATCCTCACCGATGCGTTGGTTGAGCTGCTTGAGGCTCTGGATTTCACTTGCAAGCATGCCGCGCTCACGCTGCTCGTTGGCGTGAGTCTGGGTGAAAGCCTCGCGGAACTCCTTGAGCTGGAGTTTGAGTGGTTCGAGCAGGCCACCGACCTGCTTTTCGCTCTGCTCGCCGAAACGTTGCGCGCGATCTTCGAGAATGCTGCCGGCCAGATTCTGGAAGGCCTCACGCAGCCGCTGTTCGGCATCTTCGAGCAATTTGAGCTTCTCGGCGGCGGCCTTGGCCTGTTCGCGCGTGCCGGCCTCGAGGCTGGCATGCCGACGCGTGAGCTCGACGAGATCGCCCTGTGCCTGATCGCGCGCGCGCCGCGCATCAGCCAGATCCTGCGCGAATCGCTCGGCCTGGGTCTTGTGCGCGGCAGACTGTTCGGAGAGTTTGCGCAACTCACCCTGCGCCACGTGCGCGGCCTGCTCGAATGCCTCGATCCGGCGCGCCGCTTCGGTGCCGCGCACTGCCAGCGCATCACGTTGACTGGCCAGCGCAACGATCTCGGCATCCCGGCTGCCACGACCGGCCTCGTGCGCATCGCGCCGCCAGCGGCGGGCCAGGAGCCACATCCCGAGTGCACCAAGCAGCAAGCCAGACAGTGCGCCAAGCGCTGCAACCAGAGCGAGATTCAGTGACGACACGAGGATTCCGGAACGGGACAATGCGGTCATTGTGACAGCGCCTGTCTCAGATGTTGATACGCCGCGAACCGGCCCGGCACACCGCGGACTCTTCAAGCGCCTTGGCGCCGCACGCTGCGCGTCCAGCCCGCGCATCCACGGCACTGAACGGCTGCGCAGGATGGAACTTCACTGGTGCGCACCAGTCTCATGCCGGGTTCGGGCACATCAGCGCGCCGGACCCGGGGCCCTGTCAGCCCGAGCAAGGATCGAGATGCGCGTTCCTGTGCTTGCCCTGGCATCCACCGGCACGTCGTTGCCGCTACGACCCATGCAGGGATTCAACAGGCGAATCAGGCCATTGCACCCAATGCCAGATTCGATGAAGCGCAAAATTCGACTGTGACTGGCTTCCACGCAGTCATGGTCGGCCGCCACCGCCAGGAATCGAGGACCCCGTCATGTCAATGCGCAATTCCTTCCTGTTCACCGCCACGCTCTCGACGCTGTGCGCCAGCGGCATCGCCCATGCGGCCGACACCCCGGCGCAGGCCGCTGCGCGCAAGGCGCTCACCGACCTCGTGCCGCAGGCAAGCATCGATGCGATCGAAGCCGCGCCGATGGCTGGCTTCCAGCAGGTGATCGTCGGCAGCCAGATCGTCTACGTCAGCAATGACGGCAAGTACATCCTGCAGGGCAAGCTGCTCGATACGCTCAAGCAGCGCGACCTCACCGAGGCGCGTCTGGCAATCGACGTGAAGAAAAAGCTCGACGCGGTGCCCACGAGCCGACGCATCATCTTCGCGCCGGCCGGCAAGCCGCAGTACAAGGTCACGGTGTTCACCGACATCGATTGCGGCTACTGCCGCAAGCTGCACTCGCAGATCGCCGAGTACAACAAGCGCGGGATCGAGGTGGATTACCTGTTCTACCCGCGTTCGGGCCTGAGCGGCGAGTCCTACGACAAGGCGATGGCGGTTTGGTGCGCGAAGGATCGCAAGGCGAGCTTCACCGCGGCCAAGGCCGGCCAGACGCCGCCCCTGCTCAAGTGCGACAACCCGATCGCGCAGGACTTTGAGCTGGGCAACCAGGTCGGCGTGCCGAATCTGGGGACACCCACCATTTTCGCGTCGGACGGCAGCAAGCTCGGCGGCTATCTCGACCCCGACCAGATGCTCGCCCGGCTCAAGGCGCTCGATACGCCGACGCTGTAAGGCACGGCGACAGACACGCATTGCAGTTTCGGAGCAAGCGCGGCAGCGATGACCGCCGCGCAAGCACGACCTGCCTTGTCCTAAACTGGGTCTTCGCCGGCAAACGACGCAACCACGGAGAACGGCCATCAGCATTGCGAACATCGACCGCGAACGACTTGAAGGCTGCGCCCGGGAAATCGCCGCGGCGGGCCGCGCGCTCGGCGCGCTCGGCTGGACCCCGGCCACCAGCAGCAATTTCTCGATGCGTCTCGACGAACGCCACGCCGCCGTGACGATTTCCGGGCGCGACAAGGGCGCGCTCACGAGCGCCGACATCATGGTCGTCGACCTCGACGGCCAGGCAGTCGGCAGCACCCACCGGCCGTCAGCGGAAACCGCGCTGCATACGCAGGTCTACCGCCTCTTTCCCGAGGCAGGCGCCGTGCTTCACACGCATTCGCGCGCGCAATCGGTGGCCTCGCGCCTGTTTGCCGCGCGCGGCAAGGTGCGTTTCGAGGGCTGGGAGCTGCAAAAGGCGATCGCCGGTTGCACCACCCATGACAGCGTGCTTGAGCTGCCGGTGTTCCCCAACACCCAGGACATGCGGGAACTCGTGAGCGCGGTCGATGCGTGGCTCGGCGCCGGCAAGGCCCTGCACGGCTACTTGATTGACGGTCATGGCATCTATACATGGGGCAAGGACATGCCCGAAGCGCGCCGCCACCTGGAGGCGTTGCAGTTCCTTCTCGAGTGCGAACTCGACCTGATCCAGTTGCGAGGCACGACCCCATGAGCCGACTGCGCATTTTCAACCAAGCCGATGGCGACACCCCGCTGGCGGTCCACACCGACCACGCCGCGATCGAACGCGAGCTGCGTGCCGCAGGCGTCCGTTTCGAACGCTGGCAGGCGGGCGCGCCGATTGCCCCGGGTGCCAGTCAGGACGACGTGATCGCCGCCTACCGCAATGACATTGATCGGCTGATGACCGAAGAAGGCTATCAGGCAGTCGATGTGATCAGCCTCAAGCCCGACCATCCCGAGCGCGCTGTCCTGCGCCAGAAATTCCTCAACGAACACCGGCACAGCGAGGACGAAGTCCGCTTCTTCGTTGCCGGTGCCGGGCAGTTCTACCTGCACCTCGGCGAGCAGGTCTTCGAGGTCCTTTGCGAGGCAGGCGATCTGATTGGCGTACCCGATGGTGTCCGCCACTGGTTCGACATGAGCCAGTCCCCCAGTTTCGTCGCCATCCGTCTGTTCACCAATCCCGAAGGCTGGGTTGCGCGCTTCACCGGCGACACCATTTCCTCCCGCTTTGCACCGATGCAACCGCATGTATCCGCGCGAGCCGATGCCGCATGAGCTATCTCGACGACTCATTGGCCCCGGGCGAAGAGATCGCGGCTCGCTTCGATCTGCACTGGAGCAGCTACTGGCGGCTGGCACTGCTGGTGGTGCTGACGATCCCGACCCTTGGCCTGGCGGGCCTGGTTGCGATCTACGAATGGCTGCGCCTGCGCGCAATAGAACAAGGCGTGACCAACCGCCGCGTGGTGCGCAAGACCGGCATCATCAGCCGCAGCACCACCGAGCTGCGGCTGGCCTCGATCGAGACCATCGACCTGCGCCAGAGCAGTCTCGGACGCCTGTTCGATTTTGGTGATGTCGTGCTCACCGGACGCGGCGAAACCGCGATGGTGTTCACGCGCCTGGCCAAGCCGCTGGATGCCAAGCGCGCGCTCGAAGGGGCCTACGCCAACAACGTGGAAAAGAACTGCGAACACGACCACGGAGCTGCGCGATGATCTCGACCATCCTCACCGACATCGAAGGCACCACCAGCTCGATCGACTTCGTCAAGGACGTGTTGTTCCCCTACGCCCGCGAACGACTGCCCGCCTACATCGAAACCCACGAAGACACGCCCGAAGTTCAGCACTGGCTGCACGAGACCGCGCGCGAGGAAGGGCTGGTATCGGCCTCCCGGCAGGAGCTCATCGACCTCTTGATCGAATGGATCGATGCCGACCGCAAGTCGACTGCGCTCAAGGCCCTGCAAGGGATGATCTGGCAGGACGGTTACGCCAGTGGCGAGTTCCGCGCCCACATCTACCCGGAAGTCCCCGCACGCCTGCGCGCCTGGCAGGCCGCTGGCAAGCATCTGTATGTCTATTCGTCGGGCTCGGTCGAAGCACAGAAGTTGTTCTTCGGCCATTCCGAAGCGGGTGATCTGACGCCCTTGTTCGATGGCTATTTCGACACCCGGACCGGCCCCAAGCGCGAGGCGGCGTCGTATGTGCGAATTGCGCACGAGATCGGACAGCCGCCCGCATCGATTCTGTTTCTCTCCGACATCGCCGCCGAGCTTGACGCCGCGCGCAGTGCCGGCATGCACACGATTCTGCTCGCGCGCGCACCTGGCTGCTGCCCGAAGGGCGCCGATCATCGCTGTGTCGCCGATTTCGAGGCCATCGATCCGGACTCGATCTGACGGGATTTCGGCTGGGGCCCGATTCCTGCTGTCGCGACATCGTGGTCGCTTTCCTGAAAGCCGACCCACGTCGGCATGAATTCATCCCGTTTCCCTGCGAGCAGCCGCGGTCGTTTCGGCATGCACCCAGCCAGGCCGCCCGGGTTCGCGCGTCCACGCGAAAACCGACTCGCGACCGTGCGTGTTCGACCCGCATCCCTGCGGGGCGCACAGGCATGGATGCCTTGGGTCCTGGCGAGGTCGAACACGACATGGATCACACCCATGATGAGCGCAAGCGCCTGCCGCCCACCCCAGAACTCGCCGGACACGGGATAATGCACATCGACGTCATTGCACATCCCCGAGCTGATTCATCCATCGTGAAACCCTATTCGCAGACCCTTGCCGATGGCCTGCGCGCCGCCCTGCTCCGCACGCCGCGCGGTTCGGGCTTGCGCGCGGGCGCGGGCGTGTTCGTTGCCTTCGTCGCCACCTATCTGTTCGCCTCCTTGCTGGTCGATGGCCTGGATACGCCAAGTCCGTGGCGCTTCGACAGTGGGGGTGTCCTCGTCGTGCTCGGCGACGCCCTGCTCACCCTGATCGCGGGCTGGTTGCTTGCGCGCCTGGCCCAGCGGGATGAATTCACACTCGGCGTGGCCAGCACCCTGCTTGCCGCCACTGCGCTGGTTGCAGTGCTGGTCCACTGGCCGCTGCGCCTTCTCGCGGACCTGCTCCACGCGCACGGCCAGACCGCCCTGGGGCTGCTGGTCGCGCTGATCGGGCAATCGTGGTGGTTCTTCGTGCTGCTGGTGGTCGCGCATGGCCTCATTCCGCGCAGCTTCGCGCGCGCGGTGGTCGCGGCCGTGCTTGGCTATGCCATTTCGGCAGCCAGCTGGTGGTATCTGCCGTCGGTATCAATGCTCGATACCGCGGTGTACGCGCCGGTGGCGGCAAGCGATGAAGCGGCGCGCCCAGTCGATGGCGCGGCAGACACCCAGGCTGCAACCGCAGGCACCGACGGAGAGGTCGGCTCGGCAGGAACCGAAGCTCTGGCTGCGCCCGCCTTCGACCCCGAGCAGGTGATGTATGACCAACCTGCCCTGCTCGATGCCGCGCTCGCGCAACTCACGCCGCGCACGCCGGGCAAGATCAATCTCTACGCGGTGATCTTTGCCGGCGACGGCAGCCAGGACGTGTTCCGCAACGAGGCCGAATACGCGCAGCGGCTCTTCGAGCAGCGCTTCGACGCCAAGGGCCATGTCGTCGTGCTCGAGAACAATCCGTCCACGGTCGGCACCCGGCCACTGGCGAGCTGGACCAATCTGCAGCGCACGCTGCAGGCGATCGCGCAGAAGATGGATCCGGCGCAGGACATCGTGCTGCTCTACCTGACCACACACGGCAGCAGCGATCATGTGCTGCTGGTCGATCTCGATCCGCTGCCACTCAATCAGATCGCGCCTGAAGACGTGGTCGATGCGTTCAAGACCACGCCGGCAATGCGCTGGAAGGTGGTGGTCGTGAATGCCTGCTACTCGGGGGGATTCATCGATGCGCTGCGCGACGATTCAACCCTGGTGATGACCTCGGCGCGCAGCGACCGCACTTCGTTCGGCTGCGGCACGGATTCGGATATCACCTGGTTCGGCAAGGCTCTCCTCGTCGATGCGCTCAACCAGACGACCTCACTGCCCGCAGCATTCGCGATCGCGCGCGAGGAAGTCGCCAAGCGCGAGGCCGAAGACGCCAAGACCGACCCCGAACTTCTGCACTCCGAACCGCAGATTTCGACATCCGCGAGCATCGATGCCAAGCTCGCGCGCTGGAGCGCGGGCCTGTCCGCCGGCCCGGCGGTCGAGTTCAAACCCGCAGTCGCCCACGCGCAAGCCAGCGATCAGGGAGAGCCACGCAAGGAAAACACGGTCACGGCATCGTCGCGATAGACGGGCGCACCGAGTTTCGCTTCGACCTTGGCCGCGCACGCCCTCATGTCGGGCCAGGCCACCGGCCACGGAAACGCCTTGCCCGCGGGCAGCGTCCACGGATGCATGCGCAGCACGAGATAGTCGGCACCCCAGGTTGCGCCTTCGAGGATGTCGGCCAGGCGCCCGAAACGCTTGAAGCGCGTGCCGCTGGCGGTATACGGGAACTCATCCCAGTCGCCCTCGCCGCAGATCGGCGATGCCAGAGCGAACTTCACGTTCTGGTGATGGATCTGCTGCAGCCACGGATCGGGCATGTAGTTCGAATGGGCACGCGCCGGCGTCTCGATCAGGGTCACGCTGCCCGCTGGTCGCTTGGCCAGATCGGTGTAGAACGGCGAAACCGGCCCGAGTTCGAGCCGGGTGACGTAGGGATTGTGAGCAGGGTCGTAGTCGAACTGGAACAGCGCATGGCCCATGAATTGGTTGGGCCAGTAGAACCAGGTCGGCAGCGGCCCGCGTGCAAGCAAGGCGATCAGCGCGATCAGTACCAAGGGCATCGTCAGCCATGGCTTGCGCAGGCGTTCGACCGTATCCACCAAACCGGACGCGACCAGCAGCAGCAACCACGGCAGGATCGGCGTCGCATAACGCGCAAATACCAGCGGATGCTGCACCCAGGCTGGCTGCGTCAAGGCGATCACGCCCATGCCGACGATCGCGGCACTGAGCACGCTTGCGACAAGGAAGCGCTCGCTGCGCCACAGACGCAGGGCGCCAAGCACAAGCAGAATCAGCACCACGCCCAGGCTCAGTGCATCGGTGATACCGAATTGCATGAGCAGGGTGCGATACAGACTCGCGCCGCTCACGCTGTCGGCACCGGCCTTGCCGGCGAGTGCGGCCCAGTCGTTGATCAAGGGCGGCGCGAGCGCGATCAACAGCAGGCATCCCGTGAGTGCGCCCAGCAACAGGCTGCCGCGCAGCACGCGCGCGGCCCGCTCGCGCTGCTTCGAATCGAAACAGGCGATCGTGGCGATTGTCGCGGCGCAGGCCAGCGGCCACAGCGTGAACACCAGCGACAGCAGATGCGCCCAGCCGGCCAGACAGGTCGCCAGGACGTACAGCGCCGCCCAAGCCGGCGCACGGCCACCTCGCGCTGTCCAGTTGCGCAAGGCGAGGAAGGCGAGCACGCCGCACAGGGCGAGCAATGCATAGGGCCGCGCCGTGCGGCTGAAGTAGATCAGCAGCGGCGACACCGCGAGCAGGCCGAGCCAGGTCACGCGCACCGGCAACTCGAGCGTGCGCCGCAGCAGCAGCGGCGCGATCACCAGCAACGCAAGCCCGGCAATCAGCAGCGGCAGGTGCATCGACCATTCGCTAAGTTGGTTGTGCTCGTAGAGCCAGCGGTCGTAAAGCGTGAGCGGGATCGAATAGTCGGCAATGCCGAAGTGGTCGGCGATGTCCCCCATACCGGACTGAATCAGCTTGCGAACCGCATGCCATTCATCGTCGATGAGCATCTGCGAGCGCAGTTGCCAGATGCGCGCGAACGCACCCGCGAGCAGCGCAGCGGCACCCAGCAGCCACCAGGGCCAGCGCAGATCGCGCGCAGCGGGCGTGCCTTCAGGGCGCATCCGGCTTCATCGCCGTCAGCCGATCCGCGGGCGCGGCAGAAAACAGCTGCGACTTGAGCAGGCGCCATTTCCACAGGCGATAGGTCATGGCCACACGCAAGACGCCCAGGCCATACACCACCGAGCGGCGGAAATTGATCTCGCTGGCATCGGCAAAATATTTGGTCGGGCAGGACATCTCGCCGATACGCGCACCGAAGGCATGCGCCTGCACCAGCATCTGGTTGTCGAACACGAAGTCATCGGAGTTCGACGCGAGCGGCAAGGTCTCCAGCACCTTGCGCGAGAACGCGCGATAACCGGAATGAAACTCCGAGAGCTTGGAACCGATCAACAGGTTTTCAAACGCGGTGAGCAGGCGATTGAACAAGTATTTGTAGCGCGGCATGCCGCCCGCGATCGCGGTGTTGCCGAGGATGCGCGAGCCGAACACCACGTCGTAGACCCCCGAGGCGATCATCGCCGCCATCGCGGTGATCAAACGCGGTTCGTATTGGTAATCCGGATGCAGCATCACCACGATGTCGGCATCGGCACCGAGCGCGAGCGCATAGCAGGTCTTCTGATTGCCGCCATAGCCGCGGTTGACAGCGTGGCGATGGGTGCGGATCCCCAATCGCTGCGCGACCGCGACCGTCGCATCGTCGCTGGCATCATCGACCAGCAGCACCTCATCGACGATGTCGAGGGGAATCGCCGCGTGGCACTCGGCCAGCGTCTTCTCGGCGTGATACGCCGGCATCACCACGACGATTTTCTGTCCGTGCAGCATGCGCTGGGTCCGAGGCCGCCACGCGGCAGGGTTTGAATGGCGACCCCGACAGGATTCGAACCTGTGACCTCGCCCTTAGGAGGGGCGCGCTCTATCCAGCTGAGCTACGGGGCCGTGCAAGGCGCGCATTGTAACCATGTGGCACGCCCATGCCGCGCAGCGCCGGGCTTGACAGCGCCTTTCACGCACCTCGGAGCGAGTGGCAGCCTGCTATAATTTGCCGTTTTCAGAGCGCGCAATGCGCATCGCGGAGTCTCCCATGTCCAGTCAGATCCTCAAGGCCCTCGGTCTTGGCCCCATCAATTCCGGCGCCTACCTCGGCAACGGCGAGTGGTCGAAAACCACCGATGCCGGCCTGCTTCAGGCGATCAATCCGAGCAACAACGAAGTGATCGCCGAAGTGCATGCCTCGGGTGAGAGCGATTACGCGACCATCCTCAAGCGCGCACAGGAAGCCTTCGCGGTCTGGCGCACGACCCCTGCACCGCGGCGCGGCGAGGCGATTCGCCTGTGCAGCGAGGCACTGCGCACGCACAAGGACGCGCTGGGCTCGCTGGTCGCATTGGAAATGGGCAAGTCCAAGCCAGAAGGCGATGGCGAAGTGCAGGAAATGATCGACATCGGCGACTTCGCGCTCGGTCTGTCGCGCCAGCTCTACGGCCTGACCATGCATTCCGAACGTCCCGGCCATCGCATGTACGAGCAATGGCATCCGCTGGGTCTGGTCGGCATCATTTCGGCCTTCAACTTCCCGGTCGCGGTGTGGGCCTGGAACAGCTTCATCGCCGCGGTCTGCGGTGACATCTCGATCTGGAAGCCCTCGCCCAAGGTACCGCTGTCGGCGATCGCCGCGCTCAGGATCTGCAACGAAGCACTGCGCGCGGGCGGCTTCCCCGACCTGTTCTTCCTGTTCAACGATGCCGGCACCGAACTGGCGCAGGGCTTCGTCGATGACAAGCGCATCGCGCTGGTGAGCTTCACCGGTTCGACCCGGGTTGGTCGCCTCGTCGGCGAGCGCGTGGCCCAGCGCATGGGCCGCAGCCTGCTCGAGCTGGGCGGCAACAACGCGATCATCGTCGACCAGAGCGCCGATCTGAAACTGGCGATCCCGGCGATCGTGTTCGGCGCGGTCGGCACCGCCGGCCAGCGCTGCACCACCACGCGCCGCCTGTTCGTGCACGAGTCGATCCACGATGACGTGCTCGCCAAACTGGTCACCGCCTACCAACAGGTCGAGAAGAAGATCGGCGATCCCACCGACGCGAAGAACCTCATGGGCCCGCTCAACAGCCGCGATGCGGTGAGCGCGTATCTCGCCGCGATCGAGAAGGCCAAGGCCAGCGGCGGCAAGGTCGCCAGTGGCGGCGCCGCGATCGCCGGCAAGGGTAATTTCGTGCTGCCGACGATCATCACCGGCCTGGCCAATTCGGCCGAGGTGGTGCAGACCGAAACCTTCGCGCCGATCCTCTACGTGATGAAGTTCAAGTCGCTCGACGAAGCGATTGCGGCGCAGAACGACGTACCGCAGGGTTTGTCCTCGGCGATCTTCACGCAGAATCTCAAGGCGGCCGAAGCCTTCCTCGCTGCCAGCGGCAGCGACTGCGGCATTGCCAACGTCAATATCGGCACCTCGGGCGCCGAGATCGGTGGCGCCTTCGGTGGCGAGAAGGAAACCGGCGGCGGCCGCGAATCGGGTTCGACCGCCTGGCAGGCCTACATGCGCCGCCAGACCAACACCATCAACTACTCTGACGCCTTGCCGCTTGCCCAGGGCATCAAGTTCGAGTTCTGAAATGCGCCGATGCGCCCGGCCGCCGTGCACGCCGGGCGCATTGATCAAGCTGCCGCCTGCCTCTAGTCTTGATCCACCGTGCATCGAGGATCCATCCGCATGAATGCCCCCGTGCCTGCCCGCCAGACCAGTACGACCGCACTCGTCAGCTTGATCTCCGGCATCCTGTGCTGGTTCATGCTGCCCTTCGTTGGTGCGCTGGTGGCGATCATCTGCGGCCATCTCGCCCGCGGTGAAATTCGCCGCGCCCCACCGGGCACGATCGACGGTGACGGCATGGCGCTGACCGGCCTGATCCTCGGCTGGGCGCAGTTGATCCTGATGGTTCTTGTCGTCATTGCAATCTTCGTCTTGTTCGGCGGCCTCGTCTTTTTCGCCAAATTGTTCAGCTGAGACGCCCCGCCCATTCCCCGGACGCCGCGGGCCGTGCGCCCGTGGCCTGCGCTGCAAACAGGACCTCGATGTACGCACTCGCGCGCTCCCTGTTGTTCTGCCTGGATGCCGAGCGCGCCCATGATCTTGCCCTCGCCGCGATCGAGGCAGCCTGGCGAACGGGCACCCACCCGTTGCTGGCGGGCAGCCACAGGACCTCGCCGGTCGATGTCCTGGGCATGCGGTTCGACAATCCGGTGGGCCTGGCCGCCGGGCTCGACAAGAATGGCGCGCATGTCGATGCGCTGGCCGCGCTCGGCTTCGGCTTCATCGAGGTGGGCACCACCACGCCGCGCGCGCAGGCCGGCAATGCGCGGCCGCGCCTGTTCCGTCTCGCCGAGCACGAGGCGATCATCAATCGCATGGGCTTCAACAACGACGGTGTCGACGCACTGCTGCGCAATGTCGAGCGTGCGAAGTTCGGCGGCGTGCTTGGCATCAACATCGGCAAGAACAAGGACACGCCCAACGAACGCGCGGCAGATGATTACCTGCATTGCCTCGAACGCGTGTACGCCCGCGCGAGTTACGTCACCATCAACATTTCCTCGCCCAACACGCAGGGCTTGCGCGACCTGCAACACGAGGATTCCCTGCGGCGCCTGATCGGCACGCTGCGCGAGGCGCAGGAGCGCCTGGCCGCGCGCGACGGCAAACGCAAGCCGATGCTTCTCAAGATCGCGCCCGATCTCGATACTGCCGCACTCGATGCGATTGCCGGCGTCGTGCTGCAAGCACAGGTCGATGGCCTGATCTGCACCAACACCACACTCGCGCGCGAAGGCGTGAGCGGACATCGTCATGCACACGAGAGCGGCGGTCTGTCGGGCAAGCCGCTGCTGGAAAAATCCACTGCCGTGCTGCGCGGGATGGCGCAGCGACTTGCAGGAAAGATTCCACTGGTCGGCGTCGGCGGCATCAGCGCGGGCGGCGACGCGGCGGCCAAGTTCGACGCCGGCGCGAGCCTGGTGCAATTCTACAGCGGCCTCATCTTCCGCGGCCCGGCCTTGATTGGCGACTGCGTGACGGCGCTGCGCGAACGTGCGGGGTCCCCATCCGCATGAATCGCGGCAGCCACTCGCCCGCCTATTCGATACTCGAAAACGCCTCGCTGCGTGCACGCAACAGCTTCGGCGTCGAGGCGCGCGCAGCGCTGTTGATCGACGTGCGCAAGAACGACGCGCTGCGCGAACTGTTCGGCTATGCGATGCTCCAGCGCGATCCCGTGCTGGTGCTCGGCGAAGGCAGCAACGTGCTGTTCACGCGCAACTGGCCCGGTGTGGTACTCACCCTGGCCACCCGTGGAATCGAAGTTCTCGCCGACGACGAGCAGACGCTGCGCGTGCGCGTGGCCGCGGGCGAACACTGGAATGATTTCGTGCACTGGTCGCTTGCCAGGGGCGCATGCGGACTGGAAAACCTGGCCTTGATTCCAGGCACGGTCGGTGCCGCGCCGATCCAGAACATTGGCGCCTATGGCGGCGAAGTCGCGGAGTTCATTGCCACCGTCGAAGCCTGGGACCGGCAACAGGGCAACTTCGTGCGCCTGCAACCTGCCCAGTGCGCGTTCGGCTATCGCGATTCGCTGTTCAAGCACGAACCCGACCGCTACTTGATCGTCGCCGTCGAGTTCGAGCTGCCGCGAAGGCGCGCACCGCACCTGGGCTATGCCGGCATCCAAGCCGAGCTAGATGCGATGGGCGTGGCCGCGGCTGCAGCCACATCCGCGCAAGTGGCCGAAGCGGTGACCCGCCTGCGCATGCGCAAGCTGCCCGACCCGGCCGTGCATGGCAATGCCGGCAGCTTCTTCAAGAATCCGCGGGTCGATCCCGCGTTTGCGAATACCCTGCGCGCCGAACATGCCGATCTGCCGATCTGGGATGCCGACGGGGGCCTGGTCAAGCTTTCCGCGGCCTGGCTGATCGAGCAGGCCGGCTGCAAGGGCGAGCGTGACGGCGACGCCGGCATCAGCGCCCGGCATGCCCTGGTGCTGGTCAACCACGGCCACGCCAGCGGCGCGCAACTGTGGGCGTTCGCACAAACCGTGCGTGAGCGCGTGCGCGCGCGTTTCGGCGTCGAACTCGAAGCCGAGCCGAGGATCGTCTAGCACGGCCTCGCCCCACCGGGGATTTGGCCGCCACCATCACGGTTTGCGGCCGCCGACGTTGCATCGGCGCGCCAGCCGAGCTATCCATATGCCCCTCGCCGGCGAGGTCAAACGGGGGCTCCGATGAATGCGACACCTACTGCCGTGATGACGGCGCGCCGGCGCATGCTGCATGCGCTTTTCGGTGCCGGCGGCGACCTGTCCCTCGATACGCGACTGTCGCGTCGCCGCCCGGGGCGTGACGGCCTTGCGCCGAGCGCTCTGCCCATGCAACCCGACGCGCTCAACACGCCTCCCGATGCGGTGCGCTGGCTGACTCGTGCGACCTTCGGCTTCAGCACCGCCGAGCACGCCGCCTTTATCGCACTGGGTGCGAACGACGAGGCGCGCTGGAGCAGCTGGCTCGCCCAGCAGCTTGATCCGGCCTCGATCAATGACGGTGCCTGCGACAGCCGCCTCGCCAGCGCCGGCTTCACAACGCTCGGCAAGTCACCCGCGCAGCTCTGGGCCGATCATCATTCGGTCACCAACAATTACTACCAGCGCATGCTGCCGGTGTCGGAAGTCGAATGCGCGACCCTGATCCGCCGCATCTACAGCCGGCGCCAGCTGTTCGAGGTCGCAACCGATTTCTGGCACGACCATTTCAGCGCTTTCGGCTGGGATTACGATGGCGGACCGATGTTCCCCGCCTTCGACCGCGACGCGATCCGCCCACACGTGTTCGGCAATTTCCGCAACATGCTGCAGGCGACCTGCGAATCGGCATCGATGATGTACATGCTCGACCTGTACACCAGCTACTCCGGCCATCCCAACGAGAACTACGCGCGCGAATTGCTCGAACTGCATACGCTGGGCGCGGAAAACTATCGCGGCATCATCACCGACCCCGACGACGATCCCTCGCTGCCGACCTATGTCGACTGGCAGGGCAAGATCCAGCGCCTGCAGTACGTCGATGACGATGTCTACGAGGCCGCGCGCGTGCTCACCGGCTGGACGATTTCCGGCAGCACCTGGGAAACGCAAAGCGATCCGAACCCGGGCACCTTCGAATACGTGCAGGCCCTGCACGATGCCGGCGTCAAACGCGTCCTGCATCGCAACTTCCCTGCCGGCGGCGGCCAGAACGACGGCACCCAGCTGTTCGACATGCTGGCCCAGCATCCGGGCACGGCGCACTTCGTGGCCGGCAAACTCTGCCGCCGCTTCGTCGGTGACAACGCCCCCGAGTCGCTGGTGCAGAGCGCGGCCGACCTGTTTCACGCCCAATGGCAGGCACCTGACCAGATCAAGCAGGTACTCGGCCTGATCCTGCAGTCGAGCCAGTTCAAGACCAGTTGGGGCACCAAGATGAAGCGCCCGGTGACTGCCGCAATCAGTGCACTGCGCGGCCTCAACGCCGACTTCACGCCAATGCCCGACAACACCGGCAGTTGGACCACGAGCGAGGAGTTCATCTACCGCCTGCAGGGCACCGGCAACCGCCTGTTCTACTGGCCCGCGCCCGACGGCTATCCCGACACCCAGCAAGTGTGGTCAAGCAGCAGCGCCTTGGGCATGACGCTCAAACTGCTGCCGCGCCTGCTCGAGATGCACCAGATCAACGGCAACGTCAATTCGCCATTCATCGCCGATGTGCAGGCGCAAACGCTCGCCGCGTTCCCCGATGCCGCCGATCGCAGCGCGCTCAACATCATCAATTACTGGTGCGACCGCCTGCTCGGCATGCGGCCGGCGCAAACCCACGGCGTCGCTGTCGACTTCCTGCGTCAGGAAGCCGCGGCGACCACTGCGCTCGACCTGAGCACCGACAGTTGGCACCTGTCACCGGCCAACCAGCTGTCGCAGCACTACACGAAATCACGCCTGCGTACCGCGGTCGGCCTGATCCTGTGTTCGCCCGACTTCCTGCGCCGCTGAGGAGAGCGTCATGATTCCGATGAACCGTCGCGACTTCCTCAAGACCTGCTGTGTCAGCGCCAGCGCCCTCGGCGCGAGCAGTCGTGCAATGGCCTATTTCACGCCACCGATCGAGCCCGCCGCAGCCACCGGCGACACCCTCGTCATCGTGTTCCTTCGCGGCGCAATGGACGGATTGAGTCTGTTGCCACCCGGCGCCGGTAGTCCGTACCGGGCGAACTACGAGACCAACCGCGTCTCCACGCGCATACCCACCAGCGGCAACGGCGCTGCGCTTGCCCTCAATGGAAACAGCTGGGCCTTGCATCCGCGCGCCAGCGGTTTGCGCAACC
The DNA here is from genome assembly GCF_019634815.1 of Dokdonella sp. GTDB lineage: Bacteria > Pseudomonadota > Gammaproteobacteria > Xanthomonadales > Rhodanobacteraceae > Dokdonella_A. The sequence continues at coordinate 7,743 of NZ_JAHCAP010000002.1, read as the reverse complement.
TGTTCAACGCCGGCCATGCGGCCTTCGTGGTCGCCGCCGGCCAGGTGATGCCCGATCCTGTCGTGCGCAGCCATTTCGAGGCGCAGTCAAACCTCGAATTCGGTGTCGGCGGCAATTCAGGTGGCAGCATCGGCTGGCTTACGCGTCATCTGATCAGCGGCGGGCTGCCCGCCAACGTGCCGCTGCCCGCGGTGTCGATGGGCAGCATCACGGCCAAGAGCCTGCTCGGCAGCAGCGATGCGATCACGATGAACAGCGGCTCGGATTTTCGTCTCGACACCTTCCACTGGTCGTGGCAGGACGATGACGCGGCGCATGGCCTGGTCGGTGGCGTCAGTCGCATGAATGCGCTTTGGAACGGCAGCAACGCAACCCTGCTCGAAAGGGCGGGCATGGAAACGCTCGATTCTCTGGCGCTGCTGCGACCGATCGATTTCGGGCTCTACGATGCCGCCAACAATCCAGACGGCTACCAGCCCGCGGGTGGCGCCAACTACGCCTTGCAGTACAACGGCAGTTTCGGCACCCAGCTGCGCAATGTCGCGCAGCTGATCAAGCGCAATGTCGGTCTGCGTGCGGTGACGATCGATCTGGGCAACTGGGACACCCACGTCGGCCAAGGCAATCCGACCCAGAGCTACGACTGGTTCGGCAACCAGGTCTCGAGCCTGTCCGATGGCCTGTCGGCGTTCTACACCGACCTCTCGGCTGGCGCGACCAACTACATGAACAACGTCAGCGTGATCGTGGTCAGCGAGTTCGGCCGTCGCGTGCAGGAGAACTCCGACGGCGGCACCGATCACGGTTACGGCAATGTCATCACCGTGCTCGGCGGCGCGGTCAACGGCGGCACGGTTTATGGCAACTATCCGGGACTGGGCAGCGGCGAGCTGTATGAAAACGTGGATGTCGCCGTCACCACCGACTATCGGCGCGTGATATCGGAGGCGCTGATCCGGCGCATGGGCAATCCGAACATCTACTACGCCTTCCCGGGCTATGCAGGCTACACGCCCATGGGGATTTTCCAGGGCGCCGATCTGCCACCCGCGGATTTCGACTCGATCTTTCGCAACGGCTTCGACGGAAGCTGAAAGGTTCTCCGCCACGCTGCGCCCTGATCAAACCCGGTTTGTTCAGGCCGCGCGCGGCAAGAACCCCGCTCGAGCCCAGGCGCGCAAGGCATACTCCGGACACCCGGGACTCGGCGCTGCCGGGATCCGCGCCTTGCCCTTTTCGCTTCCTCGCCATCTGCGCCCATGACCGACTTCGCTCCAGATCCGCGCCTGCGCGAAACCATCCTGCAATGCTGCGTGCCACCGCTGGCGCACCCTGCGGACTTCATCACCGCGATCAGCCCGGGCGACCAGATGCTGTTGCACTCGCTGGCAACGCATGGTGATTTCGCCACCGCCGCCAGTCAGTATTTCAACGTGGCCCTGCAACAGTACGCGCTTGCGCGGCAACTGCTCGACCGATTGTTCCCGGGCGATGCGCCACGCGTGCTCGACTTTGCCTGCGGCTTCGGGCGCTTCCTGCGCTTTGCCGTTGCCGACTTGCCGCGTGACCATCTGTGCGCGTCCGAACTGCAAGCCGACGCGCTGCGGTTCGTCGAGTCGCGCTTTGCGGTACCGACCTTCGCCTCCTGCGCCGACCCTGCGGATTTTCATCCTGCAGGGAGCTTCGATTTCATCTGGGTGGTGTCACTGTTTTCGCATCTTCCCGAGTCGCTCTTCCACGCCTGGCTGGCGAAGCTTGCGGGCATGCTCAAGCCGCACGGCGTACTCGCATTCAGCGTGCGCGGTGACAAGCTGCTTGCCGCCGACGCGGCGCGGCCCGCCAACGGGTTCAGCTATTCACGCAGCAGCGAGAACGCCGATCTCGATGGCGACATCTACGGCACCACCTACGTGTCGGATGCCTTCGTCCGCGGCGCCATCGAACAAGCCTGCGGCAAACAGGCCGCCACTGCGTGCATTGCTCGCGGACTGGCCAACGAGCAAGACCTTTGGCTGATCTCGCCCGGGCGTGAAGACCTTGGCTGCACCGCGGGAGTCCGTCGCGGCGTCTGGGGCTGGCTCGATCGCAAGCAACGCGGCGCAGCGCAGCTCGAGCTCGAGGGATGGGCCGGCTCGCTCGATGATGATGCGGTCGAGGAAATTGCGGTCACCATCGACGGCACGAAACGAAGCGTGCGCACCGGCATCGATCGTCCTGATGTGGCGGTTGCCTTCGCTGAACCCAGGCTCGCGACGGCCGGTTGGCGACTTGTCGCCCCCGCGCCAGAGCATGCGGCCTGGGTCGAGGTGATTGCGCAATCTGGAAGCGGTCGGCGGGCCCTGCTCTACGCGGGTGAAATCTGAGCGCAGCAGCGCTGGCCAATGATCAGGCTGTCCCGACTGCGCGGAGCCGCCCGCGAAAGCAACCTGCCTCAGTCGTCGCCACACTGGAAGTGCAGGAGATCCAGCTCGTCGCTGCCATGAACCTGGCCCAGGCTGATCGTGCCACTGCGCCGCAGGTGCACCTCATCCCGATGGACGAGAACTTCGTTGTCTTCCCCCATGCGCAACCAGCTGCCGTTGGTCGAGCGGTCAGCGAACATGAAATGGCCCCGCTTCCATTCGATCAGGGCATGGTTGCGCGATACCCATTCGGTTTCGACGACGAGGCTGCTTGCGGGATCGCGGCCGATCGAGAATGTGGCGCCTTCGTCCAGCTCGAACACCTGGCCACGATGGCGCAAGGTCAGGCGTGATCGCTCATTGCTTGCCTGATCGGGTTGCAACACCCGCTGCAGGGTCGTGACCGGCGCAAGATCTTCCTGCCACAGCACGTCAACGATTTCGATCGGCGCCTGCTTGCCCAGCACCCAGGCATTGCCAAGCGGTCGCACGCGCAGGCCAGCCGCAATGGTGACACCGGCAACGGTGCTTGCCGTAGTCACGATCTGATCGCGCCGCGCCAGCGTCTTGTCGGCCATGCGTGCCGCGACATTGACCGCGTCGCCGAACACGTCGTCGTTCTCGACCAGCGCCTCACCGTGGTGCAGACCGATGCGAATGGCAAGATTGTCACGCTGCAGGCCTTCGTCGTGCTTGATTCGCCGCTGCATGTCGGTCGCCGCGAACAGGCCATTGAGCGCCGAGGGAAACGTGCACATGATTTCGTCGCCGATGGTCTTGATCACGCGGCCGCCATGCTGGGCCGCGACTTCGGACAGCGCGTCGAGCACGTGGGCGATGAGTCGCCGCGCCTCGAGATCGCCACGCGATTCGAACAGGCGCGTGCTGCCCGAAACATCGGCAAACAGGATCGTCAGGGCGCGGCGTTCGGTCATCGCGTCATCATATCCAATCGCCGCCGGCGCGGCATCGCCAGCCATCCACACGCCTGGCGTCCATGCAGCCGGCGCGGCCTGCCGGCGCAGACGCAGTCGAACCCTGCTTCGGACGCGCCATCAGACCAGTTCGGCAGCCATTGCGACGATGTCGGCATCGCCCGGCAGCACCAGGAAAGCGGCGCCCGCGAGCGGCGTGTAGGTATCGGCGCCGACCACCCGCCGCAGCGGCGTGGCGCCCAGGCCCGCTTCGACGATCGCGGTGATCACGCCCTCGCCGACCCCGGCGCTGTGGCGGCCTTCATCGACGACGAGGATGCGCCGGGCGCTGCGCGCCTGTTCGGCAATGAAGGCTTCGTTGAGCGGCACCAGCCAGCGCAGATCGACCGTGCGCACCTTCCAGCCGTGGCGTTTCTCGATCTCGCGCGCGGCGCGCAGGCTCATCGGCACGCCGTTGCCATAGGTGAAAATCAGCAGATCGTTGGCGCCCTCGCCGTAGATGCGACCTTCGCCCAGCGGCATCGCCTGTTCGGGTGGCGGATAGCTGGTCAGCCACTGGCCGTCGCCGGGTTCGTACAGATCCTTGGTCATGTACAACGCGATCGGTTCGAGGAACACGCAGACACGCCCGTCGACCTTGGCCAGCGCGGCGAGCGTGCGCAGCATCGTCGCGGCATCGTCGCCGCGGCTCGGGCAGCCGACCACGAGGCCGGGAATGTCGCGCAATGCGGTAATCGAGTTGTCGTTGTGGAAATGCCCGCCGAAACCGCGCTGGTACCCCAACCCGGCGATGCGCACCAGCATCGGATTGCGGTACTGGTCGTTGGAGAAAAACTGCAGGCTCGCCGCCTCGCCGCGGATCTGGTCGCAGGCGTTGTGGAAATAGGCCAGATACTGGATTTCCGGGATCGGCAGCATGCCCATGTTGGCGTAGCCCTGGGCGAGACCGAGGATCATCGTCTCGTCGAGCAGGGTGTTGAACACGCGCGCGTTCCTGAACGCCTTGTGCAGCCCCTTGGTGACCGTGTAGACGCCGCCCTTCTGCGCCACGTCCTCGCCGAACAGCAGCGCCTCGGGATACTTGCAGAACAGGTCATGCAGGGCATTGTTGATCTGGATCGCCAGGTGTCGTGGCGGCTGGCGCTCGGGCAGCTTTTCCTCACCTCCGAACGCAGTCAGGCGCCGCTCCGCATGATCGGCACGCTGCGCTTCAGCGGCGACCTTGTGCGGGGAGTATGGCGCCAGCGGCGCGATCACATCCTCGAGTCTGTCGAGTTTGGGCCGGCGATCGGCTTCCTCGGCCGCGGCAAAACACTTGCGCCGAGTGTCTTCGTATTTCGCCAGCAGGCTCTCGCGCGTATACAGTCCCGATTCGAGCGCGATCGCTGCCGAACGCAGCAGCGGATCGCTCGCCTCCACTGCCATCAGCTCCTCGAAGCTGCGCCACTCGATCTCGAAGTCGGTGCCGGCATGGCCCATGATGCGCGTGGTGCGCAAGTGCAGAAAGGTCGGCCGCCGCGTCGTGCGGCAGTGATGCACCGCGCGTGCGACCTGTTCGTAGCCGTTGGCCAGATCAAGACCATCGGCGCGGAAGTAATCCAGATCGCGGCGCACGCTGAAACTCGCGTGGATCCAGTCGTTGGGCGTCTTCACCGAAATGCCGATGCCATTGTCCTCGCACACGAACAGGACCGGCGCCGGCAACTTCTGGTAGGCGGTCCACTGCGCGGCATTGAACGCGGTCTGCGCGGTCGCATGATTGGCCGAGGCATCGCCGAACGAACAGATCGCGATCGAATCGGCGGGCACCGGCAGTTCATGGCCGATTCGGCGCGCCTGTTCGATCGCCACCGCGGTACCCAGCGCCTTGGGCAGGTGCGAGGCGATCGTGGAAGTCTGCGGAATCACCCACAAGGGCTTGCTGCCCCAGACCTTGTGGCGCCCGCCCGAGGCCGGATCGTCCATGCTCGCGGCAAACGACAGCGCCGAATCCATGATCGGATCCATGCCCGGCAGCTTGCGGAACCGCTCGGCCATGAAGGCGCCGCTGCGGTAGTGCAGGAAGGCCGGATCGGTATGACGAGTGAGTCGCGCCACCATCGCGTTGCCTTCGTGACCGGACGAACCGATCGTGTAGAACACCTTGTTCTTCACGCGCAGCACGCGCGCCATCAGGTCGAGGTGGCGCGAGACCAGCTGTGACTCGAACAGTTCAAGGAAATCCTGCGCGCTGCACAGGCTGCCCGGCAAGACCGACTCATCACCACGCGGCGCGCGCTGCGGCGAGCCCGACCAGCCCTGCACGAACTCGATGAAGTTCTGGTCGCAGACTTCGGCGCGATTGACGTTCTTGTGGCGGGCGGGAATGGGCTGGGCGGCAGACATGGACAGGCCTGGAAGTTCGTGGCGCCGACAGCATCGCGCGGCGGTTGCGTAACCGGCAAGGATACCCGCCAGAGCCCGTCGCGAGAATGGGCATGGCGCCAGTCTCGGACCGCGCCGCACACATGGCCCCTGAAGATGCCGATTCACGTGAAAGGCGAAGTCAGGTCACCTTGGTGAAAGTCGCCTTGGTGGAACCCGCGTCTTTGGTCACCACCTGGAGTAGGCCCATGAACCTCCACCGCATCGAATCGTCCCTCTTCGGCATGAGAGGCCGCGCCCGCTTCGCAGGCGTCACCCTTGCGATCCTCACCAGCCACGTGGCGCTCGCCGATCCGCGTGTCGTCAACATCAGCCCGACCTATGTCGACTTCGGTTCGATCAAGGTCGGCACGACCGTCAGCATCCCGGTGACCTTCAAGAACCTGACCAACGAGGACCTGCAGATCGCCGGCGGTGGCATTTCCGGCAGCACCGAATTCCGCGCGCAGGGAGGAACCTGCAATGGCGGGATTCTCCCGGCCAACGGCTCGTGCTCGATCAACTACCATTTTCGCCCGACCGCCGCCGAGCAGGATTTCAGCGCGAGCGCCTCGGTACTTGCCGGTGCAAACGAGGTAGGCAGCACCGGGCAGACGCTGCAATTTGCCGGCCGCGGCACCGAGTCGCTGCTGCAACTTTCGCCGACTCGCGTCGACTTCGGCGCGCAACAGATCGGCGCCATGGTTGAAGTCAAGCTCACCGCGACGAACACCGACGACGACGAGACCGTCATGTTCGCTGGCGGAGGCGGTCTCCAACCACCGTTCGCGGGGAGCACGTCGTGCGGCGCCGGGGTCACGCCCGGCAACAGTTGCCAGATGACACGACGGTTCACGCCATCGACCTCCGCGTTCGCCGAGGACTCGACCACGTTGGCAACTTACGCCCCGGACATCTACGAATCCTACGCGCTGCAGTACGCCGGCGAAGGGTCGACCGAATCGGGCATCGTCACTTTCCATCCGCGCGGCATCGATTTCGGCCGCATCAAGCTCGGCCGCACGGCGACGTTCGAATTCGTCGCGCGCAACATCAGCGCCGGCAACGTCGTGTTCGGCGGCGGCGGCCTCGGCAACAATGCGGGCGGCGCCTTCAGCGGCTCGACAACTTGTGGCGGACAGATCGCCGCGGGTGCGCAGTGCAAGTTCACCTATCGTTACCAGCCGCGCGTGCTCGGCCCGGTTTCGACCTCCACATCGATCAGCGCGTCGGGCGGCAGCGTCAACCAGGGATTCCAGGTCCACCTGGCCGGTACCGGCATCGGCACGCTGGCCAGGGTAACGCCGACTGACATCGATTTCGGCCAAGTGCTGCTGACAACCAGCATGACCGTACCGGTCACCATCACCAATACGAGCGAGTCGCCGCTGACCGGCTTCATCGGCGGCAACGTGAACGCTCCCTTCGGCGCCACCAACAATTGTCCTGCGAGCCTGCCTGTCAACGACAGTTGCCAGATCGCTTACCGCTTCCAACCGGGCGGCAATTCGCTCGGCCCGAACGCGACGCAGACGATCCTGTCGTTCACGAACGCGACCGGAGTGCGACCCAACGTCACGATCTCGCTCACCGGCACCGGCTACGACTTCGACCGGATCTTTGCCAGCGGCTTCGATTGAAGCCGCGTGGGTAACGCGATGCCTTCTGCACTGCCGCCACATCCCCGCCGATTCAGCCGAGCAAGCTCGGCTCTACAAGAACAAACACCACCACCGTCGTAGAGCGGAGCTTGCTCCGCTCCCATGCGCCCCAAGCCGAGCGAGCTCGGCTCTACAAAACCTGCCACCGTCGTAGAGCGGAGCTTGCTCCGCTCCCGTGCGCCCCGAGCCGAGCGTGCTCGGCTCTACAAAACCCACCACCGTGTAGAGCGGAGCTTGCTCACCGAATCGACATTGCGGCTTGACACGGAACATAGGATCTAGGCTCTACGGAAACGCCGCGCCGGACGTCAGCTTGCGCAACTGGCACGGATCAGCGCTGCA
>NZ_JAHCAP010000019.1 GCF_019634815.1 Dokdonella sp. | reverse complement strand
TGCCGGGTAGCTACGATCGGAAGCGATAACCGCTGAAAGCATCTAAGCGGGAAGCGCGCCTCAAGATGAGATCTCCCGGGGCACAAGCCCCCTGAAGGACCCATGAAGACTACATGGTTGATAGGTCAGGTGTGTATAGCAGTAATGCCGAGCTAACTGATACTAATGATCCGTGCGGCTTGATCATATAACTCCAAGTTGCTTGTACTTGACACCTCAATGGACCGTCGGTGCAGCAGATCCAACGCTTGATTACGTCCCAAGACCAAATGCTCGAGTCCGCGCTGTTGCGCGACTCGCACCAGTTCCCTGGTGACATTAGCACTGTGGTACCACCCGATCCCATTCCGAACTCGGAAGTGAAACGCAGTCGCGCCGATGGTAGTGTGGCTTAAGCCATGCAAGAGTAGGTCATCGCCAGGGGCTTCATCCAAACGCCTCTCCGCTTGCGGAGAGGCGTTTTCTTTTCTCCGGACTGCGCGACGAGCTCCACGCCGGAGCGGTGGGTGCCTCAAGGTCGAACGTGCAACCGCGCCGGAATTGCCCGGAGTGGCGCAGCCTGCACAAACATGGTCTTGCGGGATTCCCGCCAGCCAGCGTCTGCGCACTCACGGCAGGGCGGCCGCGGATCACGCGGTTTGCGGGCAAGGGGCTGCCGCACGCTTCGTCTTGGCAGACTTCCGGCGCCCGATATACTCGCTGACGATTCACCACGAGGCATGCCTGAATGCGTACACGCGCGCGCGCGCGGCGAACCCTTACCAGCAAATCGCTGGCACCGCTGGCTCTGGCGTGGTTTCTGGTCGCCCTTGCCGCATATACGCGTACGCCATCGCTGTCACTGGCGCTCTTGCTGGCGTCCAATTCAATGATGCTAGTCGCCGTCGCGCGTTGCCTCGGTTTCGATGCACGGCCGGCCGCCGCGACGCGCGCGACCGCGCTCATCATCTACCTTGCGCTGTCCGCAACATTGGCTGGGCTCGTCCTTCTGCTGGTGCGCTCCCCGCTGGCATCAATGGTCGCCGATGGCAGTTTGTCTGCGGCATTGATGCTGTCCGCGGCTGCCGTGCTCATTCCACTTTCGATGTGGCGGCTCTGGCCCTTGCTGGCCTGGCCGCTGCTGCAGGCCGATCTGGATCCCGATCGCGATCCCGCCACGCGATCAGTCTCCCTCACGGCGCAACTCAACAAGTGCTGGACCGGAACCCTCGAGCTCACCGTCGAACCGGACAGCTACTTTCGTTTCGGTCTGCCGGTGGCGCTGACCTTCATCGTGCTCATCTGCAGTGCGATAGCCTGTTCCGGAGTCCAGTTCACCCTGCCAGAAGGCCTCGGCCTGGGTGCATTTGCGGTACATGGGCTCCTGCTTTCGATCGCCGCACATTGGTTGATCGTGCACACGACCCTGCGTGCCTGGCTGGCACATATGCGCGACCTGCGCATGCGTCCGCTGCAGGAAGCATCGCCAATGAAGTCAAAGACCGACCACGCTGAGGACCCTCTGCCGGCGGGGCTGCATGAGAGCGAATTGGATGCCGCCCTGCTGCATGCCTTGCGCGCCGCCCAGCAAGGGCGCGCACAGGCGGCACTCGAACAAGGCGCAAACCCGAATCTCTTGCCACCCCCCGAATCGCGCGACCAGCGCACCGCGCTCATGCTGGCGGTGGCCTTGCCCGACCTGCGCACCCTGCGCGCCCTGATCGCACACGGCGCCGACGTCAACCTCATGCACGGCGGCACCACGCCCTTGATTGCGGCAACCCGCGACAGCTACGAAGGCAGGCCTGACGTCGTCACCATGTTGCTCGCCAATGGCGCTGATCCCGCAGTGGTCGATGCCGATGGCAATACCGCCCTCCATCACGCGGCACGTTGCGGCAATCCCATCATTGCCGCGCTCCTGCTCGACACCAAACTGCCGATCAACGCGGTCAATCATGAAGGCCGCTCGGCGCTCGCGATCGCCTGTGGGAATGCCAACTGGACCCTTGCGGCCTTCCTGCTCGAGCATCGCGCCGCCGTTGATCTCGGCGAAGGGCGGCCGGCCTTGATCTGTGCGTGCGAGATCACCGATGACGATCCCGCCGGCGTGCGTCTTCTGCTCAAGCATCGCGCCCGCCTCGACGCAACGGGTTCGCTTGGTCGCACTGCGCTGCACACCGCGGCACTGGCTGGGCACGCGCGCATCGTCGAAACCCTGCTCAATGCGGGTGCCGCGCCCAACCAAGCCGACCAGCGCGGCACGACAGCGTTGATGGAAGCCGCTCGGGCTGGCAGCGTCGCCGCAATCCATGCCCTGGGCAAGCGCAAGGTCGAAGTCGACCGCGTCGATGATTCCGGACGCAGCGCGCTGATGCATGCCTGCCTTTCGCGTCACGCCAATGATGAGTGCGTCCGCGCCCTGCTGGGTCTTGGCGCCAACGTCGATCAGCTCGATCCAGCCGGGCAGAGCGCCCTGGACCTGGCGATTGCCGCAGGTCGCTGGCCAATCATCGCCGTACTCGCCCCGGACTCGTCGTTGCCCAGCGCGTTCGAATTTGCCTTGCCGGAAACAGCGGACGAACAACACGGACACTTGCTCGACGCCTTGCGCTTCGGCCACTGGGATGTCGCAGATGGTTTCAGTGCGGCGGTCCGGCGCTGGCCGCCGGAAACGACCACTGCGCTGTTCCTCGAACTGAGCAAGGACCCCGCACTCGAGCCGGCACGCCGTTGGCTGTTCAACAACGGGTTCGACATGAACTCCGGCGTCCATTCAACCACGGATCCTTTCGAGCACCTGCTTGCGCAATTGCCGGAGACCGCCGCGGTCAGCCGCGAAGCCTTGCAGCGTGGTGCGTTGTTCAATGGCCGGGGTCTGCTTGCCCGCGTACTCGAACGGGCGCGAGGGCCTGAATCGACTGAAGTCCGTCTCCTTGCGCGCGAATTGTTCGCGCGCGGTGCGGACGCATTTGGCGGCACCCAACAGTATCCCTCAGCCCTGCATCCGGCGATCGTCGCCGGTGACGTCAGCCTCGTCCAGCAGCTGCTCGATCACGGCCTTGATCCGAATGCACGTGACAGCCGTGGCAATTCGCCCCTGCATCTGGCCGTTGCCGCAGATGCTGCTGCCATCGCGCGCGCACTGGTTGCAGCCGGAGCCAATCCCGAAGTCGCCAATGCCTGCGGGGAAACCGCGATGGGCGTCGCGCTGGCGCGCAACGGTGAACTCGTTCGCTGGCTGACTTGGTCGAACTGGCGCCTGCCACTGCGGCGCCTGCGTCCGGCGGACCTGCCTGAAGCAGCCGCGCGCGGCGACGCCGACGCGGTAGCCAAGCTCGTCGAACTCGGTTTGCCACTCGAAAGCGTGGACGCCCACGGCGCGACTGCCCTGATCCGCGCCGCAGGGTCGGGCCACGCGGCCCTTGTCGTGCAGCTGCTCGATGCTGGCGCCAGAATCGAGCACACCACTCACGGCGGCGTGCACGTTCTTGCTGCCGCAGTGGCCGCGCGCCGCGAAGCCGTGCTGCGCACCCTGCTCAATCACCGCGTGCCGGCTGACACCCGCCTCGCCGGAGGTGGCACGCCGCTGATGTTGGCGGCTGCGTTGGGCGAGGTTCGCATCATCGATGCACTGCTCGAAGCGGGCGCGGATCCAAACGCGACCGACGAGTACGGCCGCACGCCCTTGCATGCGGCCGCCCAATTCGCATTCTCCGGCAACGAAACGGCCGCCGCGCGTGCCACCTTCGAACGACTTCTGCGTGCTGGCGCCAAGCTTGCGCAGCGAAATCGCGGCGAACAGGATGCGCTGCTGGTGTTGCTCGGCGCGCGCGAGCAACCGGGGGCGCCCTGCGACGCGGCGCATCTGCTGAGCCTGTGCGAATGGCTGGTCGCACAAGGCGCGCCGGTCGATGGTCAGGATGGTCGCGGCGTCGGCGTGCTGCACGCGTGCGCCTTGCATGGCTTGATCGGCTGCGCCCGCCTGCTCAAGGCACGCGGCGCGCCTCTGGATCTGGTCGATGTGTTCGGCCGCAGTGCTGCCGACGTCGCCACGCTTGTGGGCTATGTCGATGTTGCCGCTGAACTCGGCCAGGCTCCACCCGTGATGCCGGGTGTGCGGCAGACCCTGCGGCGTCCGGCAGGGACCTCCGACTGAGGCAACGGCGCTGCCTTCAACCCCGCCAGCGTCGATACAGCGACCACGGCAGGCTGCGCACCAACCAGGCGATCAGACCGTAACGTCTCGGCAGATGGTGCGCGAACGAACCCTTGCCCAGACGCGCGACCACCTTGCGCGCGATGTCGGCCGGTTGGCTGGCGCCGAGCGGCAACTTCACGCCGTAGGTGAGATTGGTGGCGAGAAAGCCGAGCCGGTACAACTGCACATGCAAGGCATCGGGTGCGTGCGTCTGACGCAGACTTTCGTAGAGTGAATCGAGTGCACGCTTGGCACTGGCATAGACGACATTGCGGCCGCGGCCACGCGCGCTGGCGATGCTGCCGAACAACACCACGCTGCCGTGGCTCTCGCGCAGCGACGGCAACAGGGCGTGGACGATCGCCAGCGGCGCATGCAGGTTGATTGCGAGCAATTCCCCGATGCGCGCGGCCGACAACGAGAAGTCATCGTCGCTGCGCGACAGTCCGACTGGCAACAACAGCGCCGATATGTCCGGCAGGCCGATCAAGGCTTCGCGGATGCGCGCGCCCGGATCGGGTTCGCGGGCCAGATCCAGTGCCAGCGTGCTGATCGTGACATCGTGGCGCACCTGCAGGTCGGCGGCCACCGCATGCAGATCGCGCAGATCCGAAGCGATCAACAGCAGGCCGCGGCCACTGCGAGCCAGCTCGCCGGCGAGGGCGCGGCCCAGACCGCTCGATGCACCGACCACGACCGCAGTCACAGGCCGATCCTCCGCGTCAATTCCGATCCGAACAGTCGCCCGGAATTGTGGCGCGCGAGTTCCGCGCGGATCGCGTCAAACGGACCAATCGCGCGCCGCAGCAGGGCTTCGTCGAGGGTGGAATCCTTGATTGGATTGGGGCGGCCACCATGCGCGACGGCCAGTTCGCCTACTTGCTCGTAGAACGCAAATTGCGAAATTTCGCGTGGCGCAGGCAGGTGCATGGCCAAGGCGATGCCGCGGCCGTCGAAGGCGAGCCCGCGCGGAAGGCCGTCGAACAGCTTGCTCGAAATCAAAGCGATGCGCGGCTGCGAACGGGCGACGCATTCACCGAGCGCGGCCGCGAACGCATCGAACCGATCATGCGGAATCAGCCACTGCAGTTCGACCAGGCCTGCGCGTCCGAACGCGGCAAAGTACCGTCGCGCATCGTTGAGCGGGAACAATGCCTTGGCCACGGCCATCGCCTCGATACCCGCGCGCCGCCAGCGATGACTGAGCCAGGCGTTGGCGAGGTTGATGGTGCCGCGATTCCAGGCCGACCACGGCCACGGCGCGATGTGCGCGGGCAAGTCGCGGCGTGGCGATGCATCGAAGGCGGGCGCGACGGCTTCGTCGTCAGACAGACCGACATGGATCACGCCACGACCGAAATGATCGGGGCGAGAGTCGTGCCAGCCATACAGCACGTGGGCATTGGCTGCCTCGCGCAACACGCGCGCGGCTTGGGCGAGGTCGTCGACGAGCACGCGGCGCAGCGCCAGCGCGCGCGGTGGCCGACTCAGGCGCAAGGTGGCGCGGGTGATCGTGCCACTCAGGCCCAATCCGCCACAGGTCGCCGCGAACAGGCCGCTGGAATCGCGCGTGTCGAGATTGAACAGGCCGCGACCAGGAACGTGCAGTTGCAGTTCCTCGACCAGACTGCGGAAGGTGCCATCGCGCGCGGGATTCTTGCCGTGTACATCGGCGGCGATGCAGCCGCCGATGCTCGCACGCGGGTGCCCGGGCGCGATCGGCAGATACCAGCCGAGCGGCAAGAGGAAGCGTTGCACGTCGCCGATGCAGGCGCCGGCCTCGACGCACAGCAGTCCCGTCCGCATGTCGAAAGCGAGCAAACGATTGAAGCTGCGCATGTCGACGCTCACCGCATTGGCGCCGAAACTCGCCGCCACATAGGACACCCCCGAGCCGCGCGCGATGCGCGGCTGATCGGCGGGCAGGGCATCGAGCAGGCGGTAGCGGTCGGGTTGCTGAACGCTGACCGCGACGTCGAACTGGCGGTCGAAACTGCGCAGGCGTGCGCGTGCCAGCGCAAAACCGCGTGTTTCAGCGTCGCTCATCCGCGACCTCCTTGTCGCCGGCATCGGCCTGGAACAACTGCATCAATTCCTCGCGCGCATCCTTCGCCGTTTGCAGCAAAGCCGCATCATCATCGTGCACCGGGTACTGCTGGGCAAGCACCTGTTCGTCGTGGCTGCGGAAACGCTCGATGCGATCCTTGGCCGTCGCTGCGTCGTAGCCGAGTGCTTCGAGCACGCCGCGCGCGATTTCGAGGCTCGAAAAGAAGGTTTCGCGGATGATGCCATCCACGCCCAGATCCATGAGCTTGAACACGTGCTGGCGGTTGCGTGCGCGCGCGAACACCTTGATTCTTGGGAAGTGGCGCTTGAGCAGGCGCGCAGTGCGCAGATTGGTCTCGATGTCACCCGCGGTGATGATGAAGATTTCGGCACGCTCGGCCTGCGCTGCGCGCAAAAGGTCCAGCCGCGAGGCATCGCCGAAGTACACCGTATTGCCGAAACGGCGCATGAAATCGACTTGCTCGGGATCGGCTTCGAGCGCGGTGAAGGCGATGCCGTTGGCGTTGAGGATGCGGGCGACGATCTGGCCCACGCGCCCCATGCCGGCAATGATCACGCGCCGGTCGCCTCCGTCGATCTTGTCATAGTTGGGCGTGGCGACCTGTTGCCTGCGCGGCGCCGGCAGCTCGCTGCACAGACGCACCAGCAGGGGTGTGGCTGCCATCGACAGAGTGATCACGATCACCGCCAGATCGCGCTGCGCCGGACTGAGCAGGCCGTTGGCGGAAGCCAGGGCAAACACCACGAAGGCGAACTCGCCGCCTTGACTGAGCAGGGCCGCGAGAGAGAGCGCCTCACCCCGTTCGAGTCGTGCCGAGAGACGTGCCACGAGGTAGAGCACCACGCCCTTGGCGGCGATCAGCGCTGCCAGCAGCAGGCCGATCTGTTGCGGATGATCCAGCGCGCTGCGCAGGTCGAGCGACATGCCGATGCTCACGAAGAACAGGCCGAGCAGGAGGCCGCGGATCGGATCGATCTGCGCTTCGATCTCGTGGCGATACTCCGAGTCGGCGAGCAATACGCCGGCGAGGAACGCGCCCAGGGCCATCGACATTCCGGCCAGTTCCATCACCAGCCCGGTTCCCAGCACGACCAGCAGCGCGGTGGCGGTGAAGATCTCCGGTGTGGCAGTCAGTTGCGCCGCGGCACGGAACATCGGGCGCAGCAGATAGCGGCCGGCAAGCACGATCGCGGCGATCATCAACAATGCGCGCGCGGCCGCGAGCACCGCGTCGGCGCCATGCAGGTTGTGCTCACTGCCACCAAGGAAGGGCACCAGGGCAAGGATCGGAATGGCTGCCAGATCCTGGAACAACAGAATCGCAAAACCGAGTCGGCCATGCGGGCTGCTCAGTTGCTTGTGCTCGGACAGCAGCTGCAGGTCGATTGCGGTCGAGCTGAGGGCAAGGCCGAGGCCGAGCACGAGCGCGACTTTCAATTCCAGTCCGAGCGCAACCGCGAGCGCCGTGATCACGGCCGTGCTGATTGCCATCTGCAGGGAACCGGCGCCGAACACGCTGCGTCGCATCACCCACAGACGCTTTGGCGACAGTTCCAATCCGATCACGAACAACATCAGCACGATGCCGAGTTCCGAGATCTGTTTGATCTGTTCGGTATCGCCGACCAGGCGCATGCCTGACGGACCGATCAACAGGCCGGCGCCGAGATAGCCAAGCACCGCGCCGAGCCGCCAGCGCTTGGCCAGCGGCACCATGATCACGGTGGCCAGCAGCAGGATCAGCGCGTAATGCAGATAGCCGTGGTCTTCCACGAAGGCTCCAGCGAGATTCACGCAAGTATGGCATGGCGCGCAGGGCGGTCCCGCATGCCGACACGGGGCAGATGGGCGCGATCGCAGTCGGTGAGACGCCATCGCCGCAGGCTACGCGCACACCCCAACGGAGCCACGCCGATGTTGCTTGTCCCCGCCAGTCCCGCTGCCTTGATCGCAACCCCGCCCAGTGCGCGCAAGCGCCGCGTGCCAAACGTCCGCGCGGAGCTTCCCGCTCGGCGCAAACTGGTGCAGCCGATCGTGCTGGTGGTCTGGTTCCTGCTGGGTTCGTGCATCCTGTTGTGCGTTCCCGCAGCACGAGGTGATGCGCGGTGGGGCGCGAGTGTGCCGTTCTGGCTGGTTGCGGCGCCGCTGATCGATCTGGCATGGGTCACGCGCCGTGCCTTGATCCGCCGCTTGCGGGCTGCGTTGCAGCGGCGATCGCTGCGCCAGCAGGCCCGGCGATGCCTGACTGCGCGTCGGCCAGAGGCAGCCAGATCGATCCTGGCAAAGCCCTGATCGCTACGCATGCGCGAGGTCTTCAGTGGCTCAGGCCCATGCGCTTGCGCTGCATGCGCCGCAGGAATTCGTCCATGATGCGGCGATACAGATCTTCGCCAAGATAGGCGTCCTCGACGCCGGCATCGATCGAGGGATTGTCGTTGACCTCGATCACCACCAGTCGTTCATCAGTCTGCTTGAGGTCCACGCCGTAGAGGCCGTCACCGATGGGTGCGGTGGCCTTGAGCGCGAGCTTGAGCACGTCGGCCGGCACCGCGCGCGTGGGCAGGGTTTCGAAACCACCCGACTTGGCGGTGCCCTTGGCGCCGTGGTTGTAGATCTGCCAATGCCCGCGGGACATGAAATACTTGCAGGCATACAGCGGCTCGCGGTTGAGTACGCCAATGCGCCAATCGAACTGGGTGAACATGAATTCCTGCGCCAGCACCAGCGCAGTGTGCTGAAACAGGTCGTCGACCGCCCTCTTGAGCTGATCGGCATTCTCGACCTTGACGATGCCGCGCGAGAACGAACCATCCGGAATCTTGAGCACGATCGGGAAGCCGAGCAGCTCGGGCAGCTCCGCGAGCTTCTTCGGTTCGTCACGGTAGAGGATTTCGGTGCGCGGAGTTGCCAGTTTGCGTGACTTGAGCAGGTCGTGCAGGTAGATCTTGTTGGTGCACTTGAGGATGGAACTGGGGTCGTCGATGACGACCATGTCCTCCTTCTCGGCCTTGTTGGCGAATCGATAGGTCGAATTGTCGAGCGCGGTGGTGGCGCGGATGAACAGGCCGTCGTACTCGGCGAGCTTGGTGTAGTCGTTGCGCGTGAGCGAGTCGACTTCAATGCCGAGCTCGGCGCCGGCTTCGACGAAGGCCTTGAGTGCACGTTTGTTCGAGGGCGGCATGCTTTCGTCTGGATCGATCAGCATCGCCAGGTCGAAACGGAACTTGCGCCGCGCGCGCGGCTTGCGCCAGAGCTTTTTGGAGAACTTGTCGAGCGCCTGTGCGAAGGCGTCTTCCTGGGCATCGGCGAGCGTGTGCAGGCCGGTCGGCTTGATCGCGGCAATCTGCCAGACCCGCTCGCGCTCGAACTCCAGACGCAGGATCGGGCACGGAAACAACTCGAACACCTGGCGCGCGAGATCTTCGAGCGCCGGATACGAGGTCTCGCCGAAATAGACGAGGATGCCGAGGTCGGTGGTGTCGCGTCCGCCTGCGGGCAGGAAATTGCCCAGCCGGGCATTGAGGTCTTCGATGTCCAGACCATAGAGCGAGCGTCGGCGCAGATCGTTGATCGCGCGCACCGACGGAATCACCTTGTGTCCGCGCGCCTCGGCCAGCAAGGACACGTAGTAGCCGGTGCCCAGATACTTGTAACTGCGGCACAGATTGATCACCTGGGTGCGTTCGTCGTCGGCGCCCAGCGCCTGCTTGAGATAGTCCTGCGCGGTGACGACATTGTCGGACGGGTAGTACGAACCCCAGTCCGAGGATTTTTCGACGACGATGACAAGTCGGCTCATGCGCTGCGTCCGCTGCTGAGATGGGCGGTTGGAGTCGTGATGGCGGTGTGGGCCGGGCGCTGCCCACGGAGCCGCGTGCGCGTGTGGCGCAGCGGTTGATCGTTGGACTTGGCGGGGTCGCGCGGCATGGATGAGGCGCGCAGTCTGCCACGTTCGCGCGCGTTCGGGCAGCGTCATCCGGGGCGATGAAGCGACAATGAATGGACGCCGCGAAGGCGGTTGTCGCTGGCGCGCACAAGGCCTACCCTGCGCGGCCGTGGCCGTACCACTGCGCAAGCCTTCCGAAACCTCCGCCACGCGCGCCGCGCCGCTCGTGCGACGTGCCGTGCCGGCGGATCTCGCAGCCCTGGTCGAACTGGAAAACGCGAGCTTTTCCGGCGACCGCCTCAGCCTGCGCCAATGGAAACACCATCTGGACAATCCCGGGGCGTGGATCCTGGTGGCGGCGCAGGGTGGCCATGCCGCGGGCGCAGCGGTGGTGTTTTTCCGCAGCGGCAGCCGCGTCGCGCGCCTGTATTCACTCGCGGTCGCGACCGCCCGGCGCGGCCGCGGTCTGGGAACGGAACTGCTGGCGGCGGTCGAGCGCATCGCGCGGCGCCGGCGCTGCGATCGCCTGCGGCTGGAAGTGCGTGACGACAATGCGCCGGCGCAGCGGCTGTACGAGCGGCATGGCTACCAGCGCATCACTCGCATCGAGCGCTACTACGAGGACGGCGCCGATGCCTGGCGCTACGAGAAGCAGCTGGCTTGAGCTGCGTTCAGTGGCGTTCGGGCCGCCGCCACAACCACAGCGCCACCGCCGCCATGCAGGCGATCGTGATCAGCGCCGAAACGCGCGGTGCGAACACGAGCATGAAGACTCCGCTCACGCTCATCATCGCCGTCGCCAGCCATTTTGCGCGGCGACTGACCGCGCCATGTGCCTGCCAGTCGCGGATCATCGGACCGAAATGTGGATTGCCGAGCAGCCAGGCATGCAGGCGCTGCGAACCGCGCGCGGCCGCATAGGCCGAGAGCAGAATGAAGGGCACGGTCGGCAGGCCCGGCAGCGCGATGCCGATCAAGCCCAGGCCCAGCGCCAGCCACGCCAGCAGCCACCAGGCCCAGCGCATCACCGAACGCGGTTGCGGTGTGTGCGGCGCCGGGTTCAAGGCGTCGGCCAGCCGGCGTCACGCAGCGCCTGGGCGGTGACGGGATCGGCAGGGCGCGCGACCAGACCGCCGGCTGCGGCGAGCGTGACCACGTAGTGACCTCCATCCACCAGCGGCAACCAGGCGCTGCTGCCGAAGGCCGCGTCGATCAGCGCAAGGCTTGCGGGCAGGCGCTGCTGCAGACGCCAGGGATCGAGCAAGCCGGGTTCATCGAGCGCATGCACATCGGGCGGATTCGAGCGCGCTTGTTCGACCGAGTTCCAGCGCCCCGCGAGCCGTTCGAGCCGATACAGCGGCGGTGCGCCGAGCAGGACTGCACGCGGTTGCCACTTGATCACGCGCGCATCGAGCTGCCAGTCGTCGCCGGCGATCTCGAACGCCTGCTGCGAGCCATCCGGCAAGTCCAGCGTGACGATGTAGCGTTGTGGTGCGAGCGCACGTGCCTCGACGCGCGCCACCAGCGCTTCGCCGGTGAGGCGCCGATAGCCATGCAGCGCGGTGGCCAGTGTCGCCGCGAGCAGCGCCGTGAGCAGGAACACCAGTGCCCACAGCAGGCGGTGACCTGCACCCAGTCGCCGGCGTGCGCGCCAGCGTACGCGTGCGGCGCCGAGCTGGGCCAGCATCGCCAGCGCAAACAGCGCCGCGGCAACGTAGAGTCCGATGATCAGTGGCAGCAGCGACATGCGCGCAGCATACCGGCTTGCGCTGGCGCTCGCGGCTATACTCGCGCGACTTCCGTCATGTGGATGCCGCCCATGTCCCTGTCACGCCGATCCTGCCTCCTCGCCTGCGGCCTTGCCCTGGGACTGCTTGCGGGTTGCGGCAACAAGGGGCCGCTGATGCGGCCGGATGCGGACAAGGCGCCAAACACGCCGGCTTCGTCGGCCACGCCCGCGCCCGCGCCAACGCCTGCACGTTGAATCCCGCGATGGGCCTGGCTTTCACCAAGATGCATGGCCTCGGCAACGATTTCATCGTCGTCGATTGCCGCGAACAGCCCCTGAATCTCGATCCGGCGCATCTGCGACGTCTCGCCGACCGCCATTTCGGCGTCGGTTTCGATCAACTGCTGACGATCGAGAAGGCGCTCGATGCGCGCTGCGCGTTCGGCTACTCGATCTGGAATGCGGACGGCTCGCGTGCTGGACAATGCGGCAACGGCTTGCGCTGCGTGGCGCGCTGGTTGGCACGCGCCGGACTCATCGGCGTCGGTCAGACTCGATTGCACAGTCCGGGCGGCGTGGTTGCGGTCGAGCTGCTTGCCGACGGCCGCGTGGCGGCCGACATGGGCGTGCCGCATTTTCTCCCGGCCGAAATTCCGCTGCGGCAGGCACAGCAGGCCGATCGCTATCACCTCGAGCTGATCGGCGAGTCGTTCGAGATTGGCGCGGTATCGATGGGCAATCCGCACGCCCTGCTCGAGGTCGACGACATCGCCCGCGCCCAAGTTGGTCGCATCGGGCCCTTGATCGAACATGCGCCGGTATTTCCGCAGCGCTGCAATGTCGGCTTCGCCCAAGTGCTTGCGCGCGATGCGATCGCCTTGCGCGTATGGGAGCGTGGCGTTGGTGAAACGCTGGCCTGTGGCAGTGGTGCTTGCGCTGCGATGGCGATCCTGCATCGACGTGGTCGTGTCGATGCGCAGGTGCGCGTGCACCTGCCCGGTGGCGCGCTCGATATTGAATGGCAAGGCGGCGACGCGGCCATGCGCATGATCGGCGCGGCGGCGTTCGTGTTCGATGGCCAGCTTGATGCGAGCCTGTTGCAAGGGGCGTGAGGCCGATCGCGTCGGCTTGGCCTATGATGGCGCTGCATGTGCAAGCAACGGAGACCCCATGAGTGAACTGAGCGTCAAGGCCGGTCTGGATGCGATGGATGTGGCCAGTTACCTGCGCCGGCACCCGCAATTCCTCGTCGAGTTTCCCGATATCGCGATGGCCCTCACCATGCCGCGCGAACAGGGCAAGGCGGCCTCGCTGGCGAGCTATCAACTCGACGTGCTGCGCGACAAGAACCGGGAAATCAATCGTCGCCTGCACGAACTCATCGACATTGCGCACGAGAATGAAGCGCTGATGGTGCGCGTGCATACGCTCACGCTTGCACTGATGCGTGCGCGCAGTTTGCCGGAAACGGCCAACACCATCGTCGCCGCACTCGGTGAGGATTTCCGCGATCCGGCCACGCGCGGCGATGCCGGCGGTGGCGCATCCGTGCTGGTGCGGCTGGTGCTGTTCCGCGCCGATCCCGACCTGCCCGCTGCCGAATGGTTGATTGCCGAGCCCGCCGGCACCGAGGCCTTCCCGGCTTTCACCGAATTCTTCAAGCGTGCCGAGCCACTGTGCGGACGCTTGCAGCAGGACAAGCTTGATGCGCTGTTCGGTGCGCAGGCGCAGCAGGTGCAGTCGGCGGTGTTGTTGCCGATCGGCGCGGGCATGCTCGCGATCGGCAGCGGTGATGCCAACCGCTTCCATCCGGGCATGGGCACGGTCTTTCTCAAACTCATCGGCGAAGCGATTTCGACCGCGGTGTCGCGCTTTCCGGTGAGCTGACGTGGACGCGGGGCTGCAGTCGGCGATCGATCGCTACCTCGCCAAGCTGCGCGTCGAAAAGGGCTATGCGCCCGGCACCCTGGACAACTATGCGCGCTCGCTCGTGCGTCTGCTCGAACGCGCAAGCGCGTTGCAGATCGGCGATTGGTCGCAATTGCAGCCGGCTCAGGCACAGGCCCTGCTCGCCGATCTGCATCGCCAGCAGCTCGCTGCCGGCACCCTGCGCCACACGGTGTCGGCTTGGCGCGGCTTCTTCAAGTTTCTTGCTGGCGAAGGTGAAGTGCAGGCCAATCCTGCGGTCGGACTGCGCACGCCCAAGCTGCGCCGGAAGCTGCCCGAAGTGCTCGATGCCGATGAGATGGGCCAACTCGTCGAGGTGCCGGGCGATGACCCTGAAGCCGTGCGCGATCGCGCGCTGCTTGAACTCCTGTATTCCAGCGGCCTGCGCGTGTCGGAACTGTGCGGCGTGCGCTGGGCCGATTTCGATCTTGCCGGTGGCACCCTGCGCGTGACCGGCAAGGGCAGCAAGACACGCATGGTGCCGGTCGGCAGCAAGGCGCTGGAGGCACTGGCGGCGCTGCGTGCGCAAGATCGTTGCGGCGATGCCGATCCGCTCGCGCGTGGGGCGCGCGGCAAGCCGCTCACGCCCAATGGCGTGCGCGCAAGGCTCAAGCGCCGCGCCCAGGAACAGGGCATCTGGAAGCGCGTCTACCCGCACCTGCTGCGCCATTCCTGCGCCAGTCACCTGCTCGAATCCTCGGGCGACCTGCGCGCGGTGCAGGAACTGCTCGGTCATGCCGACATCGCCACCACCCAGGTCTACACGCACCTGGATTTCCAGCATCTGGCCAAGGTCTACGACGCCGCCCATCCGCGCGCGCGGCGCAAGCCGTGATCCGCCTTCTTGCTATTGTCGGTACGAACGGGTGCGAACTCGCTCTCTTGCAACCGGCCGCGATTTCTGGATAAACCCCGATTGTCTCGCCTGCTTAGGGAAGGCAAGAGCAAGCTGGGAACTTCAGCGACGCTCGTGTGGCAATGCATGCTTGAGCGCAGCCGGGCAGCCTCCCCGCAGGTCGGTGCCTGCAAGACGGCGATTCATGCAGCGATGCCAGGTACGCCACAGCTGAATGCGGATCACCGCACCGCGATGGCTTGAAGCATCGCGGCGCGGGATTTCAATTGGCGGGCAGCAGCCTTGGTCCGCTGGTTCCTCGTCGTGCACCGCATGCCGCAGTCAGCGTTTGATTTGCGGCTTGGCCGGGCTCGGCGGCCATCGATTCGACGCGTTCACTGCGGTCCATCAAAGCCGTCAACGAAAATGGTATCGAGCAGATTGATCGTGCCGTAAACGTCCATGGTGTCGGCGGGGCTGCCTTCGACATAGCCAAATCCCGCGCCGTCCTGCGCACTGTTTTCGTTGAACGAAACCGCATTTGCCAATGCGGTCACGCCGTCGGCAAGGAACAAGGCGCCCCCCTTGCCGAGTCCGCGATCGCCCGAAGGCGTCGATGGGTAGACACCGCCAGCACCCCCCGTTGCCACGCAATTGTCAAACTGGACGCTGTCGAGGATCACGGTGCCGGCGCGCGCGAAAATTGCACCGCCGAGGCCGCCGCCACCGCCGCCGTTGCCACCGACATTGCCGTCTCCGGTGCTGGCAGAGCCGGCACCGCCGAACATGCCGCCGGCGGCGCCGGGGCCATCCGTCACGTTGCCACTGGCGCCACGCCCGCCGCCACCGCCGCCAAAACCACCGACGCCGCCGGGTGGGCTGAATCCATCGAGTTGGCCGTAGCCGCCGCCGCCGCCGCCACCACCGAAGCCGCCGGCTCCGCCAGGCATCGGCTCACCGATGTAACCATTGCCGCCACCGCCGCCACCGGCGCCATCGCCACCGGCGCCGGCCGGACTCGAGGTCGTTGCGGCAGCGCCGCCCAGCCCGCCGAGGGGCAGGCCATCAGCGCCTGCGCTGCCGTGCGGATCGACGGGATTGACAGCCGAGAGCATCATTCCGCCGCCGCCTGCGCCGCCGGCTCCGCCGGCAGGCAATTCGCGGACGCCACCCGCTCCGCCTATTGCCTGGCTTGTGCTCACGCTGACATCGGTCATGCGCAGGCTGCCGGCATTGAGAAAAACACTGCCGCCGAGGCCAGCGCCACCGCCGCCGGCGCCGCTGCGCTGCTGACGGCTGGCGCCTGCGCCGCCGACGGCCTGGCCATTGACGAGATCGATCGAGAGCAATTCGAGCGCGCCCCCGTCGACCACGAACAGTCGGTGCCGCGTGCTGCCGTCGTTGCCATCGATGCTCACCCGCGTACTCGCGTCCCCGATCAGGCTGATGGGCGTGCTGATCGTCGGCAGGCTGGAGCCAAGGGTGATCGCCCCTGCAATCCCCGACAGGTCGAGCGTGTCCGCGCCGCTGCCGGTTTGACCCAGATCGGTGCTGCTGTCGGCTTCGGCGGCGATGATGGCTTCGCGCAGAGTGACGAGGCCGTCGCCGACGATGGTGTCGTCCGCCGTGCTGTTGACGGTCAGGACCGCCGCGTGTGATCCGAAGCTGGCCAGCGCCAGGCTGATGGCTGCAAACATGGGTGCCTTGATCTTGTTCACTGGCAATATCTCCCCTGGGTCGAGACGGTCTGAAAATCAACAAGTTTCAATCGGCGCGTGCTTCAAGTCGGAACAAGCGGCCGACGGATTCGCGGGTTGGGTGGCGGATCGCATCGTAATC
Organism: Dokdonella sp.; assembly: GCF_019634815.1. Taxonomy (GTDB): domain Bacteria; phylum Pseudomonadota; class Gammaproteobacteria; order Xanthomonadales; family Rhodanobacteraceae; genus Dokdonella_A. Next base: position 53,114 of record NZ_JAHCAP010000019.1, on the reverse strand, counting down.
TCATTTCGGCCGGATGGCGAAAGGGGATGGGGCAAGCAGGGTGCGAACCCCGCGGACTGCGCTGCCGATGACCGCGGGAATCGCCGGAAATCCGCGTTCCGACCAAGCCGGGGCGCGCAGTCCATCGCCAGCCAGAGTCGCTTGCAAAGACCGGGCGTGACCCCATCTCGACACTTTCCCGCAGCGCACGCCAAGGCAAGCCATGGAATCCTTTCACGCCACCACCATCGTTTCCGTGCGCCGCGGCGTGGAGGTCGTGATCGGCGGTGATGGCCAGGTCACGCTCGGCAATACCGTGGTCAAGGCCAATGCGCGCAAGATCCGGCGGCTGGGCAAGGGGGATGTGTTGGCCGGTTTCGCCGGCGCCACCGCCGATGCGTTCACCCTGTTCGAATTGTTCGAGGCCAAGCTCGAGAGGCACGGCGGCAACCTCACCCGCGCCGCGGTCGAATTGGCCAAGGAATGGCGTACCGACCGCCGTCTCGGGCGGCTGGAGGCAATGCTGGCGGTGGCCGACAAGAACACCTCCCTGCTGATATCCGGCAATGGCGACGTGCTCGAGCCCGAGCAGGGCATCCTCGCCATCGGCTCGGGCGGACCGTTCGCACAGGCCGCAGCCAAGGCGCTGCTGGAAAACACCGAACTGGCACCGCGTGCGATCGTCGAGAAGGCGCTCGGGATCGCCGGTGACATCTGCATCTACACCAACCACAACATCACGATCGAAGCGCTGTGAAAACCTGCTGCGCTCGACGGAGTGCGCGCCGACGGTGCCCGAACTGCGAGGGCGGGATGCCGAAGCGAACGGCGCAGCCGGTCCGTGGGGCGAGTTGCGGAAGCAGCGCGTACGCCCCATCCGCACGCACCTAAACTCCGGTTCGCGCGCTCCGGCGACACGCACTCTGTCCTCGCCCGCGACGGTTTTCCTGCCTTCTCGACACCATTGAAAGAATCGCCATGTCCGAACTCACTCCGCGCGAAATCGTCAACGAACTCGACCGTTTCATCATCGGCCAGAAGGCGGCCAAGCGCGCGGTGGCGATCGCGCTGCGCAACCGCTGGCGACGCATGCAACTGGATCCTGCGTTGCGCGAGGAAGTCACGCCCAAGAACATCCTCATGATCGGGCCGACGGGCGTGGGCAAGACCGAGATCGCGCGGCGCCTTGCCGCGCTTGCCAACGCACCGTTCATCAAGGTCGAGGCGACCAAGTTCACCGAGGTCGGCTATGTCGGCAAGGATGTCGAGCAGATCATTCGCGATCTCGCCGACGCCGCGGTGAAGATGGCGCGCGAGCGGGCCAAGGCACGCGTGCGCAGTCAGGCCGAGGATCGTGCCGAGGAGCGCATCCTCGATGCGCTGCTGCCGCGCCGCCAAGGTGTGGGTTTTGCCAACGAGCCGGTCCAACCCGATGCGCGCGAAGCCGATACGCGGCAAAAGCTGCGCAAGCAGTTGCGCGAAGGCACGCTCGATGAGCGCGAGATCGAACTTGAAGTTGCGCTCAATGTCGGTGTCGAGATCATGGCGCCGCCGGGCATGGAGGAAATGACCAGCCAGTTGCGCGGCATGTTCCAGTCGCTGCAGGGCGGCAAGACGCAGTCGCGCAAGCTGAGCATCGCGCAGGCGCGACCCCTGTTGATCGAAGAAGAAGCCGGCAAGCTCGTCAACGACGAGGAGATCAAGGCCGGCGCGATCGAGAACGCCGAACAGAATGGCATCGTCTTCATCGACGAGATCGACAAGGTTGCCCAACGTGGCGAATGGAGCGGTGCGGGTGTGAGCCGCGAAGGCGTGCAGCGCGATTTGCTGCCGCTGGTTGAAGGCTCGTCGGTGTCGACCAAGTACGGCATCGTCAAGACCGACCACATCCTGTTCATTGCCTCGGGTGCGTTCTCACTGGCCAAACCCTCGGACCTCGTGCCCGAGCTGCAGGGACGCTTCCCGATCCGGGTCGAGCTGGCTGCGCTCACCGCCGAGGATTTCCGCCGCATTCTCAGCGAGCCCCAGCACGCCCTGACCAAGCAATACGCTGCGCTGCTGGCCACTGAAAGCGTGACCGTGGAGTTCACCGATGACGGCATCGCGCGACTTGCGCAGATCGCCTTCGAGGTCAACGAAACCACCGAGAACATCGGCGCGCGTCGGCTGCATACCGTGCTCGAACGCCTGCTCGACGAGATTTCCTACGAGGCTTCCGATCGCAGCGGCCAGCATTGCCGCATCGATGCCGCTTACGTCGATGCGCATCTGGGCGCCTTGGCCAGGAACGAGGATTTGTCGCGCTATATCCTGTAGCGCAGGCCGCATCCGCCACTGCGAGGTCCTTGCAGGCGCGCGCGCGTGCTGGCACCGTGTGACATCGATCCAGGCGGAGGATGGATGGACAATTCACGGCGGGATTTCCTGAAATCGACAGCGCGCGCCGCTGCCGTGATGGCGCTGCCGGCAAGCGACGGCGTCGATGCGCACAGGCAGATTTCCGTCAGCCCCGCATCGATCGCAGCGCGCTTTCAAGGGCTGCCCGGCGATCTTGGCTGGAAGATCCGGGTCACGCGGCCTGACCGCAGCACCGCGTTCGTTGCCGGGCAGGACGCGGGGCGACGCTTGTTCGCAGCCAGCGCGATCAAGACCTTCGTGCTGGCCGAAGCCTTGCGGCAATTCGATTCGGATGACATCAAGCATCGACTTGAACAGCAAGAACTGCTGCTGGATTCCTCGATCTGGTCACTCGGCAGCCCGATCTTCAATCCCCCGGACCTGAGCGGCACCGTTTCGGTCCGCACCGTGCTCGAGGCGATGATCACGCGCAGCGACAACACCGCGACCGACATGGCTTTCAAGCTTGCCGGTGCCGCCAATGTCCGCCGCTTCATCGCCGATGCGGGTCTGACCGAGACGCTCGTGCCGGACAGTACGCGCGCGTTCACGGCGTATCTGTGGGGCGCGCCCGATCCCGATTCGATCACCTGGGACGAATTGCTGGACTTGATCCAGGGGCCGATGCTGCATCCCTTCTTCAACGAGGTGCAGACCTTGGCCTCTTCGGCCGACGATCTGGTCTCGTATTATTCGCGCGCACTGCAGGGCGACTTCTTCGCGCACGCGCAGACGCTGGATGAGTTCCGCCGCATCCTGTCCCTGTGTGATTACATCCACCTCGTCCCGCTGCCCGAGGGCGTGGGCGCCCATGCCAAGAGCGGCAATGCCGACACCGAAGGATTTCATGTGCGCACGATTGCCGGCGGATTGAATGTGACCGGAACCTGGATCACGTTTGCATTCATGCTCAACTGGTACAGCGCGCAGGCCGACGATGCGCACACGGTCGAGCGCCTGTTCGGCGCGATCAACGCCTCGCTTGCGGCCTTGGTCGAAGACATTTCTGCCCCGCGGCGTCGGCTGTCCCTGCCGCTGGTTCCCGGTTGCAGGCCGGCGTAAGCGTGGGCTCGGCACGCAGGCACGGCGCTCGCAAGCTTGCACCTTGGGCCTGACTGGCCGACCATACACACATGAGCAAGGTTGTTCCCTTCAAGGCGCGCGGCGTGCGCGCCGAGCTGCGCGAGGCCTTCGAGCAGCGCATCGTGCTTCGCATCCGGCGTGAACGTCTGCATCCAGGCGCGATCCACGGTTACGTGGTGGCCTTGTCGCGCGATTTCTGCCTGATCGCGGAGATCGGCGACATGCTGCGTTTCGATGGCTATGTCGCCATCGCGATTGCCGACATCAGCACGCTCGAAGTCGATCCCTCGCGCGAGTTCGTCGAAAAGGCGCTGGCCCTGCGTGGCGAGAAGCTCACCGTGCCCGCCGATTTCCGGCTCGATGACTGGGCGTCGATTGCGCGTTCGGCGATGACCTGTGCGCCGCTGATCGCCGTCAACATGGTCGAAGACGACGAGGGCGAGATCAGCTATGTCGGCCAGCTCAGCGCAGTCGAGGCCGAGGCGCTGGTCCTGCGCGAACTCGATCCGAACGCACAGTGGTACCCCGACACCGGTGCCTACGAATACGAAGCGCTCGGCTCGATCGGTTTCGGCAACGGCTATCTCGACGCACTGTGGCAAGTTGCTGGTGCGCCGGTCGGTCCGCAAGCCCCGCGGGCGCCGGCCAGCGAGCGCCTGCACTGAGTGAGCCGGCCGCGGGCGCGCGGCCCGAGCGCGAGCTTCGGTACGCCGATTCGCGCAGTCTTGCGATGGACCCACCCGTCATGAGCAGCCCGGTCGTCACCGAGATCATCCTGCACCGCGCATCACGAATACTCGAAGTCGCCTTCGACGGCGGCGAGCGTTTCCACTTGCCGGCTGAATACCTGCGCACGCATTCGCCGAGCGCCGAAGTGCAGGGTCATGGACCAGGCCAGCGCACGCTGGTGTGGGGGCGCAGATACATCAAGATTCTCGCAGTCGAGCCAGTCGGCAACTACGCGGTGCTGCTGCGCTTCGACGACGGCCATGCCAGCGGCATCTTTTCCTGGCAGGTGCTGCACGAGCTGGGCCGCAACCAGGATGCCAACTGGCAGTCCTATCTCGCGGCGATGGAAAAAGCCGGCCTCTCGCGCGAACCGGGTGGCAAGCGCAAGCCGCAGGCGTGAGGCCGTGACGCGCGTGACGCGCGTGGCTCAGGCGGGCGCATCCTGTTCCTCGCCATGGCGGTAGAACTCGGCAGGCGTGAAGCGCGCGAGCCGGGCCACGATCATCGAGGGAAAGGTCTCGATGTGGTTGTTGAGCTCGCGCACCGCGCCGTTGTAGAAGCGCCGTGCGTATTGCAGGTGATCCTCGACCTCGACCAGCTCGCGTTGCAGCTGGAGGAAGTTGGCGCTGGCCTTGAGCTCGGGGTAGTTCTCCTGCAGAGCGAGCAGACGATTGACCTGCTGCGCAAGCGCAGCCTCGATGCGTGCCTTGTCGTCAAGTGCAACCGCCTGCAGCGCCTGTTGCCGCAGCGCAGTCACCGCCTCCAGCGTCGCGCGTTCGTGGCTGGCGTAGCCCTGCACCGCGGCCACCAGCTGCGGCACGAGGTCGTGCCTGCGCGTGAGCTGCACGTCGATGTCGCTCCATGCGGCGCGCACCTGATTGCGCGCCGCAATCAACTGGTTGAACAGCACCACCAGAGCTGCAGCCAGCGCGAGCGCGAGCGCGCCCAATCCCCATTCGAGCATCCCAACGCTCCAAGGTCGACAACGCACGCATTATCGGCGAGGCCGTGGGCACTGCAATCGGGGCGAAGCCGTGCGCACGGCCTGGATCGCTCTCAGCGGTTCGGGCGTTCGCGCAGCAGGGAGTCAAACAGCAGGTAGAACGAACCTTGACCATTGTTGGTGTGGCCGTAGCCGAACAGGATCGGTCCCATGCCGGTGTCGAAGCCGATGAAGGCACTGCCGGCGCCGATGAGGTCGTCACGGCCGATGTCCTTTCGGCGCAGCCAGCCGCCACCCGCTTCGAGGCTGGCGCCCACGTAGATCGGCAAGTTCAACATGCCACTGTCGCCGCCGATCTTGCGGTAATAGACCAGGCGCGCCAGCGCGGTCTGGGGTGCGAACAGGGCATCTTCCTGATAGCCCGAGAGCTGCCCGAGGCCGCCGAGGAAATCGTGTGCGGCCAGTACCTGCATGCCGCCGTCGGACGCCGATGACAGCGATATCCCGGCGAGCAGGCTGTTGCGGCCGCGCGAAACCACGCCATCCCAGCCAAGGCGAACGACGTTGGCGTCGATCTTGGCGCCCAGCGCCGGCAGGAAGCGCTGGACGCTCGCGTCGAAGCGTTGACCCTGGTGCGGAAAGGTCGAGCTGTCGAGCGTGTCGTACCGCACGCCGAGGGTGAGATCACTCATGCCAGCGCGCGAACCGCCCCATTCCGCGGGATCGCCCACCAGCAGGCGGATGCGTTCGCGCCGGCGCGTGGCATCAAGCGAGAACTGCCAGCGGTTGTCGGGCTCGAAGCGCCAGCCAATCGAGCCACTCAACTGGTCGTAGCGGAACTGGGCGAGGTTGGAATTGTCGAGCGCGAGCAGGGGCACGTCGAAGGCGCGGTATTCCGCCCGCGCCACCCAGGCGTGGTCATCGCCCGCGCCGAACGTCTGACGGAACTGGCCTGTCAGGCTGTCGATGCGCCCCAGGCCAAGTTGCACGCGCGCCTCGCCCGATTCGCTGCCAAGGCCGGTTTTGACGTATTCGGCGCCAAGCTGGAAATCGCTCTCCCCGGAAAAATCGCTGGAAATCCGCAGTGAGCCATGCAGGAAGTCCGGACCCCAGCGTTTGGGTTCCGGCTCGATCGCCAGGCCAGTCTGCCCATCGCGTTCGCGCAGATGCCATTGCAGTCGCTGATAGCGGCCATCGCCGTAGGCTTCGCCCAGTTCGTGTTCGAGTGCGGCCAGATCCAGGGGCTGGCCGCCGAGACGGTCGAGCTGGCGCTCGAGGTCCCTGCCGCTGCGCGATTGCGTGCCCAGCACGTCGATGAAGGCGAGCAGCGGCGCATCGTCAGACGGCAAATGATGGTGCTGCACGAAGCGGGCGTAGCTGGCGGCATCGACGCTGTAGCGGCGCAGTTGCGACGCCACCGCATCGGCGGCGGCGAAGCCGATGGCCGAGGCTTCGGCGGTGCGCTTGAAATCAGCGGCACCCAGCCCGCCCAGGTCCGGCGAGATCAGCAAGTCATCCGGGCCGAGGCCGGCGAGCTGGGTCTCGACCGTCCGTTTCATCAGCACGCGCATCGCCTGCTGGGTGATGGCCAGCGGTGAATTGAGCTGCTCCTCGGTGGCCAATGGCGTGCCGACCTTGGATACGATCAGGCGCTGCGCCCCCAGCTTGCGCGCCTCGTCGATCGGCACGTTGTCGAGAATGCCGCCATCGACCAGCAGGCGGCCATCTACGCGGGCGGGCGCGAACGCGCCGGGCACCGACATGCTGGCGCGGATCGCAATTGCCAGCTCGCCCTGTTCGAACACGACTTTCTCGCCATTGACGATGTCGGTGGCCACCGCGCGAAACGGGATCGACAACTGGTCGAAATTGCGCGCCTGCCAGGTCGGCAACATCAGGCGACGCAGCAGCAGTTCAAGACGCTGGCCCTGGATGAGCCCCTGAGGTATCGCAATCTTGCCAGCATGGATGCCGAGTTCGATTCCGCCCAGACGGCGCAGATCGTCACGCTTGCTGCGCACGCTCAGGTCCTGCCGCGGCGTGCGGTCGCGTAGCACGTCGTCCCAGTCGATGTGCTCGAGGATCGTTTCAATCTGGTTGGCGCTGTAGCCGGCCGCGTACATGCCGCCGACGATCGCGCCCATCGAGGTGCCGACGATGCAGTCGATCGGTACGCGCTCGCGCTCGAGCACGCGCAGCACGCCGACGTGGGCCGCGCCGCGCGCGCCGCCACCACCCAGCACCAGGCAGGTACGTGGCCGCGAGGCGCTCGCCGCCGCCGGCTGGGCCAAGGGCTGCGCCGATGGCCGGGCTGGCGCGAGGGCGAGACAGGCCATCAGGCCAGACAAGACCATCCATTGACGCATCGTGTTTGCTCGGCTTCGGATGGGTGGATTGGATCACAACCAGCAGGAAGCTGAAAAATCCACAAGAGCATCCTGTCAACGCGGCGCGCGGACACGCTGCACGCGAGCTGATCACGCAAGTGATTGATTCGCCGCCCTGCTGGCGGGTGGGCGCGGCCCGAACCTTGCGCCCAGCCTGCTTCGCTGCGGCAGGAGCGGTGGCGCGACAGGTCATGCGCTCGGCTGCGTGACATGCGCCGCACCCACCGGATCGCCGCTGCATCCGCTCTGCGGCTCCCTCCGTCGCCGCCGCAAGTCGCTTTCAGCGCTCCGGCATCGTTTGCACATCGATCACGCATCGCTTGGGGCGTGATCCTGCGGGACTTCGACACCCAGCCGACACGACACCCGCCAAGCCGCCACGCAAAGTCCATCCCGCCGGGGAAGGGGATTTGAAAGCTCGCATCACCGGCAGCGTTGACCCCAACACTCAACCTGAATCCGAGGGGAAGCAAATGAAACACATATTCAAGGCGGTCGTACTGTCTGCAGCAGTCGCACTGAGCCTGTCCACCGTCCTGCAGGCAAGGCAATCGTTGCAGCCCGCGCAGCAAGCAGCGCAACCGGGCAGCGTGGAATTCTTCCTGGTCGATCCGGAGCTTGGTCTTGCAGGTGCCTACAATCTGAACGGGGAAACAATCTATTTCGAAGCTCGACGTTCGGACGATGCCGATGGCGGTGCATTTGGCTCTCTCGAAATGCGCCTGGTCGATGCAGCGGGCCGAACGCTGGCGCTGTCGGGTCAGCACGCCAAATCGAGCTCGACGCCGGCGCAAGGCGAGTTCCTGGTGACGGAGGGTTTCAAGTACGCCCACCTGCTCGAGGGCTTGGGGCGCGCGCTGGAAAGCACCCACCTGCATACCTCGCTGCGCGCTGAAAAGGCCGCTCTGGCGACGCTGGCCATGGGCGCCGCCAATACGCCTGCAGCAGGGTTTCCCTTGCGTGACGAAAGTGTCGCCAAGGGCGCGGCGCCGGTCAGTGCCGCGGAAGTTGCCGACTTCTACATCGATGCCGTCCGCAACGTGGCAATGGCGCGAACCAGCGGCGATGCGTTGCGCGTGGATCTGGCTGATGGCATGACTCTTCAGATCGGACAGGAATTTTTTCCCGACGAGCTGAATGAGGAGGGGTATTTTGGTCGCGTCGGAACCAATCTGATGCTGACCGATGCCGATGGCTATGCGCTGGCGGCCGAATTGACGGGCGACGCGGTGCCGGCAGGGTGGCGGGGCGCGCTGGAGAAGCAGACCACACGGGATCATCACGAATTGGCAAGCGAATTCGGCAGGGCGGCGTCAGCCCTGAACGCCCTGGCCTACAGCGCCAAGGCGATTCCCGGTGCCTCACTCAGTCGCGCCGATGAACTGGATGCGATGCAGCGCATGGCGAAGGCCTCGGCGCGAGACTTGTTGCCGGGACGGGACCGCGACAGTCAAATGGCTGGTTTCGCCATTCCCAAGGCGGCTGGCATCTATCGCACAAGCATCCAGGTCTGGAGGACCGGGGTGTGGGGCATGCCATCATGGGTTGGCGAGCACTCCGCCACGTACGTTCAGCTGTACAAGTACAACAGCGCATCTTCACAGACCTACCACCGTACCGGCACGAGGAGCTTCTGCAATCACGGAGGCTGCGCCTACAATGGCAACATGAGCCGAAAGTGCACCTATCTCGGCTATCGTTCCTCGTCCTACCACATCCCATCGACCACCTGGTCGCCAAGCCCGGGCGCAGCCTCTTGGCACACCTGCCGCACCAATTACTGGCTGATCGGTCGGTCGGGCTACCACAACTGCAACGACGACTCGTATACCCAGGTTCAGGCCGTGCATGGACGCAGCTATAGCGTCTACGGCGGACGTTGTGCTTACGACTGGGCAAAAAATGCACCAACCTGTGACTGATTGAACCCTCCCGGGCCGGCAGGTGAATCTGCCGGTCCGGGACTGAACCCGTCCGTTGCGACAACAAGCAAGCCGAGCCAAGGCAGCTGCCAAGCGGGGTCTTTCTCGGGAGACATTGAAAACTCCGCCATTGTCGCGCGCCATGGAGGGTGCATCCGCCGATCGAGCGCACAGGCCTTTGATCTTGAATGAGCCGAGTCCGCGCACATGGGGGATTCGGCGCCGCCGCATGGGTTCAGTGCGAACTCTTTCGGCGCTGCACTGTTTTGAACGGTTGATCGGAGAGGGCGACTCATGCGTACGGTAACGAAATGGCAATGCGGCATCCTGGGCACTGCGGCCATTGTGCTCGCGGCAGGGGGCGCTCGTGCCCAATCCTGCGGGATCGATTCGATCTTCGTCAGCGGATTCGAAGTGCCCGCGGCAGGGGGTGCCGCGGGCGGACTTTCGACTGCAAGCCAGTCCCCGGGTCTTGCGCTGGGTATCGAGGGGCCTGATCTCACGGGCCGGGCCAATCCCTGCAATACCGGCCCGAGATACACGTGTACGAGTACCTTCAACGGCAACTTCACGACATCAAGCGACGGCCAGACGATCGAAGGCATGTGCATCCATGGCGAGCTTCGCATCCAGCACAACAACGTGACCGTGCGCGACACCACGGTCATCAGTGGCGGTCTGTACGGGATTGATATCGGATATGGTGTTTCAACTTGCCCGGCCAATACCCTGATCGAATATACCGAGGTCGACAAGTCGCCTGCGCCCGGCATCCCCTGGGGAGTCTATCAGCGGTGCCCGGGCGGCCAGACTTTTGACCACGTCAAGATTCACCATGTCGGTCGCGGCATGATGATCTACGGAAATATCACGGTCAGGGATTCATATGTCTATTCGGACCGCACCATCGAGGGCGCGCACCGAACCGCGATCAGCACGCATGGCGGCGACAATTTCACCGTGACTGGCAATACTTTCATCTGCGTCAATACCGGTTGTTCGTCATCGGTGAACATGTACAGCGACTATGCGCCGGTCACCAACTACCTGCTCCAGAACAATCTGGTTGCGGGCGGTTCCATCTGCGTGCGGGGCGGCCAAACCCACAACTATCCCGACGATACGCATGATATTCGGATATTGGACAACCGCTTCTCGACGGTCTATCACCCCGAGTGCGGCACTTTTCAGGCACTCGGACAATTTGATGCGACCGCGCCAGGCAATATTCGCTCTGGCAATGTGTGGCATGAAAACGGACAGCCAATTACCGGTGAGTAGGGTAGGTCACGCAGGGCGCGCGTCCTGCGTGCCGGCACGCACGGGATGGGCGCGAACGCGGGGGGCGAGCTGATTGAGGCGAGGCGCGCAGCGCATGGCTGGACACTTCACCAGCCACCACCACCGCCGCCACCACCACCGCCGCCCGATGAACCGCCGCCGCCACCGCCCGAGGAGGAGCCGGGCGCGCTCGACGAGGACGAGATCGCGCTGCCGAATGAGGAACCGATGCCGCTGGCAAAGCTGCCGAGGTTGTTGATCGAGCTGCCGTGATACCAGCCCGCAGCAGCCACCGCGGCGGCTGCGGCGGCAGGCCCGATCGCCGCGGCAAATTGATCGGTCCAGTTCTTTTCCACGCCGAGCGCCAGCGCATAGGGCAGCATGCGCTGGTATTCCCCGGTGGTCAGCGGTGGCGCCTTCTGTGCCGCCAGTTCGTCGCGCTCGGCCACGCCCAGATACAGGCGCAGGCCCTCGATCTGGTCGAGTACCTTGCGCCCGGCAATCGTGGGCGCCTTCATAAGGTGCGCAAACAACAGGTTGGTCGCAAGCAACACGACGATCGCAATCGAAAAGGCGATGCCGAAGATCATCAGCAGGGCACCCAGTCCGACCACTTCGCCGATGAAGAACGGCAAGGCGAACAGGGTCACGCCGAGCGCGGCGAGGACTCCGAGTGAACCGGACTTGTTGCCGCTGGCGACCGAGCGCCAGGCATCGATCACGCCACTGCCGAGGGCAAACACGCCCAGGCTCCAGCCGCCCAACCAGACCAGCATGAAGCCGCCACCGATCATCCTGTCCTTTTCGCCGAGCAACAGCACCGCACCGATCACCGTGGCCAGCGTGAGAAGACCGCCGATCACCACCAATCGGGTGTTCTTGTTGAAATAGCGATCACCGTATTCGCTGGTGAGTCCTTTTTTGTGTGCCTTGATCGCCGTGGAGATGCGTTGGTGATTGCTGCGCTTGAGGTCGAATTCCCCGGCGCCCTGCAAGAGGTCACCGATCAGTTGCGCCTCGCGGCTGGGTAGATCGACGGCGTCGGCCCGCTCGATGCGATAACTGTCGGCTGTGTTGTTGATGCGGATCGCGCCGCGCACCGCGGCATCGACGAGGTCGGCGGCGACGCAGCGCTCATCCCAGCCCATGCGCTCGATGAAGCGCAGCGCGCTGGGCGTGAGGCCGTCGGGCGCCTCGTAGCGTGGGAAGATCGGCCCGGGTTCGGGATCGCGGCCGACGCGCAGCCATTGCACGAGATACCAGATGAAGATCAGCAGCAGGCCCCCGCACAGCGCGAGCACGCCGGCATTGTCGGCGAAGAACCAAGCTGCGCGTTGCTCCTTGCTGGGCTCGGCAACGACACCCTTGGGAAAGCCGACGACGATCGTCAAGCCTTCGCGCGGCATCAAGGCTTGCGTGGTGCGGAAACGCGCTTGCGACGGCGCATCGGCAGTCGCTTCGTAGTTCTTGTCCTTGGCACCCTCGACGCCGGTGTAGGCTTCAAGCTGCAGCGCCGACGTCGCAATCGCGCCGGGCAGGTTCACCTCGGCACTGGCGGCATCGATCGGAAAATCCCAGCCATTGCCGGTGACGTTCCAGTACAGCTCGTCGTGCGTGGCAAAGAAACCGAGTTGGCGATTGGTGTGGTAGCTGAAGGCGTAGCTGTATTCCCCCGGGCTGAGCGTGATGTCCTTGGAGCCGAAATACACGCGCACCCCGTTGCCGTGGCGCTCGCTGCGGAAGTCTTCCCTGGCGCCATCACGCGTGAGCGTGCGCGGCTCGAACGCAACGTGGACCTTGTTGCCGCCCCGGTCGCGGTAGTCGGTGGGGAAGTCGCGGTAGATGCCGTGGTTGATCTGCTGCCCCTCGGCGCGCACGCGGATCGTCTCGGTGACATCCATGCTGCCATCGGCCTGCACCTGGATGCGGCTGTCGAAGGCGAGGATGCGTTCGTCGGCGCGTGCCGATGATCCCGCGGCCCCGCACAGGATCAGCAAGATCAGGGCGTAGCGATTGAGGATCGTCATGGCCAATGCTCCCCTGGTCGGCGGTCGATCTGCCGCGTGTGGCGGCGCTCGCGGCGGCGATCTTCGCATGAATGCGCGGCGCGACAATGGCGCGATGCGGTACGATGGCAACATGACGCAATCCACCACCCACTTCGGCTACCGCGACGTCCCCGAGGCCGACAAGGCGCGCTTGGTCGGTGAGGTGTTCACCTCGGTCGCGCGCAAGTACGACCTCATGAATGACCTCATGTCATTTGGCATCCATCGGCTGTGGAAGCGCTATTTCGTTGCCACCAGCGGCGTGCGCGAAGGCGATCGGGTGCTCGATCTGGCCGGCGGCACCGGCGACATCGCCGCGCTGCTGCGGCCCAAGGTCGGTGCGCGCGGCAGCATCGTGGTCGGTGACATCAATGGCGACATGCTGCGCGTCGGGCGCGACCGCCTGCTCGATCGTGGTCTCGTGCAGGGCTTGCAATGCGCGCAGATGGATGCCGAGGCCTTGCCGTTCCCCGATCGCAGCTTCGATTGCGTCACGATGGCCTTCGGTCTGCGCAATGTGACCCGCAAGGACAAGGCGCTGGCCGAGATCCAGCGCGTGCTCAAGATCGGTGGTCGCGCGCTGATTCTCGAATTCTCCGTGCTCAAGGCCGAACTGCTCAAGCCGCTCTACGACTTCCATTCATTCCAGGTATTGCCGCGCATCGGTGCGCTGATCGCGGGTGACGAGGGCAGCTATCGCTACCTCGCCGAGTCGATCCGCAAGCATCCCGATCAGGAAACGCTCAAGGCGATGATGGAAAGCGTCGGGCTGGAGCGCGTCGACGTGCGCAACCTGTCCGCGGGCATCGTCGCGATCCATCGCGGCTACCGGATCTGATTCAAGCCGCTCGCCTATCGGTTAGCCTTGCGTTTTCGAATGCTGGCCGGCACGAGCGGACAGCTTGACCGGACACGGCCTCGACACGGATTTCCGGTCCGCATCGAGCGCGCGCGTGGATCCGGCGCGGCGTGGCGCCGGATCGGCGACAATACGCAATCGCAAGCCGTTCAGGGACCACCTTCCATGCTGCAACGCCTCCTCGCCGCATCGTTCTTCCTGTGCATGTCAGCCTCGGCCGCCGAACACGATCGCTTCAGTTACGCCGAACCGGCCAAGGTCACGCAGACTGCGCTTTCGCTGGATCTCAAGGTCGATTTCGACAAGCGTGAGTTGGCCGGCAGCGCCGAGCTGGCACTGGCCTGGCATGATCCCGAGGCGCGCGAGTTGGTGCTCGATACGCGCGATCTCACCATCGAAGGCATCGAGGCGCTCGATGCGCAGGGCGCTGCGCATGCACTCAAGTGGAGTCTGGCCGCGCGCGATCCGGTGCTCGGCTCGGCGCTGCGCATTGCGCTCGACGCGCAGGCGCCCAAGGTGCGCATCCGTTATCACACCGCACCGCAGGCCTCTGGCCTGCAGTGGATGACGCCAGCGCAGACCGCGGGCAAGAAGCAGCCGTTCATGTATTCGCAATCGCAGTCGATCCATGCGCGCAGTTGGGTGCCGCTGCAGGACACGCCTGCGGTGCGCTTTCCCTACAGCGCGCATGTGACCGGGCCCAAGGCGCTGCGCGTGGTGATGAGCGCGAACAACGATGCCAAGCACCCACTCGATGGTGATTTCAGCTTCAGGATGGAGCAGCCGATTCCCTCGTATCTGCTCGCAATCGCGGTCGGCGACCTCGCCGTGCGCGAAACCGGGCCGCGCAGCGCGGTGTATGCCGAGCCCTCGGTGGTCGCCAAGGCCGCCTACGAATTTGCCGACACCGAGAAGATGATCGAGACGACCGAGAAGCTCTACGGCCCGTACCGCTGGGAGCGCTACGACATCCTCGTGCTGCCACCGAGTTTTCCATTCGGCGGCATGGAAAATCCGCGCCTGACCTTCGCTACCCCGACCGTGTTGGTCGGCGACCGCAGTCTGGTGTCGCTGGTCGCGCACGAGCTCGCGCATTCCTGGTCGGGCAATCTCGTCACCAATGCAAGCTGGCGCCACATGTGGCTCAACGAGGGCTTCACCAGCTATGTCGAGAACCGCATCGTCGAGGCGGTCTACGGCAAGGTGCAGGCCGACGAGGAATTCATCATCGCTGCCGATGAATTGCTGCGCGAGGTCAAATCGACGCCGGCGCCGACCCAGCGACTCGTGCCCGATCTCGACGATGCCGACGATGCCGCTTCCGACTTTGCCTACGTCAAGGGCGCATGGCTGCTGCGTACGCTTGAGGCGCGCTTCGGGCGCGAGGCTTTCGACGCCTATCTGCGCAGCTATTTCGAGCATTTCGCGTTCCGGAGCATCACTACCGAGCAGATGCTCGATTGGCTCAAACCCAACTTGCTCGACAAGTATCCGGGCAAGATGAGTCTCGACGAAGTCAAGGCGTGGATCTACCAAGGCGGCGTGCCCGCCGATGCGCCGCTGCCGACTTCGCCGCAGTTGCAGGCGATCGCCGAGGCGCGCAGCCAGTGGCTGGAAGGCAAGCGCACCGCGATCAAGCTCGACGCCAAGCGCTGGAACACGCAAGAGTGGATGTATTTCCTCGACGGACTGCCGGACAAACTCAGCGCGCAACAGTTGGCCACGCTCGATGCGGCCTGGCACCTCAATGGATCGCCCAACGCCGAAATTGCGCGCCGCTGGTATCTGGCTGCGGCGCGCTCGGACTTTCGTCCCGCGCGCACCCAGATGGCCAAGTACATGACGCGCATCGGTCGCCGCTATCTGGTGGTGCCGATTTACGAGGAACTGGCCAAGACGCCCGACGGCCTGCGCTTCGCACGCGAGGTCTACGCCAAGGCCAAGCCCGGCTATCACCCGATGACCCAGGTGAGCATCGAGAAGGCGCTGGCGGGCAAGTGAGCCTGCCCCTTCGCGGCGAACGCCTCGAGCAAAAGCGCGTCCCGTAGAGCGGAGCTTGCTCCGCTCTCGCATTTGCTCCGCTGCTTTCGCGCATCCGAGCCGAGCGAGCTCGGCTCTACAGGAGCACACCACCACCATCGTAGAGCGGAGCTTGCTCCGCTCCCGTTCGTCAGGTCGGGCCTTCCGGCCCTCCTGCAGCGCGCTGTTGCAGGAGCGACGGCAGTCGCGACCTTCCCGTAGAGCGGAGCTTGCTCCGCTCCCGTGCGCCTCAAGCCGAGCGAGCTCGGCTCTACAAAACCCACCGCCCCGTAGAGCGGAGCTTGCTCCGATCTCGCATTTGCTCCGCTGCTTTCGCGCATCCGAGCCGAGCGAGCTCGGATCTACAAGAGCACCCCGAGCCGAGCGAGCTCGGCTCTGCAGGAGCACACCACCACCATCGTAGAGCGGAGCTTGCTCCGCTCCCGTGCTGCCCGCGCCGCGCCTGCGCACGGGACAGGGTCAGCGCGCGATGCATCGGCTAGGATAGTGCTTTCCCTTCCGCGGTTTCGCCTGTGTCCCGACCCAAACCCGTCCTGCTGCTGATACTCGATGGCTGGGGCCATCGCGAGGAGACCGCGCACAATGCGATCGCGCTGGCCAACTTGCCCAACTGGCGGCGGCTGCTGCGCGAGTGTCCGCATACCCTCATCGATACCTTCGGCGAACATGTCGGGCTGCCGCACGGGCAGATGGGCAACTCCGAAGTCGGTCACATGAACATCGGCGCCGGGCGCATCGTCCATCAGGACCTCACCCGCATCGACGCCGCAATCGCCGATCGCAGCTTCTTCGACAACGCCGCGCTGCTGCACGCCTGTGATGCAGCGCGCCGTCACGAGGGCACCCTGCACGTGTTCGGTCTGCTCTCGCCCGGTGGCGTGCACAGTCAGGAAGACCACATTTTCGCCCTGCTCGATCTGGCGCATGACCGCGGCGTGGCGCGCGTGGCCGTGCATGCCTTCCTGGATGGGCGCGACACGCCGCCGCGCAGTGCGCGCGCCTCGCTCGAACGCCTTGCCGCGCAGTGCGCGCGGCTCGGCAACGCGAAGGTCGCGAGCGTAACCGGCCGTTACTTCGCGATGGATCGCGATCAGCGCTGGGATCGCGTGCAACTCGCATGGCAGGCGATTGCGCTGGCGCAGGCGGATCATCACGCCGCCGACGCGCTGGCCGCACTCGACGCGGCCTACGCGCGCGGCGAGAACGACGAGTTCGTCAAACCGACCGTGATCGCTGGGGGTGCCGCGGTCAACGACGGCGATGCGATCGTGTTCATGAACTTCCGCGCCGATCGTGCGCGCGAGATCTCGCATGCCTTCGTCGATGCGGATTTCAGCGGTTTCGCGCGCAGTCGCGTGCCGCAGTTGTCGGCCTGCGCGACCTTGACCGAATACGAAAAGGGTTTGGTCGCCGACAGCGCGATCGCATTCCCGCCGCAATCGATGGACAACACGTTGGGTGAATACCTTGCCGGTCTCGGCTTGCGCCAGTTGCGCATCGCCGAAACCGAGAAGTACGCACATGTCACGTTTTTCTTCTCGGGCGGACGCGAAGCGCCGTTTGCGGGCGAGGAGCGCATCCTCGTGCCGAGCCCCAAGGTCGCCACCTACGACCTCAAGCCGGAAATGAGCTGTCCCGAGCTCACCGATCGATTGGTCGCGGCGATTGCGTCAGGCCAATTCGACTTCATCGTCTGCAACATCGCCAATCCCGACATGGTCGGGCATACCGGAATCGAAGGCGCGGCGATTGCCGCGGCCGAAGCGGTCGATGCCGCGCTCGGTCGCATCGAAGCCGCGATCCGCGCGGCCGGTGGCGAGATGCTCATCAGTGCCGACCACGGCAATCTCGAGCAGATGGTTGACGACAACGGCGTGCCGCACACCCAGCACACGGTGGGCCCGGTGCCGCTGGTCCATGTTGGCCGAGCGGCGCGACTCGAGCGCGGCGCGCTGCGTGATCTGGCGCCGACCGTGCTGGCCTTGATGGGTCTGCCGCAGCCGCCGCAGATGAGCGGTCGCAGTCTGGTCCGCTTCGACTAGGGGCTCGCCGCCGTGGTTCGTCTGGCATGTCTGCTGCTGCTCGGTCTGGCGGTGACCGCGATTGTGCAGGCGCAGGATGTCGACAGTGCGCGGCGCAAGGCGCAGGAAGTCGAGACCACGAACAAGCTCACGGCGGTGCGTGCGCAGATCAAGGCGCTGGTTGAGCAGCAGCGCGCGGCGACCGATCAGCGCGACGTGGCGCTGCGTGATCTGCGCGAGCAGGAATTGGCGATTGCCGCGATTGCGCGCGAGCTGCATGCGCTGGACGAACAGCTTGCCGACCAGCAGGAGCGTCTGGCCGCGCTGGGCGACCAGCACGCCAGCCTGCTGACGCAGCTCTCGGCACGCAAACAGGACCTCGCCGCCCTGCTGCGTTCGGCCTACGCACTGGGGCAACATGAGGAACTGAAGTTGTTGCTGCAGCAGGACGACGTCGCTGCGGTGGCGCGCGTGCTCGCCTATCATCGCTACTTCCAGCGCGCGCGCATCGCGCAGCTCGATGAGGTGCGCGAGGAAATGAAGAAACTGCTTGCGCTCGAAGATGCGATCCGCGCGCAGAGCGCGCAGTTCGAATCCACACGTCAGGCACGTGCCGCCGAAAGCGCGAGTCTCGAACGCGAGCGCGTGCAGCGCGAAGCCCTGGTTGGCGAGCTCGATGC
This sequence comes from Dokdonella sp., assembly GCF_019634815.1. Lineage (GTDB taxonomy): Bacteria > Pseudomonadota > Gammaproteobacteria > Xanthomonadales > Rhodanobacteraceae > Dokdonella_A. Next base: position 34,745 of record NZ_JAHCAP010000019.1, on the reverse strand, counting down.
CAGGCTCAAGGCGCAGGGCCGGAATCTGGCCGGGCTCGGTCGCGACGAAGACGAGCTGGTCAAGCTGCTCGAGCGCCTGCACGATGTGTTTGCCGATATCCCGCAGCAGATCAAGGGCGCCGAAGCCTTCGCCAGCCAGCGTGGACGTCTGCGCTGGCCGTTGGCAGGACGCATCGTTTCTGCTTTCGGCGCGCCCGGCGAAGGCGGACGACCCAGCAGTGGTCTGCTGCTTGCGGCCAAGGTTGGCACGCCGGTGGCTGCGGTCGCGCGCGGCCGCGTGGCCTTTGCCGATTGGCTGCGCGGCTACGGCATGGTGATCATCCTCGACCACGGCGACGGCTATCTCAGCCTGTATGGCTGCAATGAAAGTCTGCTCAAGGAAGTGGGTGACTGGGTCGATGCCGGCGACACGATCGCCACCAGTGGCGCCAGTGGTGGGCAGCGTAGCGCCGGGCTGTACTTTGAACTGCGCAGCGACGGCAAGCCCGTGGATCCGCGCCGTTGGCTGCGCTGAATTTCACGCGGCCGGGGCGGTCGATGCCCGCACCCTGCCTGCCGTACACTCGATGCCTCTCCTGATCGTGGACATGCCCATGCGCCCCTTGCTCGTCTTCGCCTCGATCCTTGTTCTCGGCAGCGCCGTTGCGCTTGCTGAACCGCCGGCGGACAAGGCCTCTGGTGCTGCGCCTGTGAAAGATGCAGCCTCCGACCCGGGCAAGGACACGAAAGACGCAAACCCGAAAGGCGCGGCTTTGCCCGCGTTCGCCAATGCGCCAGCCGCACGCAAATCCGTGGACATGGCCGACATCCGCGTCTTCACCGCGGTGTTCAGCCTCATCAAGCAGGCCTATGTCGAGGAGATCGATGACCGCAGCCTCATGCGCGGCGCGATCCGCGGCATGCTCGCCGGACTCGATCCGCACAGCGAGTATCTCGACAAGGAAGAGCTGTCGGGCCTGACCGAAGAAACCACCGGCAGCTATGCCGGGCTCGGTCTGGAAGTTGCACAGGTCGAAGGCACGCTGCGTGTGGTGACGCCGATCGACGATACGCCGGCGCAGCGCGGCGGCATCCGCGCTGGCGACATCATCCTGCGCATCGATGGCAAGGCCGTGCAGTCCGACGATCTCGATGGCGCGATCGCGCGCCTGCGCGGCAAGCCGGGCACCAGCGTCACGCTCAGCGTGCTGCACGAAAAGCAGACCGCACCGGTCGACATCACGCTCACCCGCGAGGCGATCCATGTCGCCAGCGCGCGCGGGCGTTTGCTCGAGCCCGGTTTTGGCTACCTGCGCGTCAGCCAGTTCCAGGAAGAAACCGCGATGCAGCTGCGCAAGCAGTTCGAGCGCCTGCAGGCAGCGAACAAGGCGCCTCTGCGCGGCGTCGTGCTCGACCTGCGCAGCAATCCCGGCGGGCTGGTCGCCGCCGCGGTTGAAATCGCTGATGACTTTCTCGACCGCGGTGTGATCGTCAGCACGCGCGGCCGCGTCAAGCAGGCCGACACCAGTTTCAGCGCGACGCCGGGTGACCTGCTCGCAGGTGCGCCGTTGGTGGTGCTGGTCGACAACGGCAGTGCATCGGCGGCCGAAATCGTTGCCGGTGCACTCAAGGACAACCATCGCGCCCTGCTGATGGGCCGGCGCACCTTCGGCAAGGGTTCGGTGCAGACCGTGCTGCCGATCGATGGCGAGCATGCGGTCAAGCTCACCACCGCGCGCTACTACACGCCCAGCGGTACCTCGATCCAGGCGGCCGGAATCCGACCCGATATCGAACTTGCCGATCTGAGCCTGAGCGCGCGCAATGACGACTTCGACAGTGGCTTGGGTGAGCGTGATTTGCGCAACCACCTCAAGGGCGTCAACGAGGGCGCGGCGGATCGCGCGGCGATCACGCAACACGAGGTGCCCAGCGACTATGCGCTCAATGAAGCGCTCAATGCACTCAAGGTGTTGGCGCTGCGGGCAACGCCGGCAGCGCCTCCGGCGCCGGCGAAATCCTGAATCAGCCGCACAAGCCTGCATTGTTGCGCTCGAGCACGCGTTCGGCGCGGTAGCTCGAGCGTGACAGCGGTCCCGCCACCGCCTCGACGAAGCCCTTGGCCAGCGCGAGATCACGATAGGCGATGAATTGTTCGGGCGTGACGAAGCGCTCGACCGGCAGATGGTTGGGCGTCGGACGCAGGTACTGGCCGAGCGTGACGATGTCGACGCCGGCATTGCGCATGTCGTCGAAGGCCTGTTCGAGTTCCTCGTCGGTCTCGCCAAGTCCGAGCATGAGGCTGGTCTTGGTCAGGGTCTGCGGCGCATGGCGCTTGGCAAAGGCGAGCACGTCGAGCGTGCGCGCGTAACCGGCACGCGGGTCACGCACGCGGCCGGTGAGGCGCTCGACCGTCTCCAGGTTCTGCGCGTAGGTGACCAGACCGGCATCGAGCACGGTCGCCACCAGTTCGTGTTTGCCGCAGAAGTCGGGCGTGAGCGCCTCGACTGCGGTCTGCGGTGCGCGTTCGTGGATCCTGCGGATGCAGGCGGCGTAGTGTGCGGCGCCGCCATCGGGAAGGTCGTCGCGATCGACCGAGGTCAGCACGATGTACTTGAGTTTCATCAGCGCCACGGCATCGGCGACCTGGTCCGGCTCGCCGGCATCGAGCCAGCCGTGCGGATTGCCGGTGCTCACCGCGCAGAAGCGGCAGGCGCGCGTGCACACCGAGCCCATCAGCATCATCGTCGCGGTGCCGCCGCTCCAGCATTCGGCAATGTTCGGGCACCGCGATTCCTCGCACACCGTATGCAGCTTGTGTGTCTTGACGATGTCGCGCACGGCTTCGTAGCGCGCCCCGCTGGGCAGGCGGATGCGCAGCCACGGCGGCTTGCGGCCGACATCGGGCGTATTGGCGTTGGCATTGGGGCGCATGCCGCCATGCACCGCGCGCGTGCCTTCGGCGGTCACGTATTTGTCGCCGTCGCGTGGCTTGGAGCTGGCTGCTGGGTCGGTCATTGGCGGGATCTGTGCGGGAAGTGAGCGTGGCGACGCTGGCGTCGCCGCGGCAGGGGCGGGAGGCGGCGCGCGTCAGCGCTTGAGCATCGGCAGCTTGTCGGGCACGCCGTTGAGGCGATCGGCATCCTCGAGCGCGGGGATGCGCTCGGCCAGTACCGGCCACAGGGGCGCGAGCTCGGCATTGAGCGCGAGGAAATGCTCCTGTCCGGCGGGCACGTCATCCTCGGCGAAGATCGCCTCGGCCGGGCACTCGGCCACGCACAGCGTGCAGTCGATGCATTCCATCGGATCGATGGCGAGGAAGTTGGGGCCGGCGTGGAAGCAATCGACCGGACAGACTTCGACGCAGTCGGTGTACTTGCAGGCGATGCAGTTGTCGGTGACGACGTGCGTCACGATGCTCTCCAGGGAATCTGCCGGACCGTGCCACGGCAGCGCCAATTGTAATCCAACAAGATGGCCCGGGCCTGATTCCGACCCGGGCCGTCGCAATCGGTGGGCAAGCTCAGGGCGAGCCGTCGAAGGCGTCGGCGAAGATGCGATCGTCGATCAGTTGCACGGCGGCCACTTGCGTGGCCAGCGCCAGTGGCAAGTCGGCGGAGCTGATCGTGCCATTCTCATCGACGTCCAGATACAACGAGAGCAGCAGGTCGTAGCTGCCCGGCGCGGTTGCGGGTGGAATCGTGAAGGCGCGGGTGATCGCGTGGCTGCCGGTGGCGAGCACGAGCGGCGCGTCATGCGCGGAATCGTCGATGTAGCCGACGCCGCTGCGGTACAGGCTCGCACCGATCAGAAGATGGCTGTGACTGGCGCCGGCCGTGTTGTCGGCATCTGCCGAGAGCTGGATCAAGGTGCCGGGTGCGGCCGCTGCCGGTTGCGCCGCAAGATTGGCCAGCGCAAGCGGCGAGGTCATCACCGCAGTGCGTTGGCCACTGCCGGCGCCGCTGTCGTTGAAATAGTGGTCGACGATCCACGGCCAGCGCCTTGCGCTTGCGTCGATTGCCCAGCGCTGCGTGCCCCATTGCGACATGCCGCGACCGTGGCCGAAGCAGCCGTGGCCGCTGCCGACGCTGTCGGCCAGACACGGCCAGCCATTGGCGGGCGAGCCGGCGAAGCCGTTGCCGCAGGACAAGTCGCTGTTGCTGCACGACAGGCCGTCGTTGGGATCGTCCCAGCTGTTGTTCTCGGCCGAGTATTCCGCCGAGGCTGCCTCGCTGCCGGTGCGTGTGAGCAGGATGCCGGGTGTGCGCGCGATCGCATTGTCGGTGCTGTTTGCGGTGCCGGCATCGTTGACCTGACAGCAGGCACTCGAACAGATGTCGAAGTTCGCGCGGATCGGGTGGGCAACGCGCCATGCACCATAACTGCGGTAGGCGATGCTGCCGGCACGCAGGCTCTGCGTGTTCCAGCTTGCGATCCACTCGCTGTCGAGGCCGCGGCGCACATAGGTTTCCAGCGGCAGCACGCAGGTGTTGGTGCAGGAACCGGTGCAGCAGGACTGTGTGCAGGCGGCATCGGCGTAGCCCACGCGGATCGAGGCCGGCGGCGCGAGTCCCGGTGCGAGCAGCGGACCCACCGGAGTTTGCAGGCGGGCCAGGGGTGCAGGCCGCCCGTCATCCGAGCCAGCGGCGCGTTCGCCGCGGTCGAGTGCGCCGATCTGGTTGTGCGCAATGCGCGCTGCGCCCGCTTCCAGTGCGATCAGCAGGCGCTGCACGCCGCGGACGCGCAGCAATCCGGTGCGATGTTGCGCGCCGGCGTTGCCGGCATCGACGTCGAGACTGGCGCGCGTGGTGTCGCCGTCATCCAGAGCAGGCAATTCAAGCTCGAAATAGCCCTCTGCATCGCTGCGCGTGCTGCGCCCTTCGCTGCGGACGAGGGCGTCGGCAATGGCAGCGCCATCGCGTGCGCGCCGCACGAAACCCTGCAGCCAGCGTGCCCCGGGTTGGTCCCGCGCGCGCCCCGCGAGCGCTGAATAGGCAGCCGGTTCCTGCTCCGGGTCGAGCAGCACGGTGAGCTGGCCTTGCGCGCCTTCGAGGCGGAATTGCAAGGCGTGATGGCCGGGCGCGCTCAGTACGGCGACGCCGGACTGCGCCAATGCAATGGTGGTGGGCGCATCGGGCGCCAACTCGACGCTGTGCCGGGTGCTGCCGACGCTGTAGTCGAGCGTGGCGGCGAGCGGCGCACCGGTGGCGGCGTCGCGGACGCTGAGTTCGATCGCGCCTGCCGCGTGCGCACCCGCGAGACCGAATCCACACGCCAGGGCGCAGGCACAAAGCCATCGAAACATGATCATCCCCTTGGCTTCAAGGAAGTGGCCATGAGCATAGCGGCAGGTACGCAATGGCGACCAGTTGTCGACGGGCGAGGAGGCGCCCGAGCTTGCTGCCACATCGCCGCCACGCGCGATTGGCGGCGATGCCCGCAACGGATCTGCGCTAAAGTGCGGCCCGTGTTTCGCTGATCCCGGGATTGCGGCGGAATGCATGGGGGGCGACATGGAACTCATGTTGTGGCGCTGGAGCACCTTGGCCCAGGCCGTTTCGGACCTGTTGATCTGGACGTTCTTCCTCGTCCTGTCGCGCTCCTTGCCGTACGCCAACCTGGGTCTGTGGGCGCGGGCATGGCTGTGCAACCTGATCGCCCTGGTCGCGGTGGCGCTTTATTGGACCGTGCTGCAGAAGACCGCCCTGCCGACCCTGGCGTCGTTTGCGGTCTATTTGTTCGCCAAGACGATGTTCGTGTTGCTGGTGGTGACGGCATCCTTGTCGCTGGCCAATCCGCGCTTCGTACCGCCGCTGCGAGGCATCCTCGTGTTCTCGGTGGCTTACGCCGCGCTTGGTGCGTTGTTGTCGTTGCGCTCGTTCCACATCCTGGGCTTGTTGCAGTCGATCCTCATTGCGGTGGCTTTCGGCACCTGCGCGCTCCAGATCCTGCTCACGCAGGCGCCGCGTTGCGGCTGGCTCGCGGCTGGTCTGGGCATGCGCGCCCTGCTCGGCTTTGCCGAGATTTCCGGAAATCTCGCCCTGTGGCAACAATGGCAAGGCACGGCGGATCTGCCGATCGGAACCTTGATGGCGGCAGCATCCTCGCTCGATGCGGCGACCGAATGGGTGATTGCGCTCGCTTCGCTGCTCGCCTTTCAGGACATCATCCAACGTGACCTCGGCCGCGCCAATGTCGAGCTGCGTGAGGCGCAGCGTCGTTTGCAGGATCTGGTGCATCAGGACCAGCTCACCGGCGTGTTCAACCGCCGCGCCTTGCCGGCGATTCTCGACGCAGCAACGCGGCACGGAGCGGGGATCCTGTTTTTCGACATCGACCAGTTCAAGCACGTCAATGATCGCCACGGCCATCATGTCGGTGATGACTGCCTGGTGCGCTTCGCCGATGCGCTCAAGGCCAGTTTTCGCAGCGGTGATCAGATCGTCCGTTTCGCCGGTGACGAGTTCGTGGTGGTTGCCCAGTCCGCATCAAGCGAAATCCTGCACGCGCGGATCGAGGCAGTGCGCCAGCATCTCAAGGGCAGTGCAGTCGAGCAGCCAACCATTGATTTTTCGGTCGGCATCGGCCTGCTTGCGCCGGGCGGCGATGCCGAGGCGGCGCTGCGCAAGGCCGACCAGGCAATGTACGCCGACAAGTCCCGGTTCGCTTGAGGGTCTGCACGGCAGATGTGCCGTGCGCGCCTCAGGCTGCGGCGCTGCGCTCGATCAGGTCACGGGCAACGAACAACTCGATCCGCTCGAACGGGATGTGATCGCCGGCATCGCGGGCGTACCAGGTCTCCACGAGCTTGCCCTCGCCATCGATGAGGAAATCGGCCGGCATCACGTTGTTGGTATTGAGACCCGCCAGGCCAACGATACGCAGACCCTTGAGCAAGGTCGGGATGCGCATGGCGATCGCCTTGAGCTTGCCCCACAGCGAGCGTTCGATGCCGTAGGTTTCGTAGGCCAGTCCGGCCGGATCGGCAATCACCGGAAACGGACGGGGCTGCCTGGCGACGAAGCGCCTGACCGCAGGAACGTCCGACTTGAACACCGCAATCACGTCAAGGCCAAGACGTTGCAATGCAGCGTGTTTGGCGGTGAGTTCGTAGATGCGGAAATTGCAGAACGGGCAGGCCGCATCGCGGAAGAAGCAGAGCAGGGTGCGCCTGCCGCTGGCCTTGCCGATGACGATGGTCTTGCCGTCGATGTCCTTGAGGTACATGCGTGGTGCCGCATTGGGTGCTGCCAATTTCATGTATCCGGTCCCCTGTTTTGACCATTCGATGTGATGTTCGAGCCGCGGGCCGGCCTTTGTTCGGCGCGGTCGACTCGAGCACTTCGATGCAGGGAGCGAGATAAATGTTCCCGGCGGCTTGCCCTACTGGCGCAGGCGTCGCGCGATCGCCGGACGCGACAGCAGGGCCAGGGCGATGCCGATGATGAAGCCACCCACGTGCGTCCACCACGCGACCGCACCGAAGGCCGGGCCGACATAGGTGAACAGCAGTTGCAGCGCGGCCCAGAAGCCGATCAGCAGCATCGCCGGCACGCGCACGAATTCGAGGAAGAAGCCCAGCGGCAGGACCAGCCCAAGCCGTGCGCGGGGAAACAGCGCGAGATAGGCGCCCACCACGGCCGACACCGCGCCGCTCGAACCGATGATCGGTGCGCTGGTGCCGGCCAGCATCAGGGCGCCGAACAGGTTGGCGAGCGCGCCACCGAGCACGAACAGCAGCAGGAAGCGCAGTGAGCCGAGCACGCGTTCGGCGGATACGCCGAACACGATCAGGAACAGCAGGTTGCCGGTCAGGTGCAGCCAGTCGGCGTGGATGAACAGCGCACTCACCAAACGCATCGCGCGCAGTTCGAGCAACTGCTGCAACCAGCCGATGTTGTGATCGAGCAGGGTGGTCGGCACCGTTCCCCAGCGCATGATCGTGACAGCGCGTTCTGCCTCCGGCAGCGATGCGAGCCAGACGAACACCACCACGCAGGCGACGACGATGAACAGTGTTGCCAGTGGCGGCCCGCTGCGGCGACGGCTCGGCAACTGCACAAACACGCGTGCGGCTCAGCGTCCGTCGCGCGGGAAGGTGAAGCGCTGGCCGTGGAACTCCAGCACGAGCCCGTCGGTGGTGATCTGCTGCAGCACCACCCCATCGGCAATCTGCTCGCCTTCGACATGACGCTCGCCCTTGACCACGACGAAGCGCTCGGCCGGTGTCGGCGACCACACATGCATGGTCAGGTCGATCTCGGGCAAGTCCTTGCGTGTGGCGTAAGGCAATTCCCAGATCGACGGCAGGCTGGGTTGCACGGGTTTTGCCGTCGCCCGCCGCGCCGCGGCCGGCGCCGGTGGGGCCGCGGGTACCGGAAGCGCGCCCGTCGCGGCAGCGGGTGTCGTGACCGTGGACGCAGGTTTGGCGGTGGACCGCGTGGCGACCTGGGCGGGATTCTTCGCGGCACCGGGCGCAGCCGCAGCCGCATCGTCCTTCGGCGTGCCCTCGCCACCAATCACCACTGGACTGGGCATCGGCATTGCCGGCGCGGTGACCGAGCCCGGCGCATCCGGCAATCCGGGCATGGGCAACACGGGTTGCGCGACTTCGACCGGCTTGCTTGGCGCCGCGTGGTTGCCCACAGGCGTCGCCGGGACGGGACGGTTCGGGCTGCCGATCCTGCTCACTGGTTTGGTCGCTGCCGGCACCGGCGCCAGTGCGGGCGCCGCAGGCTTGGCCGGGACCGCCGACATTGCCGGGGCGGTGGGTGCCGGCTCGCGCAGCAACCACCAGCCGGCGACGAGCGCGATCACGATCGCGGCGGCGAGCGCGGGCAATGCGCTGCGTCGCGGGCGCGTGAGCACGATCGGTGTGCCGAGGTTGGGCGCTTCGCCAAGGTGGCGTTGCTGCTCGGATTTCTTCAGGGCTTCGAGGATCAGTGACATGCGGAATCCGGATCGGGTGCGGTGTGTCGGCGTGGCGCGTCGGGGCGAGGCTCAGTCCATCGTGCGCGACAGATGCGGCCCGTCATCGTCGAGCGCCGACAGGGCGAACAGAGTTTCCGGACCGATGATGCCATCGGCGCGGATGCCGTAGGCCTGCTGCAGCTTCTCCACGCGAGCTTGCATGGCGGCATCGAAGTTCGCGCCGGGGCTGGCGCCGTCGCCGCCATCGAAGCTCTTGAGGCGGTTGAGTGCCCAATCCACCCCGGGGCCGGAGGCGCCGCGGTCCAGCCGCGCCGGCATGTTTGCAGGCACACGCCAGAGCACGCTGAAATCACCATCCCAGAGACTTGCAAGGGCTTCGCGGCTCGGGCTGTAGCGTTGACCGGAAAGGTCGATCCGCACGCGCTCCTTGCCCACGCCCTGCAGCACCGCGGGCATTTCGTGCGGTGCCTTGCCGAACAGCAGCAGCAAGGGCCGGTCGAAGCGCGCCAATTGTTCGAGCGAGGCGTGACCGCGCAGACAGGCAAGCCCGGGCGCGATCAGCGCGGGGCAACGGGCCGCGTCGCGCACGGAAATCTGTTCGGCATCGACATGCCAGCGCGCGAGCAGCTGGGTGTAGGCGATCAAGGCGGTATCCGGTGCGGCAGCGAGCGCCGCGCGCAGTCGCTCGCCTTCCTCGTCACCAGCGCCGGTGGCGGTTGCCTCCGGTTTGGGTTCGTCGACGAAGGCAGGCGGTGGCGCAGCGCGATGCTGCCAGGCCCAGGTGCCGGCAGCAGCGACCAGCGCCACCACGACCAGCGCGGCCCAGGCGCCGTGGCGACGCAGCCAGTAGCGTGCGTGTCCGGGCAGGGTTTCGTCGGCGGCACGGTCAACCAGACGCTCGCCCAGGCTGTCCTGATCGCGTGCGAAACCGGCCATCAGGGCACGGTCGGCAATGATGTTGATCAGGCGTGGCACGCCGCCCGAGCGGCGATACAGCGCTTTCAGACCCAACCGCGTGAACGGCTGGCGCGTGCAGCCCGCAACGGCCATGCGGTGGCGCACGTAGGCTTCGGTCTCGCTCGCGTCCAGTGGTGTGAGGTGATAACGCGCGGTAATGCGCTGGGCGAGCTGGCGAAGCTCGGGCTTTTCCAGCACCTCGCGCAACTCGGGTTGGCCGAGCAGGATGATTTGCAGCAGCTTTTGTGTTGGTGTTTCGAGGTTGGTGAGCAAGCGCACCTGCTCCAGCGATTCGGTCGACAGGTTCTGTGCTTCATCAATGATCAGCACGACGCGCAGGCCCTGCGCGTAGGCGTCGAGCAGAAAGATGTTGAGTGTGTCGGTGAGCGCCTTGAGACTGCCGCGCTTGCCGTCGATCCCGAGCTTGAGTTCCTCGCAAACGGTCTCGACCAATTCGACCGGCGACAATTTCGGATTGAGCACGAGGGCGACACAGGTGTTTTCGGGCAACTGCTCCAGCAGCAGGCGGCACAGGGTGGTCTTGCCGGTGCCGACTTCGCCGGTCAGCTGCACGAAGCCGCCGCTGCCGCCCTTGCCGATGCCATACAGCAGATGTGCGAGCGCATCCCGATGGCGATCGGATAGAAAGACGTAGCGCGGGTCGGGCGTGATCGAGAACGGCGCCTCGCGCAGCCCGTAATGCTCAAGATACATGGGCCTACTTTAACAGGCCGACCTTGGCTTGCCGTTAATTGTGCGGGTCTCGATCTGGTCGATCGCGATGACGACAAATCCAGCAACATCAACCATTTGAACCATCACCGTGAGGAGTCTCAGGGCCGAGGTCGGCGCGCTTGCCTTGCGTGAACCGGCGCGCGCGCCGCGTGTCGGGCAGCGGCTCGCCCGCGAACAGGGCCATGGCAGTCCGTGCCACCTGGGCCGTGTCGTACCAGGCGTAGGCGCCGACGCCGACCGCGCCTGCGACCGGCAACCAGCGCGAGAGACCGCGCGCGACGAGGCGCTGCGACAGGCGCACGCTAATCAGGGCAGCAACGCGCTCGAGTGCTCGCAGCGGAACGTCCTGGATCAGCAGGCGAGCGCCGACCTGCACGGCGAGATCGCGCACTGCCTGTGCGGCGGCATGGCGGAACAGGCAGTAGAGCATGTGCGAGCGGGTCAGTCCCGCGCTCTGGCCGTAGACGCCGGCGATGTCGGCGACCATCTGGCGCTGGACGGTCCAGATCACCGACAGTTCGGGCAGGATCGTCAGCCAGCCCAGCGCACCGGGAGGCAAGGCCAGGCCGCCCGCCGCAAGCGCAGCCTTGCGCTGGGCCACGACTGCGATCGCACGGGCTCTCTGCGCCGGTTCGTCACTGGCGACTCTGTCCGTCGGGGGTATGCGCCCGGCGATATCGAGAATCGTGCGGATCAGGCGCGCGTCGCCGCGCTCCTGATCTTCGGCGCGGCGGGCGGGCAGATTGCGGCTCATGGGGTGCCGGAATTTCGCCAGCGCCAGCCTGTGCTGCGGGCCTTGCGCCGCGCTCAGCGCGAACCGAGCACGACGATGGTCTTGCCGCTGACGCTGATCATGCCTTGCTCCTCGAGCTGCTTGAGCACGCGCCCGACCATTTCACGCGAGCAGCCGACGATGCGGCTGATTTCCTGGCGCGAGATGCGGATCTGCTTGCCACGCGGATGGGTCATCGCGTCGGGCTCGTCGATGAGGTCGAGCAGGGTCTTGGCGACGCGTCCGGTGACATCCATGAAGGCGAGCCGGCTGACCTTGCGCGAGGTGTGCAGCAGGCGGTTGGTGAGTTGCGAGCCGATTGCGAAGAGGACCTTCGGGCATTCCTCGCGCAGCGGGCCTTCGAACAGCGCAAACAGGCGTTCGTAGCTGATCTCGGACAATTCGCAGGGTGTGCGCGTACGCACCATCACCTCGCGCCGTGGCGTTTCCACGAACAGGCCCATTTCGCCGATGAACTCGCCGCGATTGAGGTAGGCGAGGATCAGCTCGTTGCCTTCCTCGTCCTCGGACGAGACCGTCAGCGAGCCGTCGATCACGTAGTAGAGGATGTTGGCCGAGTCCCCGGGACGGATGATCGCGGTCTTGCTCGGGTAGCGACGCCGATGGCAGGCGCCGAGGAAGCGCTCCATTGCCGCGCGGTCGGGCACCAGCATCTCCGGGGCCTGCACGCGGTTGACCTCGCGCTGCAGGTTGTAGCGGAAATCGGCGATCTTGGTTTGGGATTCCACGCAGACCCCTACGCATTGCAAGCGGATGAATCCGGGGTGGAGTGCGCAGGCATCGGGTGCCACGCAGGCCCGCCACGGGCAAGTGGCTCATAGTATTGCAAATTGCCAAGGCGGTAGCAGCAGGTCCGCGCCGCCGTGGCCATCGGCCGCGGTTTCATCGCGGGCACGCATGGCCCATAATCCGCGCCCCCGGGATCCACACCGGACGTTTTCCGTTGCCGAGGTATGCGCCGTGGTCAAGCCGATTCCCCGCCTGCAATTGCAGGGCTTCAACAACCTCACCAAGGCGCTGAGCTTCAACATCTACGACATTTGCTATGCAGTGTCGGAGCAGCAGCGCGGGCGCTACATCGAGTACATCGACGAGCAATACGACGCCGATCGCCTCACCCAGATCCTGTCCGACGTGGCCGAGATCATCGGCGCCAACATCCTCAACATCGCGCGGCAGGATTACGACCCGCAGGGCGCCTCGGTGACGATCCTGATTTCCGAGCATCCGATCGTCGAAAAGCTCGGCAAGGACATGATTTCCGATGCCGTGGTCGCGCATCTGGACAAGAGCCACATCACCGTCCATACCTATCCGGAAACGCATCCGCACAACGGCATTGCGACCTTTCGTGCCGACATCGACGTGGCCACCTGCGGCGTGATTTCGCCGCTCAAGGCGCTCAATTACCTGATCGACAGCTTCGAGTCGGACATCGTGACGATGGACTACCGCGTGCGCGGATTCACCCGTGACGTGAAGGGGCGCAAGCACTACATCGACCACAAGATCAATTCGATCCAAGACTATCTGGCCAAACACATCCGCCAGAAATACGAGATGTTCGACGTCAACGTGTATCAGGAAAACATGTTCCACACCAAGATGCACGTGAAGGAGTTCGACCTCGACACCTATCTGTTCGAGGCGCACGCCGACGATCTGTCATTCAAGGACCGCCAGCGCATCGAGCAGCTGCTGCGGCGCGAGATCGAAGAGCTGTTCCACGGGCGCAACCTGACCTGAGCGCGCGGGCTGCCGCGACGAGATCCACGCGGCCCCGTTCAAAGGCGGTAAGCGACCTTCTTCATGAAGGCCGAAGCCAGGCGCATCAGCATGGGCAAAGGCGGCGGCAACTCGACACCACCTTTCGCGCGCGCAGCCTGTGCGTGACGCGCCTCGTCGGCTTGCATGCGCCGCACGATCGCGCGGCTGCGCAAGTCGCCCGACGGCAAGGATTGCAGGTGTTCGCCCAGATGGGCCTCGACCTGGCGTTCGGTTTCGACCACGAAGCCCAGGCTCAGGCGGTCGCCAACCAGGCCGGCGCCGGCGCCGATCAGCCAGGCGCCCGCATACCAGAACGGATTGAACAGGCTGGGGCGGCTGCCCAGCTCTTGCAGGCGCTGGCCGCACCAGCCCAGGTGGTCGCTTTCCTCGGCGGCGGCTTCGAGCAGGTGACGGCGCAGGCTTGCTTCACGCGCAACGCTGGCCTGTCCGAAATACAGCGCCTGCGCGCAGACCTCGCCGACGTGGTTGATGCGCATCAGCCCGGCAGCATGGCGCCGCTCGGCGTCGTCGAAGGTTGGGTCGGCAATTGCGGCTGCCGGCGAGGACTCACGTGTGGGTGGCGCCGCCACGAAGATCGACCCGAGCGCCCGCTCCGCCTCGATCAGCAGCCGGTCCATTGGCGAGTGGCGACGTTCGATCATGATGCGTTTTCCGCTGTGGAAACGGTCGGGGCTGGCCAGGTTCGGGGATTCCTGGCAGGTCGGGGCATGGGCAAACGCTTCATTCGTGCTATCATCCGCGGTTCACAACGCAAGGTTCACCGGTTGCGGTGTCTGGATGCTTCGGCTATCCTCCCGCGCCCTCGTTTTCGAGTGCCCCGGTTTTCCCGGGCCCAGCAGAGTACTACGGATATGAACACGATCAGCGCCAAGGCAGACGGCGTCAAACGCGATTGGTACCTGGTTGATGCCAGCGGCAAGACGCTGGGTCGCCTGTGTGCCGAGCTGGCCCACCGCCTGCGCGGCAAGCACAAGACGATCTACACCCCGCACGTCGATACCGGCGATTACCTGGTCGTGATCAATGCGGAGAAGATCGCCGTCACCGGCAAGAAGCTCGATGACAAGAATTATCATCGCTTCACCGGCTACATCGGCAATCTCAAGACCACGCCGCTCAAGGACATGCTCGCGCGTCATCCCGAGCGCGTGATCGAGATCGGCGTCAAGGGCATGCTGCCCAAGAATCCGCTGGGCCGCGCGATGTATCGCAAGCTCAAGGTCTATGCCGGTCCGAATCATCCGCATGCTGCCCAGCAGCCGCAGACGCTCGACATCAAGGCCTGATCCGATTTTTCGCCTGCGCCCGCGTTGCGGGCGCGGACACTTCAATAAACAGCAGACACTGACATGGCAATCCAGCAGAACTACGGCACCGGTCGTCGCAAGTCCTCCGCAGCACGCGTGTTCCTGCGCAAAGGCAGCGGTGCGATCACCGTGAATGGAAAGGCGCTCGACGATTTCTTCGGTCGCCAGACCTCGCGCATGATCGTGCGCCAGCCGCTTGAGCTGACCCAGAGTCAGGACAAGTTCGACGTGTTGGTGACGGTCGAAGGCGGCGGCATGACCGGTCAGGCCGGTGCGATCCGCCTCGGCATCGCCCGCGCGCTGGTCGAGTACGACGAATCGCTCAAGACCCCGCTGCGCAAGGCCGGCTTCATGACGCGTGACGCACGCGAAGTCGAGCGCAAGAAGGTCGGTTTGCACAAGGCCCGCCGCGCCACCCAGTACTCCAAGCGCTGACGCTGGATCCTTCCGGCTCGCGTCGCCCGGTTTGTTGGGGGATCGTCTAACGGTAGGACAACGGACTCTGACTCCGTTTATCTAGGTTCGAATCCTAGTCCCCCAGCCAGAAACGACAGACCCCGCGCCAGCGGGGTTTGTCGTTTCTGGCTGGGGCAACGACGGTTCGGACCCGTTCGACAAATTCGCCGGGAGCGAATTTGGACAGCCGCAGGCTGGCCCCGAGAGGGGCGAGCCCCATGGATGGGGCGAGCAATCCTGGTCCCCGATCTTGTCGCAACATGACGCCGACCCCGCGCCAGCGGGGTTTGTCGTTTCTGGCTGGGGAAACGACGGTTTGGACCTTGGTTCGACAGAATCGCCGGGAGCGATTCTGGACAGCGCAGCGCGAGCGAAGCTGGCCCCGGAGCGCGCACCGCGCACCTGCCAGCGAGATCGACCAAACAAGCGGTGCGATGCGAAGAATGGCAGCGACGGGTTCTACAGTCGGTCAAAGCTGCAAGCAATGGTCATTTGGATCCGCTGGATGCTTTCGCTTGAGACAATGGCGGCGATAGGCGAACGCCAGACGAGTTTGAAGGCGCGTTTGAAGGCTCCATGCGCAACACAAGCCCGCTTTCTTTGCTGACACGCAAAGCCGACGGACCTTGCACAGGGCATGGGACGCGTTGGACGTCGAAGATCATATCCGCCGGCGCTTGCGCCAAAAAAGCGTTGCGATTGCGAGCAGGCCCGCGATGAGCGCCGCGCCAAGCCGTGACAGGGTCGGGACCGCAAGTGCGGCGTTCGGCGCAGCCGGCTGGACTTCGAACGCACCGATGTCCGCGGCGCTGCCGTGGACACGCACGAAGCCGCTGCCACGCTGGTCGTTTGCGAGCGTCGCGGGATTGCTGCCGGCATCGATTGCGGGGCTGCCCGCGCCGAGCGCATGCGTGCGCGTAGGGCCGCCGTTGGCGGCAAGCGGGCGCAGCAGGGGGTCACTGCCGAGCGTATCGATCGGCAACGTGATCAGTCCCGATGCGGAGCCGATGATGCTGGCCACCCCATCGATCGCGAATGTGCCGGGCAAGCCGTAGCGATTGTCGGCGTTGCCAAGGTCGCTGGAGTTGCCGAACACGATGCTGCTGCGGATGCGGCTGCCCGGCGCATTGAGCCAGATGCCGCCGCCATCGAACGCTGCCTGGTTCGCGGTCACCGTGCTGTTGTCCATTTCGAGCGTCGAGGGCCAGCGCAGGAACAAGCCGCCGCCGATGTCGCTGAGGGCTCGATTGCCCGAGATCGTGCTGTTGATGACGGTGAGCGGATTGAAGCTGGCGATGCCGCCGGCACGACCTCCGCTGGTGTTGGAGTCGATCGTCGATTCGCGGATCGTGCCGCCGGTCACCGCCACGATCGCGCCGCCGGTGTCGTAGCTGGAAAACCCGGGATTGACACGGTGGTCGGCGCGATTGCCACTGACCGTGCTCGCTGACAGGTCGAGCGCGTAAACGAAGGCAGCGCCGCCGAAAGCGGCGGTGCCGGCTGCCTCGTGGGTGCCATAGGCATGGTTGCCGGTGACTGAACTGTTGCTCAGGGTCAGTGAATAGGCATAGAGCGCGCCGCCATAGCTGCCCTCGCCGCCGGCGTAGCAGTTGCGCACGCTGGAATCGACAACGAAGAGGTAGCCGCCCGAGGCCACGCAACCACCGCCCGCGACATCGAAACCGGTTGCGCGATTGCGACCGTTCGCAAGCGTAAGCCCGAAGAAGCCGAGTCTGCCGCCGTGCGGGTGGATGAACAGTCGATCCTGATTGCCGCCGTCGATCACGAGCCTGTCACGGCCCGGCCCGAGGAAGGCCAGATCGTCGACATCGACCTCGACCGCGCCGGTGCTCAAGGTGATCTTCGAGCACTGCAATTGGCGCAGGTCGATCTCGTCGCCACTGGCGGCCGCCGCAACCGTTGCGCGCAGGCTCCCCGCGCCGTCGTCGTTGCAATTGGCCACGGGCAGCAAGGCAGCCGGGGTGGCCCGCGGTGCCGCGCTGCGCGGCAATGGCAGGCGCGTGAAGAGGTGTCGTGCCGGATCGCTGCGCGGGCCAATCCAGCCGTTGTCCGCAGTGCGTGCGGCAGCCGCGAGCAGGCCCGTCGTGGCAAGCAGGGTGGAGGACAGGGCGAGTGGCAACACGCGCGGGATCGCGCGACGGCGGTTGCGTGGACAGAGGTGATTCATCGTCGATTCGATCCTGACCATCCATCGTGAATAAAAAAATCGCTGTCAGGCCATGATCTGGTCGCCGATCAGCACCACATCGGCGGGTCGCGCCGCGAAAAGGCCGACGCAGACCACGCCGGTGATCTGGTTGAACTCGCGTTCCACGGCCACGGGATCGCTGATGCGCAAGTGGTGCACGTCGAGGATCCAGTTGCCGTTGTCGGTGACCACGCCATCCCGCCATACCGGCTGGCCACCAAGTCTGACGATGGCACGTGCGACCAGACTGCGTGCCATCGGCACCACTTCGACCGGCAACGGAAAGCGGCCGAGCACGTCGACGCGCTTGCTCGCGTCAATCACGCAGACGAACTGCCGCGACGCCGCCGCGACGATCTTTTCGCGCGTGAGCGCCGCGCCGCCGCCCTTGATGAGGCAGCGCTGGCCATCGCATTCGTCGGCGCCATCGACGTACAGCGGCAGTTCGCCGGTGGCGTTGAGGTCGAGCACTTCGATACCGCGTTCGCGCAAGCGTTGCGTCGACCATTCCGAGCTCGACACCGCGCCGGCAATGTCGTGGCGGCGCTCGGCGAGCGCGTCGATGAAGTGCGCGACCGTCGAACCGGTGCCCACGCCCACCACCATGCCGGGTTCGACATAGCGCATCGCGGCGCGCGCGGCCTTGCGTTTTTCTGCGTCTTGATTCATTGCTGTTCGTCAGTGGCCGCGGCGCGGCGATTCCATGCCAAGTATGACGTCCCATTGCTGCCTTGTGACCGGCAGGATCGACAGGCGGTTGCCTCGCTGCAGCAGCGCGAAGTCGGACAGTCGTGGTTGCGCCCTGAGTTCGGTCAAGCCGATCGGGCCGGCGAGCTTTCGCTCGAAACGCAGGTCGACCAGCATCCAGCGGGGAGTCTCGCGGCGGGCCTTGGCATCGAAGTATTCGCTGCGCCGATCGAACTGGGTCGGATCGGGATAGGCGGCGCTGGCCACCCGCGCGATGCCCACCACGCCGGGTTGCGCGCAACTGGAGTGGTAGAACAATACGCCGTCCCCCTCGCGCATGTCATCGCGCATGAAATTGCGTGCCTGATAATTGCGCACGCCGCTCCAGGGTTCGATGTCGACCTTCGCCAGATCGTCAATCGAGAACACATCGGGTTCGCTCTTCATCAGCCAGTGGCGCATGCAAGATCCTGTCTGTCGGTATGCGCGGCGTGGGCGCCGGTGCGATTCACACCGGTGGCGTGAGATCGATCAATTCGCGGTCGGTCGCGATGTAGTCCATGCGCACGTCCCACGGTTGGGCCTCGATCGGATCGACCTCCTGCACGGCGTAGCCGATGCCGACCAGCAGCGGCTTTCCCGGAGCGCTGCGATCACGCAGGAAGGCGAAACTGCGATCGTAGTAACCGCCGCCGAATCCAAGCCGCCAGCCTGCGCGATCGAAACCAAGCAAGGGCACCAACACGACGTCGAGATCGGCAGGCGCGCAGCTCTGCTCAAGCGTGCAGACCGGCTCGGGGATGCCGAAGCGGTTGGCCGCCAGCTCGGCGCCCGTGCGCCACGGCGCAAATCGCAACAGGCCATCGTCGTCGACGATCGGCAGGTGCCAGATCTGCCCGCGCACGCTCACGCCGGACATCAGCGCGGCCAGCGGCAGTTCGCCGGCGATTGCCCAGTACCCGGCGATGCGGGTATCAACGATGAATTCCGGAATCCGCTCCACCTGCGCGACCAGAGCCTGCGCCGCGGCCACGCGCGCTGCAGGCGACAGGGCCGCGCGTCGCGCGCGCAAGCTGTTGCGCAACGAGGCCCGCCTGGCATTGGCTGAAGTCACGGCTGCGGCTGCAAGTGGCCGCCGGGCCCGTGGCTCGCCGACGAGCGTGGCTTATGCGCACAAGAAAAGAAGATGTCCTCCGCCTGAGCCGGTGCGCATCGAACGACCTTGATCCCAAGGATCAGGTGGGAGAGTCGACCAGTCTTCAAGGCTTTCCGCTCCGGGCGGACTTGCACAACAGTCTGGTGGAACCATCCCGGGGTCGTTTATAGGAACAAGGCAATATGTAAGAGCGCTGCCGAGTTCTGCAGAGGACACCCGCGCTCATTGTAATGAGGGTGGGAAGGCACGTTCAAGCTTGAGATTGATCGCATGCAGCTTCTCTGCCAAGGCTTGTTCGCCCTTGCTTTCGCGACTGCGTGACTCGAGCAATTCATGACAGAAATTGAGTGCAGCGAGGATCGCGATGCGATCGATGCCAACGGTGCGCGCGGCATTGCGCATTTCGCGCATGCGGTCGTCCAGATGATGCGCTGCGGCGAGCAAGCCGGCGCGCTCGCCGGGCGCGCAGGCCACGTGGAATTCGCGGTCGAGGATCGTGACCTTGACGGGCTCGTCTTCGCTCATGCCTGGTTCTGCTCCAGCGACTTGAGTCGCGCAATCATGGCTTCCACGCGGGTGCGCGCCTGTTCGTTGCGTGCGATCAGCTGCGCGCGTTCTCCGACCAGCAATTCCTGGCTCGCACGCAAGCTGCGGTTCTCTTCCTGCAGGCTGCGGCACAGCGCGAGCAGGCGATCGATGCGCTCATCGATGACGGAGAGGTTTTGGTCGACGCCGGACATGGCTCGCAATATAGCGGGAGTTGCCGGGCGGAGTCAGCTGGGCCGTGTCCGCCGCGTCGCAGCACGAAAGACGGCCCGACCGGCACCGGCCCTCGCCACGATTTCCCCTTCAGTCGTTCGGGCCTTGTCCTGCCGGCGACTGGCTGCGCGCGTGCGCGCGCACGAAGGGTGGGCATTGCTCCGGCAGCAGCGGTTCGGCCAGCCAGTGCCCCTGGATCTCGTCGCACAGGTGTCCGCGCAGATACTCGACCTGGATCGGCTTCTCGACGCCTTCGGCGATGACGTTCAGGTCAAGCGAGTGGGCCATCGCGATCACGGTGGCGGTGATCGCGTCGTCATCGGGATCGGTGGTGAGATCGTCGATGAACTCCTTGTCGATCTTGAGTGCGTCGATGGGCAGGCGGCGCAGATAACTCAATGATGAGTAGCCGGTACCGAAATCGTCGATGGCCAGAGCGACGCCGACTTCCTTGATGCGGCGCAAAGTCGAGATCGCGCGCTCGGCATTGGCCATGATCATGCTTTCGGTGAGCTCGAGCTCGAGCAGGGCCGGCGGCAGGTCGTGCGCGATCAGGCTTTCGCTCAGGCGGTGAATCAGGTCGGCGTGCATCAGCTGGGCCACCGACAGGTTGATCGACAGGCTGATTTCGGTGAGGCCCTCGGCGCGCCAGCGGGCGAGCTGACGGCAGGCCTGCTCGATCACCCAATTGCCGATTTCCACGATCATCCCGGTTTCTTCCGCGATCGGAATGAACACGCCTGGCGCAACCTCGCCGATGTCGCCGCTGCGCCAGCGCAGCAGGGCCTCGAACCCGGTGATGCGGTTGTCGCGCAGGGACATCTTGGGCTGGTAGCGCAAATGGAACTCGGAACGATCGAGCGCCTTGCGCAACGCTGCCATCGTGGTGGCACGCAAGCGTGCGGCAGCATCCATCGCCTCGGCATAGACCATCCAGGTGCGGCGACCGTGATCCTTGGCCTGATACATCGCGGTGTCGGCGTACTTGAGCAGGTCGTTGGCATTGTTGCCGTGGTCGGGAAACAGGCTGATGCCGATCGAAGGTGAAATCACCACCTCCTGGCCGTTGTCGAGTTCCAGCGGTTCCTCGAAGGCGGCGAGGATCTTTCCCGACACCGACTCGGCATCGCTGATTCCGGTGATGTCCTCGAGCACGACGGTGAATTCGTCGCCGCCGATGCGCGCCACCGAGTCGTTGCCTCGCACCACCTGACGCAGGCGCGCGCCGGCCGCGCGCAGCAGTGAATCGCCGGCCGAATGTCCCATCGAATCGTTGACATGCTTGAAGCGGTCGAGGTCGAGGAACAGCACGGCCAAACCGCGCTCTTCGGTCCGTGCCCGTGCGATGCCCCGCTCGATGCGTTCGACCAGCAACGAGCGATTGGGCAGGCCGGTCAACGCGTCGTAGTTGGCGAGATAGCGCAATTCCTGCTCGGCGCGCTTGCGGTCGGTGATGTCGCTGATGACACCGACGAAATGGCTGCGTGCGCCGTTGGCGTCGCGCACTTCCTGCACCTCGCACCAGCTTAGGAATTCTTCACCATTCTTGCGCCGTTGCCACAGCTCGCCGCGCCATTGCCCGCTGGCCTCGACGGTCTTGCGCAAGTCACGATAGATCTCGGTGGGATGGTGTGCGCAATCGAGCAGGGACAGCGATTGCCCTTCGACTTCAGCCTGGGTCCAGCCGGTGATGCGGGTGAAGGCGGGATTGACGGTGGTGAAGCGGAAGTCGAGGTCATTGACGATCACCGCCTCGCCCATGCTGCGGAACACTTCGTGGGCGATGCGACGTTCCTGCTCGGCGGCGCGCTCGACGGTGATGTCGCGAGTCGTGCCGCACATGCGCATCGGTTGGTTGTTGGCGTCGCGCTCGACGATCTTGCCGCGCGCGAGCAACCAGATCAGGCGTCCGGATTCGGTGCGAATGCGGTACTCGGCCTCATAGGCATCGGTCTTGCCGCGGATGTGTCGATCCAGGCGCTGCTCGACTTCGGACAGGTCGGCCGGGTGCACATTGGCGCGGAACCAACGACTGAACTCGATGCTGGTCTGGCTGCGCTGGCCGCTGAACAATCCACTCGATCCGGTCAGCACCATGTGATCGCTGGCCATGTCCCAGTCCCAGAAATCGTCGCCCGAGCCCCACAGCGCCAGCCGCAAGCGATCCTCGCGCTCCCGCAGGTCGTGGTGGTGGAGGAGCTCGGCCCGCCGCCGGCGGCGCTGCGTGCGTATCAACACGAGCAGGGCGCTGGCACCCAGCAGGCCGTACAGCGACTTGGCCGGCAGGCTCTGCCACCATTCCGGCAGCACGTTCATTTCCACGCGCGTGATCGATGGATTCCAATAACCATCGTGGTTGCTGCCGCGCAAATTGAAGGTATACCTGCCGGGGGCGAGGTTGGTGTAGATCGCTTCGTGGCGCGAGCCGGCTTCGACCCAGCGGTCGTCGAAGCCATTGAGTTGGTAAGCGAAGCGATTGCGTTCGGGGGCGGCGTAGTCGAGCGCGGCAAACTCGAAGCGCACCAGCCGATCGCTGGCCTCCAGGGTGAGGCTGCCATCGATCTTTTGCGCCGGGGCCGCGTCTGCGCCGACCTCGATTTGCGTCACCACCACCGGCGCAATGAATCGGCTGCTGACCACGCCTTGGGGCCGGAACAGGTTGATGCCGTCGCTGCCGCCGAAAGCCAGTTCACCGTTGGCAAAGCGCGTGCTCGCGCCGGTATTGAAGTTCAGCCCCTGCAAACCCTGATTGAGGGTGTAGCGCTGCCAGCGGTTGGCGACGACGTCGAGCGAGAAAATCCCGCGATTGGTGCCGACCCAGAGGTGCCCAAGGCCATCATCCTCGATCGAATGGATCGTTCCGGTATTTGCCGAGGCCTGCTGCCAACGCGAGAAGCTCGCATGGCGGGCATCCAGGGCCTCGAGGCGGTTGAGCCCGCCCTGCGTGCCGAACCAGAGCTGGCCATCGGCACTCTCGTGGATGGACAAGATCGTGCTTGAGGACAACGAGCGCGGATCGTCGGCTGCGTGGCGGAACAGGCGGATCGAACCGGTCTGACTGTCGATCAGGTTGAGACCGAACAGAGTGGCCACCCATACGCGGCCAACGCGATCCTCATGCACGGCCATGATCATGTTGGCGGCAATCGCGTTGGCCGGGCTGGCGCCATTGCGATACCAGATCCATTGTCCGGTATCGACCTGATAGCGGGCCAGGCCGCTGCGGCGCGTTCCGATCCACAGGCGCTGTTCGGCCCCCGTGGCCAGGCAGTAGGCTTGCGCGGAGCCGAGATTCGCATCGCTGCCCGCGAGTGGCGCAATCGTGTTGCGGACCGGATCGAACAGCCCGACGCCGACTTGCGAGGCCAGCCAGAAGCGGCCGTTCCCCGCAGGAACGATCGCGCTGACCGACTGCAGGTCTTGCGCGGGCAGGCTGTGATCGCCCTTCACCGGTACAACGCTGCGCACGTAGTCGAAGCGGTTCAAATCCGACAGGTAGCGTTTGAGGCCGCGGCTGTCGCCGATCCAGAGCGTGCCGTCGGCATCGCTTGCCAGCGCATGGACATCGTTGCGCCGACTGGAATCGACTCTGTCATTGTGATCGACGAGATAGCGAAACGGCGTACCCGCTGAATCTGCCCGGCTGAGCCCCCGATCATGCGTGCCGACCCACATCAGGCCTGAGCGGTCGAGCATGAGCAGGGTCACGTTGACGTCGGGGAGGCTGCCGGGCGTGAACGGGTCTGGCAGCAGCCAGCGTGACTGCTGGTTGGACGGATCGATGATCGCGATGCCGCGCCCAGCGACCGCCAGCCACAGGCGTTGCTGGCGATCCTGGGCGATTGCGCTGATGGCCGCACTGCCAGGCACTGGCCATTGCCGTTCCACCCGGCCCTGTTCATCGATGCCATACAGCCCATCGGTGGTCCCGATGTGCAACTGTCCGTTGGCGTCGACCTGCAGTGCGGTGATCGCCGCCAGTTCCGCGGCATCGACCGGTTGCGGCTGCGCCGTGGTCGTCGCGAGCTTCCACAAGCCACTCGAGGTGCCGATCCAAAGAGTGCCATCGGCGGTCAGGCACAGTTGCTGCACCAGCGTGCCCCGGCGGGCCCCGGGCAGTGCCCAGCTTTGCCGAAGCGCGCCGCTGTCGGGGTCGAGCAGCACCAGCTTTTGAACGCTGCCGACCCACAGGCCGCGTTTGCCATCGACGAGCAGGGAGTGGACGCTGCCGATCGCGGACGCGTCGAGGGCGATTTTCTCCAGTGACTTCGAATCAGGTGCCAGACGCAGCAGTCCGGCGTTGTAGGTGCCGACCCATATGCGATGCGCAGAGTCTTCCACCAGCGCGCTGATCCCGTTGCGTATGGAGTTGCCGTCGGGGTTGGCCGGCGAGTAATTGGTGAAGTTGAAGCCGTCGTAGCGCTGCAGCGGGCCGTCGCTGCCGACCCAGACATAGCCGGCGTGATCCTGCAGCAGCACGTTGATCGAGTTTTCGGCCAGCCCCTGATCGACCGTCACGGTCTGGAAATGGAACTCGCGCAGCGTCGCCGCCTCGCCATCCGGCTGCGATTGAGTCTGGGCCTGAGCCTGCAAAAGGACGCAGGCCAGGCACGCAAACAGGGCCGCCCGCATACGCCATCGCGGTCCGTTGTGGCGTGAGGCTGGCGCAGTCACTGGCAAGGGGAATCCGCGCGTCGGTCTGCTGCCAGTTTAGGCAAACCGCGGCCCTTCCGCCAAGCGCCGTCGAGTCAAGATCCGATGCGTCGATCATGTTGGGCGGTCACAGGTGGTAGATTGCGCGCGGCGCAGCCCTGCTGCCGGCCTTCAATCACTGAGCCGATCCACATCACGATGATCCAGCCACGCGAATATGCCCGCCGCCGCAAGCAGCTCATGCGCATGGCGGGCAACGACGCGATCCTGATCCTTGCCGCCGCTCCGGAGCGCGTGCGCAACAACGACGCGCATTACCCCTATCGACAAGACAGCGATTTCCACTATCTCACCGGCTTTCCCGAGGCCGAGGCGGTGCTGGCGCTGGTGCCCGGGCGCGCTGCCGGGGAGGTCATCCTGTTCTGTCGCGAGCGCGATCCCGAACGTGAACGCTGGGATGGGCCACGCGCGGGCACCGAAGGCGCAGTCGCCCGCTACGCGATGGACGATGCATTCCCGATCGAGGACATCGACGACATCCTGCCCGGCTTGATCGAAGGCCGCGAGCGCGTTTACTACCACTTCGGTCGGGATGTGGATTTCGACCTGCGCCTGATGTCCTGGGTCAACCGCCTGCGGGCACAGATGCGTCATGGCGTGCGCCCGCCGCATGAATTCGTCGCCCTGTCGCACTTGCTTCATGATCTGCGCTTGTTCAAGTCGCGCGCCGAGCTGAGTGTGATGAAACAAGCGGCGCAGATTGCCGCCGCCGCGCATCGGCGCGTGATGCAGACGGTGCGGCCGGGGATGAACGAGCACGAGGTCGAGGCCGAACTGTTGCACGTGCTGCGCCGGCATGGCGCGGTGCCCAGTTACGAACCCATCGTCGGTGGCGGTGCCAATGGCTGCGTGCTGCATTACCGCGCCAACAATGCGCCCCTGCGCGACGGCGATCTGCTGCTCATGGACGCCGGCGCCGAATTCGACTGCTACGCCTCCGACATCACCCGTACTTTCCCGGTCAATGGTCGCTACTCGCCGCCGCAGCGCGAACTCTATGATCTGGTGCTTGCCGCGCAGCTTGCCGCGATCGACGAGGTGCGCCCGGGGCGCCCTTTCGATGCGTATCACGAAGCCGCAGTGCGCGTGCTGACGCGTGGCCTGATCCGTCTCGGCCTGCTGTCGGGCACGCTGGAAAAGAACCTGCGCGATCAGACCTACCGCGACTTCTACATGCACAAGACCGGGCATTGGCTCGGCTTGGATGTGCATGACGTGGGCGACTACCGCATCGACGGCGAATTTCGCGTGCTCGAGCCGGGCATGGTGGTCACGGTCGAGCCGGGGCTGTACATCGCGCCCGACGCCAGGCGCGTGCACGCGCGATACCGCGGCATCGGCATCCGCATCGAGGATGATGTGATCGTCACCGACGGCGATCCGATCGTGATTTCCGACGGCGTGCCCAAGGATGCCGATGAAATCGAAGCTCTGATGGCCGCGGCTCGATGATGCGTGGCTTGTTGTTGCTGGCCGTGTTGTCGGCTTGCGCTGATGCCGGCGCGCGCGCGCCTGCACCGAGCGAGGCGGTCAATTACGGCTTGTTCGGCAATTTGCATCTGGCACGCCCGGCCGCGGCGAGCAATGCGATGGTGTTGCAGTTTTCCGATGCTGATGGCTGGAATGCGCGTGAAGAGTCGATTGCCGGCTCGATCGCCACACAGGGCGCGCTGGTGGTGGGTATCGACACGCCCGCCTATCTCAAGCGCCTGCAGGCGATCGACGACAAGTGTTCGTATCCGGCCGGTCATGTCGAAGAGGTGGCGCACTGGATCGCGCGGCACGAAAACATCGCGCAATACGCCGCGCCATTGGTGATCGGTGATGGCGTTGGCGCGACATTCGCCTACGCGATGAGCGCGCAGGCACCGGCGGGTACTTTTTCCGGCCTCATCACCCTCGGTTGGGACGAGGCGCTGCGTCTGGCCAAGCCGTTGTGTGCCGGCGATGCGGGCGCGATCACGACCGCGGATGGGGCTGGGCGGTTTCGAGTGGTGCCAGTGACGGCGATGCCCTTGCCGTGGTGGCCGCGGCTGTTCGCGCCGGGTGCACGCAGCGATGGTCTGGGTGCATGGCTCGCAGCGGTCTGGCGCGTGACCGCTTGGCTGTGCCCGATGTCGACATCCGTGGATGCGGCCGACGATGCGGCCCGGATCTGGCTCGATTGGCAGCGGCAGCAGAGCGCGTCAGCGCCCGCATTGCCCGACGACGTTGCCGATTTGCCGCTGACCGAAGTCGCGCCGACCATCACCGCCAATGGGCGCGTGGCGATCCTCGTCACCGGTGACGGGGGTTGGGCCGGGCTCGACCGCGGCGTCGCCGAGGCGCTCGCGGCGCAGGGCGTGCGCGTGGTCGGCTTCTCCACGCTCAAGTTCTTCTGGCATACGCAGACGCCACAGGCCGCCGCCGACGCGATTGCGCGCGTGATCGCGCACTACGGCAAGGACGCCGCGAACACCCGCTTCGTGCTGGTCGGCTATTCCTTCGGCGCGAGTCTGGTGCCGGTGATCCTCAATCGCTTGCCGCCGGCGCTGCGCGCGCGCATCGAACTGGGCGTGATGATCTCGCCTGACGATGAGGCGGTGTTCGAGATCCATGTCGGAGATTGGTT
Source organism: Dokdonella sp. (assembly GCF_019634815.1). Taxonomy (GTDB): domain Bacteria; phylum Pseudomonadota; class Gammaproteobacteria; order Xanthomonadales; family Rhodanobacteraceae; genus Dokdonella_A. Next base: position 7,664 of record NZ_JAHCAP010000019.1, on the reverse strand, counting down.
TGGCTCGACCCATCACGAGGGCGCCCTGCCGCTCGTCCCCGAGCTGGCGCGCAGTCAGGTGTCCCTGCTGTGCGTGCATGGGGCGGATGAGGATGACAGTCCCTGCAGTGGCCCCCTGCCGGTCAGGGTGCGCGCCGCAGCATTGCCCGGCGGTCATCACTACGATGGCGACTATGCCGCGCTCGGCGCGCTGATTTCCCGAGCGCTGACAGCGGTGACGTCGCGTTGACGTGAAATCCTGAACTGCGCCGGCCGCCACACACGGACGCGGCGCCTTGGTCTAGGATGGCAGAAACAGGCAGGGTGCCGGACCAAGGCATCAGCATGCCGCGGAAGGCACGAAGGGGGAAGTTTGCAAGCCATGCGGACAATGGGTGCACTGTGCGCCTTGGTGCTGGCCGGCGCGGCGCTGGCGATGCCGCCGACGCCCGAGGAGGACGAGGCACGCATCGAAGAGCTCATGCTCGCCGATTCGGCGGCGACCTCGGCAACGACTGCGCCGGGTGCCGATGCGGCCACGCCGGCCGTGGCCGAGGTTCCCGATGAATTCACGCCCGTGATCGCCGCTGTGGCGCCGCCGCAGGCGCAGGAGAACGACGACTGGCTCGTCACGCACCCCGACGGGGAAGGGCTCACCTTCGATGATCTGGCCACCCATGTCGGGCGGCAGGCGATCATCAAGACCATCAACGAGCGCGAGCATCGCGGCAAGATCATCGCCGCCAACGCCAAGGAAGTGACCTTGAGCGTGCGACGCTCGGGCGGCAGGGCAAGCTATGTGTTGCGCCGCGAACAGGTGAAGCACATCACGCCCCTGGGAGGTTGATCGCGCATGTATTTGCTTCTCGTCCTGCTGTGGCTCGTCGGGTTGGTGTTCTATCTGATGGCGCTGGTGCGCACCTGGCGAATCAGCCCCCTGCTTGCCGTGCTGATGTTCCTGTTCTGGCCGGTCGGCATCTACGTTTTGGTCAAGTACTGGAACGAAGGCGATGGCCCGCGCATGCCCTTGCTGGCCTCGCTCGGCACGAGCGTGCTTGCGTTGTTGCTGGTGTTGATGTTCATGCCGCGCCTGCATCTGATCGAGGATGAAGGTCCGGGATTCGACGAGGCCATCACGGCACCGGCGGACGAGGATCTCATCAGTCGCAATGCACGCCGCGCGCGTGCGCTGGCCAATCTTCCGCGACGCAACGACACCGTGACCATTTCCGATGCGCCGATCGCGATCAACCCGCCCGCTCACTTCCATTTCATCGACCGCGAAGCCCTGATGCAGGCTTTCGGCGGCACCGTGGATGAGCCTGCAGCGAGCACCATCGGCTGGTTCGTGCACGAACGCGTCGACCTCACCGGGAAGCGGGCCTGGCATGTCGAAGTCGATTACTTCGGTGACGGCTACGTGGCCAACAGCGGTCTTGCCGGTGTCGCCACCGAGACGCTGCGTGCGGACGCCCAGGCGGCGATGAATCGTCAGGCCGAGCTGTTGAGCGCCGAGCCCGACCACATTTCGGCATACGCCGAGTTGCCATCGTTCGACCCGCGGACCGCGCGCGCAACCTGGGTCGAGGAAGTGTCGAAATACGGTCGCGGCGAGCCGATGCTCGACTGCTACGCCTTGCAGCTCGGACGCAAGGGCGTGGCGCTGTTGTCGATCTCGAGCATCGATCCCACGCGGCAGGAATTGTGCCTGCGCAGCGTGCGCATGCTTGCCGCGCATGTGCAGTTCGGTCGAGGGCAGGAATATGCCGACCATTCGCGCATGCTCGACCGCAGCGCACCCTACGCGCTGGGTGACCTGATTTCCGGTGCCTTCATCGACAAGCGCTGAGCGAGCCCGCTTCAGCGCCCGCCCAGCAACAGGTGCCGGTAGCCACCGGCGACCAGGGCCGTGATGTCGATGAGCAGTCCGGGCACCCACAGGCCACGCGGGTAGGCGAGATAGGCGCCCGTCCACTGCGGCTGGAACTTTTGCTTGTAGTGGCGCAGGCCCTGGTAGTTGTAGAAGCGCCCGCCGTACTGGAAGGCCAGTGCAGCCAGGCGCTCGTTGATGCGTGCGTAGGGATTGTCGCCAACCGCCGACAGCGGCGCCATGCCCAGGCTGAACTGCGCGTGGCCGGCGTCCCTGGCCCACTGCATCACGCGCGCGAACAGGAAGTCCATGGTGCCGCGCGGCGCATCGTCGAGCAGCCGCATGAGGTCGATGCTGGCGGTGCCGTTCGGGCCATAGGGTGGCAGCAAGTTGGCGAAGGCGATGATTTCACCGGCGCGACGCACCAGTGCGAGCGGACTCCAGGCCAGGTAATCGGCATCGAAGCGGCCAAGCGAGAAGCCCTTCTCGTGCGCGCCCTTGGCGGCGAGCCAGGCATCGGAGACGCGCTCGATCTGGCTCATCAGCACGGTATCGAACGGTGGCTCGACGAGTTCGAACTCGAGCTGCTCCTTGAGCGAACGGTTGACCGCCTGGCGCAGATCTTCCCAGCGCTTGCCGGCGAGGCTGAACTCGGCAAGACGGATCGTCGCCAGTTCACCGAGCTTGAACAGGTCGAAGCCGAGGTCGTGGTAGAGCGAGAGCTCGGGTTCGAGCACTTCGTAGAACAGCGGCACCCGATCCTGGGCGTCGGCGAACTGGCGAAAGTCGAGGATCGTGCGCTTGATCGCCGCCGCCGGACCGCTGGGCGAGCCCAGCGCCACCAGGCGATCGCGCACCATGCCGTAGGCGACCACCGCGCCGTGGTCGGCCGACCAGAACAGGTGCTTGTCGGCACTGAAGCTCAGATGCGCGAACTCACCTCCGCCATGCTGCATGTACACCGCGCGCGCCTGTTCCAGCTCGGCATGATCGGGAAGTTTCAGCGCCGGCCGACGCACGGCGAAGGCCTGCCAGATCAGATAGGCGAACACGCCGATTGCCGCAGCGAACAGGCCGCGCGCGATGCGCGAGGAATGCTCGCCGTGGCCGAAATACCACAAGTCGAAACTGTCATCGCCCAGGACTGCGCCGATGCCGATCGCAAAGAACGCCAGCACCACCAGCAGCAGGCCGCCGAACCAGGCCAGCGTCGTCACCGAGGTCAGGCTCATCGCACGCTGGCTGAATTCGCGCTTGCGCAAACGCAACAGGACGGCAATCGCGAGCAGGAACAAGGCCTCGCCAAAGTGCAGGCCCTTGGTGATCGCAAGGATCGCGCCGAGCACGAGCAGTGGTTGGGTCAGGCCATAGGCCAAACGCAGGCGGCCATCGATGCCGCGTCCCAGGCCGAGCAGCAACACACCGGTGAGGATCGAAAACCAGTACGAACTTTCGACCGCGGCCAGTGGCAGGAAGCGACGTACCAGCTCGATGTGTTCGTGAACCGCGGGAATCGCCGCCGAGGCAAGCAGCACCAGTCCGGCGCTGAAGGTGAGAATTGCCAGTACGCGCATGCCGAAGCCGGCGAGCAGGTTGCCGGGCAGGCCGAGCAGGCCGAACAAGGGATGGCGACGCAGGCGCTCGCCCGCGCGCGACAGCGCGGGCATGCGAGCCACCAGCAGGCCCGAGCCGACATACAGACCACTCATCAGGGGCAACAGATAGTAGGCGATGCGAAACAAAAACAGGCCGGAGAGCACCGCGGCGCTGTCGTGCCCCGCCGTGGTCAAGGCCAGCAGCATGAGTCCGTCGAACACGCCGAAGCCACCCGGGATCAAACTGAGCAGGCCGAGAGTCTGCGCCGCGGCAAAACTGCCGAGCAGGGCGCCGGGTTGAACCGGCACGCCGCACAGGTACAGGCATCCATACAGCACCGCGGCATTGAGCAGCCAGTCGATGAACGACAGCAGGGTCAGGCCGAGCTTGAGTCGCAAGGGCGGCAGATCGCTGCCTGCGGGCAGCCAGCGCATGAAGCGACGTCGCGCGGTGACCAGATGAAACAGTGGCAGATAGCAGGCCGCGGCAGCGAGCACGGCCATCGCCAGCCAATGCGTGGTCGTGCTCGGCGTGATCGGCCGCGAACCCAGCGCGACCGTGAGGATCACCAGCAGCGACAGGCCCAGCGGCAAGGACAATACCTGCAGGCCGATCAAGGCTGCGCTGCGCGCCAGTTCGATGCCGCGCGTACCCAGGCCCAGCAGGCGCACGCCCGAGCCGAGCGTGCCGTAGAGATTGAGCGCGTTGGCGAGCGCATTGGCGACAAACGAAAGACGCAGCATGTCGCGCGCACCGATCGGCAGCGCCAACCAGCGCGCGATCACCAGGTCGATCAGTCCGGTGAAGGCGACCGAAGCCAGAGCCAGCAGGGCGATGGCGATCGCAGGCACGGTCGGCACCGCAAGCAGGGTGCGTTGCAATTGCGGCAGATCGAAGCCGTCGACGCCATGCCAGACCAGCGCCGCGACTGCGCTCAGCAGCCCGAGCGGCAGCAGCCAGCGCAGCAGCGGCTGCCAGCGCTGCAGCCGTGAAAGAGGGCGTGCCGTTTCGGGCGTGCTCATGGTGCGGGCAATCCTGCCGTGTCAAAGCGACGCGATTCTATGGCGCGTGACCTTGCGCCTGGCTGTCCGCTATCGGATTTGTTTCAAAGCTGCGCGAAGGCGTCGCGGGTGAGGTTCTCCGGATCGCCGCCGGTGCAGACCACATCGTCCTCGATGCGGATGCCGCCGAACGGACGGAAAGCGTCCACGCGGTCCCAGCGCACTTCCCTGGCGAGTGGCTTGTCCTTGAGCTGGGCGAGCAGGAGGTCGATGAAGTACAGACCCGGCTCGATCGTCACCACCATGCCGGCTTCGAGTACGCGGGTCATGCGCAGATAGGGATGGCCGGGCGGGCGTGGAATCGTGCCGCCGCTGTCGCTGGCCTGGAAGCCCGCCACGTCATGCACCTGCAGGCCGATTGGATGGCCGAGCCCGTGCGGGAAAAATGTCGAAGACAATCCCGATTCGACCGCGCCCTCGGCACTCATGCGGATGAAGCCGTGGTCCTTGAGGATGCCGGCGAGCACCTGATGCGCATGCAGATGCAGTTCGGGATAGCTCTGGCCGCTGCGGACCTTGGCGCAAAAGCCCTGTTGCGCGGTGTCGACGGCCTCGATGAGCTCGCGGAATTCCCCGGCGTCCGCTGCCGCGTGGGTACGCGTGATGTCGCTGGCATAGCCGTGGAAGCTGGCGCCGGCATCGATCAGCAAGGAGCGGCGCTGCGTCGGTGGCGCGTGGGCGAGGTCGGTGTAGTGCAGGATCGCGCCATGTTCGTTGATCGCAATGATGTTGCCGTAGGGCAGCTCGTTGTCGGTCTGGCGCGCGGCGGCGAGGTAGGCCATGTGGATGTCGAACTCGCTGGCGCCGGCATGGAACGCCGCCGCGGCGGCGCGATGCGCGCGCGCGCCAAGGCGGCTGGCAACGCGCATCAGTGCCAGTTCGTAGGCGGTCTTGCAAGAGCGGTACCAGTGCAGATGATCGAGCACGCCGGACGGATTGTTCGGTACCACGCCATCGAGCGCCGCATTGGCTTCGCCGATGATCGCGCAGCGCTCCAGATCACGTGGCAGGTGCGCGCGGGCCTGCGCGGGTTCGCGGATGATCTGGATGTCGAAATGATCAACCCAATAGCCTGCGGGAGCAGCCGGCACGACATGCCAGTAATCGTGCGGCTGCAGGAATACCAAGCGCGGTTTCTGGCCCGGCGTGTAGATCAGCCAGGAGCCCGGCGCCCGCGAGACCGGCAGCCAGTGCTTGAAATGCGGATTGACGCAGAACGGATAGTCGCGATCGTCGAGGAACTGAAAGTGCGACTGCCCGGCGGCGACCAGCAGGTGGTCATGGCCCTCGCGTTGCAATGCGGCATCGGTGCGGCTGCGCAGTATGGCGAGGTGTTCCGCATAGAGGATATGCAGGTCGGGGTGCTGGGTGTCCATGCGTGGCAACTCGGAGGTAGCGAAGTGGAATTGTGCCGCGCCGCACTGGCCGATGCGAGATGCCGCGACCCACAGACGCGGGAACGGGATCCATCTGTGGTAACGTCGGCAGGTCTGGGGCAGCAGGTACGGCTCGCTTGTGTGAAGGAGCGGTGCCTGGGCCAGAGGCGCGCACAGGGGGCGGCAAGATCGCCTGCGCCAAGGTCACGTAGGGAGGGGATCGTGCCAAGACTGCTTGAATTCATGCGTCGACTGGGTCGGGATGCGGCCCTGGCTGCCGAATACGAAAAGGATCCCGATCAGGCGATGCGCCGACACGGTTTGTCCGATGAAGAGCGCAAGGCGATGCTCGCCAAGGATTACGAGGCGATCAAGCGGCTGACCGGGTTGGCCGACGGGCAATTCGCGACCAACCACATCATCCGGGCCTACGACGAGTAGCGGTTTCGCTCGCCGGGTCGCGTCGATGCCGCGCTTTCTGGTCATCGTTTTGCTTGGACTGCTGGCGATCATCGCGCCGGCTCGGGCCGATGATGACCTCGAAGCGGAAGTCGGCCGGATCGAGCAGCTCTCGATCAAGGCGCCGTGGCGCACCGTGCAGGCGCGCATCGATGCGCTCGCGCCACAACAGGGCAAGTTGACGACGGCGCAGCGCCAGCGGCTCGAATACATCCACTGGCGTGGCGTCGCCCTGTCGGGCGATCAGGAAACCGCATTGCAAGGTCTGGTCGATCTGCTCGGGCATGATCTGGCCGAGCCATTGCGCAGCCGTGTCTACGCCACCGGGATCAGTGTGGCCGCCAACGTCGAGGACTGGTCGCACGCCTTCAATTGGCTCAACACCGCGCTCGCCTCCTTGCCGCAATCGTCGTTTGATTCCGCCAACTTGCTCGGTGCCGCCAGTTACGTCTACGGCTTCGTCGGCGAATTCGACAAGGCGCGCGAACTGGCTTCGCAAGCCCTGCTGCGCGCCCAGGACAGCAATTCACCTGACTTGCTGTGCCGGGCCTATGGCGACTTGGCCCTTGCCGAGGAGCGGCTTGGCGAATACGTGGCCTCCAGCGACTGGCGGCACCGTCAGATCGAAACCTGCAGCAACACCGGCGATGCCCTGTTTGCAGCATCCGGCAAATATGGCGTGGGCAAGATGGAGGCCATGCAAGGGCGGCATGCCGCTGCGCTTGACTGGCTCGGCCGGGCGCTAGCCGATTACGAGGTCGTCGGTTACACGGTCGGCATCGCCGATGCCCGCCTGGCGATTGCCGGCAGCCTCATCGAGCTCGATCGCGAGCCGGAGCGGGCACAGGCATTGCTGACCCAAGCCCTGCAGGTATTCCGCAAGCAAGGCAGTGCCTATGCTGCCGTGGGCGAGGTCGAACGGCTGCTGGCGCGACTTGCCGAACGACGGGGTGATCTGGAGGCCGCACTCAGCCACACCCGGGAGGCACTGGTCCAGATCGAGCGCGCCGACCGCAACGACCGGCTGCGACGAGTGGCCTTTCTGCAGGTGCAGTTCGATTCCAGGGTGAAGCAGCAGCAGATTGCCCTGCTCGAGGCGGAACGCGAGACCGCGGCCTTGCGTGAAACGGCAACCCGGCGTCGGGTGTTGCTGATGCTGTTCGGCCTCGTCGGTCTGCTGCTTGCGGCAGTCCTGCTGGGCATCTTGTTGCGCCGTCTCTCGCGTGAGCGCCACCGCTATCGCTGGCAGTCGCAGCACGATGGGCTGACCGGCCTGCTCAATTATCAGCAGGTGCGCAAGCAGGGCGAAGCGGCCTTTGCACA
>NZ_JAHCAP010000018.1 GCF_019634815.1 Dokdonella sp. | reverse complement strand
GGCCGCGCCAGCGCCGCGGCTGCACCGTGGAACGAAGACGCGCGCATCGTTGGCGGCCGTGATCTGGTCGCCGGCGGCAGTTGGCTCGCCGCGCGCAGCGAGGAAATCGTTGCGCTGATTGAAAAGCATCAAGTGATCGTGCTCGCCGGCGAAACCGGCTCGGGCAAGACCACGCAACTGCCCAAACTGTGCCTGGCCGCGGGGCGTGGCGCGCGCGGCATGATCGCCTGCACCCAGCCGCGGCGCATTGCCGCGCGCACGGTCGCGCGCCGCGTGGCCACTGAACTCGGCACCCAGGTCGGCGCCCTGGTCGGTTTCCAGGTGCGTTTCGTCGATCAGGGCGACGAGAACGCATTGGTCAAGTTCATGACCGACGGCATCCTGCTTGCGCAGACGCAGGGCGATCCGTGGTTGTCGGCCTACGACACGATCATCCTCGACGAGGCGCACGAGCGCAGCCTCAACATCGATTTCCTGCTCGGCTACCTCAAGCGGCTGCTCGCCAGGCGCCGCGATCTCAAGCTCATCGTCACCTCGGCGACGATCGACACGCAGCGTTTCGCCGCCCATTTCGGCGGTGCACCGGTGATCGAGGTCGAAGGTCGCACTCATCCGGTCGAAGTGCGCTGGCGCGATCCGGCAGCCGGGGCGGCCAGCGCTGGCATGCCCGATGAGATCGAGCAGATCGGCGCGGTGATCGACGAAATCACGCGCAGCGATCCGCGCGGCGACATCCTCGTGTTCCTGCCCGGCGAGCGCGAGATCCGCGACACGCATCTGGCCTTGTCGCGGCGCAAATACCGCGAGACCGAAGTGCTCGCCTTGTATGCGCGCCTGTCGGCCGCCGAGCAGGACCGCGTGTTCCGGCCCGGCCCGCAGCGACGCATCGTGCTCGCCACCAATGTCGCCGAGACCTCGCTCACCGTGCCGCGCATCCGCTACGTGGTCGATCCCGGCACCGCGCGTGTCAAGCGCTACAACCCGCGCAACCAGCTCGAACGGCTGCACGTCGAGCCGATTTCGCAAGCGGCTGCCGACCAGCGCAAGGGGCGCTGTGGTCGCGTCGGACCGGGCATCTGCTATCGCCTCTACGGTGAAGACGATTACGCGCAGCGACCGCGTTTCACCGAGCCGGAAATCCTGCGTTCCTCGCTCGCCGGCGTGATCCTGCGCATGCTCGACCTCAAGCTCGGTGATCCGGCAGCGTTTCCGTTCCTCGAAGCGCCCGGCGAGCGTGCCTTGGGCGACGGCTTTCGCCGCCTGCAGGAACTGGACGCACTCGACGAGGCGCGGCGGTTGACTGCAACCGGACGCGCGATGGCGCGCTTGCCGATCGATGTCGCGCTCGCGCGCATGCTGATCGAAGCCAAGCACCTCGGCGTGCAGCGCGAGCTGAACGTGCTCGCCGCCTTCCTGAGCGTGCAGGATCCGCGCGAACGCCCGGCCGACGCGCGCCCGCAAGCTGACGCGGTGCATGCCCGGCATGCCGATTCGCGCTCGGATTTCATCGGCATCCTGCGCCTGTGGGCGGCCTATGGCAGCGCGCACGAGGAACGTACGCAGAGCGGCCTGCGCGAATGGTGCCGCGATGGGTTCCTGTCATTTCTGCGCATGCGTGAATGGCGCGAGCTGCATCGACAGTTGCTGCTCCTGCAAGACGGTGACCGGCCGGAAGTCGACAAGCCCAGTGGCGCTCCGCCCGCGCAACAAGGCGCGCCATCGCGGAAGGTCGCTTCAACGAGTGCCGAATCCCGGATGCCGATTCCGGGCGCAAGCACGAGCGACGCCTACGAAGCGATCCACCGCTGCCTGCTGTCGGGCTGGCCAACCCAGGTCGCACGCAAGGACGAGCGCGGCCTGTACCGCAGCACGCGCGAGCGTCGTTTTTCGATCTTTCCCGGTTCAGCGCTGGCCAAGTCCGCGCCGAACTGGCTGCTGGCCGGACAGATCATCGATCTGAAGAAGGTCTACGGCATGTTGTGTGCGCGCGTCGAGCCGCAATGGATCGAACAGCAGGCCGCGCACCTGATCCGCAAGTCCTGGCGCGATCCGCATTGGTCGCGCAAGCGTGGCGCGGTGCTTGCGCACGAACAGGTGAGCCTGTTCGGACTCCTGCTCGCCGAGCAGCGGGTGGTGCAATTTTCCGTGCAGGATCCGGCGCAGGCGCATGCGATCTTCCTGCGCGAGGCGCTGGCGCGTGGCGAGATCGAAGCGCGTGCTGATTTCGTGCGCGCCAATGCGCGCGTGCTCGCGCAGGCGCACGAGACCGAAGCCAAGCTGCGCCGCATTGGCCTCATGCGCGAAGAGTCCGAACTCGCGGCCTTCTTCGCCGGCAAGCTGCCGACCGACATTTGCACCAGCGCCGCGCTCGACGCCTGGTATCGACGCGCCACGCCGGCGCAGCAGGCGGCCTTGCACTGGTCGCTCGCTGATGTGCTCGACGCCGGTGCCGGTGCGGCGGCCGCCGATTTTCCGGCGCGACTCGACGTGGCCGGTCACGCGCTCGGCCTGTCGTACCGTTTCGTGCCCGGCGACGCAGCCGACGGCGTGACCTTGCTGGTACCGCTCGCCTTCGTCAATGCGGTGCCGCCGCGGCGCTGCGAGTGGCTGGTGCCTGGTCTGCTCGCGGACAAGGTCGCCGAGGCGATTCGCAGTCTGCCGCGTGCGCTGCGGCGCAATTTCGTGCCTGCGCCCGATTTCGCGCGCGCCTTCACGCAAGCCGAAGCGCCGCGTGACGAGCCGCTGCTGGCGGTGCTTTCGCGCTATCTGCAGCGCGTGACCGGGGTGGCGATTTCGGCGGCCGACTTCGATGTGGGCGCGCTGCCGGCGCATCTGCAGATGAATTTTCGCGTGTTCGACGAGCGTGGCCAGACCCTGGTCGAGGGCCGCGACCTCGCGGCGATCCAGTCGCACTGGACCGATGCCGCGCGCATGGCGTTCTCGCACCACGCCGATGTCGAGCTCACGCGCGAGGACGTGGCAAGTTTCGATTTCGAGGAGATCCCCGAGCGCATCGTCTCGGCCAGCGGGCTGACCGCATTTCCGGCACTCGTCGATCTGGGCGAGAGCGTGGCGCTGCGCGTGTTCGAGCGCGCCGACGAGGCGCTGGCCGCGCACCGGCGTGGCGTCGAGCGGCTGTTGCGCCGCACCCTCGCCGACCGGATCAAGCAGGCGCAGCGGCAATTGCCGATCAAAAGCGAGGTGTCGCTGCGCAGCGTCGCGGTCGAGCGCAATCGGCTCGATGCCGCGCTCAAGGATGCGCGTGCGCGCAAACCCGCAGCGACCAGCAGCGACAGCCTGCGCACGGATCTCATCGAAGGCGCACTGCGCGAGCGACTTGCCGCACATGAATTGGCGGTGCGCGATCGCGCTGCCTTCGAGGCGCTGCGCGAAGCGATCGCGCGCGAGCTGTTTCCCGCGGCGATCGAACGTCTCGCGCTCGCCGAGGCGATCCTTGCCGCACTCGCCGAGTTGCGGCCCTTGCTCGAGCCCCCGCTGATGGGTTTTGCCAAGGCCAACTACGACGATCTCCACGAGCAACTCGACGCCTTGCTCGCGCCCCGCTTCCTGTGCGATCTGGATCGCGAGCGACTCGCGCAGTTTCCGCGCTACCTCAAGGCGATGAGCCTGCGCGCGCAGCGGCTGCGCCAGGACCCGGCGCGCGATCAGGCGCGCATGCTCGGCGTGCAGTTGTATTGGCGCGAAGTACTCAAGGCGCGCGCTCGTGATGATGGCGATCCACGCGTGGAGGAACTGCGCTGGCTGGTCGAGGAACTGCGCGTGTCGAGTTTTGCGCAGGAACTGGGCACGCGCGAATCGGTGTCGCCCAAGCGCTTGGCCAAGCTGGTCGAGGCGCTCAAGGCCTGAGGCGTGATGGTTTCCTGAGCGGTGTTTGAGGATCGACAAGCGCAGCTGGGCGTCGGGCGTTGCCCTGAGCCAATCACAAGCAAGCGCCGCCAGCGCGCGCTGGCGAACGGGAGCGGTCTGCGCTGATGACCGGGAGTCGGCCCGGTGCGCATGACCACGGATGGCCTGCACCGGGCGAGCTCATGCCGGGCTCACTGCACGCGACGTACGCGCACGCTGCAGCCGCAGCCTTCGACGACCATCAGCCAGCTGCCGAGCATCATCGGCTTGATGCGCACCTTGGGGCTGTCCATGCGGCCGGCATCGAAATGCCCGGATTCGCTCTGTGCCCAGCGCTGGCCATTGGCGAGCTTGAACTCGGTGCGACCGTTCCAGCCGAGGAAGCTGCCATCGATCGAGGACTCGATCACGTTGCGCTCACCCTGATCGGTATCAAACACCTGCGCGCCGCCCGAGTTCACGTAACGGACGCCGCCGCCATGCGCGCTGAGCCAGGCATTGAGCTGGGCCAGTTCCTCGGGCGAGAGCTTGTCGAGGCCGGCAGCGTGAAACTCGGCCTGCGACATGCGTTCTTCGAGCGTTGGCGACGTGGTCTGGGCGCCGGCCGAGGCGGCGAGGGTCAGCAGGCAGGTGAGGGCAAGGCTCGAGATCGGTCGCATAGAGGTTCCGGCAAAATCGCGGCGAAACGGGCCGCAGCAACAAAAGTCCTTGTCTAACACGAACTTAACAGGTGCGCGCGCATGCGCGAACCGCTAGAATGTGAGCCGTTCGAGTGTAGCACGAGCTCTGCAGGCGGTAGCCTGCGTCGTGGCTTGCCGAACGCCAGCCGAGATGGCTGTATTCCCGTGTCCGTGCATGGTGCTTGTGCGCGGACCCGGCCTGGCCATCGATTCCCAGGTTCAGAGACCCGACGCATGTCAGTGAAGTTGTATGTGGTGAGTGCCCTTGCCGTAGCCGTGGCTCCGGTTTCCTTGATTGCCGATGCGCAGACGCAAAGCGCCGCATCGATTACCGTAAACCAGACAAGCTTGTCCGTGCAGACCCCGCTGTTGCCGGTGGCCTCGCCAACCGCAGGCATCACCTATTCGCAGCTCGGCACCGGCGCGAGTCAGTTGCGCGTGTTCACCGACGGCTTCCTGTTCTGCGGAAATCCCGGTCCGCTGGGGACGGGAGTGGTCAGCCTGATTCCTGCGCATGAAGACCAGAGTTTCATGCCAGCCACGAATGTCCATCCCTGGACGTTTCCGCAGGCGCAGGATGTGGCCAAGGTCAACTATTCCAGCGGCGTGCTCAATCTCAACCGCAATGCCACGGGCGTGCAATGGACTTCGCTGGTCTGCAACGGCGTCGGTCCACTTGGCGAGGCTGCAACCGGACTGTCCGATGGCATTTTTCGCAACGGCCTCGATGGTGGTGCGGAAACCAACTACAGCCACATGATCAACTGGACGCCTGATCCGCAGTTGGCCTTCAACTGGAACCAGCCCGATTGGAGCCAGGTGCCGGTCAATCCTTGCGTATCAACCCTGTCGCAGCCGGCAACCGTGGACGAGGACGTAGCCTGCGCAGCCGTGACCGGCGTGCGTCCGGGTGCTGGCGCCGGCCCGGTCGTGCCGCAGCGCGCAGGGACCATCTGGACCGATTCGCACGATGCGGTGAAGTTCACCTATCTGTTCCGCGTCGACGTGCGTACCGGCCCGCAGCCGCCGCAGGGACCGCAGATGCCGACGGGCACGACGGAACTGCCGGTGTTGCTGGATTCAGCCACGATCACCGATGCCTACGGTGGCGCACTGGTCAAGATCGTCGATGCCTATGACGCGTCGCTGGTCGCCGGCACCGGCCAGTACTGCCTGCTCACGAGCCTTCCCGCAAGCCTGGGCAGTGGCGTGTGCAGCGGCAATCCACAGACCTATCCGCTCGCCAACGGACCGCTGTCGATCCAATTCGGCGTCTACCCCGCGCCGATGGGCAGCGGCAGCAGCTCGTTCTATGTGGCGGTCGTGCGCGATCTCATCGGCACTCATCCGAACTACGTAACGCCCGCAGTCGGTGCCTCGATCCTGCTCGAGAGCGCGACGCTGCAGCTCGGTGGCGACCGTTTCAACGGGGATGACGTCGCATTCGGGTTCATGACGCCCAACTCCGCGGGCGGCTACGGCTTCCCGTGGATGATCGAGCCGTAATCAATTGCCGCGGGCAAGTTCTTGATGATCGGCGCCTGCGGGCGCCGATTTTTTTCCCCAATTGTGTTGCAAGTCCAGCGTGACCGGGATGGATGACAAACCGCCAACGTCACAGAGCCTGGAGACCTGGTTCGAGTCATGGCCGGGGCGTGCCGAGGCGCAATTGCTGCATGCGGCGGTGGTGGGCGCAAGCGAGCGTGGCAGTGCGCTCGGCAAGGCCTGGATTGATGCGCAGCCACAGCTGGTCGCCAGTCTCGGGTTGCTGCGCGAGCTGGGGGTCGACGAGGAAGCGCAAGCGGCGTGCATCCTCCACGTGGTGCGCTCGCTCGATCAAACCTCGACCGAGGGAATGCTCGCGCCATTTCCCGCCACAGTGCGCGCGCTGGTCGAAGGTCAGGAGGCCGCCGAACGGGTATGGGCGCTGCACGCGGCGCATGGCGCCAGCGGCAGCAGCGAAGGCTTGCGCCGCCTGCTGCTCGCCATCATCCGCGACCTGCGCGTGGTCTTCATCCTGCTTGCGCGCCAACTCGTGCGCATGCGCGCATTGACTGACGCGCCCGAGGTCGAGCAGCGCGCGCAGGCGCATCTGACCGCCGACATGCATGCGCCGTTGGCCAATCGCCTGGGCATCTGGCAGCTCAAGTGGGAGCTGGAGGATCTTGCCTTCCGCTATCTGCAGCCCGAGGTCTATCGCCGCATCGCCAACCTGGTCGATGAGCGCCGCGGCGACCGCGAAGCGTGGATTGCCACCGCCAAGCGCGAACTGGGCATGGCGCTGGGCAAGGCCGGGCTGCGCGCGGAAATCGCGGGCCGGCCGAAACACATCTATTCGATCTGGCGCAAGATGCAGAAGAAGGGCCTGGAGTTTTCCGGGCTCTACGACGTGCGTGCGCTGCGCGTGCTGGTCGATGATGTGGCCTCATGCTACGCGGCATTGGGCGTGGTGCATTCGCTGTGGCCCTACATCCCGGGCGAGTTCGACGACTACATCGCCAATCCCAAGGGCAACCACTACCAATCACTGCACACCGCGGTGGTCGGGCCCGAGGGCAAGACGCTGGAAGTGCAGATCCGCAGCCACGACATGCATCGCCATGCCGAACTCGGCGTGGCCGCGCACTGGCGCTACAAGGAGGGTGGCGGCGGCGACGCCAGTTTCGAGCGCAAGATCGCCTGGATGCGGCAATTGCTCGAGAGCCGCGAAGCCGGCGAGGACGACGCCGCGCTGCTGGCGGGATTCCGCACCGAAGTGGTCGAGGATCGCGTCTACCTGCTCACGCCCAAGGGCCGCGTGATCGACCTGCCGCAGGGCAGCAGCGTGCTCGATTTCGCCTATTCGATCCACACCGATGTCGGCCATCGCTGTCGGGGCGCCAAGGTCAATGGCCGCATCGTGCCGCTGGGATTCCAGCCGGCGACCGGTGATCGCGTCGAGATCCTCACCGGCAAGGTGGCCGAACCGCGCCGCGACTGGCTGTCGCCGCAGCTCGGATTCCTGCATACCGCACGCGCACGCAACAAGGTGCGGGCGTGGTTCAACCGCATCGACCTCGCGCAGAACCTCGCTGCAGGCCGCGCCGTCCTCGAGCGCGAGCTCAAGCGCCTGGCCTTGCCGCCCGACAACATCGACAAGTTGCCCGAGCATTTCCGCCTCAAGACCCAAGACGAACTGCTGCACGCGCTCGCGCTCGGCGATGTCTCTGCTGGCCAACTCGCACGCGCGCTGCATGAGCTGGGTGTGCCCGCATCGTCGGCTGATTCACTGCCGTCGGCTGCGACGCTCGCGCCTGCAGCCGCGCCGCGCAATACCGAAGGTGGTGGCGCGGTCGTGATCGAAGGCGTGGGTAACCTGCTCAGCCAACTCGCGCGCTGCTGCCGGCCCTTGCCCGGTGATGCGATCGTCGGCTACATCACGCGCGGCCGCGGCATCTCGGTGCATCGCGCCGATTGCGCCCAGGTCGCCTCGCTGCGCGAGCGCGATGCCAGCCGCGTGATCGAAGTCGCATGGGGCGCACGTCCTGCCAAAAGCTACGATGTCGAGATCGTGGTGCGCGGCTTTGATCGCAAATGGCTGCACAAGGATGTCAGCAACGTGATCGCCGCGGCCAATGCCCAGGTGGTGGCGCTCAATGCGCGCGTCGATGCGCGGCGCGGAGTTGCCGAGATGAACTACACGCTCAAGGTCGCCGATTTCGGCCAGCTCAGCGCCTTGCTGTCGCAACTGCTTGCGGTGCCCAACGTGACCGAGGCACGGCGTGTCGGCTGAACGGAGTGCGCAATGCTGCATGGTATGCTGCGCCGCCGCTTGCGCGCACTTCGTGCGGCCGCGCGGCAGGTCCAGCGCAAGGTCCCCGACGTGATCGATATTCCCGGCTACCGCATCGTGCGCCAGCTCGCCCGTGGCGGCATGGCCACGGTCTACCTGGCGATCCAGGAATCGGTCGACCGCGAAGTTGCGCTCAAGGTGATGTCACCGGCGCTGCTCGTCGATCCGGAATTCGGTACGCGCTTCCTGCGTGAGGCGCGCATCGCCGCCAAGCTCCATCATCGGCATGTCGTGGGCATCCACGACGTTGGCCACGCGGGCGACTGGCACTACATCGCGATGGAATACCTGAGCGGCGGGCCGGTCCTGTCCGACCATGGCAGCGCGCTTGCTCCCGCGACGGCGCTGCGCATCGCGCGCGAGATCGCCGATGCGCTCGCCTACGCGCACGAGAGGGGCGTCGTTCACCGCGACATCAAGCCCGACAACATCCTGTTGCGCGAAGAGGGTTCGGCGGTACTCACCGATTTCGGCATCGCGCGCGTGCAGCAGGCGGCGATGCGCATGACGCGCACCGGCGCGATCGTCGGTACGCCGACCTACATGAGCCCGGAACAGGCGCGTGGCCAGCCGGTCGACGGGCGCGCCGATCTCTACAGTCTCGGCATCGTGCTCTACGAGATGCTGGTCGGACAAGCGCCCTATCGCGCCGAGGATTCGCTCGCGCTGGGCATCAAGCACATCAGCGAACCCTTGCCGCGCCTGCCTGCGGCACTGGGTGCGTTGCAGGACCTGCTCGATCATCTGCTCGCCAAGCAGCCCGAGGATCGCTACCAGACCGGTCAGGAACTGGTCGCGGCGATCAGTGCGCTGGAGCGCGCGCAGGCATGGCGCAGCCAGCCGGCAGCGGATGTCGTGGCGGTGAGCGCGCGCCGCGACACGCCCATCGACGGCCTGCGGCCGATGTATGCGCTGGATCCGTCCGACACGTCCGGGCTGCAAGTGGCCGGCCACGGTCGCGCCGAACCGCACATCGGTGCGATCGATGATCTCGCCACCACGCCCGCGGCCAGCGCGCGCGCGCCGATTCGGCCCTCGCCAAGGCCGCCGCGACGCTACGCGCGCTGGCTGGCGACGGGGGCGCTGCTGGCCCTGCTCGGCTTGGCCTGGATCTATCAGGATGGCATACGGCACCTGTTGCCGCGCACGGGCTTCAACGACACCTTGTCGCGTGCGCAGCAGGCGCTGGAAGCGGGTCGGCTCACCGGCACCCAGGGAGACAGTGCGCGCGAATTGTTTCTCGCCGCTCGCGCCCAGGATCCCGACAACGAGGTTGCACGCCGTGGTCTCGACCATGTCGCGCATCGTCTGCTTGATCAGGCGCGGCAGGCGCTTGGAAGGGGCGATGTCGCTGCTGCGCAAAACGCGCTCGATGCTGCGCGCGACTTGCTGGGCGGTGGCATCGAGGTCGAGCGCGTGGCGCAGGCGATCCGCGAGCACGAGGCGCGCAGCAAGGCCGAGGATGCCACCGAGCAATTGCTTGATGCCGCTGCGGCTGCGCTCGATGGCGGTCGCATCGTCGGTGCCGAGGGCGCCGCCGCGCTGTATCAGCGGGTGCTCGCCGGCGCCGCCGACAACGCGATCGCACAAGCCGGCCTGCGCAAATGCGCCGACGCGCTGGCCGCGCAAGCGCGCGAGGCACTGGCTTCGGGCGATCTCGCCACCGCGAGCGAGCGCAGTGGCGACATCGCCCGCATCCTGCCCAATTACCCAGGCCAGACCGAGCTGCTTGGCGAGATCACGCGTGCGCGCGACGCCGCGCGACTCGCGCAGGAGGCCCAGGTCACGGACTTGCTCGATCGCGCCGATGCCGCGGCGCGCGACGGTCGGCTCAGCGGCGCCGATGATGCCGCGCTCGAATTGTTGCGCGCGGCGCAGAAGCTCGATCCGGCCAATGCGCGTGCGCGAGAGGGCTTGCGCCGGCTCGCCCAGGCGCAACTGGTGCGCGCGCACGCCGCAATCGACGACAGCAGGCCGGGAGAGGCCGAACAACTCATCCGCAGCGCGGCCGGACTCGCCCCTGATCTGCCCGATCTGCGCGCTGCGCGCATTGAATTGCGCGAACTGCGTGAGCGGCTCGACATTGCCAACGCGCACGTGGTGCTCAGCCCCGCGCGCAGTGCGCAAGTCCAGCGCCTGCTCACGGCGGCCGCGCGTGCCGCAGCCGCCGGCAACCTGATCGTGCCGCCGGGCGAGAGCGCCTACGACAAGTACCGTGCCGCACTCGCAATCGATGGCCATTCGGCGCAGGCGCGTGATGGGCTGGCGCAATTGCCGATACGGGCCAAAAACCTGTTTGCGCAGGCACTCACCGAGGGCTCGCCGCAGCGCGCGCGCGGCCTGCTCGATGCGATCGTGCAGATCGCGCCCGACGATGCCGAACTGCCATCCCTGCGCGAGCGCCTGGCCAATGCCTTTCTCGATCAGGCCGATCAACGCATTGGCCAGGGACGGCGCGAAGACGCTGCGCGCGCGCTTGATGCGGCGCGTGCGCTCAGCCCGGCCAGCGCGCGCCTGTCGCCGTTGCAGCAGCGCCTGCGTGCGATGCTCGATGCGCAGGGCTGAAAGCCGTGTGTCTGGTCCTGATTGCAATCGAGGTCGTCGCGCGATGGCCCTTGCTGCTGCTCGCCAACCGCGATGAATTTCATGGCCGCGCCAGCGCCGCGGCCGCACCGTGGCCTGAAGATGCTCGGGTTGCCGGCGGACGCGATCTGGTCGCCGGCGGCAGTTGGCTCGCCGCGCGCAGCGATGGCCGCTTCGCCGCGGTCACCAATCTGCGCAGTGGCCTGCCGGCGACCGCGCCGCGTTCACGGGGTGCGCTGGTGCGTGATTTCGTGCTCGGCGATGCCATGCCCGCGCGCTATCTCGAGGACGTGCATGCCGTGAGCGGTGACTACGGGCCGTTCAACCTCATCGTCGCAGACTCGGCGCAGGTGCAACTGCTCAGCAGCGCCGGCGGCGCTGCGCGTGCGCTGGATGCCGGCATCCATGTGGTGAGCAATGGTGCGCCCGGTGCGCATTGGCCCAAGACGCAGCGCCTGCAGGTACGCTTCGAAGAGTGGCTGCATGCAGGCGCAGCCGATGACGGGGCCGCACTCGATCTGCTGCTCGATCATGAGCAGCCGGTGGATGAATCGTTGCCGCGCACCGGTGTCGGCATCGAACTCGAGCGCATGCTGGCGCCGATCTTTGTCGATGGCGGCCACTACGGTACCCGTGCAAGCACCTTGCTGGTGCGCGATGCCGCTGGCGGCATGCGCTTGCGCGAGCGCCGTTTTGGCGAACACGCGCGGCCGCAAGGCGAGGACCAATGGTGTGCGCAACGCGCCACTGCATTCACGCGCTGCGGTTGAGGTTCGATGCATCGAGCATTCCGCAACCGCGCCAGGGCGCACTCATCTGACGCCATCACCAGACCGGCCCATTTGCAGCCTTCGGCTTTGCGCAGAATCGCGCGTCTGGGGATCGATGCAACGACGGGATTGGCCGATCATGTGCTCGATGAGGATTGGCAAGGTCGCGACCGCTTCGCACGCGCTGGCGATCCGCGGCGGATCCTGCCCTTGCCTGCAAGAGTGCACTGTCATGCAATCGCCGCAGTGACCGCACAGGCAAGCAGCGCCTCCTTGGGTTGCTTGCCGGGTGATGGGCTGGTGCCGCTGGCCAGTGCCCTGGGCCAACACGCCGATGTCCGTCGCACCTTGCGATTTGCGCCGCATCGGCAATGGATCGGTCGGGGCATGAACCACCTGGATCTGCTGGATCGGCACGAGGTGTCCGAGCAACTCGTGCATTGGTTCGGCACGTCGCTCCGCAAGCGGCGCTCGATATCACCTTGAAGCCGACTCAGTACGCATCTTGCGCGGCGGCGCGTTGCGCGTGCGCCTCAAGCAGCAGGCGGCGCAGGCTTTCGTGCGCGCGATGCCCGGCGCGATCGAGGTAAAGCGGCGTGCCGTCGGCGAGGTGCACGAGCAGGATCGTGGCGCGTGTTGCTGCGGTCTGCTTGGGTGACCAGCGCCATGCGCCAATGACGAGTGCGCCCGCGGCAGCCTGCGCCGCGGTGAATTCACCCTGTTCGCTGCCGTCATCGGCGATGCGCGGCCACGGGATTTCCTCGAGCAGTCGCGCTTGGGCCTCGGCATCGAGTGCGGCGACTTCATCCAGTGGCGAAAGGTTCGCGCCGGGCAGGCCATTGCTCAGCGCGAGCAGGGCGCGATAGTCGGCTGGCAGCTCGCCCAGCCGCTGCGCCACGGCGTCGATCTGCGCCGGTGTGCGCGCCTGGGCATCGACATCGGGCCACATCTTCGTGCAGCAGCTGCGCAGCCGCTGCGCCAACGCCGGCAGGTCGAGCGCCGCATCCCGCTCGATCACGGCGTTGCGTGCGGCCTCCATGCGGCGCGCGGCATCCGCCCACGACAGTTCCTGCGCGTGGCGCGCGGCGAGCCATGCATGCAGGTCGGGCCACACGCTGTTCGCATCTTCGCCGAGTTCGAGCACGCGGCAGCAAGGATCGGCCGCATTGTCGTAGAGCAGGAGGGTCTGCTCCTCCGAGCTGGCGAGCACCAGCATGCGCGCGAGCTGCGCGCTCGTGAGCTCATGCACGTTGTCGTCGGCGTCGATAGCGAACAGCGTCTGCGTACCCTTTTCGGTGAGATCGTCGAGCATTTGGGCATGAGTCGCATCGGCTTGCGCGAGATCTGCCGGTTCGCGCAGACCAAGCAGGGCACGCTGTGGCCAGCGCGCGATCACCGCGTAGTCGGGTGGCAGGGCTTGGCCCAGTCGCTGCGCGGCGGCGGCAAGCGCCGTGTCGTCGGCCGCTGGCAGGTCGTCGACCTTGAGCCTCGGGTTGGTGGTTCTCATCGCCTGTGCGATGCCATCGAGCAAGGTCGGAACCGGCAACTGCAGCGACGCCTTGCGCTGCGCTTCGAAGCGCGCTGCTTGGGCCTGGATCCGCTGTTCGAGCTCGGGATCGGGTTCGTCCGGTTGCAGCGACTGCAACAGGATCGATGCAGTGGCTGTGGTCATGTTGCGAATTGGCGCAGAAGCGAGCGGCAGCGCAAAACAGGCAAGATAAAGCGCGAGCAGGGCGATGCGCGCGAGTGGCCGCGGCGGTTGCAACTGCAGCAGGCTGCGCAGGCGCAGCACGCGGGTGAGGCGGGCATTGAGGTTGGCCGTGGGCTGATCGGCATCGATTGCCGCGAGCAAGCGTGCATCGAGTGCGTGCTTGCCGAGTGCGGCCAGATCAGGCGCTGCCCGCAGGCTGCGCAGCACACGGGCGTCGCGCCAGTGGCCACGCATGAGCATGAGCTGCACACCGATCAGGACCAACAACAACCAGAACTCCAGCACCCATGCCAGCACTACACCCAGCAGGACGAGCACACCGACGAACACGATCTGCACGCGCTCCCAACCGCGCGGCCACAACGCCTGCACGAAATGGCCGCCATCCAGTGGCGGAACCGGCAACAGATTGAGGTAGTTGAGGGCGAGAAACATGATCGCCGACCAGAGCAGAAGGCCGCCGGGAGCGACGCCGAGCGCGACGATGAGCAAACCCCATCCGATGACGATACCGGGCAGCGGCCCGGCCAGACTCACCAGGGCGCGATGCCTGCCATTGGGGTCCTGCTCTTGACCGGTGGTCACGCCGCCGAGCAGGGGTAGCAGCACCATCTGCACGTGCCGATAACCGAACGCGCGCATCGCCAGGTAATGCCCGCCTTCGTGCACGATCAGCGCGAGTGCGAGCATCAAGGCCGCCTCAACATTCCAGAACACGGCACCAAACAAGGCAAACAAGGCCGTGGTCAGTGCCAGCAGCACGAACTGCATGGCCGTCGTCGGTGCGCGCTCGTGCTGGCGCTCCATCAGCGCCAGCAGGGCCAGTTGCCGCGCCGGCGGCACCGGCGCGGTGTCGGGCGCGCGCTTGGGTGCGCGCAGCAAATACAGGAACAGCTTGAGCATGCGCGACAGGCGCATGCGCCGGCTGCCATCGTGCGCGCGGTAACTCATGCCAGTGCGCTCGAGATCCTCGAGAAAGGCATCGATGCGTGCACAAAGCCCGCTGGCGATCGCCGCAGGACGGATGTCGGTGATTCGCGTTGCGCCGCCTTCACTCGCACACCATGCGCGGTGTGCTTCGAGCAGGGCTGGCAGATTGTCGACGTTGAAGCTGCGGCGTGGCGAGCGCGGCGTGCTGAAGAACTCGTCGGCGGAGCTTTCGTTGAGGCTCGAATGCCAGCGACCATCGGCGAGCCGACTGCTCAAGGTCGTCACCAGATGATTGGGCTTGGTCAGATCCACCGGCGGCTGCAGATGAGCCAGGGTTTCGCCCTGCGCGTCGATCATCACGCGCGCGATCGCCGGCAGGAATTGGCCTTGCTGATCCTCGAGCAGCAGCCAGGCCAGGTGGCGGAAGCCCAGCTCGCCCAGCTCGCCTTCGGCGGTCGCGTGCAAGTCGGCGAAGGCTGCAGGCGGCGCGCTGACGGGTGCCACTCGCCAGCGAAAGTGCGGCACTCGTACCGACATCCAGCTGCGCAGGATGAGGATGACGAGAAAGGCAAACACGCCGACGGCGATTGCGAGCAGGTCAATCATGTGCGGCTCTGGTGCGAATCCGTGAACAGGCGTTCGACCGCGGCGCGTGCCGCGGCAAACGAGAAGTGATGCTCGACGTTGGCCAGGCCATTGCGCGACAAGGTGTCCCACAGTGCTGCGTCGTGATACAGGCGCAGGATTTCGCCGGCGAACGCGCTGGCCGACTCGGCCACCAGCACGTCCTCGCCGATGCGCACATGCATGCCTTCGACCGCGATCGGCGTCGCCACCACCGGCAGGCCGCAGCTCATTGCCATGTTGACCTTGCCCTTGACGCCGGCACCGTAACGCAGCGGCGCGACCGAAATCCGGCAGCCGTCCATGAACGGCATGATGTCCTCGACGAAACCATGCACGATGACCCGATCGTCGGCGAGCGCGCGAATCGATGCAGGTACGCGGCTGCCGATCACGTGGAAACGGACCTCGGGCAGTTGCGTGCGAATCGTGTCGAACACTTCACGCGCGAACCATTCCACCGCATCGACGTTGGGCGGATGCTGGAAGCCGCCGACGAAGACCAGATCCTTGCGCGCGCCGAAGCCTTGCTTGCAGCCGTGCACCTCGTGCACGTTGGAGAGCACCTCGACGCGCGCGCCGGGCGCATCGCGGGCCAGCAGTTCCTGCTCGACCGGGCTGACCACGAGGGTGATGTCGCTGTCGCGGATCAGTTTGAGTTCCTGCGTGCGCGTGGCCGCGGCGGTGCGCGCAAGCGCAGCATCGCCGGACAGCTCGGCGGCACGCTGCTCGCGCAGGTAATGCAGATCCACGGTGTCGAACACCAGTCGCGCCTTGGGTGCATACAGGCGCACCAGGCCCGCGAGTGGGGCGGCGACATAGTGACGCGAGAGGATCACCAGATCGAATTCGGCACCGCGTTCGCGCAGGAACTTGACCGGATCCTGCACGAAGGGTGCGTACAGCGCTTCCACGCCCAGCGCCTGCAGCGCCGGCGTGTAGCGATCGACATGCAGGCGGTTCTCCGACAGGAAGCTCACCCGGCAGCCGAGATCGCCGAGTACGCGCATGAGGTTGACCATGCGCAGCGATCCCGAATCGTGATCCGGCATTGGCGTGGTGGCGTCGACGATGAGTACGCGATGGCGCGTGCGATGCGTCGCGGCGAGGCCGATCGGTGTGCCCGGCGCGGGTTGCCGTGCGAGGGCATCGCGCCACTTGTCGGCGAACTTGTCGCGGTTGATGACCTGGTAGCGCTTGGTGCCGCTGCTGGTGTCGGTGCCCGAAGTGATGCCTTCGAAATGGATCACGGTCGATGCCGGTTCGACGTAGACCTTGAGGCCGGCGGCGCGCACCGCGAAGGCGAGGTCGGTGTCTTCGTAATAGGCCGGTGCATAGCGCGTATCGAATCCGCCCAGCCGCGTGAACAGGTCGCGGCGCAGCAGGATCGCCGCGCCCGAGCAGTAGTCCACCTCGCGGCGGAAGCCGTAGCGCGGATCGGCGGGATCCTCGAAGCGACCGTAGTTCCAGCCCGAGGCGTCGCTGAAGACGATGCCGCCGGCTTCCTGCAGTCGGCCATCGGGATAGACCAGCCGCGCGCCGACCAGGCCCGCATCCGGCGCGGATTCGAAGCAGGCCACGAGGGATTCGAGCCAGCCGGCGGTGACCACGGTGTCGTTGTTGAGGAACAGCACGTACTCGCCGCGCGCCGATGCGGCGCCGGCATTGCAGGAGCCGATGAAGCCGAGATTGGCGGCGTTGCGCTGCACGCGGATGCCCTCGACACTCGCCAGGCGCTGCGGCGTGGTGTCGCTGGAGCTGTCATCGACGACGATCACCTCGAAGGCCACCGCGCCCGCATGCGCGGCAAGGGAACGCAGGCAGGCAATCGTGTATTCGATCTTGTTGTAGACCGGAATCACGATCGACACGCGCGGCTGTTCGCTGCCCGGCACGGCGAAGGGCATGCCGTCATCGTGTGGCAGGGCAGCGAGCGCGACCTTGGGGCCGCCACCGCGCTGGCGCAGTTCCTGGCCGATGCGTGCGAGCGTGCCGGCGAGGCCGCGCTGGGCGAGGCTGCCGCGCGTGCGGGCGAGGAGCGCGCGCAGGCTCTTGCTGCGAAAGGCCAGCGTGGCGCGCAGGTTGCGCAGCCGCGACTTGGCCCTGCGCAGCGGCGCGGTGATGCGCCAGGAGTCGCTGGCGAGCATTTGTTCGTAGCGTGGCTTGATGTCCTGCAATTGGGCATCGAGCCCGAGCGCCCAGCGTGTGCGATCTTCAAGCGTGGATTGCGTGTCGCGCAGCTCGCGGGCCAGCGCGTGGCCCCAGTCCCCGCGTCTGGCGCCTTCTGCTTGCGCCGCCGTCAGCAGCGTGGATACATCGCGCCGAGCCGCCTGTGCCTGAGCGAGCTCGCTGGCGCTGTCCGCTGCTTCGAGTTGGGCCGGATCGAGATCGATCAGCGGGTAGCGCAGGGCTTCGCGCTCGTCCAATGCAAGCAGCGCGCCGTACGCGCGCGCGCGCTCGGCGGACGTGGGCTCATCCAGGCTGGCCAGTCGGCTGCGCACGCGCGCAAGCGCGTCGCGATCGGCAGCAAGTGCAATGATCCGCGCGACCAGCGCATCGGCATCCGCTGCAACCAGAAAACCATCGACGCCATCGTCGATGCGCTCAGCCAGCGCGCCGACCCGCGTCGCGATCACCGGCACACCCAAGCTGCGCAGTTCCGAGAGCGTGTAGCTGAAGGTTTCGGCGACGGTCGGCAGCAACAGCGCGGCGTCGGCTTGCAGGCGCGCGAGCAGGGCGGGCAGCTCGTCGCGGCGATAGTCGAGCAGCACATGCAGGTCGGCCAGGCCGAACAGCTCGTGCGCATCGGCGCCGGCACCGAGCAGGAACAGTTCGGCGTGCTCGCGCAAGCGCGGCCATGCCGCATTGAGCAGGCGCAGTCCCTTGCCCGCGCGCACGCGGCCGATCATCACCAGGCGCAGCTTGCCTCGTTTCGGTGGCGCGGGCAGTGCTTGCGTGCCCGCGGGCCACGGCGCGATGCCGTGACCGATCACCTGCGATGGCAGGGAGGCCAGTTCCGGCGCGAGGCGCAATTGGTTGGCGAGCGCCGAGCGGCTGGGTGCGAGCAGGCTTGCGCGGGCCGCGCGCAGGTCGGCGACGAAAGTGTCGCGCAAGGCCTGCCAATGGGCGGGATCGCGATTGGCGAACATCGCTTCGTCGTCGGGTCCGCGCAGTTCGCGCGCGCGTTGCGCGGAGTCGAAAGCGAGTGCGGGATCGCCGAAATCATGATGCAGCCGTGGCCACAGGGGATAGTGATCGTGAACCACGCACAGCGTCGTCAGTCCGCTGCGCAGCGCGTCGAGGCTGTGGCCGATCAGCGAGGAGACGATGATCGCATCGACGCCATGATCCGCGATCACCTCGCGCAACAACATGCGATAGCAGGCGTCACCGACCGCGCTGTCGGCAATCGGACGCGGCAAGGGCCAACGCCGCAGCGGTGGCATATCCAGACGCGCATCGCGCAGTTCCAGCCATTCGCCATGCGTGCGCCGCGCCGCGCTGCCGCGCGCAATCAGCACCAGATGATGGGCGCTGTGGTCGGCATGGGCGTAGTCGCTGACCCAGCGCTGCGCGCCACCGCCCCAGCCATGCAGGATGTGCAGCAGTACCGGCCGGTGGTCGAGGGCGGCCAAGGGGGGCGTGCCGGCGGCCGCGAGGGCCCGGGCCAACGGCGCGTGCAGCGCTGCCAGTGGTGACGGCGGCAGCGGATCGCGCGGATCGCTCGCGCTGGTGTTTCTCGTTGCCTCGGTGCCGGCGTCGATGTAGAGGTGATCGAGCACGACGACACGCAGGCCCGCCGCGTCGAGCATGTCGCGTTGGCGCAGGGCCGCTGCGCCCAATGCCTGCAGGCGCGGGCCATGCCAGGCCGACAGGGCAGGCAGGTCGGCGGGATAGCTGCGGTCATCGAATGCCGCTCGGCGCGACCACGCAAAGCATGTCGCATCGATGCGCAGCGCATCGGCACCTGCGGCACAGGATGGCAGCGGATTGCGCAAGGGCGTGCGATCGAGCGGAAAGGCACCCAGTACCTGCGGCAGATCGAGCACCTTGAGCAGGCGTTCGATCGCCCACTCCGGCAGCAGCAGATCGGCATGCAGCAGCACCAGGTCCTCGCCCGGGAAACGCGACGCGGCGGCTGCGAGCAGCGCCAGTGGATCGGTATCGGCGGCGAGGGCGAGGTGCTGCGCATCGGGCCAGTCGCCGACGCGATCGCCGACCACCACGACCCGCGCGGCCGCGGGCAGGCGCGCACGCAGATGTTCGCGCTGCTGCGGTGTCAGCGCCGCGCCATGCAGGCATACGCGCAGCGGGCGGCGCGGAATGCCTTGGGTGGTGCGGCTTGGGTCTGAAGCGGCAGGCATGCGCGGCGGGTGGCGGGTCGGGGCAAAGCGCGATTATCACCGATCGCCGCGCCCGGGCGGCGCGCATGCGCCCACACGTTACACTGCGCCGCGTCCTTGTCTGGCAAGTGGATACCGGTTTGGCATTTTTCTCGCGCATCTGGGGCTGGATTTGCGTCGCGTGGCGCCTGTTGCGCATTCCATTCTGGCTGGCACTGGGTGCTGCGATCGGCTTTCTCGTGCCCTATGTGTGGCTGCTCGACGCTGCGGTGCGCAGTCGCTTCGACGACCTGTCGTGGCAATTTCCCAGTCGCGTCTACGCGCGGCCGCTGGAGCTCGCGCGCGGTCAGCCACTGAATGCGAATGCGCTGCTGAGCGAGCTGGCGGCGGCGCGCTACGACGAGGACGCTGCTGCACGTACGCCGGGCACCTGGCACCGCGAGGGTGATCGATTCACGATCTCGCGGCGTGAGTTCATCTATCTCGACGGCCGCGAGCGTGCACGACGCATCTCGGTAAGCTTGGACAAGGGGCGTGTGGCGGCGCTGACCGATGCCGACAGCGCTGCGCCGCTGGAGCGGGTGCGCATCGATCCGGCGCGCATCGCCACGTTGTATGGGCAGTCGCAGGAAGATCGCCGGGTGGTTGCGCTCGGCGAAGTCCCGCCGCTGCTGGTGGCCGGTTTGCAAGCGGTCGAGGACCGCGAGTTCAAGCACCATCATGGCGTCAATGTCGCAGCGATAGCGCGCGCGGCGTGGATCAACTTGGTCGCCGGACGCGTGGTGCAGGGCGGTTCGACCCTGACCCAGCAGCTGGTCAAGAACCTGTTCCTCGACAATGGTCAGCGCTATACGCGCAAGGCCAACGAGGCCCTGATTGCCCTCATCATCGAGGCGCGCTACGACAAGCGCCGCATTCTCGAGGCCTATGTCAACGAAGTGTTCCTCGGGCAGCAAGGCGCGCAGGCCGTGCATGGTTTTGCCGCCGCGAGCGAGTTCTACTTCGGCCGCGAGCTGCGCACCCTGGGTGCTGCCGACATTGCCTTGCTCGTCGGTCTCGTGCAGGGACCGAGCCTGTACGACCCGCGGCGCAATCCGCAGGGCGCGCTGGCACGGCGCAATCTCGTGCTCGGTGTGTTTCGTGACACCGGTTTGATCGACGCCGCAAGTTTCGCCAGCGCCAGCAAGCAGCCACTGGGTACGGCGGCGCATGCGGCCTTGCCGCGTGATCGCTATCCTGCCTTTCTCGAGCTCGTGCGCCGCCAGCTCACCCAGGATTACGCCGCCGACGCGCTCAATGGCGCTGGCCTCGCCATTCACACCACCTTGGCACCTTCGGTGCAGGCCTTCGGTGAGGCTGCGATCGACAGCGCGCTGGCCGGGCTGGGCAAGCGCGCCGAGGATATCGAATCCGCCCTGGTGGTCACCGGCGCGCACGATGGCGAAGTGCGCGCAATGATCGGCAGTCGGGATGTCGACGCGCCGGGCTTCAACCGCGCGCTCGATGCCTTGCGCCCGATCGGATCGCTGGTCAAGCCATTCGTGAGCCTGGTCGCGCTGGCGCAGCCGCAGCGCTATTCGCTGGCAACCCTGCTTGATGACAATCCGATCGACCTGCCCCAGCCCGGCGGTGGTCGCTGGCGGCCGCAGAATGATGATCGTCAGTCGCATGGCCAGGTGCTGCTCGCCGACGCCCTGATCCACAGCTGGAACCTCGCCACGATCAATCTCGGCCAGCGCATCGGCGTCGAGCGGGTGCGCGGTTTCCTCGAATCCTTTGGCCTCAAGCGCGCGATCAATCCCAATCCGTCGATGTTGCTTGGCGCGATTGACCTCAGTCCTTTCGATGTCGCGCGGCTCTACCAGTATCTGGCCGCTGACGGCCATGCCCTGCCGCTGCGCGCGCTGCGCGGCGTGCTCGATGCGCAAGGCCGACCGCTCACGCGCTACGCCAGCAAGACCGGCGCCGGCGACTACACCACGGCGGCACGCCTCGTGACCTGGGCAATGCAGCAGGTCGCGGTCGCGGGTACGGCGCATGCGGTCAATGATGCGGGTCTGGGTTGGCTGCATGCAGCCGGCAAGACCGGTACCAGCGATACCCAGCGCGATTCCTGGTTTGCCGGCTTTACCGGCGACACCCTCGCGGTGGCCTGGCTCGGCCGCGATGACAACAAGCCGACCGCGCTGTTCGGCTCGACTGGCGCATTGCGCGTGTGGATCGAATTGATGAGGCGTCTGCCGACCACACCCTTGGTGGTGCCGCAGGATGGCCTCGAAGAAGTCGACATCGATGCCGCATCAGGCAAGCGCACCGATGCCGCCTGCAAGGGCGCCCGCGTGTTGCCGTTTGCCGCCGGCTATGCGCCGACCGAGGAAGTGCATTGCCCGCTGGATCAGTTGCGCGAATTCTTCGGTGGTGACGACCGGTGAGGCGGGCATGCGACAATGCGCGTTCGCTGTCGCTCTCTTGATCGGATCGTCGCCGTGAAGCTCGCACGTCTACTCGTTGCCTTCGGACTCACCGCCTTGTTGTCTGCCTGCGCGCATACCGGCGCGCCGCCGCCGGAGCAGGCGCCGACGCTCGATCGCACGGCCGCGCTGCGTGCGATCCGCGATGCCGGCCGCGACATGGACTCGGCCGTGCAAGTACAGCCACTGCGCGATGCGGCGATCGATGGCTATGCGCAGCAGTCGCGTGAGGCCGAAGCACGCAACGACTACGCGGGCGCGGCGCTGCTGCTCGAGAAGGCGCTCAAGCTCGCACCCGATGCGCCCGACCTGCTGCAGTCGCGTGCCGAAATCGACATTGCCCTTGGCGATTTCGTCGCGGCAGAGAAGAATGCGCTGCAAAGCTTCAAGCTCGGCCCGCGCGTGGGCAGCCTGTGCGCGCGCAATTGGCAGACCGTGGCGCAGGCGCGCACCGGCATGGGCGATGCCGCCACCGCGCAGCAGGCCGGCCTGCGGCTCAAGGAATGCCGCGTGGCCGCGCCGGTGCGCATGTAGCCTCGATGCGCTGCGGCGTACAGGATCTCCCGTGCAGCAGGATGATGCGATGTTGAGCGCGGCCGAATTGCTCGGTGCCGACGGGCCGTTTTCGCGCGAGGTGCCCGGCTTCGCGCCACGCGCCGCGCAACAGGCGATGGCGGCAGCGGTCGAAAAGGCGATTGCCGAGCGCCAGATGCTGGTCGCCGAGGCCGGCACGGGGACCGGCAAGACCTTCGCCTATCTGGTGCCGGCGCTGATGTCGGGCAAACGCGTGATCGTTTCCACCGGCACCAAGACCCTGCAAGATCAATTGTTTCACCGTGACCTGCCGCGCGTGCGCAGCGTGCTGGGCGCTCGGCTGTCGGCGGCCCTGCTCAAGGGGCGTGCCAATTACCTGTGCCTGCACCGCCTCGAACAGGCGCACAAGGAAGGCCGCTTCGCCACCCGCGAGGAGGCGGCAAGACTCGCAGCCATCCATGCCTGGTCCAAGCGTACCGCCAGCGGCGATCGTGCCGAACTGGCCGAAGTCGCCGAAGACTCGCCGTTGTGGCCGCGCGTGACCTCGACCGCGGAAAACTGCCTCGGCGCGGAATGCCCGCTGTACAACGACTGCTTCGTGGTCAAAGCGCGCCGTGCGGCGCAGGAAGCGGACCTGGTCATCGTCAATCACCATCTGCTGTTTGCCGATCTGGCGATCAAGCAGGAAGGCTTCGGCGAAATCCTGCCCGGCGCGCATGCCTTCATCCTCGATGAGGCACACCAGATTCCCGAGCTCGCGGGGCAGTTCTTCTCGGTGAGCCTGTCGGCGCGTCAGCTGGGCGAGTTGGCCAGCGATGCTCGCGGCGAGTGCGCCGGCGTGAGCGGCGCGCTGGCGATGTTGCGCGACGTGCTCGATGCGCTCGAAGCCACGCTCAAGCGGCTGCGCCTCGCGCTCGACCGCTTTCCGCCCCGGGGCGCGTTCA
Source organism: Dokdonella sp. (assembly GCF_019634815.1). Classification (GTDB taxonomy): domain Bacteria; phylum Pseudomonadota; class Gammaproteobacteria; order Xanthomonadales; family Rhodanobacteraceae; genus Dokdonella_A. Next base: position 52,275 of record NZ_JAHCAP010000018.1, on the reverse strand, counting down.
CGCAGATCGAGCGGGATGCCGAGGTCGAGCGCGAGTTGCATGAACTGGTCAAGTCGCTGGCCGATCTCGCCGAAGCGCTCGACAAGCAGGCCGCGCGCAGCCGCGGGCTCGACAGCGTGCGCGAGCGCGTGCTCGAACAGGCGGCGCGTCTCAACCACCTCACCGACAGCGCCGCGCGCGATGCGGTGCATTGGTACGAGCTCACGCCACATGGCTTTGCCTTGCATGCCACCCCGCTCGACATCGCCCAGCCGCTGCGCGAATTGCGCGCGCAGAGTCAGGCCGCGTGGATTTTCACCTCGGCAACGCTGGCGATCGCGGGACGCTTCGATCATTTCAATCGCCAGGTCGGCCTGTTCGATCCGGTCGAGCTGTGCGTGCAAAGTCCGTTCGACTATGCACGGCAGGCGCTGCTCTACCTGCCGCCGGAGCTGCCCGATCCCTCGGCGCCCACCGCCGTCGAGTGCCTGCTCGATGCAGTCGTGCCGGTGCTCGAAGCCTCGCAGGGCCGCGCCTTCCTGCTGTTCACCTCGCATCGCGCGCTGCGTCGCGCGGCCGAATTGCTGTCGTCGCGGGTGGCGTTTCCGTTGTTCGTGCAGGGCAGTGCGCCGCGCAATCTGCTGCTCGATGGATTTCGCGCCTCGGGCAATGGCGTGTTGCTTGGTGCGGCCAGTTTCTGGGAAGGCGTCGACGTCGCCGGCGATGCGCTCAGCGTCGTCGTGATCGACAAGCTGCCGTTTGCCGCGCCCGATGATCCGGTGCTGGTTGCGCGCCTGGATGCCCTGCGCGAGGCGGGTGCCAACCCGTTCAACGACTGGCAGGTGCCCAATGCGGTGATCGCCTTGCGCCAGGGCGCTGGCCGCTTGATCCGCGATGTGCATGACCGCGGCGTGCTGGTGGTGTGCGATCCGAGGCTGAGCACGCGCGGCTATGGGCGCATCTTCCTCGCCAGCCTGCCGGCAATGTCGCGCACGCGGGAATTGGCTGCCGTCGAAGCTTTCCTTGCCGCGCCACCCCCGGTTGAACCGCAAGACCGGTCTGCCGAAATGTCTCCGGCGCGATGACCAATGCGCCGTTCGATCAACATGGCATTACCCTCGCGGATCGCGTTCCGCAATTGACGCCAGGCCCATGAGTCTCTCGCAGCGCCCCCTGCAGCCCGATCGTCTTGATGGCCTCTCGGCCGCGGACATCGCCTGCGCGCGCGCGGCGATCGCGGAACTTGGGCATGGCGCGGGGGCTGCGGCGCTCGCCGCGCTGGCGCGGGGATCTGCACCTGCGGCCACGCATCCGGAACTGTTGCGCCTGCGTGGCTTGGCGCTGCTGAGCCAGGGGCAGGGGGCCGATGCCCTGGCGAGCTTGCGCGCGGCCGCTGCCAGCTGGCCCGAGGATGCGCTGATCACCTGCCAGCTCGGTGCGGCGCTTGCGCAAAGCGGCGACCTGCCCGCAGCCCGTGCGATGTTCGCGCGCGCGGTCCTGCTCGATCCTTTGCTCGTCGACGGCTGGTACAACCTCGGCCACGCCTGCGATGCGCTCGAAGACACCGCCGGGGCCTGTGCGGCCTTCGCGCGCGTGCTGGCCCTGCAGCCCGGACATGCGGCGGCGCGCGTGCAGCATGCCGAAGCGCTCAAGATGCTCGGCAGGCTCGACGAGGCCGAGCGGGAATTGCGCTTCGTGCTCGAGCACGATCCCGAATCCGTGTCGGCCTGGGTCGGCCTGTCCAATCTCAAGACCTTCCGCCCAAGTGCCGATGAGCTCGAGGCCTTGCTTGCCTTGCAGACCTCGGGCCATGTGCCAGAGGCGAGACAAGCCGATTTTCAGTTCGCGCTCGCCAGCTTTCTCGAGAGCGCAGGTCGCTACGCGCAGGCATACCGGCTGTTCGTGGCCGCCAATACCGCCAAGCGACGCAGCCTGCGCTGGGATGCTCCTGCGGTCAGCGCGCTGATCGACCGCATCCTCGACGCATTCGGGCGCCTGCCTGCAGTCGATGAATCGGTCTCGCGCGGCAAGGGCGTGATCTTCTTCGTGGGCATGCCGCGTTCGGGTTCGACCCTGGCCGAACAGATCGTGTCCTGCCATCCATCCGTGCAGGGCGGCGGCGAACGCAACGAGGTGGTGCAGGTGCTGCATGCGGAGTCGCAGCGGCGCGGCAAGCCATTCCCGGCCTGGGTGGATGATGCGAGCGCGGCAGACTGGGCGCGATTGGGCGAGGATTTCCTCGCACGCTGCGCAAGCTGGCGCGATCAGCGCCCCGGTTTCACCAACAAGACCCTGACCAACTGGCAATGCGTGGGCGCGATCCGACGCATGCTGCCGGCGGCAACGATCGTGCATTGCCGGCGCGATCCGCTGGAAATGCTGTGGAGCTGTTACAAGCACAATTTCGGGCAGGCGCAGTTCTTCAGTTTCGATTTCGACGAGTTGCTGGCGTTCTGGCGCGATTGCGAGCGCGCCATGTCGGCATGGACGCGGCAATGGCCTGCGAAGATTCTTCGGTTCGACCACGAGGCCTTGCTGGCCGATCCCGAGCTGCGCATTCGCGACCTGCTTGCGGCCTGCGGTCTGGGCTTCGACCCGGCGTGCCTGGCCTTCCACGACAATGCGCGCGCGGTGCGCACCTCGAGCGCCAGTCAGGTTCGCCAGCCCCTGCGCCGCGATCTCGCGGTCGCCCATCGCTATGGCGATCTGCTCGAAACGCTGCACCGCAACATCCAAAGCTTTGCAAATACCCAGGCCGCTGATGCGGCTGAAGATCGTTCCGTTCGCCGGCGAACGGATTGAATGACTTGGAAGGCCGTGGTATCAAGGTCGGCGTCGTACCGCACACGGACCGTGATGCATGCTGGCGCCCTTGGGGCTCAGCCAGTTCACCCGCGCACAGGGGCGCACGGGATCGACAGTTCGGCGGTGAGCCCGCCCGGTTGAGACATGGGTCGAGACGTCGACTCATGCAGCCAGCTCTGCGGCTTTGCAGGGCGCTTTCAGTTTCGAGGTACGTTCATGAAGTCGGTTCACATTACGATCCTGGCCTCGGCCATCGGCGTCGCCTTGGCGGGTGCAGGGATGTCGGACATCCATGCTGCAAACAGCGCCTCACTCACGGCCAGCGCGCCGGTGCAGGTGGTGGATGCGGAAAATCCGTCCGGTCGCTATTTCATCACTTTCGTCGAACAGGGCCTTGCCCGTTATGACGGAGGCGTTGCCGGCCTTGCACGTACCGCCGCGCACATCGACGGCGTGTCGGCAAACAGCTCGCGCAAGTTCGAAATCAACTCATCGGCGTCGCGCGCCTACCGCAGCTACCTCGCGCAGCAGCGTGCGCAGCACCTGACCGCGGTCGAGAATGCGATCGGTCGCCCGCTCGACATCCGCTTCACCTTCGACATCACGCGCAACGCGGTATCGGCCGCGCTTTCGCCTGCCGAAGTCGCGCGCATTGCTGCCGTGCCGGGTGTTGCTTCGGTCACGCCCGTGGGCGTGCAGCACGCCGATACCTTCCGTGGTCCCAAGTTCATCGGCGCCGACAAGATCTGGGACGGCTCGGCCGTTCCGACTTATTCCTCGGCCACGCTCGGTCAGGGCGTCAAGGTCGGCATCATCGATACCGGTACCAATTCCGCCCACCCGTCGTTCGCCAATGACCCGGCCTGCGGTTTCAGCGACAGCAATCCCAAGCTGTTCAATCGCGATTGCACGTCCGACACCGATGGCGTCTGCGACGGTCCCGATGGCAATGCCGACACCAGCAGCCACGGTGTGCACACCGGCAGCACCGCCGCGGGCAACACCATCGACAACACCGTGACGCCTGCACCGCTGCTTCCCGATGGCGTGACGATGTCGGGCGTTGCGCCCTGCGCCAAGGTCTATTCCTATCGTGTCGCCGATCACACCGATGGCGCACTCTACGGCGATTACCTCGAAGCCGCGTTTGCCAATTCGATCATCGACCAGGTCGACGTCGTCAACTACTCGATCGGCCCGACCTGCGGCGGCGGCAATCCCTGGAGCAATCTCGCCTTCCTCGACATGGAAGCCAGCGACATCTTCATCGCGGCCTCGGCCGGCAATACGCGCTCGACCTGCACCAACCCGACTGGACTGGTCGCCAACAACGGCCCCTGGCAGCTCACGGTCGCGGCCTCGACCCAGGATCAGCTGATCTCGCCGCAGCTCACGGTCACCGGGCCGACGCCCGTCAATCCGCTGCTGATCGGTATTCCGCTCAATCCGGGCAGCACGACGCTCATGCCGGCTGACACCAGCAACTTCGTCGGCCATCCGATGCGCACCTATGCGGCCAACATCGAAGCCTGCACCTCTTCCGGTGGCATCCCGGCCGGCACCTTTGGCGCCAGCGAAGTCGCGATCGTCCGCCGCGGCAGTTGCAGCTTTACCGAAAAAATCACCAACGCCTACAACGCCGGTGCGCGTTTCGTCGTCGTCGCCAACAACCAGGCCGGCACGATCAACATGGACACCACGGGTTCGCCCGTCGATGCGGCGTCCTTCAGCATCACGCAGGCCATCGGTGATCCCCTGATCGCCCTGGTCAATGCCAACGAGCCGCCGGCGCCCAATGCCGACGTGATCTTTGCCAATGGCTTCGAGTCGGCGAGCTTCGGCACCGCCGACTACCAGCGTGCGGCGATCGGCCCGCAGACTGGCGACGTGCTTGCGGGCTTCAGCTTCCGCGGCCCGACTCAGGCGCCTTACGACAACCTCACCAAGCCCGACATCACCGGCCCCGGCGTCAACATCTTCGCCGCCGAATCGGCCGCCGATGGCAGCTATGGCCTGATGAGCGGTACTTCGATGTCCTCGCCGCATCTTGCCGGCGCCGGCGCGCTGGTGCGTGCCGTGCATCCGTCGTGGTCGCCGATGGAAGTGAAGTCGGCGCTGATGACCACCGCCAAGCTCGATGGTCTGGAGCAGGATGGCGTCACGCCGTGGACGGTCGACGACGTCGGCAACGGTCGCGTCGATCTGACCAAGGCGGCGCTCGCCGGCCTCACGATGGATGAGACGGTGGATCGCTTCGTCGCTGCCAATCCCTCGGGCGGTTCAATCAACCAGAAGCAACTCAACCTGCCGTCGGTGCGCGACAGTGCCTGCGGTTCGAGCTGCACCTGGACGCGTACCTTCAAGAACCGTCTCAATGCCCAAGGCACCTGGACCTTCAGCGCGGTCAATCCGGCGGGTTACACCCTGAGCTTCAGCCCGGCCTCGATCACGGTCAAGCCCGGTTTCAGCGCTTCGGTCACGATCACCGCAACCGCGACCGGCGCACCGACTACGACACACTCCTATGGCCGCATCGACCTCACCGAGAGCTCGGGCCTGTCGCCGGTTCAGCACTTGTCCGCGGCCGTGCGTGGCACAGCGCCACCGCCTCCGGGTACGGTGGTTTGTGCCAGCCACACCTGCACCTTCAAGGTCGACCAGCTGGTGACGAGCTTCGGTGGCTTGGGTTGCGCCGATTGGGCGACTTGCGCCCCGGGTCTGTTCTGGCTCAATCGCTTCACGCCCAATTCGGCCGACTTCCCGATCACGATCACCAAGGTGCAGACGATCTTCGGCGACCCTGCCGGTTGGAATGCTTCCGGCGACAAGATCAGCGTCTTCATCTACGACGACAACGACACCAACCCGATCAATGGCGCGACTGCAGTGGGTACGCCGACGATCTACACGATCGGCACTCCGGCCAATTCCTTCGTCGACATCACGCTGACGACGCCGGTGGTGGTCAACGGTCCGGAAGTGCTGATCGCACTGTCCAATCCGTTCGCGACCAATACCGGTGGCCGTCCGTCGACCTGGGATGCGGGTCCGTTCCAGAACCGTTCGTACATGGGCAATGCCGTCGGCGATGGCTCGACTGCGCCGAGTCTGAGCGACCCCGCGATCGATCTTGATCTCAACACCAACTACAACGCCGCTTGGACCAAGAACTGGCTGATCCGTGCGGTCGGCACGACCGCCAACGGTCGCCCGATCGTGCTGGGCGGCGACACGCTGGGCCCGGTTTCGCAGTAATGCGTGACGGATTCTGAGCTGCGGCGCGCCTTGCACTGCAGCCAATTACCTCGAGGGGCCGGTCGCAAGACCGGCCCCTTTTTTTCATCTTGCGGCTGCCGCGAACGAGCCAACGCGCGATCCGGCGCTGCACGCGTGTGCAAGGCGTCGCATCCCCTTGCGAGCAGGTGCGTCAGAGCATGCTGTTCCTGACGTGCTTCAGCACTCGATGACGTTGACCGCGAGCCCGCCGCGGCTGGTTTCCTTGTACTTGTCCTTCATGTCGCGACCGGTTTCGCGCATGGTCTTGATCACCTTGTCGAGCGAGACGTGGTGCTTGCCATCGCTCTTCATCGCCATGCGCTGCGCGTTGATCGCCTTGATCGAGCCCATCGCGTTGCGCTCGATGCAGGGAATCTGCACGAGGCCGCCGATCGGGTCGCAGGTGAGGCCGAGGTTGTGCTCCATGCCGATCTCGGCAGCCATCTCGACCTGCAGCACGCTGCCGCCGAGCGCGGCGACGAGTCCGCCCGCGGCCATCGAGCAGGCCACGCCGACTTCACCCTGACAGCCGACTTCGGCGCCCGAGATCGAGGCGTTTTCCTTGTACAAGATGCCGATTGCGCCGGCGGTGAGCAGGAACTCGATGATGCCGTCTTCGCTCGCGCCAGGGCAGAAGCGTTCGTAATAGTGCAGCACGGCCGGGATGATGCCGGCCGCGCCATTGGTCGGCGCGGTGACCACGCGGCCGCCGGCGGCGTTCTCCTCGTTGATCGCCAGCGCGTAGAGGTTGACCCAGTCGAGGATCGTGAGCGGGTCGCGCAGCGCCGCCTCGGGGCGGTCGCGCAGATCGGCGTAGAGCTCGGGCGCACGCCGACGCACATGCAGGCCGCCGGGCAGGGTGCCGCGCTCGCGAATCCCGCGCGCGACGCCCGAAGCCATCGCTTGCCAGATGCGCAGCAGACCCGTGCGTATTTCATCGCGGCTGCGCCAGGCGGTCTCGTTGTCCAACATGACCTGGGCGATGGTCTTGCCACTGGCCGCGCAAATCGCCAGCAGTTCATCGCCGCTGTGGAACGGATGGGTAAGCTCGGTGGTGTCGGCGACGATGCGATCGCCCGCAGCCTCGTCGTGATTGACGACGAAACCGCCGCCGACCGAGTAGTAATCGCGGCTGGCTAGCTCGTTGTCTTGCGCATCGTAGGCGGAAAAGCGCATGCCGTTGGAGTGATAGGGCAGCTTCTGGCGCTTGTTGAACACCAGATCGGTTTTCTCGTCGAAGGCGATCTCGTGGCGGCCGAGCAGGCGGATGCGGCCGCTGCCGCGGATGCGCTCGAGTTGGGCGGGGATCGCGTCCGGATCGATCTGGTCGGGCCATTCGCCTTCGAGACCGCACAGCACTGCCTTGTCGGTGCCGTGGCCGCGGCCGGTGAGCGCGAGCGAGCCGAACAGTTCGCAGCGCACACGCACCACCCGATCGAGCAGGCCGCCTTCATCGAGCCAGCGCTGACAGAATCGCGCCGCGGCACGCATCGGCCCGACCGTATGCGAGGACGACGGCCCGATGCCGATCTTGAAGATGTCGAAGACGCTGACGGCCATGCCCGGCGGACCCGTGGTGGAGGAGCGGCTATTCTACGCACCCGTGACCGCAAACCGCAGCGATGAGACTGATCCTGTTCCAGCGTGACGATTGTCCGTTGTGCGACCAATCACTGGCGGTGCTCGCGGCGGCGCGTGCACCCGAATTCGAGACGGTCTGGATCGATGAGGACGGTGTGCTCGAAGAGCGCTACGGCACCCGCGTGCCGGTCTTGCGTGACGATGACGGCGGCCGCGAGCTCGACTGGCCGTTCGATGCGGTGGAAGTGATCGCCTTCCTCGCTCGCGCGTGAGCGCAGGCAGCGCGCCGTTCAGTCCAGCGTGTCGCTGAAGATCAGATCGGCTTGCAGGCGCGTCGCAAAGAAGGCGTTGACGGAGGGCACGCCGTCGGTCGTGCCGAGCAAGATCGGACGGCCGCTCTGCAATGCCAGCGCGCGCGCGATGATGTGACTGCCGTCGCGTTCGGTCGGCACTTCGATGTGCGCTTGCCCGGAAACGCCGAAGGCGGGATCTGGCAATCCGCTGGCGGTGAAGCGCGTGACTACGAATTGCCGGTACGGACCCGCGTCGGGGCGCGCCGTGGTGAGCAACATGCACTTGCTATCGGATTGGCAGGCCAGCGAATTGAGAGGCAGCACGCTGCCGGCCAGGGCGATCGAGCTCCAGCCCTGATTGCCAAAGCCATTGTCCGGCACACCGTGTTCATCGAGCGCGAGCACACAGGCCGCGACCATGGGCGATTGCGAGTTGCACACGCCGCCGAGCATCCAGCGGCCGTTGGCCAGCAGTGCGCCCGAGCCACGCATGTCGACCGTTGCCGTGTTTGCGACAAACGTGATGCCGCCAATGCCGAAGCCCGCGTCAAGCGAACCGGTCGCATCGATGCGCGCGGCAAGCAGACCCTGCACGCCGTCGAGATCGCCGCGGCCGGCGACATACACGCGATCTGCCGCATCGATGGCCACACTGCGCAGACCTGCCGTCGCCGTCGCGTTGGTGTCTGCCGGGCTCACGGTGACGCAGCCACCCACGCCGAACTCCGCATCGACTGCGCCATCGGGCAACAGGCGAACGACGATTCCGACGCTGCGCATGGCGGGGCCGGGATCGACATCTCCGCTGCCGGCGAGCAACAGACGACCCTGCGCGTCGATCGCAATCGCCGCGGCGAGTCCTTGTCCAGGATCGGCGTTGGCACAATCGACATGGACGACGCCGTTGTTGCCGAAATCCGTGTCGAGACTGCCATCGGCATGCAGGCGTACCGCGCCGAAACCGCCGAGATTTCCGGCAATGACGATGCGCCCATCAGCTTGCGCGATGATCGTCGTGGGTGTCGGCATCACGCCAGCACCCATCGATACCAAGGACAAACCGCCAATGCCGAAGCTGAGGTCGGGGGTGCCATCGGCCAGAAAGCGCCAGACTGCAGCCTGATCTTGCCAACCCTCCGGATCGTTCCACGCCCAGCGCGTGCCGGTTGCGAGAACCTTGCCGTCTTCCTGGATCGTCACGCCGTAGGGGGCGAGGCTGGCGTCGGCCGGTGCCTGCACGATGTAGCCGGCGGTGCCGAAGCTCGGGTCGATGTCGCCATCCATCGCCTGCGCCGCCGTGGCGCACAGCGCCAGCATGAACACGAGCGTACGCATCATCGCATCCTCGATCAGGCGTCGTGCCCACGCTACGCCGCGCCGACATGGCGCGCAAGCGGGCTCGTCACGAAACGCTGCGCAGCCGCGCGAGGATCTCGCTGCGCGCTTCGCGCAGGATCGAGTCGCGGTCGAGGCTGGCGACAATCTCGGCGACCACGCGTTTGGGCCCGAGCTCGCCCCAGGACTTGCCGGCGACGAGGTATTTCTCCGCTGCGCGGCCGACCAGTTCGGTCGCATACCAGGCCAATGCGCCCTGCGCGCCCGCAGTCACCAGGGTGGACAGGCCCGCGCTCATGCCCTTGAGCGCCGAAGCGACCAGATGCACGCCCCAAATTGCGCTCATCAAGGCGACCAACTGCGCCGAGATCACCGCGATCAAGCTGCCCGCCTCGGATTTGCTCAAGGGCAGGCCATAGACGCGGCCCAGATGCATCACCAGCGCGGCATCGAGCGCGCCCGCCGCGAGCAGGTCGGCGACCGGGATCGGATTGAGCGCGACCGCGACCGCCTTGGCGATGCAGTATTGGCGGATCACCTTGCCGGCCAGTTCCTGCCGCGCCTGCGCGATGCGCGTGCCGACCTGATCGGAGACGCGCCCGGCGAACAGGCTCGCATTGAGCGCGGCCAGCGTGCGGCCTTCGCGTTCGAGTATCGCGGTCAGGCGCGCGCGCAGGGTTTCGATGTCGGGCTTGCGCTCGACCCTCTCGCTGCGTTCGCCGCCGCTGGTATCCACATGCACGCGCTTGAGCGGCGTCGGCTGCGCGGCGATCGCAACCACGTCCTCCTCGTGCACCATGCCGCGCGCATGTTCGCGCAGACGCGCGAGCAAGGCGGCGCATTCGTCCTCGCCGTAGCGATCGGCCTTGTTGAGTGCGAGCAGCAGCGGCCGATGGGTGCGCGCCAGTGTCGAGAGCGCATCACGCTCGCGCTGGGTCATGTCGCCATCGACGACGAACACCACCAGATCGGCCACGCCGGCGACGTCGAAGGCGAGTTGCTCACGCGCCTGTCCATCGAGTTCGTCGATGCCCGGCGTGTCGATCAGATGCACGCCATTGCCGGCGACCTCGCGCCAACTGCGCTGGCCTGCCTCGCGCGTGGTGCCGTGCAGGACGCCGACGGAAAACGCATCGCTGCCCAGCAGCGCGTTGGCCAGCGCCGACTTGCCCACGCTGACGCGACCGAACACCGCAATGTGTACCTCGCCGCGCTCGAGCTTGGCGAGCATGGCTTCGAGTCGCGCGAACTCACTGCTGAGGCCGCTGCGGATCGCCGCAGGTATCGAGCCATCTTCGAGCAGTGCACGCAGGCTGGCCGTCGCATGATCCTGATGCGCGTCTGCAATGGCCACAGGTGCGGGCGCGCGCATGCCTGCGCGTGTACGCAGGCGATGCCACCAGTCACGCAGGCCGGGCACTTATTTTGCGCGCAAGATCAGATGACCGTGTACCGGCACCTCGGCACTGATGTCGACCCAGTCGCTGCCCGCGCCCAGGCCATAGTCGGCGCGCTTGAGCACCGTGTCGACATCGAGCGTGGCGCCACCGCCGCTCTCGACGAACCTGACCTTGAGCGTGACCGGTGCGGTCTTGTCGCGGATCGTGAGCTTGCCGTTCGCGCTGATGCTGCCATCGGCAGCCTTGGCGAACGACTCGGTAGCGAAATGCGCCTGCGGGAACCTGGCCACCGCGAAGAAGTCGCTGCCCTTGAGCGTGTCGTCCCGCTCGCTGCTGCCGGTGTCGGCGCTGGCGAGATCGACCGTGACGTCGAACTTCGCCAAGGCGAGATCGGCGGCATCGAAGGAGATGTTCGCCTCGAAGTGCTTGAAGCTGCCGTTGAAACCATCGCCCTGATAGCTGGCCTTGAAGCCGAGCGTGCTTTGCGCGGCATCGACCTGCCAGTCGCGCGCGAAGGCGAGGGCGGGCAACAACAAGACGCAAGCAAGAAGAATGCGCTTCATGGCGAGGACTCCTGATTCGGGGTGGAAAGACGGCGGCGGCCCGGCAGCATGCGCCGCAGCACATCGTCGCGCTGGAAGAAATGATGCACCAGAGCCACCGCGGCATGGCCAGCAGCGACTGCCGCGAGAGCCAGGAACAGCCACAGGTGCAGGGTTTGGGCGATTGGCTTGAGATCGGCGTTCGCGCCGCCGGTGAGACTCGGCATCTTGATCAGGTCCCACCAGAAAAGCGGGCGCAGGCTGCTGGCCGAATCGAATAGCCAGCCGGTCAGCGGTACGGCGAACAGCAGGCCATAGAGCAGCACATGGCCGGCCTTGGCGCCCAGCGCCTGCCAGCGTGGCATTCCCGGCGGCGGCAGCGGATGGCGATCGAAAGCACGCCAAGCCAGTCGCAGCAGGGCGAGCAGGAGGATCGTCAGGCCGAGCGATTTGTGGAAGCTGAACCACGCAATCACGCTCGGGCGCTTTGGCAACTGCACCATCACCAGCCCGACCGTCGCCTGCACCAGCAGCAGGATCACCACCGACCAGTGGAAGAACTTGGCCGCACTGCCCCAGCGCGCATCGTCACTTTTCAGGTTCATCGTTGCCCTCCCTCGTTCTTGCATCACGCATCTGGATGCCTTCGACCTCGATGCGCAGCTTGATTTGTGCGCCCACCACATCGGCATAGCGGTTCATGCCGAATGCTGCGCGCTCGATGCTGGCAGTGGCTGAAAAACCGATCTTGCGCTTGAACAGATAAGGATCGGTGCCGACATGATTGAGCTTGAAGGCGACATCCAGTGGCTGGCTCACGCCGTGAAAATCGAGCGTGCCGTGGATCACGCCGTTGCTGGCGTCGATGCGCTCGACGCTGCGGCTGCGGTAACGCGCGGTCGGCCATCGCTTGCTGTTGAGCAAGGCGGCCGAACGCGCCGCTTCGTCGAGTTGCGCATTGCCCAGGTCCACGCTCGCCAGATCGATCACGACATCGACCTGGGCCGTGCTCCAGTCGTCCATATCGAAACGGAAGTTGCCGGACTTGATCGGCACGCGCCCGAGTGCGTTCGAGAACTTCTGGTGCATCACGCTGAATGAAATTTGCGAATGCGCTGGATCGAAGCGCCAGATCGCATCCGCGGCGCGCGCCGGTACGGCCACGAGCGCAACCATCGCAAGGGCAAGAGGGCAAATGATCGTGGTGCAGCTACGAACCGTCATGGCCTTGCGGGGTGGTGTCGGCAGGCGTGCCAGCTTGGCAAGAATCGCCGGCGCATGCCAGCGCTTGCGGGTGAACGCTGCGTTTCCGGGGCTTGGCGCGGGTTTTCTGGTTTGTCCATGCGAAAACCGGTTCACGTCCCTATGTGATCGTCCCGCATCCCTGCGGTCCGGTTCCTTTTCTTTGCTTGCCCAAAGAAAAGGAACCAAAAGAAATGGCAGCCCGGCAGCGCCGCCTTGCGCGCTCAATGCGCGCAAGGTGCGCGAGCGGCGTCCGGTTGCGCCGACAGCCCATCCCTGTGCTGACGGCGCAATGAGCGCGATCCATCGCGCTCCCCCTGCGGGCCGCTTCGGCCGCCGCCCGCCACCGCTGATGGGCACCCAAGGCCAAGGCGGCGCGCTCCTGCGCGCAGAAGCAAGTGCACAAGCAAGAGCAAGAGCAATGGCAGGAGCAGCTGCGGTTCTCGCGCTGTTGGCTCCTTCCCCCTTTTGGCCCCGGCGCTCGCGCGAAGATCAGGCCCGGAGGGGCGGCGCGAGGGAGCGCGCCGAGTTTGCCGTCAGACCAGGGATGGGCTGTCGGCAAACCCCGCAGCGCGAGTGCGCTGTCACGCGCGCACGATGCGCGCGTGACCGGGGCCGCGAGGGTGCCCTTCTCTTTGGTGTCTTTCTCTTGGGCAAGCAAGAGAAAGACACCGGACCGCAAGGATGCGGGACGAACAGGCATGGACGCCAGTCGGTTCTCGCGCAAGCGAACACGATCAGGACAACGCAATCTTTCGGCGCCAGCCGAAATTCCCAACCGCAGGGATGCGGGACGAACACACACGGACGTGGGTGGGTTGTCGCATGACCGCCCGGTCGGCGAAAACCTGATCGCGAATCAGGGCACGGTGCGCAGCCAACGTAGCCGCAGGGATGCGGGACGAACCCATACCTGCGTGTTCGGTGCCCGCGCTGGCGTTGCGGACAAGAACGAATGCCGCTCGGCGCGGACCGCAAAGCTCGGCAAACAAGCAGCCGGCGAACATGTAAAACGAAGATCAATCAGCCGAATCCTCGCGGGCGAGTGCGCCGCGCGCGCCATCCACCGCGATGCGGGCGATGCGCTCGATGCGTTCGCGCGGGGGCGTGCTCAGGAGGGCGCGCAGGCGGGTTTCGATGTCATCCGGGTCGAGCGTTGCGCGTTCAGCCAGAGTCGCGGCGAGCGCGTGGCCGAGGCTGTCGAAGACCAGGCCGTAGGCGATGGCGTGCAGCATGCCGCCGCCGAGCGTGCCCAGGCCCGGAAACGCCTTGAGTGCATTGCCCGTGATCGCCAACACCAGCGCGCTGGTGCTGCGAATCGTGAGACCGATGCGGGCGAGCAGCGCGTCGATGTCGATCTCGCGCACGGCGATGCCGTGGATTCGGGCAAGCTCGCGCACGAGGCCAGTGGCGAGCGCGCCCTGAATGAGGAGGTCGGTACCCGGAGCGACCGCAGCAAGTGCGCCGACCACCGCGCGGCGGGTGTATTTGGCAATGCTCGCATCGGCTTCACGGGCAGCGGTCTGGCGTGCGACGAGGTCGCTGCGGCGACTTACTTCGGTCAGTACCGCGGCTTCGCGTGCGGGTTCGAGCGCGGATGCGCCGCGCGCGGCGATGCGTTCGAGCGCGTCGCACAAGGGTTCGATCTCGGCCGGGCGTTCGCGTTCGACGCGTTCACGGCGGCCGTCGGGCAGCAGGCGTTCGAGGCGCTCGCTGCCGCCCGCGCTCACCGCGACGATCGCCTCGACCCGCTGCGCCCAGCGTGTGGCGAAGCGTTTCAGCAAGGCGTCGCGTTGCGCATCGTCATACCAATCGGTTTTGTTGAGCACGAGCAAGACGGGTTTTCCGAATGCACCGAGCCATTCGAGTTCACTGGCCTGGCTGTGACTGAGATCGCTGTCGCACAGATACAGTACGGCGTGTGCGCGCAGCGCTTCGTCGCGCGCAATCTGTTCCCGCGAGTGACCATTGACTTCGCCGCTGCCGGGCACATCGGCGAGCACGAGACTGCGGCCGCTGCGCAGGCTGCCGCGATGATGGGAAACCAGCCGGGTGGTGCCGCCACGCACGTCGACGTCGACTTCGGCTTGCGGCGCGAGCGCGCGGATCAGGCTCGACTTGCCACTGGAAATCTCGCCGAACAGGGCAATGTAGAGGTCGCCGACGGCACGACGGCGGTCAAGTTCGCCCAGTTCGGCTTCGAGCGCGCCGACGTCGGCTTGACGCTCGCGCAGGGCAAGTAGGCGCGCGTCGACCTCGCTGCGCGATTCCGGCGCCAGCGCGTGCGATCGCGCGGGCGTGCGCGCGGGTCGGGCCAGACGCCAAAGGGCCCAGCCGAATGCGCCGATCAGCAGGGCGCCCAAGGCGATCAGTGGCAGACGCAGCCACGGCGACAGCGCGCGCACGCGCTCGATCAATTCGAGCAGGCTGTTGAGCGTGCCGATCACGAGACCGAGGGCGAGTACCGCGGCGATCGCGAGGATGGCGAGCAGGATCAGGCGCAGCGGCAGGCGGGCATGGCTCATGCGCGGATTGTAGGCTGCCGCAGCGTCCGCGGTTTCGTCGCGGCGCGCGCGCTGTCACACTGCGCGGCGGGAGGGATGCCGATGCGCAAGGCGATCTGGTTGCTGTCGATCTTGAGTGCCGCGGCCGCTGCCGCGCTGCCGCCGGCGCCGCCGCAGTTCGTGTCGATGCGGGTGAATGACGGCCTGCCTTCCAGCGTCGTCTACAAGGCCGTGCAGGATCACGACGGTTTCATCTGGATCGGCACCCAGGACGGCCTCGCCCGTTACGACGGCGTCGGTTTTCGCATCTATCGCCATGATCCGGCCGATCCGGCTTCGATTGCATCCAACGATGTTTCGGCCTTGCTGATCGATCGGGATGGCCGCTTGTGGTGTGGTGGCGAAGCCTCGGGACTGAACCGGCTCGAAGCCGACGGCCAGCGTTTCACGCATTGGCGTCATCAGGCCGGTGATCTGTCCTCGCTGGCAAGCGACGACCTCAGCTCGATCGTGCAGGACAGCAGTGGTGCGATCTGGGTTGGAACCTACGACGGCGGCGTCAATCGCCTGTTGCAGGCCGGGGGTGGTTTCGCCCATGTGGACCACGATGAGGAGGATCCGGCCACTCTGCGCTCGAGCAGTGTCTACACCTTGCTGGCCCAGCCCGATGGGCGCCTGTGGATCGGTACCGACAGCGGCCTCGACGTGCGCGAGCCGGATGGGCGCATCGTGCATGTCGAGATTGCGCCGATGCAAGGCCGCCCCGGGCCGCCGATCGTGCTAGGCCTGATCGGCGATGGCGACGGTGTGCTGGCGGGTACGCGCAAGGGCGTGTTCCGCATCGGCGCGGATCTGCATCTGGATCGGGAAATCGCCGCGACCACGCCGCCGCTTGCGGTGACTTCGTTCGCGCGCGGCGGCGATGGCGACTTGTGGCTGGGTCTGCTCACCGGTGTTGCACGCATCGATGCCGCGGGCCGGCTCGATCGCTACGGCACGCGCGAAGGGGTCGCCGGCGCCTATCCGGGCACCAATACGCTCGACGTGATGAGCGATCGGGAAGGCGGCATCTGGTTCTCGCTGTTCGATGCGGGCCTGGCGCGGCTGCCGCCGCACTGGCGCAATTTCTCCGTGTTCCGGCATGTCCCCGGCGACGTCGCGAGTCTGCGCCATTCGCGCGCCCGCGCGATCGCGGTGGATGGTGATCGCGCGGTGTGGGTGGGAACCGGCAACGACGGCATCGATCGAATCGATCGCGCCAGCGGGGTGATCGAGCGATACGGCGAGCGTCTGCGCATCGGCAACCAGCGCATGACGGCCTTGCTCGCAGTCGATGCCGATACGCTTTGGGTGGGTTTTCAGCGCGGCCTGCGGCGCTATTCGATCAACAACGCGACCAGCGTGGAGATTCCGGTCGACCTCAAGCGCGAGGATGCGCTGCCGCCGGGTTTCGTCGATCGCCTCCTGCTCGATGCGCAAGGCCGGCTGTGGGCAAACGCGCATGGTGGCGGCATCGTCCGCATCGAAGGCGAGCCGCCGCGGGTGACGCGTCGCTTCCTTCCGGCGACGCAAACACTGGGCAACGCCGACGTCCGTGCGATCGCGTTCGACGCCAAGGGCACGCCGTGGCTGGCGACACAGGCGGGCCTCGAGCGCCATGACGCGGCGCGCGACGCTTTCTACCCTGTGGCCGGCGGGCCGGCGCAGGCGCTCGATGCGCTCGCCTTTGCCGGCGACGGAACGCTGTGGGTGCACCACTGGCTCGGGGCACTCGAATCCTGGCATGTCGAGGGCACGAACATTGTGCGCGGGCAGGTGATCGACGCGTCGGCCGGCTGGCCCGCGCTCAAGGCGTCCGCGCTTGCAGTCGCCGATGACGGGGCATTGTGGGTCACCTCCCTGCGTGGGCTGTGGCGAGTCGAACCGAAGTCTGGTGCGATCCGCAAGTACGACACCCACGAAGGCCTGCCCAGCCAGGAGTTCCTGAGCGGCGCCTTGAGCCGGGCCAGCGATGGCAGCCTGTTTGCAGGCACGCTTGGTGGCGCACTCGCGTTCGATCCGCTGCAGATGCGCAGCGATGTGCCGCCGCCGTTGTTGCGGCTCACCGCGCTAGAACTGCAGCGCGGCGGCGAGGTGATCGCGCTCGATCCGGCCCAGCCGCTGCGTCTGCGCCACGACGATGCCAACCTGCGCATCCAGGTGCGTGCGCTGGGCTATGTCGATCCATTGTCGACGCGCTATGCATTTCGCCTCGCCGGGCTCGAGCGCGAGGCAATTCAGTCCGACAACGGCGAACGCATCTGGTCGAGTCTGCCGCCGGGAAACTACACGCTCGAGGTGAGTGCGCGCAGCGGCAATGGCGCGCAAGTCATGCTGACCCCGGCGCTTGCGCTCAGCGTTGCACGGGCGCCGTGGGACACGCCGCTTGCCTATGTCGTCTACGCGGTTGGCGCGCTGCTGCTCATGTTGCTGGGCTGGCGTGCCACGCGTGAACGTGTGCGCCGTCAGCATGCCTATGCGCTGGCAGAGGAACGGCGGCGATCCAGCGAGCAGATCAGCGCGGCGAAGTCGGCCTTCCTCGCCAACATGGGCCATGAAATCCGCACGCCGATGACGGGCGTGCTGGGCATGAGCGAACTGCTGCTGACCACGCCGCTCGACGCCCGTCAGCACGGGTATGCGCAGGCGATTCGGCAGTCGGGCGAGTTGATCCTGCGCCTGATCAACGACAGTCTCGATCTCGCGCGCATCGAAGCCGGCAAGCTCACGCTCGAGGAAGGTGCCTTCGATCCTGCCCTGCTGCTGCGCGAGGTCGCGGCGCTCGAACAACCGCTTGCGCAACGCAAGGGGCTGGCGCTGAACCTGCGGCTTGCGGCCGATCTGCCGGCAACGGTCGGAGGTGACGCCATGCGCGTCAAGCAGGTGCTGCTCAACCTCGTCAACAATGCGATCAAGTTCACCGAGCACGGCGAGGTGACGCTCGAACTGCTGCGCGTGGGCGCGGATACCTTGCGCTACGGCGTGATCGACAGCGGGTCGGGCATGAGCGCGCAGGTCTGTGCGCGGCTGTTCAAGCGCTTCGAGCAGGCGGCGGGCGTGGGTCTGCGTCATGGTGGCAGCGGTTTGGGCCTGGCGATCAGCCACGATCTCGCGGTCCTGATGGGGGGCAGTCTGCGCGTGTCGAGCACGCCGCAGGTCGGCAGCCATTTCGAATTCGAGCTGCCGATCCGCCGGGCGCCGGCTGCCGAACCGGTTACACCGCTGCCGGGGCCTGCCGCAAAGGGGCTGTCGATCCTCTTGATCGAAGACGATGCGACCGTGGCGCAGGTGATGGCCGGCCTGCTCGATGCGCTTGGACATCGTCTGCGTCATGTCGCTCATGCACTGGCGGCGCTTGCCGAGCTCGAAGTCGCGCCAGTCGATCTGGTTCTGCTGGATATCGATCTGCCCGGGATCGACGGCCTGCAGCTGGCGCGAATGATTCGCTCGGGTGCGCACGCGCACTTGCCGCTGCTCGCGGTGACCGCGCGTTCGGTCGGCGACGAGGAAGTTCTGGTATCGGCCGCGGGGATCGATGGCTTGCTGCGCAAGCCGGTGACCGCGCAAGCGTTGGCGCAGGCGATCGAGGCGGCGCTCGCGGGTGGCAGAGGGGCAGCCTAGCGCAGGTCGGCGCAACAACTCCGGCCGGGCGGCAGCCGTCAAGGCGCGGATTGACAGGGCTGGCAACAGCGAGTCCGGCCTTGCGCCGGACTCGCTCGTCGCATGTTGCTCAGGTTTGGAAGCCGTCGCGGAAGATCGTGTCGCCGTAACAGAC
Source organism: Dokdonella sp. (assembly GCF_019634815.1). Classification (GTDB taxonomy): domain Bacteria; phylum Pseudomonadota; class Gammaproteobacteria; order Xanthomonadales; family Rhodanobacteraceae; genus Dokdonella_A. The sequence goes on along the minus strand of NZ_JAHCAP010000018.1, from coordinate 33,504 downwards.
CATCGGCGAGACCACGAGCTTCGCAGTCAGCGCATGCTGGCTGCCCAGTTGCACCATTGGTGCCTGCGTGGGCGTCGACAGACGTGCATGCAGTTCATGCGCGATGCCGCGTGACATGTCCTTGGCGGCACCGGGCGCTGATGCCGGCGTCAGGCTGGCCTGCAGCTGGTAATGACCGGCTGCCTCGGCCGTGGACATTGCCGCGGTGGCGAGCACCAGCGTCAGACCGCAGAGCACTCCGCGCGGCCAGCGGTGGGAACGGATGGGGCCGGACATGGCGCTCATTCCGCCTTGTTGCTCAGATGCTCGACCGCAACGGCGAGTTTCTCGATGCGTTCACGCAGTGCGTCATTCTCGGCTTGCACCTGATCGAGTCGGCCGCGCAGTTCGGCATTGTCGCCCTCGAGCTTGCTGTTGAGACCCTGGATCGCCACCAGCGCGACGCCGTTGGCATCGACCGTGGAGATGTGCTGGCTGTCCTGGCCCAAGCCAAAGGCGGTGGCGAAGTCTTCGGCGACTGGTCCGAGGTGACGCCCGTCAGTGGCTCCGCCATCGAGGTAGGTCCAGGTCTGGATTGGCATCTTGACCAGTTTGGCCAACACGGCGGCCGAATCGACATCGGCAAAGCCCTGCTTGAAGAAGCGGCTCGAGGCATTGGTCCACACACCGCCACCCGAAAGGTAGGCGCCGTTGCCGGTGTTGGCGTCGTGACCCACTTTGAGCGGCTGCGCAGCCGTGCCGATCGCGCCGTTCAGGCCGATCGTCTGGTTGGTGCCGAATACTGCGGAAAGAGTTAGGCTCCCGCTGTTGGAGAAGCCGTAGGTCATGGCACTGAACAGGTTGGCGAATTGCCAGCTCTGGTTGGTGCCAACCCGCATCGCAAACGATACCGCGCTACTGCCTTCCACCGGTGCCAGGGTCAGGGTCTTGTTGAGCGGCGCCGTGCCATCGTCGGCCGTCGAGGTGTTGATGCCCACGCCACCCTTGGCGCCGATGATGAACTGGTTGGCTCCGGTATCCTGGTAAATTGCGGTCGAATCGCGGTCGCCCCAGACGAAGCTGCCGGTATTGTTGGTCTTGCTGTTCCAGCCCGCTGCAAAGGAGTAGGCACCCGCTGCGCCGTTGGAAAAATTGCTGGAGAATGCACCTTGTCCGATGGGCGCCGCGCTGGACCACGGATACAGCTCGGTGCCGCCATTGGTGCGAATGATGGCGCGGGTGCTTCCGTTTGTTTTGAACACGAGATCCTGCAAATCGGCCGTGCCCACATAGCTACCAGCGGGATTGGCCGCGTTGCCGTCCAGCGTCCAGCTACCGGGGCAGGCGCTGCCGGTGGGCGCAACCGTGCTGCGACCATCGAGGCTTTCCCAGGCGCCGCCGACGCTGCGCACGTCCACGCCGAGCCAGCCGCCCATGCTGGTCGCGGCCGGGCCAAAGTCCACCGCGGTGCTGAAATTGCCATCGCGCACATCGACGCCGTGCAGGTCGATCGGACCGGCCAGCACGCGGCCACCTGTTTCGGCCGAATACAGCGTCAGGCGCAGGTCATAGCTGCCGTCGGCCGGCTTGCCGGCGCTGCTGAGCGAACCGTGGTAGTTGAAGCTCTCGGCCTGCGCGGTCGGTGCGGCGGCGCCAAACAGGACCATCGAGAAAAGCAGCGGGATCAAATTCTTCTTCATTTCCTTCAGCTCCGGTTGGATGCGGCGATGGGGCCGCAAGAAGGAAAACGGAAAACAGGGGCGCTTGAAGACATGGATCGGGATCTTGAGTGCTCCGAAACCGGTTTGGATGTCGCTTGGCCGCGTTGCGCGCACGAATGATTCCCATGCCGCCCTGCGACCATCGGCAGGCAAGGACGTGCCACTGGTCCGTCCAAATCAGGCAGGCAGGCCCTGCGGCAAATTGGTGCGCAGCAAGGCACAGGCCTGATGCCAGTCGCGGGCAACCGTGCGCGGACAGACCTCGAGGCGCAGGCCGATCTCGGCGAATCCGAATCCGTCGAGATAATGCAACTCGAACACGCGTGCGCAGCGCGGCTGGCACAACGCCAGATGTTCGAGGGCATGCAGCACCTCGACGGTCTGGGTGGGTGAGGCCTGACAGGCCATGCGCTCGTCGCTCAGCGTGACCATGGTGCAGTCACCGCCGCGCTTGAGTGCGTGGTCTTCACGCACATGGTCACCAACGATCTGGCGCATGGTGCGTGCGGCGAGAGCCAGAAAATGCTGCTGGTCGTGAATGACAGGATGCGCAGCGGCGAGTTTGAGGTAGGTCTCGTTCACCAGGGCGTCGGGCGGCAATGGCACGTCATCGCGGCGGATCAGGCGGCGCGCATGGTGATGCAGCTCCTGGTGCAGCAGAGCAAACAAGGCGCGTGGGTCCAACTGTGCGACGGCGGGCGCTTGCGCCAGCGCGAAATCGCCACCCAGCAAATCGTCGATGGTCATGTCCCGTCCCTGTCCGGTTCACGCATGCCAGTCGTCATTACCGACGCTGCCAGTATGCGCGGATCGGGCAAGGCTCTCAATCGACCGCCCGCTTCAGATCCGGCGGCTGAGATCGTGCACCGCCTCGACCAGGGCGGCGACGTGCTCGGGCGGGATGTCGGGCGTGATGCCGTGGCCGAGGTTGAAGATGTGGCCTGGATGCGGGCCGTACGCGTCGAGCACCGCACGTGCCTGGGTGCGGATGGTTTCCGGCGAGGCCGCAAGGACCGCGGGATCGAGATTGCCCTGCAGCGCGACGCGATCACCGACACGCGCGCGCGCCGCGCCGATGTCGATCGTCCAGTCCACGCCGAGCGCGTCGCAGCCGGTATCGGCGAGCGCCTCCAGATGTGCATTGGCGCCCTTGGAAAACAGGATGACGGGAATGCCGGGCGCCTGCGCCTGCACCTGCTCGACGACCTTGCCGAGCCAGCGCAAGGAAAACTCGCGGAACATCATCGGCGTCAGCAAGCCGCCCCAGGTGTCGAACACCATCAGCGCCTGCGCGCCGGCCGCGGCTTGTGCGGCGAGATAGGCAGCGACGCTGCGCGCGAGCGTGTCGAGCAGATGTTGCATCGCACTCGGATCTTCGAGTGCCAGCGCCTTGGCGCGGGCAAAGCTCGCCGAACCCTCGCCTTCGATCATGTAGCAGGCCAGGGTCCACGGACTGCCGGCAAAGCCGATCAGCGGAGCGCGATCGTGCAGCTCGTGGCGAATCAACCTCACCGCGTCGGTGACATAGCGCAGGCTCGATTCCGGATCGGGCACACCGAGCCGCTCGATGTCGGCGCGACTGCGCAGCGGACGGGCGAATTTCGGGCCCTCGCCATCGACGAAGTGCAGGCCAAGGCCCATCGCGTCGGGCACGGTGAGGATGTCGGAAAACAGGATCGCGGCATCGAGGGCAAAGCGCTGCAGCGGCTGCAAGGTGACTTCGCAGGCCAGTTCGGGCGTCTGCGCAAGGGCGAGGAAGCTGCCGGCGCGCGCACGCGTGGCGCGGTATTCGGGCAGGTAGCGGCCAGCCTGGCGCATGATCCAGATTGGCGTCATGTCCACGCTTTCACGGCGCAGGGCACGCAGGAATCGGTGATCGGCGGTGATGGTCATTGCTGCTGCGTCTCCCTGCGCCGCAGCGCATGCTTGCTTGAGTCGGTGTGACGGCTTCAGCGCGGGCCTTCGAAGCCCTGGCTGAACATGATGCGAAAGCCGCGACCGATCTGCGCATCGCGGGCGCGTTCGAACGCGAGCAGCGCCGCGTCGCGTTCGAGGAACACCTCGCTCTTGCTGCTGGCGCGGTGCCTGCCCTGCTGGCCCCATTCACGAAACAGCGTCCAGCCGCCGAGCAAATCCTGCTGCAGCACGATCTGGTAATAGCGTGGCGCATCGGCGCCGACGGCCTGGGTTTGCATGAATACGCGCATGGTGTCGCGCAATTGTAGCGGGCCGTCGGGGTGCGCGGCAGCCGTCCTGGCCCGTGTCGCAGCGAAGGATGACCTGCGTCAACACCGGAAGCGGCGCAGCTCGGCTAGGATGTGCGCCCTCAGGGGTCATCGGGGAAGGGGTTTTTCATGGGTATCAAGCATACGCAACTGTCGTTGGCGATTGCGGCACTGGGACTTGCGGGCTCTTTTTGGTCGGGTTTCCTGTGGGCGCAGGACACGGTGCCGACGGCCGATCGCAGCGACGACAAGGTCACCCGGCTCGAAGGCGTGATCGTGGTGGGTTCGCGCCGCTATGACCGGGGTTCGGACACCGACACGGCGGTGCCGGTGGACATCGTGCCGATGACCAAGGCGGCCGATCAGGGCGCTTCGTTCGACCTCGCGCAAACGCTCGAGTACACCACGCCTTCATTCACGTCAGTGCGCCAAACCGGCGCCGACAACGCCGACTCGGTCGATTCGGCGGCCTTGCGGGGACTGGGTTCGGACCAGACCCTCGTGCTGGTCAACGGCAAGCGCCTGCATTCGACCTCGCTGGTCAACCTGTTCGGCGCGCGCAACCGCGGCATGACCGGAACCGATCTCAACACCATCCCGATGCTGGCAATCGGCCACGTCGAAGTTTTGCGTGATGGCGCCGCGGCGCAGTACGGCTCCGACGCGATCGCCGGCGTGCTCAATATTTCGCTCAAGCGCAGCCAGGGCTGCGAGGCGGTCGCCGGCTATGGCCAGTATTCGCGCGGCGACGGCAAGAACTACATCGCTTCCGGCTATTGCGGATTCGGCGTCGGCGATGACGGCATCGTTGCGCTGACTGCCGAATACCTCGACCGCGGACGCTCCAACCGCACCACCGAACGCGATCCGCTGCGGATCATCGGTGACACCGCGGTCAAGAACGGCACCTTCTACATGAACGGTGACATCCCGTTCGGTGACACCGCGCATTTCTATTTCAACGGTGGCATCCAGAACCGCGATGCCTCGTCGGCCGCGTTCGCGCGGGGTGGCCTCGGCTCCGACGACATCCCCTCGCGCAATTCGGCGGCCATGTATCCGGATGGCTTTGTGCCGTTCATCGACCCCTATGTGCAGGACCGCCATGTCACCGGTGGCATCTGGTGGCGTTGGAACGACTGGCGCATCGATGCCTCGCAGACCTTCGGCTACAACAAGCTGATCGACACGATTCGCCACACGCTCAATGCCTCGATTGCCAATTACGACCTCATGCATGGTGGCCAGGGCATCAGTCCGGATCATTTCAATGCCGGCGGCTTCTCCTTCGGGCAAGCCACCACCAACCTCGATTTCTCGCGCTATTTCGATGACTGGTTTGCCGGTACCAACGTGGCCTTTGGCAGCGAGTTTCGTCACGAGAACTATCAGATTCATGCGGGCGAGTCCGGCTCCTGGATCGACGCCGACGGTCCTGGCGGCGGCAATGCCGGCAGTCAGGGTTTCCCCGGCTTCCAGCCGGTCGATGCCACCGACAAGAACCGCAACAGCTGGGCGCTGTATGGCGACTTCGAGGTCAACTGGACCGATCGCTTCATGACCGACCAGGCGCTGCGCTACGAGAACTACAGCGACTTTGGTTCGACCCTGATCGGCAAGCTCGCCGGTGCGTTCCGCGTCACCGATACCTTCCTGCTGCGTGGGTCGCTGAGCACGGGCTTCCGCGCGCCGTCGCTGCAGCAGCGTTATTTCTCCTCGACCTTCACCGACTTCATCAGCGGCGAGCCGATCGATGTGGTGCTTGCGCCCAATGGCGGGACGGTCGCCAATGCCGCGGGCATTCCCAAGCTCACGGAGGAAAAATCACGCAGCGGCACGCTTGGCTTCACCTGGAAGCCGAATGACGCGATTTCGGTCACGCTCGATGGCTACCGCATCGACATCGACGATCGCATCGTGCTCAGCGGCTACTTCGGCACCGACGATCCGAACATCGGCGCGATCCTCGAAGGTCTGGGCGTGGGCTCGGCGCAGTTCTTCGTCAATTCGGTCGACACGCGTACCCAGGGCCTGGACCTCACCGTCAATCATTCGATGGATCTGGGCGCCGGACACCTCGACAGCTTCCTCGCCTTCAACCACACCACCACCGAGGTCAAGCGTGTGCATACGCCGCCTTCGCTGGTCGGTCGTGAGGACTCCTTGCTCGGCGAGCGTGATCGCCTGTTCATCGAGGGCGGCGCACCACGCTCGAAGGCGATCCTCGGCTTCGACTACACGCTTGGCGCCTGGGAAGCAGATCTCAAGATCATCTACTTCGGACCGATGACGCTGGGCACCTTCTCCGGACCGCCGGTACCCAATCAGCACTATGCTGACAAGACCTCGGCCGACCTCAGCATCACCTACAACTTCAACGACAACATGAAGCTGACGGTGGGCGGCCAGAACATCCTCGACAAGTTCCCGACCCGCCAGAATCCCGACGAAACCGACAATGGCTTCATGTACGAATCGGTGCAGTTCGGACTCAATGGCGCGGCCTGGTTCGCGCGCTTCGCGTACAAGTTCTGAGCGGGCAATCGAAAGCTCGTGACTGGAATTCGGGCCCGCGCAAGCGGGCCCGATGCGTTCGGGCGGCGAATTGCGCTCAGTACGCGCCAAGTACGCTGCGGATCGCGCTTTCCTCGACATCGGGGACGATGTCCGCCTGCCCGATGCCGCGCCACAGAATCAGGCGCAGGCGGCCGCCGATGTTTTTCTTGTCCAGCCGCATCGCCGCGAGCAGACGTTCGGAATCGAGCGGTGGCGGCGCAACCGGCAGGCCGAGTTCGCGCAACAGCGATTCGAGCCGCTGCGCATCTTCGGCGGGTGCGCGTCCGATCAGGCTCGACAGGCGCGCGGCCTGCAACATGCCGATCGCGACTGCCTCGCCATGCAGCAAAGTGCCGTAGCCGGCGACGGTTTCAAGCGCATGGCCGAAGGTATGGCCGAAGTTGAGCAGGGCGCGCTCGCCGAGTTCGTGTTCGTCGCGAGCGACGATCGCGGCCTTGCTCGCGCAACTGCGTTCGATTGCTTCGCCCAGCACTTGCGCGTCGCGGGCGTTCAAGGCGTCGGCGTGGGCTTGCAGCCAGTCAAGGAAGGCCGCGTCGGCGATGGCGCCGTACTTCACCACCTCGGCCAGGCCCGCGCGGTATTCGCGCGCAGGCAGCGTGGCCAGCGTCGTGGTGTCGGCGATCACGGCACGTGGCTGGTGAAACGCGCCGACGAGGTTCTTGCCCGCTGGCAGGTTGACGCCGGTCTTGCCGCCGACCGATGAATCGACCATCGCCAGCAGGGTGGTCGGCATCTGCACGAAAGCGATGCCGCGCATCCAGCAGGCCGCGGCAAAGCCAGCCAGATCGCCAATCACGCCGCCGCCGAGCGCGAGGATGGTGGCGTCGCGGCTGGCGCCGAGGCGGGCCAGCGAGGCGAAGATTTCGCCAGCACTGTCCAGCGTCTTGTGAGCTTCCCCGTCGGGCAGCAGCAGACTCGCATGGCGCAATCCGTTCAAGGCGGACTCGACGCGTGTCAGATAGAGCGGGGCAACCGTGGCATTGCTGACCACCAGCGCATGGGTGCCACCGATCACGCCACGCCAGCGGGCACCATCGGCAAGCAGGCCCTCGCCGATCCAGATCGGGTAGCTGCGTTCACCGAGGTCGACCTCGAGCGTGCGCGGCGCGCTCATGGCGCGGCCCCGATGACCAGCCCGGACCAGCTCGCGGGCAGACGCGTGAGCAGTTCGTGGGCGGCCTGGGTGCAGTTGCGTTGCGCAATCGAGCGCAAGCGCAGGTCGGCCACTTCGGCGTACAGCGGGTTGCGTTCGCGGGCAAGGGTTTCGAGCCGTTCGCGGCGGTCGGGCGTACGCAGCAAGGGCCGCTGGCGGTCACGCGCGAGACGCTCGATCTGAACCTCGACATCGCTGTCGAGCCAGACCACGAAGCCGCGTTCGCGCAGGATATGGCGATTGCGCATATCGAGGATCGCGCCTCCGCCGGTGGCCAGCACGATGCCATCGCGCTGCGCCAGTTCGGCCAGCGCGGCGTGCTCGCGCTCACGAAAGCCCGCCTCGCCTTCGAGCTCGAAGATCAGGGCTATCGAGGCACCCGTGCGGTGCTCGACTTCATGGTCGAGATCGACGAACGACAGGCCAAGCCGCTCGGCCACGTGGCGGCCGACGGTACTCTTGCCGGCGCCCATCGGGCCCACCAGGAACAGGTTTGATGCGGGAATCATCCGGCAATGCTAGGGCAATGCAGATCAAGTTGCACAACCGTCATGGCCACCGCAAAGTGCATCAATCATTGCGCGTGGCGAAGGCAAGGCGCGCTTGTCGCGGTGAGCGCGGGACTGGATCAGTGATGCCTTGAGCGCGCTGGTCGCTCGTGTGGCGGCGACGTATGCTTGGCGCTTGTCCCTGGGCGGTGTGGTCATGGCGCGTTTCGTGTTGTTGTTCATGTTGATTCTGTGCGCACTGTTCGTGGCCGAGTTGTTGCCGCCGGTCGAGCGGCATGTCATCGAGCCCTTCACCAGCGGCATCGCGCAGGTGTGCGTGTGGCTGGTCGGCCTGTTCGACGCGCATGCCTTTTCGATCGGCAAGGAATTGCACAGTTCGGCCAACGGCTTTGCGATTTCGATCGAGCGCGGCTGCAATGGCGTCGAGGCGGTGATCATCCTGATTGCGGCGATGCTGGCCTATCCTGCGCCGTGGCGTTACAAGCTGATCGGCATCGGGCTGGGTTTTCTCGCGATCCAGGCGCTCAACCTGGTGCGCATCATCAGCCTGTTCTACATCGGGCAATGGAACCGCATCTGGTTCGACTGGTTCCACCTCTACCTGTGGCAGGCTTTGATCGTGCTTGATGCGCTGGTGGCGTTCCTGATCTGGCTGCGTTGGCTGCCGCGCGGCACACGGTCGGTGCCCGCCGACGCGGGGGCGGTCAAGGGCTGAGCGACGCGTTGCGGGTCGCAGAGTCGATACGGCTTGGTATAGTGCAGGGACAGCGGCGCCACCGCGCCGTGCAGAGGAGGGTTCATCATGTCGGTTGCCAAGGTCATCGAGCTGAGCAGTTCCTCCAGCAAGGGCATCGAAGATGCCGTGCAGTCTGGCTTGCGCAAGGTTTCGCAGACGGTCAACAACATCAAGGGCGCATGGGTCAACGACATCAAGGTCGCGACCAATGCCGATGGCACCATCACCGAATGGCGCGTCAACATGCGCATCAATTTCATCGTCGAGTGATGAAGGCCCGGTCCGGAAGGGGTCTGCCGGAATGAGTTCGTCGTCCCTGGTGGTCGGAATCGTCGAAGACGATCCCGACCTCGCCGACATCGTCATGGCCTGGCTCGAAGGCGCCGGCTACTCGGTGCGTGTGTATCGCAATGCCACCGAGTATCGGCGGCGCCAGGGCGAAGAGGCAGTCGACTTGCTGTTGCTCGACTGGAATCTGCCTGATGGCACCGGCATCGAGATCGTTGAATCGGTGCGCGCCTCGCGCAATGCGCGCCTGCCGGTGATCTTCCTTACCGCCCGTGATGGCGAGGACGATATCGTGCAGGCGCTGGGTTGCGGTGGTGACGATTACCTCGTCAAACCGCCCAAGCAGCGCGAGTTGCTGGCGCGGGTTGGAGCAGTGCTGCGCCGCCATGGCATCGAGCGTGATGGCGAGGCGACGCTCGAACTGGGGCCGTATCGCATCGACATGTCGCGTCGGCGCATCAGCATCAACGGCGGGGAAATCGAGCTGACCCAGCGCGAATTCGATCTGGCCAATTACCTGTTCCGCCGTCAGGGCCGCATCGTCAGCCGCGACGCCTTGCTCAAGAACGTCTGGAACCTGCACGCCGATGTCTCCACGCGCACGGTCGACACCCATGTCAGCCGCCTGCGCAAGAAGCTCGAGCTCGGCGGCGAAAACGGTTGGCGGCTGGCGGCGATATACCAGCACGGCTATCGCCTCGAACAGGCCTAGCGCAGCGCTGGACAAGTAGCGCAAGCGTCACGCCCCCTGCCTGCGCGCAGGGCATTCGTGCGCTGCCACGACTGGCAGCCGGTGAAGGCTGCGCGGCGCGCTGCGATCCGCGCACACACACGGCCGGTCACCATGGCGCCATTCGATCAGGATGGCCCCAAGGCTCGACAAGCGCGTGCGCGCGCGGCCTAATGTCGCCTCGGAATGCGCGCCACTGCAGGCGCCCAGCGAGGATCAGCGATGGCCGGCGCAAACAATCCCAAGGGCCGTGCCAAGGCAGCCGCCGGAAAATCCAAGGCGGCTGCACGCGTTGTCCGCGCACCGAACGTGCCCAAGAGGAAACCCGTCATGGCAGAGCCGAAGAAACCCGCCGCCGATGGCGCCGCCGAGCGCAACGTCGACCAGATCCGCGACATCTTGTTCGGCGGCCAGATGCGCGATTACGAGCGTCGCTTCCACGAGCTTCACCAGAAGCTCGAAGCCGACCTGGCGCGCATGCGTGAGGCGCAGGACAAGCGCTTGATGCAGATCGAAAAGCGCGTCGACGACCAGTTTGAAAAGCTCAACAAGCTCATGCGCCAGGAAATCGATGATCGCAATGGCGCCGTGGCTGATCTCGAATCACGCGTGCAGCAAGCAGCGCGGACCGCGCGTGCGGAGATCAACAAGGCAGTCGACGGCGTCAGCGGCGAGGTGGCGCAGAGCGATGATCGTCTGCGCGCTGCGCTCGCTGACCTGCAGCAGACCTTTTCCGCACGCGCCGGCGAGACTGAGGCGGCGCTGTCGCGCAGCAACAGCCAGTTGCGCGCTGAGAAAGTCGGACGCGAGGATCTGGCCGCGCTGCTGGCTGAATTCTCCCTGCGCCTGCAGGGTGACTTCGAATTGCCCAAGCCCAAGTAGGTTGCGCGTTGCATATGGCCACGCTCCCCGCCGGGGACGACCACGCCAATCCGCCCCGCGCTGTGCCGCAGGCGCAAGCGCCGGGCGATGACTTCGAACGCCTGCGGGAGCTGCTGGTCGGTGATGAACGTCGCGAGCTGGCCGCCGCGCGTGCACGCATCGTCGAACTCGAACGCATGCAGGGCAATCTGCCGCAGCGTCTGCCCGAAGCGGCCATTGCCGCGTTGCGCGAACAGGGCGATCATCCCAGGGTGAGCGCCGCGCTGGCTGCGCCGGTGGCGCAGGCGCTGGGCACGGCGGTGCACAACAATCGGCAGGGCATCATCGACGCCCTGTTTCCGGTGATCGGACCGATGATCCGCCGCGCGGTGTCCGAAGCGCTGCGTGGCCTGGTCGACAACCTCAATGGCGCAATCGAGAGCAGCCTCACCCTGCGCGGCCTGAAATGGCGGCTCGAAGCCTGGCGCGGAGGCGTGCCCTATGCCCAGGTGGTGTTGCGCCATCGACTGACGTACGGCATCGACCATGTGTTCCTGATCGAACGTGCCAGTGGTTTGCTGCTGCACCATGCCGCAGCCGCCGGCTTGCCGCCGCTCGATGCCGACGCGATCGCGGGGATGCTGACCGCGCTGGGCGACTTCGTCGGTGACTCGGTCGGCAGTGATGGTGGCGCGCTCGATGCCGCCCAGGTCGGCGAATCGCTGGTGTGGGTCGAGCATGGTCCCCTGCTCAATCTGGCGTGCTTCATGCGCGGCGTGCCGCCCGCGGGCCTGCGCAGCTTGCTCGAGCAGCGTCTCGAAGACATTCATGCGCGTCTTGCCGCCTTGCCCGAGGGCGCGCCGCTGCAGGATCTGACGCGCGACACCGAGGTACGCGAACGCATCGATCCGACCTCGGTGCTGCGCGAAGCGCAACTCGCACTGTCCGCCGATCCTGCCGCTGCGCCCAAGCGCAGCCCGCGTTGGCCCTTGTTGCTTGTCGTTCTGCTCGTGTTTGGTGCGCTGGGTTGGCAAGCGTTGCGGCAATGGCGCTGGAACCAGCGTGTCGACGCCTTGCGCGCGGAGCTTGCCGCCCAGCCGGGTTTCGTGCCCGGCGCAATCGAATCGCGGCCGTGGCGATCGCTGGTGGTGCATGGTCTGCTCGATCCCGATGCGCCCTCGCTCGCGCCCGTGCTTGGGCGCGCCGATCTCGGGCCAGCCACCGTGAAGCTCGCCGTCACGGGCTTTGTCTCGGCCGATGACCGCGTCGTCGAGCTGCGTGCGCGGCGCGTGCTGCAGCCGCCGCCCGGCGTGACGCTCGCGGTGCAAGAGGGCGTATTGCGGCTGGCCGGTGATGCGCCGGCGCAGTGGAGCGCCGCGGCACTGGCCAGGGCGCCGCTGATTGCCGGTGTGCGTCGGGTGGAATCGACACTCGGCAATGCGCTCGATCCGCGACGGGTCGCGCGCGCGGCCTTGAGCAAGGCGATTGCCGAAGCATCCGCGCTCACGGTCGAGTTCGTGCGCGAAGACGAGCCCGAGGCCGGCAGCGCCGCCGTGGTGGATGACCTGGCCGCCAAGCTGCGCAGCGCGCAGGCGATGGCCCAAGATGCCAGCTTGTCGCTGGCCTTGCGCAGCGTCGGCAGTTCCGACGAATCCGGCGCGGATGCCACCAACGAGCGGGTACGCGCCTTGCGTGCCCGCTGGCTGGCGCTTGCGCTCGCGGCACGCGGCATCGCCGGAATCAGCGAAGCCGATGCCACGCTCAATCCCGATCCGACGCGGCGCAGCGCGCGCGTGCAGGTCGTGGCGAGCGACCTGCCACAATGAGCGCGGCCGCCTTCAAAGTCTGCATGCTCGGCGACTTCGGCGTCGGCAAGACCAGTCTGGTGGCGCGCTACGTGCGCAGCACGTTTTCCGAAAAGTACCTGACCACGATCGGCGTCAAGGTCGACAGCAAGGAAGTCTTGCGAGCGGGTCGTGAGCCGGTCAAGCTGGTGCTGTGGGACATCGCCGGACGCAATGCGCTCGATACGGTCGCCGCAAACTATCTGCGCGGTGCGCATGCGCTGCTGCTGGTGGCCGATGGCACGCGCGAATCGAGTCTGGCTTCGGTACTCGATCTCCTGATGCAGTCGCGCAGTGTGTTGCCGCACGCGCATGCGGTGCTTGCGCTCAACAAGCAGGATCTGGTTGGTCAATGGGAAGTAGGGCCAGCCACGGTGAGGCAATTGCGCGAGGTGTTGCCGGTGCTGGAAACGAGCGCGGCAAGTGGCGCGGGCGTCGAAGATGCCTTCGCGGCGATCGTTGCGGGGCTGGTGCCATGATCGATTTCGATGCCTTGCCCGCACGCGTGCGCGAGTTCCTGCGTCAGCTCCTGCTTGAGCGTGCGCACGTGCTGGTGCTGCGTTTGGGCAACGACTGGAGCTTGCGCGAAGTCCTGGGGGATGCCGCCTGGCATGAGCTCGACATCGCCGCATCGGGCGCCACGCTCGCGGGCCTGCATGATCTGTTCGTGGGCATCGAGCCGGGCAGCGACGAGGAATTGCCGTTCATCGAGTTGGCCAACGGGCGCAGCGTGCACGTGCACCGCCTCGTCGCCGACGATGGCTTCTTTCTGATCCTGCTCGATGCGCAGGCGGCGCGCGAGGCGCAGCGCAATCCGCAGCAATTGGCCAATGAAGCGGCGCTGGCCGGGCACGAGAAATCCAAGGCGATCCAGTCGCTCAAGCAGATTCGCAGCGAACTCGAACATCAGCAGGCGCGACTCGAGGAAGCCAACAATCTCAAGAACGCGCTGATTGCGACGATGAGCCATGAATTTCGCACGCCGCTGGCCTCGGCGTTCGGCCAGTTGCGCGAGATCGAAGCGCGCATGCTCGCCAGCGACGGCGAGGTCCGTGCGCTGCGGCGCAGCCTCAGCCACTTGTTCGTGCTGGCCGAGAACCTGCTCGAATACGGGCGCGGCGAGTCGGGAGGCGGGCTGCTGCATCCGGTGCCGATCGACCTGCGGGCCTTGCTCGATGACTGCAGCTCGATGTTTCGTCCGCTGGCCGAGGCCAAGGGCCTTGTGTTTCATGCGAGTCTCGACGCCGCTTCGCCGGCGGCCGCGTTGTTCGATGAGGTCAAGCTGCGCCAGATCCTCATCAATCTGCTCGCCAATGCAGTGCGCTACACGCAGCGCGGCGAGATCGTGCTGGCGCTGCGCTGGGACGGCGACCGCCTGCACATCCAGGTGCGCGATACCGGCATCGGCATCGCACCGGAGTTCCGTGCCAGCGTGTTCCGGCCGTTCAATCGCGGCGCGCAGACCGGCAGCCGCGGCGCCGGGCTGGGCCTGAGCATCGTGCAGCGCCTGATCGAGCAGATGCATGGCCGGATCGAACTCGATTCCGAAGTCGGTCACGGCAGCTGCTTTCGCCTCGACTTGCCGGGCGCAACCGTCGCGGCAACGCCGGTCCCGCGAGGTCGAATGCAGGGCCGCGTGTTCGTCGTCGATGACGATTCCGATATCACGCAGCTGCTCGAGCATGCGCTGGGCGGTCTGGGTCTGGAGGTGGAGACTTTTGCCGAAGCCTCCAGCGCGCTCGACGCGGCGCTGGCGCAGCCACCGGCGCTGCTGGTGGTCGACATGCAGATGCCCGGACTCTCGGGCGGCGAGATGGTGTTTGCGCTGCGTGCGAGCGGCCATCGCGGCGCAATCCTCGTGCTTTCGGCCAATGCCACGATCGAAGCGCGTGACGCCGCGCTGCGCGTCGGTGCCGATCGCTATCTCACCAAGCCGATCGACTTCGCCCATCTCGAGGCGAGCGTGCGCGAACTGCTCGCGCGCGGCTGAAGTGCGCGGCCGGAACGCCTCTACGGCGCCCCGGCTGCGTTTTTCATCGGCGTCAGTCTTCCTCGATGCGCGGCTTCCAGGAATCGACCAATTGCTTCTGGATCTGCACCGGCACCGGTTCGTAGTGGCTGAACTCGATCGTGTAGCGACCTTCGCCGCCGGTCATCGCCTTGAGCTCGGTCTGGTAGTCGACGATCTCGGCCAGCGGTACCTGCGCCTTGACCACGATCTCGCCGCCGCGCAGTGAATCGGTGCCACTGATGCGCGCGCGCTTGCTGGCGAGGCCGCCGGTGACATCGCCCATGTGCGCGTTGGAGACCGTCACGTCGAGGTTGACGATCGGCTCGAGTACTTGCGGCTTGGCATTGGCGATCGCTTCGAGGAAGGCCTTCTTGCCGGCCGAGACGAAAGCGACTTCCTTGGAGTCGACCGGGTGGTACTTGCCGTCATAGACGATCACCTTGACATCCTGCAGCGGATGGCCGGCGATCGCGCCGTGTTCGAGTACCTGACGCACGCCTTTCTCGACCGCGGGCAGGTATTGGCCGGGAATCGTGCCGCCCTTGACCTCGTCGACGAACTCGAAGCCGCCACCGCGTGGCAGCGGTTCGATGCGCAGGAACACCTCGCCGAACTGGCCCGCGCCGCCGGTCTGCTTCTTGTGGCGGTAATGGCCCTCGGCCTTGAGCGCGATCGTCTCGCGGTAGGCGATGCGCGGCGGGCGCGTGGTGACCTCGACGCCGTAGCGCTCCTTCATGCGCTCGAGCATGAGCTTGAGGTGCAAGTCGGACAGGCCGCGGATGATCGTCTCGTTGAGTTCCATGTTGTGTTCGACGCGAAAACACGGGTCTTCCTCGCCCAGGCGCGCGAGCGCATTGGCGAGCTTCTGCTCCTGGCCCTTGTGCGCGGGCTGCACCGCGAGACCGAACATCGGCAGCGGAAAGTCGATCGGCGCGAGGTGGATCTGATCCTCGTCGTGCGAGTCGTGCAGGATCGCGTCGAAATGGATTTCCTCGACCTTGGCGACGGCGGCGATGTCGCCGGGAATCGCCTGCTCGATCTCGAGGTGATCCTTGCCCTTGAGCCGAAACAGGTGGCCGACCTTGAACGGCTTCTTGCCGTCGTCGATGAACAACTGGGTGTCCTTGCGCAGCGTGCCTTGATAGACGCGGAAGATGCTGAGCTTGCCGACGAAGGGATCATTGACGATCTTGAACACGTCGGCGATCACGTGGTGGGCGGGATCAGCCTGCGCACGGATCGGCTGCGCGGCGGCGCCCGATCCTTTCACGAACGGCGGCGGATTGCCTTCGAGCGGATTGGGCAAGAGGCGCGCGGCGATGTCGAGCAATTCCTTCACGCCCGTGCCGTTGCGCGCCGAGGTGAAGCAGATCGGCACCAGATGGCCTTCGCGCAGGCATTGTTCGAAGGCATCGTGCAGTTCCTGCCCCGACAGGCCCGCCTCGCCGTCTTCGAGGTAATGGCCCATGACCGTCTCGTTGATTTCCACCACCTGATCGATGATCTGCTGGTGGGCATGGGCGACCGTGGAGAAATCGGCTTCGCCCTGCGGCTGGAAGAAGCAATCGACCACGCCGGCGGCCTTGTTCGCGGGCAGGTTGATCGGCAGGCACTGGCTGCCGAACTCATCGCGCAGCGCTTCGACCAGGCCTTCCAGGTCGGCGCCTTCGTGGTCGATCTTGTTGATGACGAGGATGCGGCACAGGCCGCGCTTTTGGGCGCGTTCCATCAGGCGGCGCGTGTTGTGGACGATGCCGACCACGGCATCGACGACGATCGCGCAGGTTTCCACCGCGCCGAGCGCCGACAGCGTCTGGCCGCGGAACTCGTGGAAGCCGGGTGTGTCGATGAGGTTGATGTGGGTGCCGGCATGTTCGATCGAGGCGATCGCGCTGTTGATCGAATGCTTGCGCTCGCGTTCCATCGCATCGTGATCGGAGACGCTGGTTCCCTTGTCCACCGAGCCTGCCGTCTGGATTGCGCCGCCGGCATGCAGCAGGGCTTCGAACAGCGTGGTTTTGCCGGCGCCCGCTTGGCCTGCGAGGGCGATGTTGCGGATGTCTTGGGTACTGTAGGACATGGTCGACCTCCCGATTGCATGGGTGGGACCGTCACGGCGACCGGCTCGCTGCGCCCGCGGGCCTGCGAGGCTGGGGGTCATGGCGGAGAATCGCCGCACCGTCGCGGCGGCGACGGCATAGCCTTGTCCGATCGGTGACGGTGGTCAAGCGGCAGTGCGTGAAGCCGCCAGCGCACGGTTGGGACAGGGTGCACGGCGTGGCCGCTTTCGCGACGGTTTAACCTTGCTTTAGCGTGCGATCGGTATTCTGCGGCGCTTTGCAGCGATGGCACTGCCTTGGCCGACACCGCCCGCCCCGCGTCCGCGATGCCCGTCGGCGAGCCCGAGCTGTTGTTGCATGCGCCCGGTTCCCTGCAACTGGCCAGCGATGCGCTGCCCTGGCAGCGCAGCCTGCGCTGGCAGGATGCGGAGCGCGACCGGCGCATCTTCTGGCTTGGCGGGCTGCTCGCCTTCGCGATTACCGTCCTCGAGCTCGGCGGCTTCGCGCTGGGCATGCATTCCTATCGCAGCGCGCACTGGAAGCGGGTGACCGCGCCACAGGTCATCACCGTCAATCTGATCGAGCCGATCAGTCAATTGCCACCGCCGCCGCCCGAGCCGGAACCACCGATCGTGGTGCGCGCCAGTCGAGTCGCGATTGCGCCGCCCGAGGTCAAGACGACACCGCCGCCGCCGCGGCCCGAGGAAGCCAGCGACGCAATGCGGGCGCGTCTGGGGCAGGGTGGGGTGGCGCCACCGGTCAAGTTGTTCAATGCCGACGGCAGCGTGCGCATCGGCAATGGCGATGCACCGATCCGCGCTCCGACGTTGCCCGCACCGAAAACCGAACGCGAGGCCGCGCAACGGCGCTGGACGCAAATCGAGGAGCGCGGCAATCCGCTGGATTGCAAGAAGACCCGCTTCGCGGACGCCTTCAGTCCCGATGAAAGCCTTGGCGACAAGGTCAGCCGCAAGTACCTCAAATGGGTTGGCCTCGCCGATCCGCAGGCAATTGCCCATCGTGGGCGCAAGCGCGCGGAATCGGGCGGCTGCGAACCCGCGTCCTGAGGCGAAGGCGTACGGTCGCGCCGCCTCTGGGGCATACTCACGCCCATTCAGAAGGCGCGTCGCGTCGCGCCCTTGCCACGGGCTGATGATGAGCGACGACAACGTGCCTTTGTGCGTGGACATGGACGGCACTCTGGTTCGTTCCGACCTTTCCATCGAATCTGCGCTCGCCCTGGTGCGACGCAATCCGTTGTATCTGTTCGCGCTGCCGTGGTGGCTCTTGCGCGGGCTGGCGTACTGCAAGCGCGAAATCGCGCGCCGCATCGTGCCCGAGGTGGCGCAGCTGCCGTTCGATCCACGCATGCTCGGATGGCTGCGCGAGCAGTTCACGCGTACACGCGTGCTGTGTACCGCCTCCGATCGGCGCGTGGCCGAGGCCGTGGCTGCGCGGGTGGGCCTGTTCGATGCAGTGCTGGCCAGTGATGGCAAGGTCAATCTGTCGGGGCGGCGCAAGGCGGCGGCGTTGGTGGCGCGGTTTGGCGAGCGCGGATTCGATTACGCCGGCAATTCGCGCGCAGACCTTGCGGTGTGGGCGAAGGCGCGGCGCGCGATCGTCGTCAATGCCCGGCCCGACGTGCTGCGCTCGGCGCGCAAGCGGACCAAGATCGATCGCGTGTTCGCGCCGGCCACGGGCGTCTGGGGCGAATTGCTGCGCGCGCTGCGTCCGCACCAGTGGACCAAGAACCTGCTGGTTTTCGTGGCGCCGCTGGCTGCCCATCGGATCGATGCGGATCTGGCGCGCCACGCCCTGATCGCCTTCGTCGCGTTCTGCTTGTGCGCCTCGGCGGCCTATCTGCTCAACGACCTGCTTGATCTCGACGCCGATCGCGCCCATCCACGCAAGCATCTGCGACCGTTTGCCGATGGCCGCTTGTCCTTGCTGTCCGGATTGTTCGGCGTGCCCGTGCTGCTGCTGGCCGCATTCGCCTGCGCGATGCTGCTGCCGATGCCCTTCACCTGGGCCCTGCTCGCCTATGCGGTGACCACGCTGGTCTATTCACTCTGGCTCAAGCGCCTGCCGGTCATCGACGTGTTGGTGCTTGCGGGCCTGTACACGCTGCGCATCGTTGCCGGCGGCGCCGCGGTCGCGGTCGAGATCTCGATCTGGCTGGTGGCCTTCGCGATGAGCCTGTTCCTTGGCCTCGCCCTGCTCAAGCGCGAGATTGAATTCAGCCGCCTCGCCAGCGGTCCACTCGACCGTCTGCGCGGTCGCGGCTACCGTTTGCGCGACCGCAGCGTGGTGCGCGCGGCGGGCATCGTCGCTGGTGCCGCCGCCGTGGCCGTGCTCGCGCTCTACATCGACAGCACCAAGAGTGCCGAGTTGTATGCCCAGCCGCAGCGCTTGTGGTGGTTGGTGCCGCTGCTCGCGGCCTGGCTTGTGCGCTTGTGGATGCTCGCCGGGCGTGGCCGCATGCATGACGACCCGCTGGTGTTCGCGCTGACCGATTGGCTGAGTCTGCTTGCGCTGGCCACCGGCGCCGGCTTGGTACTGCTCGCACTTTGACCCAAGGCTGAGCCGGTGGCGCAATCGCCTCACCTTGTGGCTGCGTGCGGATCCCGGTGTGCTGCCGCGTCCACGCGCTGGGCGCAGTCTTGCGATGGGTGGACCGGCTGCCGCGTTCGGCGCCGTGTACCCACATGATGTTGCGTGACAGCAAGCCCCGCACAGCGCGCCGGACCGTCTGCACAACACGCCCGCTCCAAGCAGTGATACGCTTCCCGGACAGGGGCAACAACATGGGCTGGGGTCTTCGATGTCTCACAAACGCACAACACGGGTTGCGGCGCTGCTGATTGCCGCTTCGACCACGGGGCTGGCTGTCGCGGCCGGTGTCTCACCGGCAAGTTTTTCCACGCAAGTGCAATCGGTCGATCAAGTCGTGACCGTGCGTTACGGCGCGCTGGATCTGCAGACCATCGCCGAGGAAGACGCCTTGCGCGAAGCCAGCGGGCAGCCGATGCGCTTTGCGATTGCGCATGACAGCGCAGTGGATGCACGCAGCGGCGGCAGTTGGGAAACCAAGGGCGGCCAGAGCATTTGGCGCTACCGCGTGCAGGCCGCCGACGCCGCTTCGCTCAATTTCGGTTTCACGCAGTTCCGCCTGCCGCCCAGCGCGCAGGTTTTCATCTACGCGAGCAAGGATCACAGCCAGCTCGCCGGCCCGTATTCAGCCGCCACGCACAATGCGCTCGGCCAGTTGTGGACGCCGATCATCGCCGCCAGCGATGTCGTCATCGAACTCGATGTCGCCAGTGGCGAACGCGACCAGGTCGAACTCGTGCTCGGCAAGATCAACCAGGGCTATCGCGGCTTCGGCACGATGAGCAAGGGGTACGCACAGCCCAAGCTGAATCTCACCGGTGAAGGCAAGTCGGCCTGCTCGCCCGACGCAATCCGTTCCGGCTCGTGCAACATGGATGTCGCCTGTCTGGATCCATCCGACCCGTGGAACAACCCGCGGCGTTCGGTCGGCGCCTACACGATCTCGGGCACCGACACCTGCACCGGCTCGCTGGTCAACAACACCGCCAACGACCGCAGCATGCTGTTCATGACGGCCAGCCATTGCAACGTGGTCGCCAATCCCGCGGGCATCGTCGTCTACTGGAACTATGAATCGCCGACCTGCCGCCTGCCCGGCAGTGGCGCCAGCGGCACGCCGGTGGCGCGGCCCACCACGACCAGCAGCGGTTCGACCTTCCTTGGCCGCACGCGCAATCCTTTCAACGGTAGCGATTGCACCAATGGCGCGGTCTGCTCTGACAACACCGTGGTGCGCCTCAACGGTACGCCCGATCCGGCCTGGAACCTGTACTGGGCCGGCTGGGATCGTGGCACCGCCGCCGCGGTCTGCACGCCGGGCCCCAATCCCAATTCCGACGTCGGTGAGTGCGCCGCGATCCATCATCCGGGTGTTGACGAGAAGCGCATCACCTTCGTCGAGCAGAACTTCGAGGTCGGTGGCATCTCGGGTGGCACCAACACCCACTGGCACGCCTACTGGGATCCGACCCCGCCGATCCTGCCCGGCATTCCCGCGCCGCAGCCTTCATCGCTGCCGCCGGGCGTAACCGAACCGGGTTCGTCGGGTTCGCCGCTGTACAACGCCAGCCAGCATTTTGTCGGCGTGCTCAGTGGCGGTCCGTCCTCATGCGGTGCGACGGGAGCCAATCTTTCGGATTACTACGGTCAGCTCGCGGTGGCCTGGGAAGGCGAGGGTACGCCGGCGACGCGCATGAAGGATTGGCTTGATCCGCTCAACACCGGCGCGACCGCAATCGACGGCATCGGCATGTCGCCGTTCACGTTCACGCTCGATCCGACATCGCTGTCGGTGTGCAACACCACCAACAGCGCGACGATCAATCTCGCTGCGACCTATGACCAGGGCTTCAGCGGCACGGTTGCGTTGACTGCGAGCGGCAATCCCGCACCCAGCGCGCTGCTGTTCGTACCCGCTGCGCTGACGCCCCCGACATCGGCGTCGGTCCTGACATTGAGCAACCTGTCCGGCGTCACCCCGGGCAGCTACCCGATCACCGTGACCGGCACCAGTGGCGCCGACGTGGTGAACAAGACCTTGCCGCTCACGGTCGCGGCGGCCTTGTCGGGCAGCATGAACCTGCTGACGCCCGCCAACGGGGCAACCAGTGTCGGCACCAGCCCGACCCTGAGCTGGGCTGCACTTGCCGGCGCCGCTTCGTATACGGTCGAAGTCGCCACCGATGTCGCCTTCAGCAACATCGTGGTGAGCCAGTCCGGCATCACCGGCACCAGTCATGTCGCCACCGGGCTCAACCCGACCACGACCTACTACTGGCGCGTGAAGCCGACCAATGGCTGTGGCGATGGAACGACTTCGGCGGTCTTCAGCTTCACCACCGCGAACATCATCTGCCACGCGCCGTCGCCGGCCCTGGCGATTCCCGACAACACTCCGGCTGGCGTCAACGACACCATCACCCTCAGCGATGCTTCGGTGCTCACGGGTCTCACCGTGTCGATCAAGGCTACGCACACCTGGGTGGGTGATCTCAAGTTCACGCTGTCGAAGGACTCGGCAAGTTCCGCGCTGATCGATCGTCCGGGCGTTCCGGCGAGCACGTTTGGTTGCAGCGGCAACGACTACGACGTGATCCTCGACGACGCGGCCGGCAATCCGGTCGAAACCGCGTGTGGCTCGACCGTTCCCGCCATCACCGGCACGCTCTCGCCCAATGCACCGGGCCTGGCGCCGTTCGTTGGTCTGTCGCTCGCAGGCACCTGGACATTGAACGTGTCCGACAATGCCGGCGGCGATACCGGCAGTTTCACCGAGTGGTGCCTGATTCCGCAGGTCGCGGTCAGTGATGTGATCTTCGAGGATGGTTTCGAGATCCCGTAAGCGGGATGAGTGAACCAGCGTTCAAAGGGGCCGCATCGCGGCCCCTTTTTTTTCACTTGCGTTGTCGTGAAGCAAGCATCGATCGTTCAGAGCAGGCGCATCAGCTCGGGCAGCAGGGGCAGTTTGCGCACCCGTACCGTGGTCGCGGCATACACCGCGTTGGCGAGCGCGGGTCCGGCGCTGGCGCTGGCGAATGCGGGGTCGACCGCGTCGTCCGTGGAGTCGATGATCTCGATCTCGGTGCTGCGCGGAGACAAGCCCAGCCGCAGCAGCGGATAGTCCTGCAAGCCGCGTTGCTGGATGCGGCCATCCTTGAGCGTGATCGCCTGCTGCAGGGTTGCGGCGAGGCCGTCGAGTGTGGCCCCGGCAATCTGCTCCTGCGCATTGCGCGGATTGATCACGGTGCCGATGTCGGCAACGCAGACTGCACGATGGATGCGCAACTGGCCGCCTTCGACCGCGACCTCGAAGGCATGCGCGAAACTGCCACCACCGCCCGCGTGGCAGGCAATGCCCAGGCCGCGACCATCGGTGCGCGGCGTGCGCCAGTCGATGCGCGCGGCGCAGCGACGCAGCACGTGCGCAAGGCGCGTGCACTCGACGCCATTGACGGTCGCGGGCGCCTTGGCATCTTCAAGCATCGTCAGCCGCAGCTTGACTGCGTCCTGGCGTGAAACCACCGCAAGCTCGTCGATGAAACTCTCGATCGCAAACGTGCGGAATGCATCAAGCCAGGCACCCGCGGCAAGCGGCAGATGGGTGCTGAGCGGATGGAAGCTCTGCTGCAGATGCGCAACGAAACCTGCCGGGAAAGCCGTGGCTTCGAGCAGACCCGCGTTGGGCGTGCGCGCATCGACCGGCGTGGCCGCACAGCGGTGCGACCAAGCCGATATCCGGTTGTGCCGATCCAGCGAGGCGGCCAGTGCGTGCACGCCCAGCGGACGATAGCGGTCGTGCTGCAGGTCGTCGCTGCGCGTCCACATCAGTTTGACCGGCTTGCCGGCTGCCTTGGCGACCACCACGGCCTCGGCGACATAGTCATTGTCGAGGCGGCGACCGAAGCTGCCGCCGCCTCGCGGCAATTCGATGCGGATGTTCTGGCGGCGCAGCCCGGTCAGTCTGGCAATCCATTGCGAAGCGCCATCAGGATCCTGCACGGCAGCGACCAGTCGCGCACCATCCTGATTGATTTCGATCAGCGCATTGGGCGGCTCCATCACCGCGTGGGCGAGGAAAGGCAGTTCGTAGCGCGACTCGATGCGATGGCGCGCCGGTTGCTTGCGGATGCGCAGCGGTTCGCCATCGCTGCGCACGGGAATGCCGCCGTCCTTGCCGTCGAGCGCGGCATGCGCGGCGGCGATCAGGGCCGAACTCGACTCGCTGGTGTCGGCGGCGGGCTGCCATTGGATTTCGAGCAGGGCGCGGCCCTGCAAGGCCGCCCAGCTGTGACGGGCAAGCACGGCGATGCCGGCGACCGCTGGTGCGTCAGTGCTGTGTGGCAGCTCGATCACGTCGACCACGCCGGAAACCTTGCGCGCCTTGCTGTCGTCCATTCGCAGCAATGAACCGCCGGGCAGGGGGCAGCGGGCAATCACCGCGAGCAGGGCGCCGGCACCGTAGTGATCGATGCCGTAACGGCAAGCGCCAGTGACGATTTCGCGCGCGTCTGCCGTAGCGATCGGCTTGCCAATGATCGTGTACGCGGCTGTGGATTTGAGCGCGGGTGGCGCAGCAGGCAGCGTGATCGACGCGGCACTGCGCGCGAGCGCGCCATAGCTGAGCTTGCGACCATCACTGGCGATGACTTCGCCGGCTTGCGTGCGCAGGGACTCGGCGGGCAGGTTCCATTCACGTGCCGCTGCCTGCAGCAGCAGCCAACGCGCATTCGCGCCAGCGTGACGCAGGAAGGTCCGTGCTGCCGCATCGGCGGCATCGGCACCCTGGCGGCCGTAGGGGTTGGCGCCATCACCGCCGCCGTAAGGCAGTTGCAGCACGCGCACCTGCGACCAGTCGAGGTCGAGTTCTTCGGCGATGATCATCGGCAGATCGGTGAACACGCCCTGGCCGACTTCGCAGGCCGGCGCGCCGATGACGATGCGGTTGTCACGTTCGATGCGCAGGAACGGGCCGAGCCCGGTGAAATCCTCGCCGAGGAGTTCCGCAGGAACATTGGGCAGGGGCGCAGCCCGCAGGACTGGTGCAAGCAGCAAGGCGCCCGTGCCCGTCAGGCTGACGGCAAGAAAATGGCGCCTTCCGGCGTCGAAAGATGCAGTCACTTCTTGCCACCCTGGAGCAGTTCGGCGGCACGGGCGATCGCGCGACGGATCTGCGGCTGACTGCCGCAGCGGCAGACATTGCCAATTGCGGCGATGTCGTCCTCTGCGGGCCGCGGCTTGCGTTTGAGCAGGTCGATCGCGGCGATGATCTGACCGCTCTGGCAATAGCCGCACTGGATCGCGTCGGCCTCGATCCAGGCCTGCTGCACCGGATGCAAGTTCGTGGCGCCGATGCCTTCGATCGTCGTCACTGCATGGTTTGCTGCGGCGCTCATCGGCAGTGAGCAGGCGCGCACCGCCTTGCCATCCAGCAGGACGTTGCAGGCGCCGCACTGGCCGTTGTCGCAGCCATACTTGCTGCCGGTCAGGCGCAGGCTGTCGCGCAGAAACCATAGCAGCGGCATCGCCGGATCGCCTTCGTGAAAGTAAGGCTTGCCGTTCACGCTGATCGGCAGGGCGGCAGGCAGATGGGGCGCTGGCGCCGCGCCTGAGCCGCCTGCAGGGGGCGCAGCGGCGGGATTGCGGGTGTCTTTTGGCATTCGCGCATTGTGGCATTGGCGGGCGCATGCCGGCGAGATGGCGGGCGAGCTTGCATGCGGGTCGATATCCCATCACGAGATGGCATATCGGCATGGCATGGCCAACCGCTTGCGTTATGCTGCGACGCACGATCCTGCGATCGTGACTGGATCCCGGTACACACGGCAATGAATGTGAGCAATCGGACAGGCGCCGAGCCGGCGCCGTGGGTGGTCATCAAGTTCGGCGGCACCAGTGTCTCCACGCGGCCGCGTTGGGAGAACATCGCGCGCATCGCCGCTGCACATCGCGTCCAGGGACGCAAGGTGCTGATCGTCGTCTCGGCCTTGTCGGGCGTCACCGACCTGCTCAAACGCATTGCCGAAAGCGGCAGCGACGAGCTTGCCGCGCGCGGCGCGCAGGCCGAAATCCTGCGCCGTCACGAAGCAATGCTCGGCGAGCTGCAGGCGACTTCGCGCGAGACGATCGACGCACTGTTTGCCCAACTTGACCGGCTGGTCGCCGATCCCGGGCGAGTGAGCGGCGCGCTTGAATGGCAGGCGCAGGTGTTCGCGCTGGGCGAACTGATGTCGAGCACGCTGGGCGCGGCATTCCTTGGCGCGCAGGGCCTGCCCACGCAGTGGCTCGACGCACGCGAACATCTGGTCGCGCAACCGCTCGCCAACCAGAGCGCCTGGAGCCGCATGCTGTCGGCCACCGTGCCGGCGGCGCCCGATGCAGGCTTCGAACGTGCGCTCGCGGCACGCGGCGAGGCGTTCATCACCCAGGGCTTCATCGCGCGCGATCCCGAAGGCAGGACGGTGCTGCTCGGGCGCGGTGGATCGGATACCTCGGCCGGCTGTTTCGGCGCGATGCTGCGCGCGCAGTGCGTGGAAATATGGACCGACGTGCCGGGCATGTTCAGCGCCAATCCGCGGCTCGTGCCGGGCGCTCGCCTGCTCGCCCAGCTCGACTATCAGGAGGCGCAGGAAATCGCCACCACCGGCGCCAAGGTGCTGCATCCGCGCTCGCTGGGTCCGCTGCGTCGGGCCGGCGTGCCCCTGGTGATCAAGGACACCAACCGACCGCAACTGGCCGGCACCCTGATCCGCGCGGTCGCCAGCGACGCCGCGCCTTGCGTGAAGGCGATCAGCGCGCGCAAGGGCGTCACCTTGATCTCGATGGAAACGGTGGGCATGTGGCAACAGGTCGGCTTCCTTGCCGATGTGTTCGCCGCGTTCAAGCATCATGGCCTGTCGGTTGATCTCATCGGTTCGGCCGAGACCAACGTCACCGTCTCGCTCGATCCCAGCGAAAACCTCGTCAATTCCGACGTGCTCTCGGCGCTCGCCGCGGATCTGGCCAAGGTGTGCCGGGTCAAGGTGATCGCGCCGTGTGCGGCAATCACCCTGGTCGGTCGGGGCATGCGCTCGCTGTTGCATCGGCTCTCGGGCGTGCTTGCCGAATTCGGCGCGCTCGATGTGCATCTGATCAGCCAGTCGTCGAACAACCTCAACCTCACCTTCGTGGTCGATGAGTCGCTTGCCGACGATCTGATCCCGCGCCTGCATGCGCTGTTGATCCGCGCCGACGCCTTGCGTGCCGAGGACGGGGCGATCTTCGGGCCGAGCTGGCGCGAGCTGGAAGCCGCCGGCGCGCCGCCGCCACCTGCGGCGTGGTGGCGCGAACAGCGTGCTGCGCTGCTCGATCTGGCCGCGCAGCAGTCCCCGCGCTACGTCTATGACCTTGCCACCGTGCGTGAGAAGGCGCGCGCACTGCGCGCGCTGGGCTGCGTCGATCGCTGGCATTACGCGCTCAAGGCCAATGCACACCCGGCGATCCTGCGCGCGCTGCACGAGGAAGGCTTCGCCTTCGAATGCGTGTCGCTCGCCGAGGTCGAGGCATTGCGCGCGATCCTGCCCACGCTCGCACCCGAGCGGATCCTGTTCACGCCCAATTTCGCGCCACGCGGCGAGTATGTCGCCGCGCTCGAAGCCGGCGTGCGTGTCACCTTCGATGCCCTGCATCCACTGCGGCACTGGGGCGAGCTGCTGCGCGACCGCGAGATCCACCTGCGCGTGGATCTGGGCGTGGGGCGCGGCCACCACGACAAGGTCAAGACCGGCGGTGCGACTTCCAAGTTCGGTGTCTCGCTCGACGAGGTCGAGGAGTTCCGCGCGCTCGCGCGTCATGCGGGCGCGCGCATCGTCGGCCTGCATGCGCATCTGGGCTCGGGCATCCTCGATGCCGACCACTGGCGCTCGGTGTATGCGCAACTGGCGAGCCTGGCCGAGAGCTTCACGCACATCGAGTCGATCGACGTCGGTGGCGGCCTCGGCGTGCCGGCGCGGCCCGACGAGCAGCCTCTCAATCTGGCCGCGCTCGGGCGCGTGCTCGACGAGGTCAAGCAGGCTTATCCGCAGTTCGCGCTGTGGATGGAGCCGGGGCGCTTCCTCGTTGCCGAGGCCGGCGTGCTGCTCGCGCGCGTCACCCAGACCAAGCGCAAGGGCCATGTCCACTATGTCGGCATCGATGCCGGCATGAACTCGCTGCTGCGCCCGGCGCTGTATGACGCCTGGCACGAGATCGTCAACCTCGACCGCCTCGACGAGGCGCCGGCGCAGATGGTGCAGGTGGTCGGGCCGATCTGCGAATCGGGTGACGTGCTCGGCAGCAATCGGCGCCTGCCCGAATGCCGCGAGGGCGACGTGATCCTGATTGCGCAGGCCGGCGCCTACGGCGCGGCGATGGCGTCCCGCTACAATCTGCGCGAACCGGCTTCCGAGATCGTGTTGTGATGACTGGGCGAGGGTACGCCATTGCCGGCAGCATGATGTCCGCTGTGGTGGCCGCAGCTCTCACTGCCTTGCTGTATGGCGGATTGCTGGATCATGTCCAATGCTCTCGATGTCTTGGTTCGACGATTTGGCTGTGGTTCGGTGCAATGTGGGCGTTGGCTGCGGGAATCACGATGGCCTGGCTGACGAAGGGGGACTGCTGGTGGTTGCCGACGGCGCCGAAGATCGAAGTCGTGGTCTTGTTTGTGTACGGTTTCATCGGCTGTGTGCTGATCGTCGGTTCCCTTTTCTTGCTTGGGGAGTTCCTGCTTGCGTTCGCACTTGCCGGAGTGCCACTGCATGGCTCCGGTCGTGGCGTGCCCGCCGATTTGGGCGGCTGGATGCTGGTGTTCTTCATGGCGGCTTATCTGGGGATGCAATTTCTGGCCATTCGGTGGGCGCGCTCCATTGCAGCCGCTGCCGCGCAAGGCCGGAACACGTGTTCACGAGAGGCGCCATAGCATGAGCGGCATACGTCCGGTTGATGCCAAGGCATTTCGATTCCTGCGCCGTGAATTTGCCGATGGCGTGGCCACCCTGGTCTACGCCTTCGACGATGGCCCTGAGCTGGTCGAACGCATCGTGTTTCCGCACGCGCCGCTGCCCGCGCCCGAGCGTGCGAGCGCGTTCGAGGCCGCGCTCGACCTGCTGCACCTCGTCGCCGGCATCAGCTACTACAAGGCTGGCGTGCCCACTGAAATTCGTGTCGAATCGACGCCGCTCGATGCGTCGACCGCGGCCTTTCTCGATGCGCTCTACCTGCACGGGCTGGGCGAATTCGCGTACCACAACCGGCTCGACCTGCGCGGACGCATCCGCTTTCCATTTGCCGAAGCGACGAAAGCACCGGCACAGGCGCTCGGCCTGCCGCAACGCACGCTGGTGCCCATCGGCGGCGGCAAGGATTCGCTGGTGAGCGTGGAAATCCTCAAGGCATCCGGCGCGGACGCGACCGCGGTCTGGGTCGGCCACTCACCGCTGATCGAGGCCTGCGCTGCGCGTACCGGCTTGCCGATGCTCAACATCGGCCGCGAGCTGTCGCCGATCCTGTTCGAGTACAACAAGGCCGGTGCGTACAACGGCCACATCCCGGTGACCGCGATCAATTCGGCGATCCTCGTCGTCGCGGCGATCCTCCATGGCCACGGTGCGATTGCATTCTCCAATGAACGTTCGGCCTCCAGCGCGACGCTGGAATATGACGGCCAGCAGATCAATCACCAGTGGAGCAAGGGCTGGGCGTTCGAGCGTGCACTGGGTGAACTGCTTGCCTCGCACGTGGCCACCGATCTGCACTACTACTCGCTGCTGCGCCCGCTTTCGGAACTGGCCGTGGCGCAGCGCTTTGCGCGCGCGCCACGCTACGACGACGTGTTCTCCAGCTGCAACCGCAACTTCCGCATCCTCGGACCCAAGCCCGCCGATCGCTGGTGCGGGCAGTGTCCCAAGTGTCATTTCGTGTTCCTTGCGCTTGCGCCGTTCATGCCCAAGCCGCGCCTGCTGTCGATCTTCGGTCGCAACCTGCTCGACGACGAAAGCCTGGCGGCCGGTTTCGACGCATTGCTGGAATACCGCGACCACAAGCCGTTCGAATGCGTGGGCGAGGGCGTGGAATCGCGCGCCGCCTTCGCTGCGCTCGCCGCGCGCGCGGAGTGGCGTGAAGATGCCCTGGTCGCGCGCTTCCGCGATGAGATCGCGCCGCAGCTCGATGCCACTGCGCTCGCGCTCGAACTCCAGCTCGTCCCCGCGGGCGACCACCGCATCCCGGCGCCGCTCGTGCCCTTCGTCATCGATGCGCATCGCTGATCTGGCCGATCGCCGCGTTGCGGTCTGGGGCTATGGCCGCGAAGGCCGCGCCGCGCTCGCGGCGCTGCACGTGCAGCTGCCGGCGCTGCGGCCGACCTTGTTCTGCAGCCCCGGTGAAGCGCGCATCGCGCGCCACGTCGAGGACGTGTGGGGTGCCAGCACGCACCAGCCGACCAGCGCGCTCGACATCGTCACCACGCCGCCCGATGCAGCGATGCTGGCGGCCTTCGAGGTGGTGATCAAGTCACCCGGAATCAGCGCCTACAAGCCCGAGCTGACCGCGGCGCAGGAACATGGCACGCAGTTTGTTTCGGGTACGACGCTGTGGTTTGCCGAGCATCCAAGTGCGCGCGTGATTGCGGTCACCGGCACCAAGGGCAAGAGCACGGTGAGTGCGCTCATCGCGCACTTGCTGCGCGGTCTGGGCAAGCGCGTGGCGCTGGCCGGCAACATCGGCCTGCCTTTGCTCGAATTGCTCGATCCGCCGCAGCAGCCCGACTGGTGGGTGGTGGAGCTGTCGAGCTTCCAGACGCGCGAAGCGGTCGGCGTGGAAGTCGCGGTGATCAACAACGTGTACGAAGAACACCTCGACTGGCATGGCACGCGCGCGCGCTATGTCGAGGACAAGCTCGCGCTCGCGGCGGTCGCGCGCACGCTGGTGGTCAATGGCGCGCAACCTGCGCTGCTCGAGCTCGTGCATGCGCATCCGCGGCAACTGGCTTTTGCGCAGTCCGCGGGCTGGCATGTCACGGACGGGAAGATCCTGCGCGGCGCAGAAGTCGTGTTCGATCTGTCCGCATCACCCTTGCCCGGCGCGCACAACGCGAACAACCTCTGCGCCGCGCTCGCTGCGCTCGAAGCCGCAGGCGAGGATGCGCGCACGGCTGCGCGCACGATTGCGCATTTCCATCCGTTGCCGCACCGCCTGCAGATGCTGGGTGAGCGCGAAGGCCTGTACTGGATCGACGACAGCATCGCCACCACGCCGCAGGCGACGCTCGAAGCACTGGCCAGCCTCGCCGGTCGCGCCGTGAGTGTGCTGCTCGGCGGTTTCGATCGTGGCCTGGACTGGCAGCCGTTCGCCAGCCAGGTGTGCGCACAGCCGCCGCACGCGATCATCACCATGGGCGCGAGCGGCCCGCGCATCGCCGCGCAGTTGCGCGCCGCCGGCGGTGCCTATCGACTCGAAGAAACCACCGGCGTCGACGCGGCAGTCGCCTGTGCGCGCACGCTGACGCCGGCCGGCGGGGTGGTGCTGCTCTCACCCGGCGCGCCGAGCTTTGATCAGTTCAAGGACTACACCCAGCGCGGGCGCCACTTCGCCGAACTCGCGGGCTTCGACCCGGAAGCCATCGGCGTGATCGAAGGTCTGGGCATCGCTTGAAGCGCCGCAGCAAGGCGATGCTTGCGTGGGGATGGCAGCCGATGATCTAGGCTGGAAACGAGTCGAACTGCGGCAGCCCGACCAGCTCGTGATCCCATGACGCGCGGCTGGCGATGAACAGATGCGCATCGGGTCGCCTCGCCAACGGGCTGTCGAGGCTGCCGGCCGGCACCACCAGCATGCCGTTGCCGGCGCAGGGCAAGGCCGAGCCGCAGCGCGCGCAGAAGCATCGCTGGTGCCGCGTGCCTTCCAGCCTGTATCGACGTACATGGTCCTCGCCGGCGATCCATTGCAGCCGCGCCGTGGAGGAAAACAGGTTCGCCGCATGGGCGGATCCGCTGTCCTTGCGGCAATGCGAGCAATGGCACAGGTAGAAGCGTTCGAACGTGCCGGTGACCGTGAAACGCACGGCACCGCACAGGCAGGAACCATGGTGCTGGTCGGGCGGGGCGGTGCCGCGTGCCGGTGCGCTCTGCTGCGTGTTCATCGTTGATCGCGCCTCGATCGGGTCACAGCGCATGGAACCATGTCTTGATCTTGAGCGCCATCAAGGCCCGACGCTGTTCGAGGAAGCTGTCGTAGTCGGGGATCGCGCCGTCGAGCAGCGAATCGGGCACGCAGTTGGCGCGCAGGTTGGCGCGCAGTTCGTCGGCGCCGGCGATGCCGCCATACAGCTTCTTGCCGCCAGTCACTTGTTCGGCCAGTTCCGCAAAATATCTCTCAGGCGGCTTGCTGCCGATGGCGATGTTGATCTCGCTCTGGGTGAGGACGAAATTGGCGATCTGGTTGTAGCGACCGCGTGCCAGACCCTGCGCCTTCAAGACCTGCTTGGGATAGACATGGTGCACGTCGCTGCGATTCATCAGCAAGTCCAGCACGCTGATGTCGCGCGAGAGGAAGCCCTTGTCGCCCAGTTTCACCTGCGCCGCCTGATAGGCGAGGAAATAGGGACTGTTCGACGAGGAGGTGTCCATGAGCTGGGGCAGCATTCCGGTCCAGAAACTGTCGGGCAACTCGTTGTCGATGACCGCATCGACGTAGCGTGCCAGCCCGCGTGCCTCGATCTGGCGGATATCGAAATCGAACGCCGTCTCCGGGCTGCCGGTGTAGCGGCCGCGCAGGACTGACATCGCATACCAGCGTCTCGCGCATCGCTCGAGATCGGCGGCGGGCATGCCTTCGGCGCGCCCGCGCAGATACAGCACATAGGCGAAGTTGACCGCATTGCGCCCACCGATGAGATCGCTGGTGACAAAGCCGGCGGAGCGCAGGATCATCGTCATGCGCTGGAAGTGGGTCTCGTTGACGAAGGCGAGCACGCCCTTCTTGAGCTTGCCGAACGACTCTTCGGCGATGGCTTCCTCGAACTGCTTGGTCTCGAAATTGCGGCCCGACAGCAGCGCCACCAGGTCCTG
Organism: Dokdonella sp.; assembly: GCF_019634815.1. Lineage (GTDB taxonomy): Bacteria > Pseudomonadota > Gammaproteobacteria > Xanthomonadales > Rhodanobacteraceae > Dokdonella_A. The sequence continues at coordinate 1,121 of NZ_JAHCAP010000018.1, read as the reverse complement.
CAGCTTGCCGCGCCCGAACTCCGAGGTGAAGGCCACGCGCAGCATGTCGGTGTAGGTCGGGTCATAGATGTCGTCGTTGACATCCTTGAGCCAGCGCATCTGCGGCAGGAACTCCGACGTCGCGAACGCGGTGTCGGCCTTTTCGATGCGGGCGAGAAATTCCGGCGCGACCGCGAGGTGGCAGAAATAGTCGATCGCCTTGCGCAGCAGGTTGCCGCCGTGGGTTTCGTTGACGGCGATCTTGGACATGGCGAAGTCGGCCTGCGACAGCTCGGTACCCGCCGAATTGACGCGGATGAAGATCTCGGTGACGGTCTCGATATCGAGGTCGTCGGCCAGCTCGATCACGCCGACGTGGTTGTTGATGATCTTGCGCAGCCGCTCCAGCACCCGCGAGACCATTCTGCGATCCGCAGCTGGATTGGCGTGCGTGTAGGCGTCGGTGAGTTCGGTGAGGCTGGCATCGGGCGAGAAGACCTCGGCGACATCATTGATCCATGCAGCATCCTTGCGGATGGCCGGATTGGCCACTTCGAACCGCTCTTCCTGCGGATGGAAGGCGATGCGGATGCGGACCGTCTCGTAATCCCTGGTGAGGACTTCGCGCCCGAGCAAGGCCGCCATGAGCGCGGTGACGCGTTGCTGGCCGTCGATGAGGATGCGCTTGCCGGCGGACGAGGTGCCGTCCTTGAGCCTGATCGTCGGATTGCGCCAGGCAATCAGGTAGCCCACCGGATAACCCTGGTAGAGCGAATCGAGCAGATTGCGCACCTTGGTGGCTTCCCAGACGAAGGGGCGCTGAATTTCCGGAATTGCGATCTCGCCGGATTTGACCCACGTGAGCAAGGTTTCGATCGGATGCGGAGTGACGTAATAGCGTTGGGTGGACATGCAAGGCTCTCGGTCACGGCGACGCCAGGCGGCGGCTGGCAAGGCCGATCATGCAGCGTGGCTGCGGCGGCTCGCAAACCCGCCCAGGTTCATGGCCTGGTTCTTCCGGGCATTCCGTGGAATCACAGCGTGGCAGGGGCGCTCGAGGCATCCGGCCAGCGGCTCGGTCTGCCGCTCGGACCAAGGCGGCGATGCGATAGTGGCTCCGTCAGCCGCTCAGGATCGCGCGT
>NZ_JAHCAP010000017.1 GCF_019634815.1 Dokdonella sp. | reverse complement strand
TCTTTGGTGACTTTCTCTTGGGCAAGCAAGAGAAAGCCACCGGCCCGCAGGGATGCGGGACGAACAGGCATGGACGCCAGTCGGTTCTCGCGAAAGTGGACACGACCACGACAGCGCAAGCTTTCGGCGCAAGCCTAAGATCCCAAACGCAGGGATGCGGGACGAACCCATACGGACGTGAGTCGGTTCTCGCGTCGGCGCAGCGAAGGCTACCGAGGCCAATTTTCGACGCATGCCAAAATGACCGTCGCCGCCCGCAGGAATGCGAGACGAACACGCCTGGACGCCAGTCGGTTCTCGTGAAAGCGAACACGATCAGGACAACGCAAGCTTTCGGCGTAAGCCGAAAAGACGAATCGCAGGGACGCGGGACGAGCTCAATCGGGCGTCTCGGCTTTTCGCGAAGACGAACAGAACAACGTCAAGGCCAACTTGCGGCGCCAGCCGGCGAACCAAGCCACGCGCGCAACCACCCTCAGAACATGTGCTTCTCGATGCCGAGCTCGACGAGGATCTTGCTGGCAATCTCCTCGATCGAGGTGTGGGTGGTGTTCTGCACCGGAATGTTCTCGCGGCGGAACAGCTTGTCGGCGAGTTCGAGTTCCTTGCGGCATTGCTCGATCTTCGCGTAGCGGCTGCCGGGCCGACGCGCTTCGCGCACCTGTGCCAGGCGCTGCGGATCGATGCTCAGGCCATAGAGCTTGGCGCGGTGTTGCAGCAAGCGTGGCGGAATCTCCAGCCGCTCCAGGTCTTCGTCGGTGAGCGGATAGTTCGCTGCCTTCACGCCGTAATGCAGCGCCATGTACAGGCAGGTGGGCGTCTTGCCCACGCGCGACACGCCGACCAGGATCACGTCAGCGTCGAGATAGTTCACGTCGATGCCGTCATCATGGGTGAGCGCGTAGTTGGTCGCGTTGATGCGCGCCTCGTACTCGGTGAAATCGGTCAGGCCATGCGCCTTGCCCACGCGCGCCGAGCGTTGCGCGCCCAGTTCGGCCTCGAGCGGCGCGAGGAACGGCGCGAACACATCGAGCATGAGCGCACCACTTTCGGCAACGATGTCGCTCAGGCGCTGGTCCATGATGGTGTTGACGACGATGGGCCGCGCACCGCTCTGCGCATAGGCCGTCTTGAGCCGCAAGGCCGCTGCTTGCGCCTTGACTTCGCTGTCGACGAAGGGAATTCGATAGGTGTCGAATTCGATCGAATCGAACTGCGTGAGCACGCTGTGGCCGATCGTTTCGGCGGTGATGCCGGTGCCGTCGGAGACGAAGAAGATGATGCGGCGCATGCAGGTCCTTGCCGGTATCGTGGCCGTGGCGGACGGCGGGAACGGGTCCGCAAGCATGCCGGAAAGTGTGGCCGCAGCGGTAGCACCAGCCAGGTCAGCGATAGCGCCGCAGGTACCTCCACTCGAACGCGGCCTTGGCCCAGTGCATGAGACGCATGGGTCGCAGCGCGCGCATGCGCTCACCGTGCCGTGTCACCAGCATGCCGCGATCGAGCGAATCGATGATGCAGACCAGTTCGGCGGCGAAGGTTTCGGCAGGCAATTCACCACGCAATTCACGCAACAGGTTGCGCGCGGCGACTGCGGCCTGCAGATCGGCCTGATGCGCCTGCTTGGGCATCCAGTCCGGTCCGGGAAGGCTCGCGCCATCACCGGCGACATAGGTACAGGCATGTCCGGCGACGCGGCACATCGCATCACCACTGACCAGACCGCCAGGCGAGCGCGGCAGGCCGGTCTGATCCAGCCATTGCGGCCCGGTGAGACCGGGCATGAACAGGGTGAGATCGCTGGCGATGCGCGTGTGTTCGAGTTGCACGCCATCGGCTTCGATGCGCTGCGGCTTTTCGCCGAGCACCGTCTCGATGCCACGCTTGGCCATCTCGGCGAGGATCATCGCGACAGCGCGTTCGCCCAGACGCAAGCCGGGTTTCTGCGAAGGACTGAAGAACACCAGACGGAATCGTTCGCGCCGGCGCTGCCGGCGCAGCAAGGTATCGAGCCCGAACACGAATTCGAAGATCGGCCCGCCGCGCATCGCGTTCGGCTCGGCCGGATTGGAAGAAAAGCCGCAGCAGATCGTGCCTTCCTGCAAGGTGGCGAGACGGTCTCGAATCGCCTCGCCCGCTGCGATGCCGTCGCAGGGAATGATCGCGTGTTCGAGCCCGGGCAACTTGCGCATGAAGCGCGCGCCGCTGGCGATGACGATCCCGTCATTTGCAACATCCCCCGCATCCGTGTGCAAGGTGCGGGCATCCGCTGACAGACCAGTGGCACTGCCCGCGTGGAACTTGACGCGCGTGCGATGCAGAAAGGCGTCGAGCGGAAGCACGAGCTGATCGCGTCGGCGCTGACCCGAGGGCAACCAGATCGCGCTCGGCATGTAGTGCAGTTCGGCGCGGGGCGCAACCAGGGTCAGTTCGGCATCGGGCGCCTCGCGACGCAAGCTGCGCAAGGCAGTCAAGCCGGCAAAGCCGGCGCCAACGACCGTGATGCGTGACGTGGCCATGACGATTCCTAGTGGGCGATGCCCAGCACCTCTTTGACGTGTTCCTCGCTGCCGGTCATGCCAGCCGCGCGGCCGAGTTCGATCGCTGCCTGCGCATCCAGGTGATCGAAGCGCGCCTGATCGAGCGCCAGCAGGCCACCGACCCGGTTGCCACTGGCGCAATGGATCAACACCGGGCCCGTAGCCGCAGCAAGCGCATCGTGCAGCTTGCGCGCATTCGCCTCGTCGATCTCCCTGGAACCGGCCACCGGGATCTCGATGTAGACCATGCCTGCAGCGCGCACCTCGGCGGCTTCGTCGCGACCGGGCAGTTCCTGCGGCAGGCGCAGGTTGATCACGGTGCGCACGTCCTGCCGTCGATGCAATCTCGCCCACTCGTCCGCCGCGGGTTGCCCCGAGGTGAATATGCCGGGCATTGGTTCATGCAGCGTGAATGGCGCCGCGGCATTCTTGCCTGCAGTCGGCGCATGCGCACAGGCAGCGAGCAACGTGGCCGCCCCGACAAGCAACAGAACAGAAGCGATGCACCTCATGAATTTTCCTCAGGCAGCCAACTGCTGATGTGCCCAGCGCACGATATCACCGGCACTGCTTGCACCCGAACGGCGCGCGAGCTCACGACCTTCGCGCAACAGGATCAAAGTGGGAATGCTGCGAATGGCAAAGCGCCCGGCCAATCCGGGCTGGGCATCGGTGTCGACCTTGCCCAGCCGCACAAACGGTTCGAGCTGACCGGCCGCCAACTCGAACTGCGGCGCCATCGTGCGGCAGGGACCGCACCAGCTCGCCCAGAAATCGACCAGCAGCGGCAATTGGGCGCGCTCGCCATGTGCGTGGAAACTCGCCTCATCGAGCGCAAGCGGATGACTTTCGAACAGCGGCTTGCCGCATTTTCCGCACACCGGCGCATCGCCCAGCCGCGCCGGCGGCACGCGATTGAGCGCATTGCACTGCGGACAGGCGATGAGGATGCTGCCTTCGGTGTTCATCGTCTGCTCCGCTCAGCTGCGTGCGCCGGGGACATGTTCGACACCATCGGCGTCGATGATGCGCACATCCACCGCAATGCCCTCGCGCACGCTCTGGGTGACGATGCAGAACTCCTCGAACTGGGCAAGCACACGCTCGAAATGTTCGAGTGAGGCGGCCTTGTCTGCCAACGTGATCGCGACCTGCGCGCGGGCGATGCGCCAGCGGCCTTGGGCATTGCGCTCCTTGCGCGCACTGATCTGCGCCCGGATCGGGCCGGGATCATTCTTGAACTTGCGCAGCGCGAACAGCAGGCTCGCACTGAGGCAATTGGCGACACCGGCGAGCAACAGCGCCGACGGATTGGGACCCGCTCCACCACCCAGCGGCTCGGGCTCGTCAGTGTGCAGCGCCTGGATTGATGTGCCTTCGAAACTCACCTTGAAGGCATAGGGACCTTCCTGCTCAAGCAGCAGGCGGATGTCATCGCTGTTCGCGCTCATCGAATGTCATTCCTCGTTTCGCAGTTCAGGCAAGCGCAGCGGCAGCGACCTCCGCCTTCGCCACGCCATGTCCTGGCATAGATGGGGATGATCGCCTCGCCGGCAAGGGCAAGGCCGGCAACGTACAGCGCAGACCATGCATCAGCCGCTACCCGTTTCGGCCGCTGCAGCGCGCCGGCGCAATCCGAAATACAGCAGCGGAATCACCACCAGGGTGAGGATCGTGCTGACGAAGATGCCGAAGATCAGCGAGATCGCCAAACCGTTGAAGATCGGGTCATCGAGGATGAACAAGGCACCGAGCATCGCCGCCACGCCGGTGAGCGCGATCGGCCTGGCGCGCGCCGCGCAGGCATCGATCACTGCATCCACCAAGGGCACGCCACGCGCAGTCTCCTGCTTGATGAAGTCCACCAGCAGGATCGAATTGCGCACGATGATGCCGGCCAGCGCGATCATGCCGATCATGCTGGTGGCGGTGAATTGCTTGCCGAGCAAGGCATGGCCCGGCATCACGCCGATCAGGGTGAGCGGAATCGGCGCCATGATCACCAGCGGCACAAGGTAACTGCGGAAGTGACCGACCACCAGCAGGTAGATCAGGATCATGCCGGCCGCATAGGCAAGGCCCATGTCGCGGAAGGTCTCGTAGGTGATCTGCCATTCGCCGTCCCATTTGAGCGCATAGCTCGCACTGTCATGTGGCTGGGTGATGAAATTCTGCGCGAGCAAGGAGCCGTCGACCTGCGCGTGGCGCAAGGCGCCGACCACCGAGAACATCCCGTACAGCGGACTGTCCAGACGCCCGGCCTCATCCGCAGTCACATAGACCACCGGCAAGCCATCCTTGTGATGGCGCGCACCATCCCAGTCGCTGCGCTCGACGCGCACCAGTTCCGACAGCGGCACCAACTGGCCTTGACTGCTGCGCAGCTTGAGCGCGAGCAGGGCCGGCAGCGTGGCCTGATCCTGTGCAGGCAAGCGCAGGCGCACCGGTCGCGCGTACCTGGCCGCGCCGTCGTGGATGAAGGTCGCATCGGCACCGGTGACCGCGAGCGCGATCGTGTCGGCGACGTTCGCTTGCGTCACGCCCAGTCGTGCTGCGCGTTCACGGTCGAGCACGAAGGTCTCGCGTGGAGCCTTTGCCTCGACCGTGGTGTCGATGTCGACGATACCTTGTGTCCGCGCGAATTCCCCCTGCGCCAGCGCCTGTGCGATGCGGCGCTGCCCCTCGTAATCGGGGCCGTAGACCTCGGCCACGATCGGCGACAGCACCGGCGGACCCGGCGGCACTTCGACCACCTTGAGCGCGGCGCCGTGACGCGCTGCAATCGCCGCGAGCGCGGGACGCAGGGTCAGCGCGATCGCATGGCTCTGTCGCGAACGCAGATGCTTGTCGACGAGGTTGACCTGCAGATCGCCGAGGTTGCCGGCCTTGCGCAGGTAGTACTGGCGCACCAAGCCGTTGAAATTGATCGGCGCCGCGGTGCCTGCATAGCCTTGCCAGTCGAGCACTTCGGGCGCGCGGGCGACTTCGGCGGCCAGTTCGGTGAGCACCGCCGTGGTCTGTTCGAGCGTGCTGCCCTCGGGCAGGTCGACAACGACCTGCAACTCGGACTTGTTGTCGAGTGGCAGCATCTTCATCACCACCAACTGGAAGGCGGCGAGTGAGGCAGCGAGCACCACCAGCAGCGCAATGGCGCCGAACAGCACGCCACGGCGACGGCCTGCCCCGGCGCCGCGCAGGAACGGCGACATCACGCGCTGGAACAGGCGATCGAGCCAGCCACTCCGTTGCTCACTGGGCTCGGTGTCGGCATTGCCGTGACGGCGCAACAACTTGAGCGCGAGCCAAGGCGTGACGATCAGCGCAATCGCAAGCGACAGCAGCATGCCGACCGAGGCATTGATCGGAATCGGTCGCATGTACGGCCCCATCAGGCCGGACACGAAGGCCATCGGCATCAGCGCGGCAATCACGGTGAAGGTGGCGAGGATGGTCGGCCCGCCGACCTCATCGACCGCGGGTGGAATGACTTCGGCAAGACTGCGGCGCCGGCCGTCGGGCGCGGGCATGGCCAGACGGCGATGGATGTTCTCGACCACCACGACCGCATCATCGACGAGGATGCCGATCGAGAAGATCAGCGCAAACAGCGACACGCGATTGAGCGTGAAGCCCATCGCCCACGAGGCAAACAAGGTCACGGCGAGCGTCAGCACCACCGCGCTGCCGATCACGATCGCCTCGCGCCAGCCGAGCGCAAACAACACCAGCAGCACCACCGAAGCGGTGGCGAAGAACAGTTTCTGGATCAGCTTGCTCGCCTTGTCGGCGGCGGTCTGCCCGTAGTCGCGCGTCACGCTCGCGTGCACGCCGGCGGGAATGAGCTCACCTTCCAGCTCGTGGATGCGCTGGCGCAGCGCCGAGGTGATGTCGGAGGCATTGCTGCCCGGCTTCTTGGCGATCGCGAGCGTCAGCGCGGGCGCGCTGCCCGTGGCCGGCCCCGTGCGCCCGGGCGGTGTGCCGAACCAGACATGGCTGCTGGCGAGATCGCCACGCGACGCCACGCCGGCCACATCGGACAAGAGCAGCGGCTTGCCATCGCGGTTGCCGATCACCAGCGCCGCGACATCCTGAGCCGAGGCGAGGAACTGCCCGGCCGTGACCGGCACCGCGCCACCTGCATCGATGCGCTCGCCGGCCTGATGCACGACGTTGGCCGCGCGCACGGCCTGCATGAGTTCGCCGGTACTGAGCTGATAGGCCGCGAGTTTCGCCGCATCGAGCGTGACCAGCACAACTCGCTCGGGTGCGCCGATCGTGTAGACGTCGCGCGTACCGGGGACGCGCTTGAACTCGGCTTCGAGCGTATGCGCCACCTCGGCGAGCGCGGTCGCATCGACGTGGACGTCGTCGCTCCACAGCGTCACCGTCATCACCGGCACATCGTCGATGCCCTTGGGCTTGACCAGTGGCGTGCCCACACCCATGCCCTGCGGCATCCAGTCCTGATTGGAGAACACCTGGTTGTACAGGCGCACCAATGCGCTCTGGCGCGGCACGCCGACCTCGTATTCAACCGTGAGCACCGCAGCACCCGGCCGACTGATCGAATAGACATGCTTGACGCCTTCGATTTCGCCGAGTTTCTGTTCCAGCGGCGTGGCAACCAGTTGTTCGACATCGCGCGCACTGGCGCCGTCGAACGGCACGATGACATTGGCCATCGTCACGTCGATCTGCGGCTCCTCCTCGCGCGGCGTGATCGTCGCCGCGAGCAGGCCGAGCAACAAACCCGCAATCGCCAGCACCGGCGTCAGTGGATTGGACTGGAAGGCTGCCGCGAGCCGCCCGGAAATGCCCAGCCGCGAGGATCCGGACACCTCAGTCATGGCGCGTACCCGCGGCTGCGCGTTGCGCGATGAGCGCCTGCATCGCGGCCACCGGATCGGTAACGATGCGCTCGCCAGGCCGCAAACCACTGATGACTTCGACCTGCGCGCCCTGTCGCGCACCCAGGCGCAACTGGCGCAGCAGGAGTTGCCCGTCGGCGAGCACGTAGACAGCGGACAACTCGCCGCGCTGCGCGACTGCGCTCGCGGGAATCTGCAGCAGCGCCGACGATTCCGCAGCCGCCGCAGCTTCAAACACCACCTTGGCGGTGGTCCCCGGTGCCGGCGGCGGATCGAGCGCTGGCAACAGCACGCGCACGTTGACGCTGTGACTGGCTGCGTCGGCGGCGGGAAACACGATCACACGGGCCGGCGCGAGGACACGCCCATCAGCCAGACGCACATGCGCGCGTGGATCGGCGCGGATCGCATCGGCCTGCGTCTGCGGCACGGCCACCTCGATGCGCAGCTCCTGCGGCGCGTAGATCGCGAGCAATGGCTGCCCCGGCGCAACGGTTTCACCGGGTTCGACGCTGCGCCGCGCGATGATGCCCGCGAAGGGCGCACGCACCACGGTGTAACTGGCCTGCTGGGCCAGCTGAGCCACTTGCGCCCGCGCGGCGTCGCGCAGCGCCGCCGCGGTGTTGCGCGCAGCGCGCGCCTGATCGAGCTGGGCGCGCGAGACATGGTTCGAATTCGACAAGGACTCGTAGCGTGCATATTGCGTCTGCGCTTCGGCTGCGCCGGCTTCGGCCGCGCGCAATTGCGCGCGCGCCGTGTTCAACGCGGCATCCTGCTCGGCTGCGGTGATGCGCAACAGCACGGCATCGGCAGCCACGCGATCGTTGACATCGACCGCAAGCTGCGCAACACGACCACTGGTCTGCGCCGCCAGATCGGCGCGCTGCACGGCCTCGACGACGCCATCCCAGGCCTGCCCCGATCCCGCGCCAGCGACACCGACTTCAAGCGTCGGCAGCTCCGGCAAGGGTGGCACGCGGGCACCCTTGTCGTGGCTGCCGCAGGCCGCCAGCAAGGCTGTCAGGGCAAGGATCAGGATCGGTTTACTTGAATGCACAGTTGCCCCCGCGCACGCCGAGCTTCTTGAACAGCATCGCCGCCGGACAGAAGCCGGTGAAGCTCGCCTGCAGCAGGTTGAGGCCGATGAAGGCGGTGAACAGCAACCACCACGGCGAGAAGAAGTGCACGAGCAGCACACTGACAAGGATCATCACGCCGGCAAAGGCCATCACGGCACGATCGAGATTCATGGCTTGTTCTCCTGGAATTGAGTGACGGAGCGAGGATCAGGCGAAAGATTCAATGTCGGCCGTCCTTGAGACGTTCGATGCCCATCACGCCGAGGATGTATTTCTCGTATACCGGCTCGGAGGTGCCATGGCGCATCTTGTAGAGGAAATACTTCTCGAAGGCGACCTTGGCCACATGCACCCAGCGCCCGATCCGGGTCCAGGTCACGTTGCGCGGCGGAATCTGCGGCAAGGCGACGAAGGCCGCACCGGTGTCGCCCATGTCGGCCAGGCACACTGCGTTCCATGTGCCTTCGAAATCCGGCGTCTTGCCCGCAAGCTCGGCCTGGATGTTGCGCACGATGGTGGTGACCATCGACTCGATCATGAAGCCGGTCTTGGGCGCACCGGTCGGCACGGGCGTGGCTTCGACCGGAGGAATGGCCACACATACGCCGGCTGAAAAGATCTTCGGGTACTTCGGACTTCGTTGGTGCTTGTCGACGATGACGAAACCGCGCGGATTGCACAGGCCTTCCACGGCAGCCACCGCGTCCACGCCCTTGAACGCCGGCAGCAGCATCGCGAACTTGAACGGCAAGGTGCGCGGCTCACCCGCTTGCCCCCTGGCATCGTGCTCGAGGACATCGATCTCGCCTTCACGCACCTGCGTGACCTTGCTGTTGACCACCCACTGGATGTGGCGCTGGCGCAATTGGGCTTCCATCAGCCCCCTGGAATCACCGACGCCGCCCAGACCCATGTGGCCGACGTAGGGCTCGCTGCTCACGAAAGTCATCGGGACCTTGTCGCGCAGTTTGCGTTTGCGCAGATCGGCGTCGACGATCATCGCGAATTCGTAGGCCGGCCCGAAGCAGCTCGCGCCCTGCACCGCGCCGATGACCACCGGGCCCGGATCGGCCAGAAACCGCTGATACGCCTGCCAGGCCTGCTGCGCATGCGGCGTGGTGCACACCGATTGCGTGTGACCGATCTCGGGCCCGTTGCCAGGCACGTCCTCGAAGGCCAGTTTCGGCCCGGTGCAGATCAGCAGGTAATCGTAGCCAATGCGCTCACCGGCGCCGGTGACCACGGCATCTTCCCCGGCATCGATGCGTTCGACGCCATCGGCGATGAAACGAATGTCCTTGCGCTCGGCATGCTCGGCGACATCGAGCGTGATGTCCTCGCTCTTGCGCCAACCCACCGCCAGCCAGGGATTGGAGGGCGTGAAGCTGAAGTGATCGCCCTGCCCGATCAACACGACCTCATGCGCCTTGCCCAAGGTATCGCGCAGTTCATAGGCTGCGCTCATGCCACCAAGACCGGCCCCCACCACCACGATCTTTGCCATAGCCGAACCCTCCCGTCGTCAAGCCATGGCTATACATTAGCGTTTTCGCATATGCATAGCAACTTATATTTTTGCCGGAGACTTGTTACAATCGCCCAGTCGCCAGCCATGACGGAAGGCGTCAGGGTGTACCGATGGCACGCAACAAGGCACCGAAAATGTCGCTGGACCTGCAGCAGATGCGCATCCATGCCGGCGATGCCAGCCGCCTGCTCAAGACCTTGGGCAATGACAAGCGCCTCTTGATCCTGTGCCAGCTTGCCGAGGGCGAACGCTCGGTCGGTCAGCTCAATGAGCACCTCGACCTCAGCCAGCCGGCGCTGTCGCAGCATCTGGCGGTACTGCGAGACGAAAATCTGGTCACCACGCGGCGCGACGGCCAGACCATCCACTACGCCTTGGCCGAAGGCCCGGCCACGCGTGTGATCCAACTGCTGCACGAGATTTACTGCGGCACGCGGCCACGCCGCTGAACGGGGCCGACACGACGTTAGGCCAGGCCGGCTTGCCCCTGCCGCGACAAAGGCCGAAAATTGCGCACTGCCGCAAAGCGGCCTCGTCCCCACTCCGGAGCATCCCCTTGAGCGACCTCGTCCTTTGGCTCGATTCCCTGCGCATGTCCGATCTGGGCAAGGTCGGCGGCAAGAACGCCTCGCTCGGCGAGATGATCGGCAATCTCGCCCAGCTCGGCGTATCGGTGCCAGGCGGTTTCGCGACCACCGCACAGGCGTTCCAGGACTATCTGGAAAAAAGTGGCCTCGCGGCAAAGATCCAGCAGTGCCTGTCGCGCCTGGATGTCGAGGACGTCGATGCGCTCACCACCGCGGGCACCGAAATCCGCGGCTGGATCGTCGATACCACCCTGCCCGCCGAGCTCGATGCGGCGATTCGCACTGCCTACACCAAACTGTGCAAGGACGCCGGCGCCAGCGACATCGCCGTTGCCGTGCGCTCCTCGGCCACCGCCGAGGATCTGCCCGATGCCTCGTTTGCGGGTCAGCAGGAAACCTTCCTCAACGTGGTCGGCATCGAAGACGTGCTGCACAAGGTCAAGGAAGTCTTCGCCTCGCTCTACAACGATCGCGCGATCGCCTATCGCGTACATCACGGCTTCAAGCACGAGGACGTGTTTCTCTCGGCCGGCGTGCAGCTCATGGTGCGCTCGGACGTGGGCGCATCCGGCGTGCTGTTCACGCTCGACACCGAATCGGGCTTCCGCGATGCGGTGTTCGTGACCGGCAGCTACGGTCTGGGCGAAATGGTCGTGCAGGGCGCGGTCAATCCCGACGAGTTCTATGTCTACAAGCCCACGCTCAAGGCCGGCAAACCGGCGATCCTGCGGCGCCAGATCGGCGCCAAGCAGCAGCGCATGGTGTATTCGGCCAAGGCCGGTGAGCGCGTGCGCATCGAGGAAACGCCAGCCGCCGACCGCGCCCGCTTCTGCATCAGCGATGCCGACGTTCATGAGCTTGCCAGGCAGGCGCTGGTGATCGAGCAGCACTACGGCCGGCCGATGGACATCGAGTGGGCGAAGGATGGCAACACCGGCAAGCTCTACATCGTGCAAGCGCGCCCGGAAACGGTGAAGTCGCGTGCGCGGGCGACGCAGATCGAGCGCTTCCAGCTCAAGACACGCGGCCCGGTACTCGCCCAAGGCCGCTCGATCGGCCAGAAGATCGGCGCCGGCACCGCGCGCGTGATTCGCTCGATCAAGGACATGAACCGCGTGCAGCCCGGTGACGTGCTGGTCGCCGACATGACTGATCCCGATTGGGAGCCGGTGATGAAGCGCGCCGCCGCGATCGTCACCAACCGTGGCGGCCGCACCTGTCACGCCGCGATCATCGCGCGCGAGCTGGGCGTGCCCGCGATCGTCGGCACCGGCAACGGCCTCGACACGATTCCCGACGGCGCCGCCGTGACCGTCTCCTGCGCCGAGGGCGATACCGGCTTCGCCTACGCGGGCAAGCTCGATTTCGAGCGCGTCACCGCCGACCTCGGCGCGATGCCGCCGGCACCGCTCAAGATCATGATGAACGTCGCCAACCCGGAGCGCGCCTTCGACTTTGCGATGCTGCCCAACGCCGGCGTTGGCCTCGCACGGCTGGAAATGATCATCGCCAGCCACATCGCGGTGCATCCCAAGGCCTTGCTCGAATACGAGCAGCAGGACGCCGACATCCGTCGCCAGATCGACGCGCGCATCGCCGGCTATGCGAGCCCGGTCGATTTCTACGTCGACCGCCTCGCCGAAGGCATCGCCACGATCACAGCCGCCTTCGCGCCCAATCCGGTGATCGTGCGCTTGTCCGATTTCAAGTCCAACGAATACGCCAACCTCATCGGCGGCAAGCGTTACGAACCGCACGAGGAGAACCCGATGATCGGCTTCCGCGGCGCCAGCCGCTACGTCGATCCGAGTTTCGAGGACGCCTTCGCGCTCGAATGCCGCGCGATGAAGAAGGTGCGCGAAACGATGGGACTGGACAACGCCTGGGTGATGATCCCGTTCGTGCGCACCCTCGAGGAAGGCCGCAAGGTGATCGAGGTGCTCAAGAAACACGGCCTCGAACAGGGCAAGCACGGCCTCAAGGTCATCATGATGTGCGAGGTGCCGTCCAATGCGTTGCTCGCCGACGAGTTCCTCGACATCTTCGATGGCTTCTCGATCGGTTCCAACGACCTCACCCAGCTCACGCTCGGGCTCGACCGCGACTCGGCGATCGTCGCCAGCCTGTTCGACGAACGCAATCCGGCGGTGAAGAAACTGCTGGCAATGGCGATCTCGACCGCGCGCGCCAAGGGAAAATACGTCGGCATTTGCGGCCAGGGTCCGAGCGATCACCCCGATCTGGCGCAGTGGCTGATGGAACAAGGCATCGAATCGGTCTCGCTCAACCCCGATACCGTGGTCGACACCTGGCTCGCGCTGGCCAAGAGCAAGCGCAGCTGATCCACGTTGTCCAGAAGCGCCCCGGAAAAAGAGCCTCGTCAGAAACGAGGCTCTACGCCGCGATTTGCCGCGCCGATCACTTGATCGGTTGCACGGCCGAAGCCTGCGAGCCCTTGGGGCCCTGCACGACCTCGAAGTTGACGCGCTGCCCTTGCTGCAGGGAGCGGAATCCCTGCGAATTGATCGCCGAGAAGTGCACGAAGATATCTTCGCCCCCCTCTTCCGGCGCGATGAAGCCAAACCCCTTGGCGTCGTTGAACCATTTGACGGTACCGGTACGCATTGCCTTCAACCCCTCTGGATGAGCCCCTGTGTGCGGCGCGGCTCCCCGCCCGCGACTCGCGGACGCACGCGCTGGCGCACGCGGGCATTCAAGCACCCTTGCACGAGGACGATCAAGATGCATCCGCCCGACGGTCAGGACTCGAGACCGAAAGGCACCTCCCTGCGAATGCAAGTCAGCCGCGGGCAAGCGGCCGAACCTGCCGCGTCGGTCACAGACCTTCGAGCAGGGCCACGATCAGGGTCGGCAACTGCGCCGTCGCCGCTTCGAGATTGGCGTAGATTTCGGCCAGGCTGATTTCCGCCTGATCGCCACACCCGGCGGCCCAATTGGCCACCAGCGACAGACAGGCATAGTCGAGATCAAGCTCGCGCGCGAGCACGGCTTCCGGCATGCCCGTCATGCCCACCAGGTCGCAGCCATCCCGGCGCATGCGCGCGATCTCGGCCCGCGTCTCCAGACGCGGGCCCTGCGTTGCGCCATAGCAACCGCCGTCGACGATTGCGATGCCGATGCTGTCAGCCGCCGCCACCAAGGCTTGGCGCAAGCTCGCCGTGTACGGCTCACTGAAGTCGACGTGACGCACCTGGGCTCCGGCAACATCGCAGAAGCTGCTGATGCGGTCACTGGTGTAATCAATGATCTGATCGGGTACCGCGAGCATGCGCGGCTCCATGTCGGCGCGAATCCCGCCGACCGCGTTGACGCCGATCACGCGGCGCGCACCCAGATGATGCAGGGCCCACAGGTTGGCGCGGTAATTCACCCGATGCGGTGGAATCGTGTGCGATTCACCATGGCGCGCGAGAAACGCAATGCGATGCCGGCCGACCTCGCCGATGACGATGCTGTCGGAAGGATGGCCATGGGGCGTATCAACGGCATGTCGCTCGATGTGCTGCAGGTCCGGAAACCGGTACAGCCCGGTGCCGCCGATCAGGGCGAGGTCAATGGCGCGGTTCATGCGTCCACCGCGTAGATGGCCGCGAGATTGCGGCCTTGCTCGTGATAATCCATGCCGTAGCCGAACACATAACGATCGGGCACCTCGACACCGACGAAATCGGCACGGAGCCCGACGCCACGCCCATGCCGCTTCTCGCACAGCACCGCGATCAAGACGCGTGACGCACCTTGCGCACTGCAATAGTCGCGGATCGCAGCCAGGGTATGGCCCTCATCGAGGATGTCATCGACCAGCAGCACGGTGGCGCCGGCCAGCGATACGCTCGGGCGTTTGAGCCAATGCAGCTCGCCGCCGCTGGTTTCACCGCGATAGCGCGTGGCATGCACGTAATCGAAGGTCAGCGGTGAGGCCAGCCGGGTGGCGAGCTGGCCCGCGAACGGCAGCGCGCCCTGCATCACGGTGAGAAACACCGCCTGCCGTCCCGCCAGCTCGGCGTCGATCTCGCCGGCCATGCGCGCGATCGCCGCGGTCAGCACATCGCCGTCATGGATGCGCTCGGCCTTTTCGAGCGCCGCAGCCAAGGGAGGGGATTGCATACTCATGTCGTCGCTTCCGGATCCAGCGCGCCGAGGCGCGCAATGAAGAGCTCACGCTGGGGATTGTCCGCCAACGCCTGCCAGGTGGACGCGGCCGCACCCTGCAGGGTGGCCAGCCGCGCCGCTGGGCAGGGCGCGTGCGAGCGCACCGCGGCGATTGCCTCGTCGACGATCGCCGGTGAACAAGCCAGCAACAGATCGCAGCCAGCGCCCAGGTGCGCCTCGGTGCGCGCCGCGATCGGGCCAATGGATTCTGCCGCTGCCATGCCGATGTCATCACCGATCACCAGGCCGCGAAAGCCAAGCTCGCCGCGCAGCACCTGCTCGATCCAGATACGCGAATAGCCAGCCGGCAGCGCATCGATCGCGGGATAGGTGACATGCGCCATCATCACCGCTTCGGCGCCTGCTGAAATGGCGTCGGCAAACGGCAGCAAATCGCTGGTGCGCAATTCATCGAGGCTGCGCGGATCGACGGCGGCATCGAAATGGGTGTCTTCGGACACGCTGCCATGACCGGGAAAGTGTTTGATCGTCGCCGCCATTCCGGCCAGGCGCATGCCGCGCAGGCATGCCAACGCAAGCCGCGAAACAACCTGCGGATCGGCATGCAGGGCGCGTTCGCCGATCGCACGATTGCCGCGCGCCAGATCGACCACCGGAGCGAAACTCAGATCGATTCCGATCGCACGCATTTCGGCCGCCATCAACCAAGCATGCTCCTCGGCGCGCGCGACCGCGCCCTGCGGATCGCGGTCATGCAGCTCACCCAATCGCGCCAGCGGCGGCAGGCGAGTGAAGCCGGCACGGAAGCGCTGCACCGGACCGCCTTCCTGATCGACACAGACAAGGAACGGCTCGTCCCGCTCGGCACGGATCGACTCGATCAACTCGGCCACCTGCTCGCGGCTGTCGAAATTGCGTGTGAACAGGATGACGCCGCTGACCTGGGGCACTGCCAAGCGTGCGCGGTCGGCTTCGTCGAGTCGCTTGCCAGCCAGTCCAATGATGAGCATTTGCAGCCTTTCCAGAGACTTCCTGCGCGCCGCCGGGCGGCAGCCACGGGGCGGTGTCAAACCGCCGATTGTACCGGCAAGCGAAGCCGGCGCAGCGTCTGCGGGCACGTACCGGTCGCTTGCCTGCGCCCAGCCACGACGCCCGCGCCTTCAGCGCTTGAACAGCGCGATCGATTCGACGTGCGCGGTATGCGGGAACATGTCCATCACGCCGGCCGCCTCGAGCGTGAAACCGTGGCGGTTGACCAAGGTGCCGGCATCGCGCGCGAGGGAACCGGGGTGACAGGACACGTAGACGACAAGATCGCAGCCCTTGCGCGGCAGATAGTCGAGCACGGCCGCCGCGCCAGAACGCGGCGGGTCGAGCAGCAACTTGTGGTAGCTGCGCCGCGCCCACGGCGCATCAGCCTGATCGGCGGCCAGATCGGCGGCGAAGAACTCGACGTTGCCGATGCCATTGGCTTGCGCGTTCTCGCGCGAACGCGCCACCAGCGCTGCCTCTCCCTCGACTCCGACCACCTCGCCTGCGCGCCGCGCCATCGGCAAGGTGAAATTGCCCAGACCGCAGAACAGGTCGAGCACGCGGTCGGATGGATTCAATTCGAGCAATTCGACCGCGCGTGTGATCATGCGCAGGTTCATGCCGCCATTGACCTGGATGAAATCGAGCGGCTGAAACGCGATGTCGATGTCGAACTCGGGAATGCGGAATGACAGCGACACCCGCTCGGGCCACAGCGGCACCACGCTGTCGGGACCGCCACTTTGCAGCAGGATCGCGATCTCATGGGCCTTGGCGAAGGCGACGAGCGCGGCGCGATCGCTGTCCACGAGCGGCTGCAGATGGCGAAAGGTCAATGCCACGCACTGATCGCCGGCGGCGATCTCGATTTGTGCGATCTGTTCGCGCGCCGTCAGTGAGCCCACGAGCCGCGACAATTCGGCCAGGCGCAGACCGACTGCAGGCAGCAAGGTATGGCACTCGCTCAGATCGGCGACGAAGCGCGGATTGTCCTCGCGAAACCCCACCAGCGCCTTGTCCTTCTTGGAAACCCATTTCACCGACAGGCGCCCCTTGCGCCGATAGCCCCAGGGCTCTGCGGTCAGCGGCTCCAACCAACGCAACGGCGCGACCTTGCCGATGCGTTCGAAATTCTCGGCGAGCACACGCTGCTTGGCCGTGATCTGCGCAGCGGGCGGCAGGTGTTGCAGGCTGCAGCCGCTGCAACTGCCGAAATGCGGGCAGCGCGGTTCGATGCGCTCGGGCGAGCGTTGCAGCAACTCCTCGACCTTGGCCTCGTCGAAATGGCGGCTGCGCTTGACGATGCGCACGCACGCCACCTCACCTGGCAAGGCGCCGGCGACGAACACGGCCTTGCCATCGATGTGGGCGACGCCGCGACCATCGTGCGAGAGGTCGGTGATGGAAACTTCGGTGGCTGGGTTCATCGGGTCCGGGACTTCGCCGCAAGGCGCCTGCCCCGCTGCATCATTTGCGCTGCCACGCGCTGTTGGAATCCTGATAGTACCAGCCGGGCCGGGCGCGCTCGATCCATTGCCGGGCAAACGTCGCACGAATCTGCGGCGCCCAGTCGGCATGGCCATTGGCGAGTGCGATCTCGCGGTAGACGGCCTCGCGATCGCGGTTCTCGGCGGCCACCTCGGCGTTGACCGCGGCGCGCTGCGCCAGCGGAACCGCGGCGGCATCGCGCATCGCCACCAGACCATCACGGGTGAAGCCCAGCGCGCCGCTGTCGAAATGCGCACGCAGCCGTGTCGAGAAGCGCTCCTGCATGCGCGCCTGGATGGCCTGGATCTGCGGCGTCTGCACGGTGATGTCGGCGCCCTGCGCATGGGCACTGGGCACCAGCAGGTCGAGCAAGGCCGCGGCTGGATTGTTGCGCCCGGGCTCTGGCGGCGGCTCGCCGTGCGCCGGCACCGCTGCACCGCCGAGCACCTTGTCGACGAACTGCCCCGCCGCCTTCTGCGCTGCAGCTTCGGGGAAATAGACATTGATCGTCACGCAGGCGACCGGCAACACGCAGGCAAGCAACAGCACGATGGTGGCAAATCGACGACGCATGAAACCTCCGATTCACTCGATGACGGGTGCCTGCCCCCGGGTCGCATCACGCAGACGGCGTACCAGGGTGGGCCAATCGACATGGCGGCGATGGCCGACGATGTCGATGCGCGGCAGGCCGGCACCCTTGACGATAGCGTAGCCCCGCGCATCGAGCGAGTCGCTGGCATCTGCCCGTTCAGGCAATGGCTCGATGCCACCCATGGTGCAGACCTCGTCGCGCAATCGGCAGCGCACACCAAGCTGACCGAAGCGGAAGGTATTGACGAGCTTGAGCGCGAGATTCTGCAATGCCGGCGCGCCGCTGCTGATGCCGGTGATGTCATCGACCGCGGTGTAGCTCATCTTGCCGCCGCCCTTGGTGCGCAACCACGCATCGAAGGCGACCGTGCCCCAATCAAGCAGGCGCAGATCATCGATGGTGCCAAACAGGCGCCCGCTCATGCTGCCGAAGGAAAAAGCGCTGGTGAGTTGTTCGAGGTCGAAATTCTCGAAGTGGATGTTGGCGCCGAGCGCGGGCTCGCTGCCGAAGGGGCGCTCCAGGCTCATCGAGTTGACGCCCAGATGGCCATCGAACAAGTACAAATCCAGACCACCATGAAACTCGATGCGATCGCCGACGAATTCGATTTCGGGAATGCCGCCCGACAGATTGCCTGGAAAGCTCGGCCAGCCGAAGGCCGCCGACATCTGCGGCAACTGCACGCCGACGACTGCGAACGAGGCCTCGTAGCGGTCACCGCGCGGTGACGCGGGCTGGGCAATGAATTTTTCCAATCTCAATTGCCCACCCAGCACGTCCACGGCCAGCGGCGTGGCCAGTTGCAGGCTGTCGCGGTCGGACACCCACTGCGAGCGCGCAGCACCGAAAGGAACCTTGTAGAACTCGGCGTGCCGCCAGCCGAGGCTGGTTGGCGCGCGCGGCGCGTTCGCATTCCAGTCGAGCGCGCCATCGAGGCCTTCGAGCGCGAAGCGACCTGCACCATCGACGAGATCGACGGCCTGGGCCTGCAATGAAAAGCCGCGCATGCGTCCCGATTCGAACGCGAGCGCGCCTTGCGCGTGGCCGCGCGCCTGCAATTGACCATAACCACGCGTGGCGAGCCAACTGCGCGCGTAACGATCGGTTGCGCGCGCAAGATCGAGCTCGCGCAGCTGCGCCTGCAATGCCAGCCATTTGCGCGTGACCGGATCCCACTGCCCAAGCAGGCTCGCGTCAAGCACACCGGGATCGCGCCAATCGAAGCGTTCGATCCGCCACACCGATGGCGAAAGAGCAACTCCAACTCGCGCGTGAACCGGCGACTGCGGCAATTCCACATAGACGCTGCCGGCCAGCGCCTGTCCGCCGTGCAGACTCGCGTCAGCCGCGACATGCAGCGCATCAAGCTCACCGGCGAGCCTCAGATCCAGATCAGCAGCGAGATTGGCAATGCCGAAACTGCCATCGGCCGCGTCGTAGCCCATGCCGCGCACGCCCGCGCGCCCCTGCAGCCAGGTGGCATTCGCGCCGGGCTCGCGCACAATCAAGTCGTACGCCGTGAGCTTGCCACCGAACAACCGGGCGCTCAGCGGACCGATCAGATGCGCAGCCCGATCGCGTATCTGCCAGCGTGATTGCAGTGCGGTGACATCGAGGTGATCCAAACGCGCATGCGCGAAAGAGATCGGCCTGGCTTCGCCGTGTCCATCGCGTCGCCAGTCGAAACCGCCCCGCAGCTTGTCGATCAAGATCGCGTGCCGCGGCAGCCGCAGATCCATCCGATCCGTTTCGGCCGTGGCGCGGATCAAACCGTCACCATCCAAGGCGGCGCTGCCACGCAATTCGCCGCTGAGCGCAAGACCGTCCAGATCGTGCGCAGCGAGCACGCCGCGGCCATAGCGCTGCAGGGCGAGCGGGAAAACCGCACGGACCTGATGCAGCTGCAGGCGCCGCAGGGGTGCCAGCTGGCGAGGATCGAAGAGCGCGGCGGCATCGAATTCGAGCACGTCCGGATCGTGCCAATTCAGGCGTGCAAAGTCCCAGACCTCGTCGATGCCGCGGCTTGCATCGACCGTCAGCTCGACCGGCGCCTGTGGCAGTTGCGCATGCAGCCCGCCCATGTCCGCACGTCCGCGCGCCAACTTCAACTGCGCGCTGATTCGGGCGACGCCGTTCGTCACCATCCAATCGCCCGTGCCTTCAATGTCCATGCCCTCGACGGCAAGCGTGCCATCGTGCGTTCCCAGCGTGAGCCCCTTGAGCGAACCGCGCGCATGGACCCGCTGCGCCGCATCGATCGCAAGCACCGCATCGAACAATCCCGCACGCAGGCTGCCGCCTTCCCAGTGCCTGGCCAAGGCAGGGGCGAGCCACACCGCGGGCAAGCTGCGCAGATCGAGTGTGGTCGTGCCGGTACCCAGCGGCCATTGCAGGACGCCTTCGAACGCATCTTGCTGAAGCTTCACATCGAGTTCCTCGCGCGCCAGACGCACGCGCAGGTTCGCACTGCGCCCATCGGCCATCCGCATCGGGCCGTCGCAGACTTGCGCATCGGCCTCGCGCTCGAGCACGCACTGCCAATCGAGAACCTGATCCACGCCGAGCTCTGCAATCCGCAGCCGCTGCGCGAACATCCGCAGACTGCCGCCATTCGCGCCGACCTGGGCCTCGATACGCACGCCCTCAAGATCCAGGCTCGGCGCCTCCACGCGCGTGGCCTGCAGCCGCAAGCTGCGCGCATCCGCCGGCGGCGCGCTGCTGCACAGCACGCTCAGGACGATCAGCAAGGGAATTGACGATCGGGGCATCGCGGCTCATTCTGCCGCAACGCTGCGTTGCAAGGAGTCGCAATGTCGCATTTCAGTCTGCTCGTTGCCGATGACAACGCCTTGAGCCTGCAATTCCTCGCTGCCGCTTTCGCGCAGCTGGGCGCCGATGTGACCTGCGCTGCCGATGGCGGGCAGGCCGTGGCGCTCGCCGGGAAACGCGCCTTCGATCTGCTCGTGCTCGATCTCAACATGCCGGTTCAGGATGGCTGCGCCGTGCTCGAGGCGATCCGTGCGGGAGCCGGCCCTTCACGCCAGGCTCCGGCACTGGCCACCAGTGCCGAAGTCGACGCCGAACACGCTGCGGCGCTCGCTGCGCACGGCTTCGCCCAGGTGCTGGCCAAGCCGCTCACGATCGAAATCCTGCGCGAGGCGCTCGAACGTCACCTTCCGCAGGCGCGCCTTTGCACGACCATCCCATGCGAGCTCGACGATGCCCGGGCCTTGCACGCGGTTGCCGGTGATGCTTCGATCCTGGCTGCCCTGCGCGCGCTGTTCGTTACGGAGTTGTCCGAGTTGCCGGTGGAGCTCGCGAGTCTGGCGACACAACGGGATCGCGAGGGGTTGCGCGCACGCCTGCATCGACTGGCCGCATCAGCAGGCTTCTGCGGCACGCCAAGCCTGACCGCGGCGATTGCGCGATTGCGCATCGAGCTGGAGCACGATGTCTGGCCCGGCGCGGCGGTCGAGGCATTCCTCGACCACTGCCACCGCGTCCATGACGTGCTCCGCGCCGCGGCAGCGCGATGAGAATCACCTTGCATCACGCAGGGCGGGCCGCGTGAGCTTCCACGACTCGAGCTCGCCGCCGATCAGGTGGCGCACCACGCCGCGCACCAGGCCGCGCAACTGCCGCAGCTCGTCGGTTGCGGGACAGTCATCCGCGGCGAGTGCAAGCAAGGCGGCGCCGCAGACGCGCACGCCACTGCGCTGGCCCTGCCACACCCGCGCGCCGGCCTCCGGGTCGTAGGCATAGTCGTGTGCCGCCTGCAATGGTGAGCCATCAGCGGCCTGGTCGAGCACCAGTCCATAGCCGATCGCGGCGAGGAAGTCACGCTCGAAACGGCGCAAGGTCCATGCCACCGATTCCTCGCCATTCAGTCGTGCCAGACACTGCGCATAGAGCGAGAATGCACGTGGATGGGGATCACCACGACCGCTCAGGCGCAACACGAATTCGTTGACGTACATCCCCGCAAGCAGGGTCTGTCCCTGGGGCTGCAGTGGCGCACTCGCGCCTTCGACCGCAACCAGCGTACCCAACTCACCTCGCCCGGCCCAAGCCAGCAACAGCGGCTGAAATGGCTGCAACAGGCCACGCGGCCAGCGGCTGCGTTCCCGGCGCACGCCGCGCGCCACCAGACCCACGCGACCGTGATCCCGACTGAAAACTTCCAGCAACAGCGAGGTTTCGCGCCAGGCGCGCGCGTGCAGGACGAACGCGGGTTGCCCATCGACGCGCACCGGCGCCTCCCTTGCTCAATCGGTATAGCCGAACTGCTTGAGCGCAGCGGCATCGTCGCTCCAGGACTCGCGCACGCGCACCCACAACTCGAGATGCACGCGGCGCTCGAACAGGCGTTCCATCGCGCGTCGCGCCGCGCTGCCGATCTTCTTGAGCTGCCCGCCCCCGGCTCCGATCACGATACCCTTCTGGCCCTCGCGCTCGACCCAGATCACTGCGCCAATGCGCGTGATCCTGGCGGCGTCTTCAAATCCTTCGATCTCGACCGCTGTCGCATACGGCAGTTCGTCGCCAAGCAGGAGCATGAGCTGTTCGCGCACGAGCTCGGCCGCAAGAAAGCGTTCGCTGCGATCGGTGAATTCGTCCTCGGCGTAGGCGGCCTCGCCTTCCGGCAGCAGTTGCGCAATCTCGTCGAGCAGCATGGCTACGCCGTCGCCGCGCCGCGCACACAGGAAATGCACACCCGCATAGGCGTGCTCACGGGTCACCTGCGCGGCGAAGGCAAGCAGGCGGGTCTTGTCGGTGAGCTTGTCGACCTTGTTCACCGCCAACAGCACCGGCTTGCCCAGCGCGGACAGCAGCTTCCAGATGCCCTCATCCTCATCGCCCCACTTCGGGCCGTCGATCACGTGCACCAGCAGATCGGCATCCTCGGGCGCTTGGCGGGCAACCCGGTTCAGCTGGTGGTTGAGCGCACGCCGCGTCTGGCGATGCAGGCCGGGCGTGTCGAGCAGGGCGATCTGCGCATCGGGGCGGGTGACGATGCCGAGAATCCGGTGACGGGTGGTTTGCGGTTTGGGCGTGACGATCGACAGTCGCAAACCAAGCAGTGCATTGAGCAGGGTTGATTTGCCGACATTGGGCTGACCGACCAGGGCCACGGTGCCGAAACGGTGCGACGGGGACTCAGTGGCCATTGTTCTTGCCTGCCTCGAGAAATTCGAGAACGCGTTCGGCCGCAATCTGCTCGGCCGCCCGGCGGCTCGATCCACTGCCTTCGCGCTGCGCATCGATTGCTTCGACGCGGCAACTGACGGTGAACACGCGCGCATGTTCCTCTCCCGCGGTCGCGAGCAGGTCATAGACCGGCAGCGGTAGTCCGCGCGCCTGCAGCAGTTCCTGCAGTCGCGTCTTGGCATCCTTTGGCGTGCGTGCGCCCGCTTCCACCAGCGGCGCAAACAAATCACGCACCCGCTGCCTGCAAGCTTGCCAACCGCCATCCAGATAGACCGCGGCCACCAAAGCCTCGAAAGCATCGGCAAGGATCGAGTCGCGGCGATGGCCGCCACTCTTGAGCTCACCCGGCCCCAAGTGCAGCTGATCGCCAAGTTGCTGCCCACGGGCCATGTCGGCCAGCGCATTGCCGTTGACCAGCGCTGCGCGCAAACGCGTCATCTCGCCCTCGCTGGCCCGTGGATGCAATTCGAAAATGAGCTCGGCCACGAGCAGGTTGAGCAGCGCGTCGCCGAGAAATTCCAGCCGCTCATTGTTGACGTGCGCTGCACTGCGATGCGTCAGCGCACGTTCCAGCAAGGCCACATCGGCGAACCGATGACCAAGGGTTCCGGACTCAGTCACCCGTGTTGTTGGTGAGGTTGATCGAGTGGTCGAAGCTGACCAGAAGCTCGACGTTGTACATGAACGGGATGCGCCGTTCATAGGCCACGCGCAGGATGGACTTGCCCGCATCGCGCACCAGGAAGATCGCGCTGGGCGGCACGTTGTTCTCGTCGACATACTGGGTATCGAACTTGAAGCTGAGGTCACGGCGCACCTGATCGAGCGACTTGGTCGAGGCCCCCGGTTCCTTGCTCAGCTGGTCCATCGATTTGACCACGCCGAAATACTCGGTGTAGGCGGGAATCAGGCGCATCGCCACATAGGCGAAAAAGCCGGCGACGACGAGAATGATGACGAAACCGATCAGCGTGATGCCTTTGACCTTGCGATGCATGTGCGTACTCCCTCGATGGCCGGTTGCGGGTCGATGCCGCGCATCTTATTTGATCACGGTACCGATGCGGTTCAAACTGCCGAAATTCATCCAGATCAGAAAGGCCCGGCCGACCAGGTTCTCCTCGGGCACGAAACCCCAGAAGCGGCTGTCAGCGCTGTTGTCTCGGTTGTCGCCCATTGCAAAATAATGGCCTGGCGGCACCGTCCAGGTGCCTTCATGGCCGACCCAGGCGCGCGGCACCTCGAGGATCTGGTGTTCGACGCCGTCAAGGTTTTCGAGCTTGAGCTCGGCGCCATCGGCCGGGCGTCCGGGCTCGCCCGGCCCCGAATAGGTGCCCAGATCGGTCTCGCCGACCTGCCGACCGTTCACGAACAAGGTCTTGTTGCGGTACTCGATCGTGTCACCGGGCAAGCCGATCACGCGCTTGATGTAATCCTCTTTCGGGTTCTTCGGGTAGCGGAACACGAACACATCGCCACGCTTGGGTTCACCGATGGCGAAAATGCGCTTGTTGAGGACCGGCAGTCGCAGACCATAGGCGAATTTGTTGACGAGGATGAAATCACCGACCAACAGGGTCGGCATCATCGAACCCGAGGGGATCTTGAACGGTTCGGCGACGAAGGAGCGAAACAGCAGGATCAGCAGCAGCACCGGGAAGAACGAACGGGCGTACTCGACCGCCACCGATTCACGCAAGGTGTCGCGAGTGCGCGCCTCACGCTCCTCGTCGCTCAGTGCGGTCATCGCCGCGACCAACTGCGCGCGCCGACGCCGGCGCGGTGCCAGCAGCAGCAAGTCGAGCAGCCACAACACTCCCGCGACTGCGGTCAAGACAACCAGCAGCAATGCAAAATCAAAATTCATGATCGACTCCGGAAGATCCTGCCGTGACGCGCTGAATCGGGTAACCCGTCAGAACGGGACCAAGCCAGGCGCTGACGCTGCCGTTGCACGCGTTCGTCAGCATGCTCATTTGTCCATCTGCAAGACCGCGAGGAAGGCTTCCTGCGGGATCTCGACACTGCCGACTTGCTTCATGCGCTTCTTGCCTTCCTTCTGCTTCTCCAGCAACTTGCGCTTGCGCGTGATGTCGCCGCCATAACACTTGGCGAGCACGTTCTTGCGCAACGCCTTGACCGTCGAGCGGGCAATGATCTGCGCGCCGATCGCGGCCTGGATCGCCACATCGAACATCTGCCGTGGAATCAGGTCCTTCATCTTCTCGACAAGCTCGCGCCCACGGCGGTCGGCGCTGGAGCGGTGCAGGATCAGGCTCAAGGCGTCGACGCGATCACCATTGATGAGGATGTCCACGCGCACGAACGGCCCGCTCTGGAAGCGTTCGAAGTGATAGTCCATCGAGGCATAACCGCGTGACACCGACTTGAGCTTGTCGAAGAAATCGAGCACGACCTCGGCCAGCGGCAGCTCATAACTGATCTGCACTTGGGTGGCGAGATAGTTGATCGAGCGCTGCACGCCGCGCTTTTCCTCGCACAACTTGATCACGTTGCCGATGTAATCGGGTGGCGTGAGGATGTTGGCGACGATGATCGGCTCGCGGACTTCCTCGACCGTCTGCACCGGCGGCAACTTGGCGGGATTGTCCAGTCGCACCACCCGACCGTCGGTGAGCAGGATTTCGTAGACGACCGTCGGCGCGGTGGTGACGAGGTCGAGGTCGTACTCACGCTCGAGCCGCTCCTGGATGATTTCCATGTGCAGCAGGCCGAGGAAGCCGCAGCGGAAACCAAAACCCATCGCTTCCGAGGTTTCCGGCTCGAAATACAGCGCCGCGTCGTTGAGCTTGAGCTTCTCCAGCGCCTCGCGCAGATCGGGGTAGTCTTCGGCCACGACCGGAAACAGGCCCGCGAACACGCGCGGCTGCATCTGCTGGAAGCCCGGCAGCGGTTTGGCCGCCGGATCTCGCGCAAGGGTCAGGGTGTCGCCCACCGGTGCGCCATGCACGTCCTTGATCGAAGCCGTGACCCAGCCGACCTCACCCATGCCGAGCTTGTCACGCAGCGCGCGCTTGGGCGTGAACACGCCAACCTGGTCGACCTCGTGGGTGCGGCCGGTCGACATCACCAGCAGCTTGTCGCGCGGCTTGAGTTCGCCTTGCATCACGCGCACCAGCGAGACCACGCCAAGGTAATTGTCGAACCACGAATCGATGATCAATGCCTGCAGCTTGTCGGAATCGCGCGGTTTGGGCGGCGGAATCCGCGCCACGATCGCCTCGAGCACCGCCTCGACGTTCTGGCCGGTCTTGGCACTGATCGCAATCGCATCGGCGGCGTCGATGCCGATCACCGCTTCGATTTCGGCCTTGGCGCGCTCGATGTCGGCGGTGGGCAGGTCGATCTTGTTGAGTACTGGCACGACTTCGAGCCCCTGCTCGACCGCGGTGTAGCAGTTGGCGACCGACTGCGCCTCGACGCCTTGGGCGGCATCGACCACCAGCAGGGCGCCTTCGCAGGCAGCGAGCGACCGGCTGACTTCATAGCTGAAGTCGACATGGCCGGGCGTGTCGATGAAATTGAGCTGGTAGACCGTCCCGTCCTTTGCCTTGTACGGCAGCGACACCGATTGCGCCTTGATGGTGATGCCGCGCTCGCGCTCGATCGGATTGTTGTCGAGCACCTGGGCTTCCATCTCGCGCGCAGTCAGGCCGCCGCATAACTGGATGATGCGGTCTGCCAAGGTGGACTTGCCGTGATCGACGTGGGCAATGATCGAAAAATTGCGGATATTGGTCATGCGTACCGGGCTGCTCCGGCGGCACCCGGCCCCGGCAAACGCGGGATTATCGCATGAAGCGGGCGACTTGCATTGCCCCCGTGCCGGTCGGGCGCGGGCAGCTCGCCCACGATTGAGCCGAAAAGACGACGGGGCCCGCAGGCCCCGTCGTGGATGCAAACGCAGATTCCCGCGCTCATTCGCGCTCGGGGCCCGCCTTGGGCACGGTAACGGCGACGAATTGGGTCTGATCATCGCGCCGCACCAGCAGCATGATCGAGTCACCTGGCTTGGCACCCTTTACGCTGGCGTTGAAGTCCGCTGCCGACCTCACCGGCTTGCGTCCGACCATGAGGATCACATCGCCAGGCATCAGCGCGCTGCGCCGCGAGAGGTTGCCGGCGATGCGCTGCACGACCACGCCCTGATTGTCGGTGATGCCCAACTGCTTGCGCTGTTCGGCGGTGAGCTCGTCAACGACGATGCCCAAGGCGTTTCCAGCAACCGCGCTGGGCGTTGCGCCAGACGCGCTCGCCAGGGCGTCCTTGTCCGCCGGCAATTCACCCACCGTGACCGGTATCGTCAGGGTCTTGCCCTCGCGCCAGATGCTCAGGTCGACCTTGCTGCCCGGCTTGGTCGAGCCCACCAGCGGTGGCAGGTCAGCCGACATCACCACATCGCGACCGGCAAAGGCGAGGATCACGTCACCCAGCTGGATACCGGCCTTGTCGGCGGCGCCGCCGGGCGTGACCTTGTTGACCAGCGCGCCACCGGTGCGCGGCAAACCAAGCGCCTTGGCCTGTTCGCGGTCGACGTTCTGGATCTGCACGCCAATCATGCCGCGACTGACGCGGCCGGAGGTCTTGATCTGTTCGACCGCATTCATCGCGATGTCGATCGGAATCGCGAACGACACGCCCATGAAGCCGCCGGTGTTGGAGAAGATCTGTGAATTGATCCCGACCACCTGACCATCGAGGTTGAACAGCGGGCCGCCCGAGTTGCCGCGATTGATCGGTACATCGGTCTGGATGAAGGGTACGTACTGCTGGTCGGCCCCACCGAAATTGCGCCCGATCGCGCTGACGATGCCAGCCGTGACCGAGTGATCGAAACCAAACGGCGAGCCGATCGCGACGACCCAGTTGCCCGCCTTGACCTTGCGCGAGTCGCCGATGCTCACCACCGGCAGGTTGCTCGCGTTGAGCTTGAGCAGGGCGATGTCGTACTGGGCGTCGGTACCGATCACCTTGGCATCGAGCTCACGACGGTCCGACAGTCGCACCGTCACCTGGTCGCTGCCGTCGACCACGTGGTTGTTGGTGAGCACGTAGCCGTCACTGGAAATGATGAAGCCCGAACCCATCGACACGCGCATGCCGCGCTGGCGTGGCATCGGCATTTGCGGGCCGAAGAAGCGGCGGAAGATCTCGGGCATTTCCTGCGCATCCTGACCATGCTGCGCCTGGTTGTCCGGGTTGCCGCTCGCCTGCACGTTGACGACAGCGGGGCCGTATCTTTCCACCAGGGAACTGAAATCGGGAAGATCGGTCGCCGCGGCTTGACCGACCATGCAGAACAAGGCCAGCAGCGGAACAAGCAGCGTACGCGACAACATCGCGCCACGGTGAATCATCGTCATGGTTTCCTCGCTGTGATTGAGGGATGAGAATGCTGGTCGCCACAAAAGCGGAACCCGCGCAAACCACTGGACTGGTTGCTGGCCGCTTCGGATGAGCCGTGCGGGCTAGGACGGTAGTCAACGCGCAAAGTTCAACGCTGCTGCGGTCAGCTGTTCAGCCACGATGCCGGAATCGATCGCCTCGGAACAGCCTGCTTGCGCCCGCGCGATTCCGCCGCAAGGCCACGCCGAATCCGCCGAGCGCAGCGCCTGGCCCGTCAGTGACTGCGCCGCGATGCGGTTTCGCTCTTGCGCTCGCTGGGCGTGAGCAACAGCACGTAGCCGCCGCCGGCAGGCACGTTTGCGCCACCGCGCGCATAGACCGAGAAACGCGGATCAAGCGCCGGCACCAAGGTCGTCTCGACGCCATAGCTGGCCGGCGCCGAATCAATCGGCGCATTGGGCGCGAGCAAGGGCGGCCGTACCTCTCCGATGCCGAAGCTCGACGTCGTCGCCGAGGCCGGCAAGGCCGCAATCGATGTCGCCGAATTCACCGCGAGCGGCGTGGTGCGCGCGAGCGACGGCGTCGGCGTTGCCAATGGCGTCGACACCGGGCCATCAGCCGGCCGCGTGGCCAACAGGGCCACCAAGGCCACCGAGGCCGCGATCGCGCCACCGGCGCCCCATCGCAGCACCCGCTGGCCAAGACGCGGTTGGCTCGCAAGCGGTTCATTGGCGATTGCCGCCATGACCGCCTGGGCGAGCTTGTCGTCGAGCAGCAAGGGGCGTTCGCGGCGCAGCACCTGTCCGGCCAGGTGGTAGCGGCTCCAGCATGGGGCGCCATCACCGTCGGAGGCCAGGCCCGCGAGCACGAAACGCAGCTGCTCCTTGTCCAGGGCACCATCCATCAGGGCGGAAAGGGATTCGCGGCGGCTCTCGTTCATGGGGCTTTCCTTCCTTCCGACAACAGCGGGCGCAACTTCTCGTCGATTGCTTCACGGGCGCGGAAGATGCGCGACCTGACCGTACCGATCGGGCATTTCATCGCTTCCGCGATCTCCTCGTAACTCAGGCCGTCGACCTCTCGCAAGGTGATCGCGGTCCGCAGTTCCTCGGGCAGCTCTTGGACAGTGGAAAACACGGTTTGTTCAACCTCCTGACGCATCAGTTCGCGCTCCGGCGTTGCCGACTCGTGAAGGCGGCCAGCCCCTTCGAACTGGACCGCATCCTCGACCGCAATGTCCTCGGTCGGGGGCCGGCGCCCCTGCGCCACCAGATGGTTCTTGGCGGTATTGATCGCGATACGGTAGATCCAGGTGTAGAACTGGGCATCACCACGGAACGAACCGATCGCGCGATAGGCGCGCAGGAAGGCATCCTGGGCAACGTCCTGACATTCGCTCCAATCATTGATGTAGCGGGAAATGACACCGACCAGCTTGTGCTGGTACTTCCTGACCAAGAGGTCGAAAGCACGGTTGTCCCCCTTTTGCACGCGCTCGACGAGCGCCTTGTCCAGGTCGCCTTCACCCATGTGGGCCCTGCTCCGTTGTCGTGGTCCACCACAGGTTCCCTGCTTGGACTGCCGGCATCGCAAAAAGTTCGCCCATGCCCGACCGTGGCTTGCTCACGCCCGCACTCCCAGGGTGCCCAGCTGGCGCGCGCGCTCCTTGAGCAGGTTGTCGAAACTGGCAACCGACAGCGGTCGGCAGAACAGAAAGCCCTGCAGTTCGTCGCAGCCTTCCTCCCGCAGGAACTCGAAATGCTGTTCGGTTTCCACGCCTTCGGCGACCACCTTGCAATTGAGGTCATGCGCCATCGACAAGGTCGCGCGCACGATCGCTTCGTCGTCCGGATCGAGCCCGATGTTGCGCACGAAGGCCTGATCGATCTTGATGCGATCGGCGGGAAAGCGCCGGATGTAGTCGAGCGAAGACTGGCCAGTGCCGAAATCATCGAGCGAGATGCCACACCCGAGATCGCGCAATCCGTTGAGCGTCTCGATCAGGTTCGGGATCGTCTTTGCGCTGATGCTCTCGGTCACTTCCAGATCGAGCTGATGCGGGTCGAGCCCGGTTTCGCGCAGCACCGTCGCCACCGTGCGCACCAGATGCGGCTGGCGCAGTTGCAGCGGCGAAAGGTTCACGCCCAGACGCAAGGCCAGGCCATGCTCCTGACACCAGCGCCGCGCCTCCTTGCACGCGGCCCGCAGCACCCACTCGCCGATCGAGATGATCAGCCCCGTTTCCTCGGCCAGTGGCACGAAGAAGCCCGGGCTGATCATGCCCAGTTCGGGATGCTCCCAGCGCAGCAGCGCTTCCATGCCGATGATGTCCTCGCTGCGCGCATCGACCTGCGGCTGGTAGAACACGCGCAGCTCGCCATTGCGCTCGGCCTGACGCAGCTTGGCCTCGAGCGCGAGGCGCTGGCGATGCGACTCCTCCGACACCGCCACATAGGCCTGGAAATTGTTGCGCCCCATGCCCTTGGCCGAATACATCGCAACGTCCGCCTGCTTGAGCAAGCGCTCGGCGTCGGCGGCATCATCGGGGTAGAAGCTCAGCCCCAGCGACGTGGTGATGCTCAGCTCCAGCCCATCGGGCAGCTGCAACGGCACTTCCATCGCCCGCACGATCTTCTCGGCGATGCGCAGCACGTCCTCTCGCTGCACGATATGGCGCAGTATCAGCGTGAATTCGTCGCCGGCATAGCGGGCCACGGTGTCGGTGCTGCGCACGCTGCTGCGCAGCCGTCGCGCCACCGCAATCAGCACCTGATCACCGACCGCGTGGCCGAGCGAATCATTGATCGTCTTGAAACGATCGACATCGACGAACACCACCGCAAGCATTTCACCGCCGCGATGGGCCTCGGCAATGGCCGAGTTGAGGCGGTCGTTGAACAGCAGCCGGTTGGGCAGGCCGGTGAGCGGATCGCGCAAACCCTCGGCGCGGCCCTGTGCGCGCGCACGGCGCAACTCAAACTCGGCGCCCAGCGCGCGCGCGAACAGGTGCAGGCCCGCCTGCACCGAAGGATCCACGGCCAGCGCGTCGCGGCGCGCAAGGATCAGCGCGCCGATGCTTTCCTCGCGCTCGCCGCCGACGGGAAGGCCGGCGATGAACTCGTAACGTCGCTCGCGCAGCACCGGATCGACGATCGGCGAGGACCACGCCTGCGCGGGCAGGATCACTTCCTCGCCGCCGAGCACCTGACGCAGCATGGCCTCGTGCGTGGCACCGGCATCGGCATCAACATCGAAGCGACGGAATGCCGCAACCTGGCTGGGCTCGGGCGCGGCATCGACCGGCACTTCGAGCGCCAACACCAGATCGAAGCCCAGCCATTGCGCCATGCCCTGCACGATCGCCTCAGCGGTGTCGCGGCTTTCGCCGCGCCCGACTTCGAGCAGGGCCGCGATTGCAGCCTGCAGGCGACTGAGCTCGCCGATTTCGCGGAAGGTGTAGAACTGCACCACCCGCCCTTCATGCACGGCATTGCGGATGCTGACATCGACCGCATACCAGCCGCCGTCGGCACGCGGCTTGCGCGCACGCATCTGCACACTGCTCTCGCTTTCGAGCTGGGCGGCGATTTCCTGACGGCGTTCTGCCGGCACGAGGAAATCAAAACCATTGATGTCACTGCCCACCAGACGCGCGCGCGGATAGCCAGAGCGATGCACGAACGTGTCATTGACATCCAGGATGCGGCCGCTCGCCGGTTCGACCAGAGCCAATTCGTCGAGACTGCCGTCAAACGCAAAACGATAGCGGTCAGCGACAGCAGCGACCGCAGCCGCAGCGGCAGCGGAAACGGCGGTCGGCGGGCGTGGCGGCGCTTCTTCGCGCTCGGCCAATGCGGTTTTCAGACGCGCCTGGGCGTCTCCGGGACGCACCGGACACACCAACCAGTCGGTCACGCAGGTCGGCAGGCCCGCGCTGCCCCAATTGCCACCGGGCGTGGCTACGATGCCGACAATCGGAATGCGGTGCTGCACTGCCGCCAGCAGATCATTGCAGAACGCAACCGCCGCATCTGCCTCTTCGACGAACTCGACGAACGCAAAATCGATGCGGATGCCCTGATCAAGGAACTCGCGCGCCTGGCTGACGTCCTTGGCCGAATAGATCTCGTCGAAGGCCTGTTGGTCGAGCACGTCGAACAGCACGCGACGATCGTTGCGATCGCTGGCCACGATCAATGCCGCACCCTGGCCCTCACCGAACACCGTGCTCATGAAACCCAGCGTCCATCGCGCAGACGCAGGCGCTGCGCCGCATGCGGAGCCAACGACAGCGCCTGATAGACCCCATCGAGCTCCTCGGGCAAGGCGACCTGTTGCCCGACGAACACCACCTTGCGCTCGCTGCGCATCGCGGTACGCGAGATGCGGCGCAGGAACAGCGTCTCGGCGGGTCGCAAGTACTCTTCATACGCCATGAACAGGTAGATGCCGAAATGCATGCTCTGCAGCACATACCGCAATGCATCGGCGAGCCGCTTGGTGCCCGGAACATACAGGCCCGCTTCGCGCAGCGGCGTGATCCCGCCTTCGGGATCCCACGCGTAGATCGAGGTGCCACCACGGATTGCCAGCGTGCGCATCTGAGCCAGCAACTCGTCCGGATTGTCGGTATCGAGCGCGATGACGTGTTCGGGCGATTGCACGATGCGCTCGAACAATTTCTGGACGATCGGCAATTCGGTTTTCGGATCGCTCACACGTTTCTCCGAGCCGCATTGACCCGACGCATACCTTGCCCGGATTATAGCCACCCATTGCCGCAATTTCGGAGCCGACCATGTTCGAAGGGCTGCGTTTCCAGCACTGGCAGGCCACGCTGGGCACCGACGGCATCGTCGAGCTGGCGCTCGACCGCGCCGGCAGTTCCGTCAACGCGCTGTCGCGCGCCGTGGTCGACGAACTCGCCGAGATCGTTGAACGCCTGTCTTTCGAGCCGCCACGAGGGGTCATCCTCCGCTCGGCCAAGGCTGGCTTCGTCGTCGGTGCCGACATCAAGGAATTCGAGAGTTTCGAGAAGGCCGGCACCATCCGCGACGTGCTCGAAAACGGCCAGCGCGTGTTCCAGCGCCTGGCCGGCCTGCCCTGCCCGACGGTTGCCGCAATCCACGGCGTGTGCATGGGCGGCGGCACCGAGCTCGCGCTGGCCTGCCGCCAGCGCGTGGCCACGCGCGATCCAGCCACGCGCATCGCCCTGCCCGAGGTCAAGCTCGGCATCTTTCCGGGCTGGGGTGGCTCGTCACGCCTGCCCTACCTGATCGGCGCGCCCGCCGCGCTCGAATTCATGCTCACGGGCCGTGCCGCCTCGGCCGAGAATGCGCGCGCGATCGGCCTGGTCGATGCACTGGCCGCACCCGACCTGCTGATGGCCACCGCGCGCGAGCTCATCGCCCATCCACGGCCGCGGCCGCTGAAGCAGCGACTGCTCGCCTGGGCCACCAACCTGTGGCCAGCACGCCAGATCCTCGCCGCGATGATCAGCAAGCAGACCGCTGCCAAGGTGCGCAAGGACCAGTACCCGGCACCGTTTGCCCTGATCGACACCTGGCGCCGCGGCGGCGGCATCGGCCAGCGCCTGCGCAACGAGGCGCGCGCGGTCGCCAGGCTCGCTACCACGCCCACGGCGCGCAACCTCATTCGCGTGTTCTTCCTGCAGGAGCGACTCAAGTCGGCGGGCAGCGGCGTCGATCATGGCATCCAGCACGTGCATGTGGTCGGCGCCGGCGTGATGGGTGGCGACATCGCCGCCTGGTGCGCGCTGCGCGGCTTCGATGTGACGCTGCAGGATCGCGAGATGAAATACGTGCAGCCCGCGCTCGATCGCGCGCGCACGCTGTTCGAGAAAAAGCTCAAGACGCCCGAGCGCATCCAGCCGGCATTGGCCCGTCTCAAGGCCGACGTCGAGGGCAATGGGATCACCACGGCCGACCTGCTGATCGAGGCGATCTACGAAAACGCACAAGCGAAGGAAGACCTGTACAAGGCCGCCGAGCCGAAGATGAAGGCCACGGCACTGCTCGCCACCAACACCTCGAGCATTCCGCTTGACGAATTGCGCAAGGCGGTGGCCCAGCCTGCGCGTTTCCTCGGCCTGCACTATTTCAATCCGGTTGCGCTGATGCCGCTAGTCGAGATCGTGCGCCAGGATCACCTCGATGGCGCCAACGAGAAACGCGCGCTCGCCTTCTGCAAGGCAATCGGCAAACTGCCGATTGCGGTCGCCGGCAGCCCCGGTTTTCTCGTCAACCGCACGCTCATGCCCTACATGCTCGAGGCCGCGCGTGCGTGTGCTGAAGGCATCCCCGCGCCAGTGATCGACAAGGCCGCAAAGAAGTTCGGCATGCCGATGGGCCCGATCGAGCTGATCGACACCGTCGGCCTCGATGTCGCCGCCTCGGTCGGCGCCGAACTCGGCCCCTTCCTCAAGCTGGACATTCCACCCGCAATCGCCGAACTGGTCGGCCACGGCAAGCGCGGCAAGAAGGATGGCGAGGGATTTTACAAATGGCAGGACGGCAAGGCGCAAAAGCCCCAGGTCGATCCGCATTATGTCGCGCCCGATGATCTCGAAGACCGCATCATCCTGCCGCTCATCAACGAAGCCGTGGCTTGCCTGCACGACGGCGTAATCGACGATCCCGACCTGCTCGATGCCGGCCTGATCTTCGGCACCGGCTTTGCGCCGTTCCGCGGTGGCCCGATCCAGTACATCCGCGACAGCGGCGCCGATGCGCTGGTCGCGCGGCTGGAAAAACTCGCCGCGCGCCACGGCGAACGCTTCCAGCCACGGCCGGGCTGGGATTCACCTGCCCTGCGCTCGAGCGCCAAGGCCGGCTGACGACAAAGCTGCAATGAATCGTCATCCTGCACGAGACTGGAAAGCACGAAAAGATTGAACCACGAAGAACACGAAGGAAGATCAAAGGCTCTTCATCTTCTGCAAATGCGCTGGACCCCAGCGATGCGGGAATGACGGCTTGTTCAGGTCACGAATGCCGATCAAGGCCCATTCATCTTCCTCTTCATTACCTTCGTGTCCTTCGTGTCCTTCGTGTCCTTCGTGTTTCAGCTTTGGCTTCGGCTTTGCACATGCGCTGGATCCCAGCGATGCGGGAATGACGGCTCGTTCAGGTCACGAATGCCGATCAAGGTCCTTTCATCTTCCTCTTCATTACCTTCGTGTTCTTCGTGTTTCAGGCTTTGGCTTCGGCTTTGCACATGCGCCGCGCAGCACGGCAAAAGCTGAAGGAGACTCAAGCCCGGTTCCTACAATCGCTCGACGCGTGCGCGCTGCACCTGCGGCCGCAACTGCGCCGGCCAGTCGCTGGCGATGCTGACCTGGGCATGGCCCGCGTTGGCAGCGAACGCGCCCAGATCGACTTCAGCGATCGCCCAGCCCGCTTGCGCCTGCGCGATCACGCCATCATCGGGAAAGCCGCGATCGATCGGCGCGTAGATCCCGGCCGCGCCGGTATTGCTGTCCAGCGCCGGACTCCACGGCGCCTGCCCTGCGGTGACCGCGCAGGCGACGTAGAGCGGGTTTTCGAGTGCACGCGCGCGACAGCCCAGACGCACGCGCTGCGCGCCCGCTTCGGTATCGGTGCAACTGGGCACCAGCAGTAGCTGCGCGCCCGCTTCGGCCTGTGCGCGGGCGTAAAGCGGAAACTCCGCGTCGTAGCAGATGTTGACGGCAAGGCGACCCAAGTCGCACTCGAACACCTTGAGTTCATCGCCGACTTCAAGCACGCCCGCGGCCCGCTCGTACCCGGTCAGCGTGAGCTTGTCCTGATACACGATGCGACCATCGGGCGCCGCCAGATACGCGCGGTTGCGATAGCGCCCGCAGTCCATGCGCAACAGGAAGGTGCCCGCAAGCAGCAGCAGCGCATGCCGCCGCGCCAGTTCGCGCGCGAGCGCGAGGTAATCCTCGTGCAGTGCCTGCAAGGCATCGAGCGAGCGCAGCAAATCACCGCGGATTTCAGCGGGGAAGATCGCCGCGATTTCCAACGCGAGATACTCCGGCAGCACCACCACCTGCGCGCCCTGCGCCGCGGCGGTCGCCACTTGTTCCGCGATGCCTTCGGCAAAGGCGGCAAAGTCCTCGGGCTCGCCGATGCCATGGCACGCCGCAGCCAGCTTGATCTTCATGCAGCCTCCAGCGAACGCGACCAGAATTGCAGCGCATGCGCGATCGAGCCTTCCATGCCTACTTCGGGCCAGTCGAGCACGCAGCGCAAACCATCGACCGGCGCATAACCGCGCTTGCGCCAGAACGCATCGTTGCCACGATATTCCACCGGCCGCCGCGGATCATCCTGCGACCGCACGACGCTGCAGAACGCAGTCGTCGCATAGCCGCCCAGCCGCCGCGCATGCGCCTCGCGCTCATCGAAGAAACGATGCCCCAGTCCGCGCCCGCGATACTCCGGCAACAACACCGACTCGCCGAAATAGAACACCTCGGCCACGTTCCAGCCCATGCGCTCGAAGGGCGCGCGAATCGCCTCGGTTTCCTCGACCAACGCCACCGCGGTCGACGCCCCGACCACGCGCGCACCATCGAACGCCAGCACGAACAGGCTGCTCGCCGCCTGTGCATAGGTCGCCAGGTAACTGTGCTCGTACGCCGCATCGCCGTCGTACAGATAAGGCCAATCGCGAAACACCGCGATGCGCAGCGCCGCGACCTCATCCAGATACGGCTGTACGGCAGCGGCGGTGAAGGCATGGACTTCGAGCATGGGCACAATCAGAAACAACATCAACGGCGACCATAGCGCAGTCCCGGGCGCTGTCGCACGATTCGAGACCACCTCGGTGTATCTTCGCCGACGCAGCGATGGCGAAACGGCGCGGTCACGTCCGCGGCGCCCTCGCCCGACCGCACGGATTACACAGGGGCCGTGATGGACTCCGATACTTTTTCGAGCATGCCTTCACACCGGCGGCGCACAAGCGCGCGAACCAGGCCGAGCGCGCTCGAACGTCACGAGCCGAGCGAGCTCGGCTCTACAAGACGTGCCCCGTAGAGCGGAGCTTGCTCCGCTGCCCTTGTTCTTTCGCGACCCGAGCCGAGCGAGCTCGGCTCTACGAGAGCGCAACGCACCAAGCACACACGTATCGACAAACGCCACCTTCGTAGAGCGGAGCTTGCTCCGCTCCCGGGCGTCTGGTCGGGCCTGCCGGCCCTCCTGCACAAGCGCGCGAACCAGGCCGAGCGCGCTCGAGCGTCACGAGCCGAGCGAGCTCGGCTCTACAAGACGTGCCCCGTAGAGCGGAGCTTGCTCCGCTGCCCTTGTTCTTTCGCGGCCCGAGCCGAGCAAGCTCGGCTCTACAAGAGCGCCGCGCGCCAAGCACACACGCATCGACAAAACCGAGCACACACGCATCGACAAACGCCACCTTCGTAGAGCGGAGCTTGCTCCGCTCCCGGGCGTCTGGTCGGGCCTGCCGGTCCTCCTACCCGATCAATCGTTTCGTCGCCGTGTGCCAATGCCGTGCGGCAACGATGTTCGCGCCATGTAGGAGCGACGGCAGTCGCGACCGATCTTCCGCCAAGCGATGATGGCGCCCATGTCACCACCACCAAACGCCACGATGGCGTGCGATGCTCCGGTCGGGCCTTCCGGCCCTCCTACACAAGAGCGCGTCACGAGCCGAGCGAGCTCGGCTCTACAAGAGCACGGCGGCTTTTGCGGACGCTGGCACGCGGCGCATCAACGGGCCGGCGCGGCGCCTTGTGCCTGGCCGACATCGATGAACGGCGTGGCGCCGCCGGTGACGTTGGGCAGGTGGCCGTCCCACTTTTCGATCGCGCGCAGGGTGGCTTCCACGCGGCGCAGCTCGATCAGTTCCCTGGATACCTGCTCGCGCTGCACGCGCAGGGCTTCGGCCTGCGCCTTGGCGTTGATTTCCATCGCGTCGGCATCGGCCTTGGCGCGCGTGACCTTCTGCTGGGCCTCGACCTCGATGCGCTGCAGGTTGCGCTGCTCGGTGAGTACCTGCTGCTCGGCGACGGTCTTGGCCTCGATCGCGGCGTCGTAGCTGGGCGAAAAGTGGAACTGGGTGATCGAGAACTCGTCGATCACCAGGCCATGCCGGGCGAAGCGTTCGTTGAGTGCGGCATGCATCTCGCTGGCGACCACGGCGCGCTTGGTGATGAGCTGCTCGGCAGTGTAGCGCGCGGTGGTGGCCTTCATCGCTTCCTGCACGGCCGGGTCGACGATGGTGTGTTCGACTTCGCTCACGTTGCCGACCGTGCTGAACACTTCGACCACGCGCGCCGGGTCGATGTGGTAGTTGAGCACGACCTTGGTGTTGACGCGCTGCAGGTCGCTTGAAGCCGATTCGCTGCCGCTGGTTTCGCTGCGCTGGATCGTCACCGGCACCAGCACGATCTGCTGGGCGATGGGCCAGCGCCATTGCAGGCCCGGCGACAACGGCGTCGGCGAAGCACGGCCGAAAGTGAGCAGCACGCCTTGCGTGCCCACCGGCACCTGGGTGAAGGGTCGTACCGAATAGATGATCAGCACTGCTGCCGCGACGAGCGCGAGCTTGATGCCGGTACCGAAAAAGCGTTCGGGGCGTTCACCACTGCTGCCCCACTTGCTGCCAATAGCCATGCTGCCGATCCTCGTCCAGATTCAACCGATTCGATCCGACCGCGAGCGTAGCAGAGCCGCGCTCACGCGCCGCCCCGCCAGCGCGCTGCCGCATCCCCGGCCAGGCGCCCACTGGCAAGGCAGGCGTTG
The DNA here is from genome assembly GCF_019634815.1 of Dokdonella sp. Taxonomy (GTDB): domain Bacteria; phylum Pseudomonadota; class Gammaproteobacteria; order Xanthomonadales; family Rhodanobacteraceae; genus Dokdonella_A. Next base: position 38,189 of record NZ_JAHCAP010000017.1, on the reverse strand, counting down.
AGCAGGTAGCCGCCGGTCGGGGCTTCCCAGTCGAGCATTTCACCGGCGCAGAATACGCCGGGCAGCTGGCGCAGCATCAATCCCTCATCGAGCATGTCCAGGCGCACACCGCCGGCGCTGCTGATCGCTTCTTCGATCGGACGCGGACGCAGCAGGCTCAGGGGCAAGGCCTTGAGCGTGCGCGCGACCGTGGCCGCATCGTGGAGCGACTCGGTGGCGAGCACTTCGCGCATCAGGCCCGCCTTGACGCCCGCAACGCCAAGGCTGCGCCGCCAGCGTTCACTGAGCGAGCGTTTGCCCGGCGCACGCGCCAGCGCACCTTCGATGTCGGCCAGCCTGCGCTCGGGCAGCAGGTCGAGCGTGATATGCGCCTGCCCGCGTGTTTCGATCGCATCACGCAACACGGCACTGAAGGCATAGATCAGGCTGCCTTCGATCCCGTACTGCGTGATCACGCATTCGCCCTGCCGTTGCTGCGCCCTGCCCGCGTGGTCGCTCCAGTGCAGGATCACGGGCTTGAGCGGATCGCCCGCGTGGCGCTGCGCAAAATGCGCGCTCCAGCGAATGTCGAAGCCGCAGTTGCTCGGGCGCAGCGGTGCGATGTCGATGCCGCGCGCAGCGAGCACGGGCAGCCAGCGCCCGTCCGAACCGAGCACCGGCCAACTCGCGCCGCCGAGTGCAAGCACGGTGGCGTCGGCGCGCACGTCGATGTCACCCGCGGGCGTGGCGAAGGCGAGCGTGCCGTCCTCGTTCCAGCCGCGCCATTGCTGGTTGACGTGGAAGCGCACGCCTTGCGCGCGCAGCCGGCGCACCCAGGCGCGCAACAGCGGCGCGGCCTTGAGATCGCGCGGGAACACCCGCCCAGAACTGCCGACGAAGGTGTCCACGCCAAGGCCTGCGGCCCAGGCGCGCAGCATGTCGGCGTCGAACTTGCGCAGCCACGGCTCAATCTGCGCGCGGCGTTCGCCATAGCGCGTGACGAAGCACTCGAAGGGTTCGGAATGGGTGAGATTGAGCCCGCCCTTGCCGGCGATCAGGAGCTTGCGCCCGACTGAGCCAAGTCGGTCGTGGAGATCGACCTCGGCACCGGCTTCGCGCGCGGCTTCGGCGGCCATGAGTCCGGCCGGGCCGCCGCCGATGATGTGAACCCTTGCGTTCATTTTCGGTCGCGGTTCGGGCAAGCGACTCGATGACCGGTGGTGGCTGAACCCGATCGTGCAGTCCAGGGCGCAGCGGCGCTCATCCAGCGCCAACCTGGCGCAGCCAGTCCTGCAGGTTGTAGTAGTTGCTCACGCGCGCGATGCGACCCGCGCGGATCTCGAAGAACGCACCACCCGGCAGCACGTAGGTCTGGCCACGCGCGGGCGGCAGCCCCTCGTCGCTGGACTTGTAGCGGCCATGCACGACGTACTCGGCAGCCGCGCGCGAGTCATCGGCAGACGCAAACACGACGATGTCCTGCAACTGCTCGGCATAGCAGCGATCCATGCGCGCAAGAAAGGCTGCGAAAGCCTCATGTCCGGTTTCGCGCGGGCCTTGATTGAGATCGTGCGCGACGTCGTCGGCAAGGCAGTCGAGCATCGCCGGCCAGTCGCCGCGGTTGAAGGCGGCGTAGTAGCGCTCGATCAGGCCGGTGGTGGGTGAAGCTGCTGGCATCGTCGTCCTCTGCAGGCTTGCCTGCGCGGCGCCGTCCACCCGGTCGGGTGCGTGCAGGCCGCGCCTGCCGCCATCGTAGCTTGCGCGCGTGTGCTCGTGTCAGCCTCACCAGGGCATGAAGCGCCACGCCCAGTACAGGCCGATTGCGCTCCAGATCGACTTCTTCAGGCCGCGCGCCAGCAGCCACGCGATGGCGATTGCCGCCACGTACGGAAGATATCTTTCAAGGGTTTCACGCAGCGCAGGTGAAACATTCGTCGATTCGATTTGCATGGCTCCTCCTCGTCCACCGTTCGGTGTGGGGCCATGTTCGAATCTGGCGGTGCCTGGCGGCAGTCGCGGCCGTCAAGCATCCTTGCTGACGTCTGTCACCCGCGCTTCAATCCTCGAGCGGATGGACTTCGGCTTCGGGCTTGTAATCGCCGATCACGTCCACGCCCTCGGGCGGCACGAATTTGAACGTGCCGGCCGCAAGTTTCGGATTGCGCGTCCAGCCCGAAAACACGATGTCGGTGCGATTGCCGAGTTGATCCTGAAAACGCATGCGCTGCAGCGTGTCGCCGTCGAAACCGAGCTTGGCATAGGCGAACTCGGCGTCCTGCGCGCGCGGTTCGAGCTTGAGCCAGTGCAGTCCATCGCGCTCGCCGGCGTCGCTGGCCTTGAACTGACTGTCGAGTTGCGTGAGGTCGGTGAGCACGGTCAGTGGGCTGTGCGCCTCGGCCATGCTCTGGTTGCGCACCGAAACCTGTTCGAGGTCGGGCTCGTACACCCACACATGCGCGCCGTCGGCAACGATGGTCTGCTGGAACGGCGCGGTGGTTTCCCAGCGGAACTGGCGTGGCGCCTGCAAGGCGAGTGTGCCGCGCGATTCGTCGCCGCGGTGGCCGCTGGCGTCGGTCACGCTCTGCTCGAACTGGCCGCTGATGGATTGCAGTGATTTCGAGAAAGTTTCCAGGCGCGCACGCGCGGAGTCGGCGGCGTGTACGCCGGCAGCGATGAAGAGAGCCAGCAGCGAAACGAGAACGCGCATGACGAGGATGGCCTGTCGGTGTGGAGCGGCGATTATCCGCATCGCGGATGAATGGCGACAGCGCGGCAGCGCATTGCAAGCGCTGGCTCGGAGCTTGCGGCAATTCCGCCTTGAAAGGTCCAGTCGGCCCGATCGGCCCGGTCGGCCCGGTCGGCCCGGTCGGCCCGGTCGGCCCGGTCGGCCCGGTCGGCCCGGTCGCGACTGCCGTCGCTCCTACAAAATCAACAGCCCAAAGGTGCCGAAATGCGCGACCAAGACGTTGTAGGAGCGCCGGAAGGCGCGACCAACACGCCACACGCGCGCCCGAATGCGCGACCAAGACGTTGTAGGAGCGCCGGAAGGCGCGACCAACACGCCCCACACGCGCCGGAAGGCACGGCCAAAGCATTCCAGTCGGCCCGGTCGCGACTGCCGTCGCTCCTACAAAATCAACAGCCCAAAGGTGCCGAAATGCGCGACCAAGACGTTGCAGGAGCGCCGGAAGGCGCGACCAACACGCCACACGCGCGCCGGAAGGCACGGCCAAAGCATTCCAGTCGGCCCGGTCGCGACTGCCGTCGCTCCTACAAAATCAACAGCCCAAAGGTGCCGAGATGCGCGACCAAGACGTTGCAGGAGCGCCGGAAGGCGCGACCAACGCGCCACACGCGCGGCCGCATGCGCGGCAAACGCATTCCGATCGGCCGGGTCGCGACTGCCGTCGCTCCTACAAGAGCAACAATGCAGGGGTGCCAGAAGGCGCGACCAAACCGTTGTAGGAGCGACGGCAGTCGCGACCAGTGTGGTGTTGCGGGAGCGCCGAAAGGCGCGACCGATCCTGCGATCAGTCCTTCGGTGGCGGCGGCGCGAGCACGGTGCGGTTGCCGTTGTGCTCGGGCCCGCTGACCACGCCGTCGCGCTCCATCTGCTCGATCAGGCGCGCGGCGCGGTTGTAGCCGATGCGCAGATGGCGCTGCACGCCCGAAATCGAGGCACGCCGCGACTGGGTGACGATCGCCACGGCCTTGTCATAGAGCTGGCTGTCTTCGTCGCCCTCGGCTTCGCTGGCGTCCTGTGGCAGGCCGGAGGCATCGATGATCTTGCCGTTGTCGAGCGGCTGGACCTCTTCGAGAACGCCGTCTATGTAATCAGGCTCACCCTGTTCCTTGAGCCAGGACACCACCTTGTGCACTTCGTGATCGTCGACGAAGGCGCCATGCACGCGCTCGGGCATCGCCGTGCCGGGCGGCAGATACAGCATGTCACCATGACCGAGCAGGGTCTCGGCGCCGCTCTGGTCGAGGATCGTGCGCGAGTCGATCTTGGATGAAACCTGAAAGGCGATGCGGGTGGGGATATTGGCCTTGATCAGGCCGGTGATGACATCGACCGAAGGCCGCTGGGTGGCGAGGATCAGGTGCACGCCGGCGGCGCGCGCCTTCTGCGCGAGACGCGCGATGAGTTCCTCGACCTTCTTGCCGACGATCATCATCATGTCGGCGAATTCGTCGATGATGACGACGATGCAGGGCAGCGGCTGCAGCGGCTGGGCCACGCGCTCGGGTTGCGAGGCATCCGGGCGGAACAGCGGATCGAGCAAGGGCTGGCCGGCCTCGTCGGCGTCCTTGACCTTCTTGTTGAAGCCGGCGAGGTTGCGCACGCCAACCATCGACATCAGCTTGTAGCGCCGCTCCATCTCGGCCACGCACCAGCGCAGCGCATTGGCGGCTTCCTTCATGTCGGTGACGACCGGCGCGAGCAGGTGCGGAATGCCCTGATAGACCGACAGCTCAAGCATCTTCGGGTCGATCATGATCATGCGCACGTCCTTGGCGCTGGATTTGTAGAGCAGCGACAGCACCATCGCATTGACCGCGACCGACTTGCCCGAGCCGGTGGTGCCGGCAACCAGCAAGTGCGGCATCTTGGCCAGATCGACCACCACCGGCTTGCCGCCAATGTCCTTGCCCAGCGCGAGCGCGAGCGGCGACTTGAGGGTGTCGTATTTGTCCGAGCGCAGGATTTCGGAGAGATAGACGATCTCGCGGTTGGCGTTGGGGATTTCCAGCCCGATCACCGACTTGCCCGGAATCACGTCGACCACGCGCACCGCAGTCACCGACAGGCCGCGCGCGATGTCCTTGTCGAGCGAGGAAATCTGGCTGCCCTTGATGCCCGGTGCCGGCTGCAGCTCGAAGCGCGTGATCACCGGGCCCGGGAACGCGCTGACCACCTGCGCCTCGATGCGGAAATCCTTGAGTTTGAGTTCGACCTGACGCGAGAGCGCTTCGAGCGTTTCCTCGGAATAGCCCTTGACCTGCTGGCGCGGCTCATCGAGCAGGGACAGCGGCGGCAACTCGCCATCGGTGGAAGCGCCCGCAAACAAGGGGATCTGCGTCTCGCGGTGCGCACGTTCGCTCTTTTCGATCGGCGCGATCACGGGCTCGATGCGAATCGGATCTCGCCGTGACTGCTTGACCGTTTCGGCCTTGCGCACCACCTCACGCTCGGCCCGCGCCTCGCGCGCGCTCGACCAGTCTTCGGTCTTGCGCCAGCGCGTTGCCGCGAGATTGCCACCGGTGAGCAGCAGCCGACCGATCGCGTCCATCAGCCCGAACCACGACAAGCCGGTGGCCAGCGTGATCGCGATCAGCGCCAGCGCGAACAGGAACAGGCCGGCGCCGAGCGGCCCGAAGCTGCCCATCAGGCTGCTGCCGACCAGTTGGCCGAGGATCCCGCCCGGTCCGGCCGGCAGCGGATTGGGATGACCCGATTGCAGCCAGGCCAGACCCGGCGCAGCGACGAAGAAGGCGACGAAGCCGACCAGACGCAGCAGCGGTTCGAGCGGCGAGCGCTCCTGCTCGGTGACGCCACGCAAGACCACGTAGCCGACCACCAGCAAGAGGATCGGCAAGGTGTAGGACACCACGCCGAGCAGATAGAACGAGAGGTCGGCGAGCCAGGCACCGAAGGCGCCGCCGAAGTTGTGGATCGGCCGGGTCGGATCGCCCGCATGCGACCAGCCCGGGTCGCCGGCCGCGTAGCTGGCAAGACAGGCAAACAGGTAGATCGCCAACGGCAGCAGGACGAGGAAGCCGGCCTCGCGCAGCCGCCGGTACCAGCGCTCGTCCAACGGTGGGGCTTTTGTCTCTTTGGGGGTGCGAGCCATTCCTACAATCTACCCGAAGTGCCCGCACCAAGTCATTGATTGAACGGCAAGTGATGACCGCTGCGCAAGGCTCTGCACCGCGCAGCGGTCACTGCGTTCAAGCCTTGAGCGCCGGGTGGATGATCTTGCCACCCTCGACGTTGATGCCTTTGCGCAGCGGCTCGAACTTCTTCCAGTTCTTGTCCGCGGCAAGCCGGTTGACGTAGGGCAGGATCGCCGCGCAGATCGCCTGCGAGGAGGTCTGCGGAACCGCGCCGGGCATGTTGGTGACGCAAAAGTGCGTGACGCCGTCGACGACATAGGTGGGGTTGGCGTAGGTGGTCGCCTTCGAGGTTTCGAAGCAGCCGCCCTGATCGATCGAGATGTCGACCAGCACCGAACCCGGCTCCATCGTCTTGATCATCGCGCGCGTCACCACGCGTGGCGCCTTGGCGCTGGGAATGAGCACCGCACCGATCACGAGGTCGGCATCGCGGATCTCGCGCGAGACCGTTTCTTCATACGGATAAAGCGCGGTCACGTTCGGCGACACCGCCATCATCTCGCGCAGGCGGTCGGGGCGCTTCTCGAACACGATCACGTTGGCACCGCCGGCCGCGGCCAGCTCGGCTGCATTCTTGCCCGCGGCGCCCGCGCCGAACACCAGAACCTTGCCGCGCACCGTCGACGGCAGGCCGCCGAGCAGTTTGCCCTTGCCACCCGCAGGCTGGTGCAGCAGATGAGTGCCAATCTGGGTGGCAATGCGACCTGCAATGATCGACATCGGCGCCAGCAGCGGCAGCGTGCCATCGGCATCTTCAACCGATTCGAAGGCCACGCCGGTGAGGCCGATTTCGAGCAGGCGCTGGGTCAGTTTGGGCTCGGCGGCAAGATGCAGGTAGCAAAACAGCAGGTGGTCCTTGCGCAGGTGCTTGAGGTCACCCGCGATCGGTTCCTTGACCTTGACGATGAGCTCGCCGGCTTCGTAAAGCTTCTTCGCGGTGGCTACGATCTTCACGCCGACGCGCTCATAATCCTCATCCTTGAAGCCGCTCTTGAGTCCCGCGCCGGCCTGCACGTAAACCTCGTGGCCGTGTCGCACCAGATCACCACAGGCAGCCGGCACGAGCGCGACGCGCCCTTCCAGGGTCTTGGTTTCCGCAGGTACACCGATACGCATTGCAGTTTCCTTGGGTTTGGGAAAAAGACGAACAGCGCCTTGAATCGGGTCGGTGTTCCCTCCATTCTCCTTGTCTGCCAGCGCCGGGCGCAGCAGTGGAAAAGAGCGGATCCGGGCTGGTACCGCAGCCCGCGTTCCACCATCGGAATACACCACGAACATTCGCCGCGAAGCGGCGCCGGATTATACATGAGCACAACCAGACACTCGCGATTGATCATCCTCGGCTCCGGCCCGGCCGGCTACACCGCCGCCGTGTATGCGGCACGCGCCAACCTCAAGCCGACCCTCATCACCGGCCTCGCCCAGGGTGGCCAGTTGATGACCACCACCGACGTCGACAACTGGCCCGGAGACGTCGAGGGCCTGCAAGGCCCGCAGCTGATGCAGCGCATGGCCGAGCATGCCGAGCGCTTCAAGACCGAGATGGTGTTCGACCACATCCACAGCACCGATCTTTCGCAGCGCCCATTCCGCCTCAAGGGCGATTCCGGCGAATACACCTGTGATGCGCTCATCATCGCCACCGGCGCCACCGCCAAATACCTCGGCATCGCTTCGGAAGAACACTACAAGGGCAAGGGCGTGTCGGCCTGCGCCACCTGTGACGGCTTCTTCTACCGCGATCAGGACGTGGCCGTGATCGGCGGCGGCAATACCGCAGTCGAAGAGGCGCTGTACCTCTCCAACATCGCGCGCAAGGTCACCCTCGTGCATCGCCGCGACAAGCTGCGCGCCGAGAAGATCATGCAGGACAAGCTGTTCGAGAAGCAGCGCGCGGGCAAGATCGACATCATCTGGAACCACACCGTCGACGAAGTGCTCGGCGATGACGCCAGTGGCGTCACCGGCATGCGTCTGCGCAGCCTCGTCGATGACAGCACGCGCGAGATCGCCCTTACCGGTTTCTTCGTCGCCATCGGACACACGCCCAACACGGCGATCTTCGAAGGCCAGCTGGACATGAAAAACGGCTACATCACGATACGCACGGGCCTGGATGGCAACGCCACCGCAACCAGCGTGCCCGGCGTGTTCGCCGCGGGTGATGTCGCCGATCAGGTCTATCGTCAGGCGGTGACCTCGGCCGGTTTCGGCTGCATGGCCGCGCTCGATGCCGAACGCTTTCTCGACAAGGGTTGAGTCGCGCGGCCAGCCAGGCGTCATGCAAGCTCGATTCCACGCGCAGCTGTGCGACATCCCTGCTGCGCAGTGGGACGCATTGCGCACGGACGACAATCCGTTTCTTGCACACGCCTTCCTCGCCGGTCTCGAGGAGCACGGTTGCATCGACCCTGACAGCGGTTGGCAGGCGCATCATCTGGGGATATACGACGGTGCGCTGCTGATCGCCGCCGCGCCGCTCTATCTCAAGGCGCACTCGCATGGCGAATTCGTCTACGACTGGGCCTGGGCCGATGCCTATGCCAGGCACGGGCTCGACTACTACCCCAAGCTCCTGTGCGGCGTGCCCTGGTCACCGGTGAGCGGTGTTCGTCTGCTGGTTGGCGCCGGTGATGACGCGGTGCATCTGCGTGCCTTGCTGATCGAGGCGATCGTTGCCCAATCGCGGCGCCTGCACCTGTCCTCGGCACACCTGAATTTCGCCAGCGCGGATGATGCCTCTGCATTCGCGAACACCGATTGGCTTCCGCGCGGCGACCTGCAATTCCACTGGCGCAACGCCCACGGCTGGCGCGATTTCGACGATTTCCTCGCCGCACTCTCGCACAAGAAGCGCAAGAACATCCGCAGCGAGCGCGCGGCACTCGCGCATGCGGGCATGCACTGCGAAGTGCGTCATGGCGATGAACTGAACCTGCGGGAGTGGCAGGCGCTGCACGCGTTCTATCTCGCTACCTTCGACGAAAAAGGCAACCACGCCGCACTCACACTGGAATTCTTCCGGCATCTCGGTCGCGCGCTGCCACGCCAGGTCGTTGCCGTGCTGTGCCGGCGCGAGGGCGAACTGATTGCAGGCGCACTGATGCTGCGCAGCTCGGATACCTTGTTTGGCCGCTACTGGGGTGCGCGCGAACACGTGGAAGGCCTGCATTTCGAAGCCTGCTATTACCAAGGCATCGAATACTGCCTGCGCCACGGCTTGCAGACCTTCGAACCCGGAGCGGGCGGTCAGCACAAGCTCGCGCGCGGCTTCCTGCCGGAACGCACGCGCTCGTTCCACTGGATCGCCGATACGCGCTTTCGCGCCGCGATTGCCGATTCCCTCAAGCGCGAAGCGCTTGCACTCGAAGACTCACGCGCACAACTGCTTGCACACTCGCCGTACGCGCGCGAGGCTTGAATCGCCGCGCCTCACATGTTGCGCCGGTACTCGCCGCCGACGTCGTAGAGCGCATGGCTGATCTGGCCGAGACTGTGGGTCTTGACCGCTTCCATCAGCGACTCGAACACGTTGCGGCGCGCACGCGCGGTCTCCTGCAAATAGCGCAAGCCATGCCCGTCGTGGGCATCGGTATCGGCCTCGTCGACATCGGCGCCATGCCCGCGTGAAGTCTCGCCCGCTGGCGCCAGCGGATTGCGATTACCCTGCCACGCGCGCACGTTGGTGATCTGCTGCGTCTTCTCTTCTTCGGTCGAACGGATCAGCTCGATCTCGGTGGCAACATCGGAATGACCGTCCTTACCGAGAAAGGTGTTGACGCCGACCAGGGGCAGACTGCCATCGTGCTTCTTGTGTTCGTAGTAGAGGCTTTCTTCCTGGATCTTGCCGCGCTGGTACATGGTGTCCATCGCGCCAAGCACGCCGCCGCGCTCGCTGATCGCCTCGAATTCCCTGTAGACGGCTTCCTCGACGATGTCGGTGAGCTTGTCGACGATGAAACTGCCCTGCCAGGGGTTTTCGCAGAAGTTGAGCCCGAGCTCCTTGTTGATGATCATCTGGATCGCGACCGCGCGGCGTACGCTTTCCTCGGTCGGCGTGGTGATCGCCTCGTCGTAGGCATTGGTGTGCAGGCTGTTGCAGTTGTCGAACAGCGCATACAGCGCCTGCAACGTGGTGCGGATGTCGTTGAACTGGATTTCCTGCGCGTGCAGCGAGCGCCCCGAAGTCTGGATGTGGTACTTCATCATCTGGCTGCGTTCGTTGGCGCCATAGCGTTCGCGCATTGCGCGCGCCCAGATGCGCCGCGCGACGCGCCCGATCACGGTGTACTCCGGATCCATGCCGTTGCTGAAGAAGAACGACAGATTGGGCGCAAAATCGTCGATGTGCATGCCGCGCGCGAGGTAATACTCGACGATGGTGAGACCGTTGGAGAGCGTGAAGGCGAGCTGGCTGATCGGGTTCGCACCGGCCTCGGCAATGTGATAACCCGAGATCGACACCGAGTAGAAATTGCGCACCTTGTGGTCGATGAAATACTGCTGGATGTCGCCCATCATGCGCAGCGCGAACTCGGTGGAGAAGATGCAGGTGTTTTGCGCCTGGTCTTCCTTGAGAATGTCGGCCTGCACCGTGCCGCGCACGGTCGACAGCGTCTGCGCCTTGATCTGCGCATAGGTCGCTGCATCGACGATTTGATCGCCGGTGACGCCGAGCAGGGCGAGGCCAAGGCCATCGTTGCCGTTCGGCAGCTCGCCGTGATAGCGCGGCTGCTCGCGGCCGGCGAACAGGCTCGCGATCTTCTGCTGTGCCGCGGCCCAGCGCGCCGGATCGGCCTTGAGATATTTCTCCACCTGCTGGTCGATCGCGGTGTTCATGAACATCGCGAGGATCATCGGTGCGGGACCGTTGATCGTCATCGACACCGAGGTGGTCGGGGCGCACAGATCGAAGCCCGAATAGAGCTTCTTCATGTCATCGAGCGTGGGCACGTTGACGCCCGAATTGCCGATCTTGCCGTAGATGTCGGGGCGCGGCGCGGGATCCTCGCCATACAGCGTCACGCTGTCGAACGCGGTCGAAAGTCGCGCCGCAGGCAGGCCCTGGCTGAGGTAGTGGAAGCGGCGATTGGTGCGCTCGGGCGTGCCTTCGCCGGCGAACATGCGGATCGGATCCTCGCCGCTGCGCCGATACGGATAGACGCCCCCGGTGTAGGGATAGGCGCCGGGCAGGTTTTCCTTGCCGAGGAAGGTCAGCAATTCGCCCCAGGACTTGTAGCTCGGCGCGGCGATCTTGGGGATCTGCTGATGCGAAAGCGACTCGCGGTAGTTCTCGACCTTGATCGCCTTGCCACGCACCTCGTACTCGTTGACCTGGTCGGTGATCGACTTCAGCCGCGAAGGCCATTCGCGCAGAAGCTTGAGGTTTTCGCTGGTCAGCGCCTGCACCGCGTCGTTGTAGCGCTGGCGCAGAATCAGCAGGCTGCGGTCCACAGGACCCGGTAGAGCGGAGCTTGCTCCGCTGCTTCCCGCAGCATCGGAGCAGAGCACGCTCCGCTCCGCGAGAGCGCCCGCATCGTAGAGGTCGAGCGCCTTGGGCAATTGCGCATCACCCAGCTCGTGCAGCGCCTGCCAGAACGCTTGCGCGCGGTCGGCGGCCTCGGCCTGTTTCTCGATGCCGGCGTTGATCGCGCGGCCCTGCTCGGCGATCTCGGCGAGATAGCGCACGCGACTGCCGGGGATCAGCACGGTCGCGCGCGGTTCCTTCAGCGCGGTGTCGAGCTGCGGATCGAGGTCGCAACGTGAAGACATGGCATCGGAGTCGATTTTCGACCCACTCCCCGCCCCGCCCGTCGCCGCGTCCGAAAGATGAACCCGGCCCAATTTTTCGCGCAACAGGCGGCAGAGATTGACAAACATCCAGGTCACGCCGGGATCGTTGAACTGACTGGCGATGGTCGGATAGACCGGCACGTCCTCGTCGGCGGTCTTGAAGGCAACGTGATTGCGCTTCCACTGCTTGCGCACATCGCGCAGCGCATCCTCGGCGCCGCGGCGATCGTACTTGTTGAGCACGATCAACTCGGCGAAGTCGAGCATGTCGATCTTTTCCAGCTGCGAGGCCGCGCCGTAATCGCTGGTCATCACGTAGACCGGAAAATCGACGAGGTCGACGATCTCCGAATCCGACTGGCCAATGCCCGCCGTTTCGACCAGCACCAGATCGAAGGCCTGCGCCTTGAGGAAGGCGATGCAGTCCTTGAGCATCACGTTGGTCGCCGCATGTTGGCGGCGCGTGGCCATCGAACGCATGAACACGCGATGGCTGCGCAAGGCGTTCATGCGGATGCGATCGCCGAGCAGGGCGCCGCCCGAACGGCGACGGGTCGGATCGACCGCGAGTACCGCGATGCGCATCTGCGGAAACGCATGCAGGAAGCGCAACAGGAGCTCATCGACCACGCTCGACTTGCCGGCGCCGCCGGTGCCGGTGACACCCACGACCGGCGTCGTCGAACGCGAATCCGGGCGTCGCGCAGCCCAACCCTTGCGCAGCAAGGAAAGTTCGGCTTCGGAGAAGGCGCCGTTCTCGATTGCACTGAGCATGCGCCCGACCGCGATCTCGTCATCGACGTCGACCTGCACCATCGACGTTGCCGCCTTGCCGCCTGCGCCATCGCGATTGCGCCCGGCACGCGCGACCACGTCCTCGATCATGTGCACCAGACCCATGTGCATGCCGTCATTGGGGTGGTAGATGCGCTCTACGCCGTAGTCTTGCAGTTCGCGGATTTCCTCGGGCGTGATCGTGCCGCCACCGCCGCCGAACACGCGCACATGCCCGGCGCCACGCTGCTTGAGCATGTCGACCATGTACTTGAAGTATTCAACGTGGCCGCCCTGATACGAGGACAGCGCGATCGCATCGGCGTCTTCCTGCAATGCCGCACGCACCACGTCTTCCACCGCGCGGTTGTGGCCAAGGTGCACGACTTCGGCGCCCTGCGCCTGGATCAGGCGGCGCATGATGTTGATCGCGGCATCATGCCCATCGAACAGGCTGGCGGCAGTGACGAAGCGCAGCGGACGCTGCTCGGTCGCGGGAGCGGCTACGGAAGTGGCGGGGATGCTCATGAAATGGCGTCTCGCTGAGGGCATTTGCTGCGCGCGGAACCCTGATTTTACAACGATGCGCCGATCCCCGCCGCGCCTCGGATCGGCCATGCCCCCGCCTTGCGTCAGTGCTGCACCGCGCACTGTCCCGCCGCTGCCGGCGCGACTACACTACGCGCCCTTGCCGGCAGATCCGGCTGCATTGCGTCCGTTCCACCACTGGTTTTTCCACCACACGCCCGCCTCACCATCGCGCTTCGCAGGCACCGCGGGCCCGCAGGAGTTGCCATGATTTTCGAAACCCTCGCCAACACCGGCCACGAGCAGGTCGTCTTTTGCCACAGCAAGGACGCCGGTCTCAAGGCGATCATCGCCATTCACAACAGCGTGCTCGGCCCTGCCCTCGGTGGCCTGCGCATGTGGCCGTACAAGAGCGAGGAGGAAGCGCTCAACGACGTGCTGCGCCTGTCGCGCGGCATGACCTACAAGAATGCCGTCGCCGGCCTCAACCTCGGCGGCGGCAAGGCGGTGATCATCGGTGACCCGAGCAAGGACAAGTCCGAGGCGCTGTTCCGCGCGTTCGGACGTTTCGTCAATACGCTCAGCGGCCGCTACATCACTGCCGAGGACGTCGGCATCGACGTCAACGACATGGAATACGTGTTCCGCGAAACCGAATTTGTCACCGGCGTGCATCAGGTGCACGGCGGCTCGGGCGATCCCTCGCCGTTCACCGCCTTCGGCACGCTGCAGGGCCTGATGGCGGCACTCAATCACCAATACGGCAACGAGGAAATCGGCAAGCGCAGCTTCGCCGTGCAGGGCCTGGGCCACGTCGGCATGGAATTCGTCAAGCTGCTGCGTGAACAGGGCGCCAAGGTGTTCGTCACCGACATCCACAAGGACCGCGTGCAGAGCGCGGTCGACGAACACGGCTGCACCGCGGTCGGGCTCGACGAGATCTACGATGTCGACGCCGATGTCTACAGCCCCTGCGCACTGGGCGGCACGCTCAACACCAAGACCATCGATCGCATCAAGGCCAAGATCATCTGCGGCGCCGCCAACAACCAGCTCGCCGACGATTCGATCGGCGACGAGCTGAACAAGCGCGGCGTGCTCTATGCGCCTGATTACGCCGTCAACGCCGGCGGCGTGATGAACGTCTCGCTCGAGATCGACGGCTACAACCGCGAACGCGCGATGCGCATGATGCGCACGATCTACTACAACGTCGGTCGCATCTTCCAGATCGCCAAGCGCGATGGCATTCCCAGCTACAAGGCCGCCGATCGCATGGCCGAAGAGCGCATCAGCGCCATCGGCAAGATCAAGCTGCCGAGCATGGGCAACAACGGCCCGCGCTTCCTCGGCCGCATGCGCGGCCAGTAAACCCCGCAAGCACGGCGACGGATTCGTCCGTGGCCGGATGCAGCAAGCCGTCCACGCGAGGCCCGCGAAAGTGGGCCTCGTTCGTCATTCGAAGGCGTCGGCAAAGATGCGATCGAGCGCATCGAAACTGCCGATGATCGAAAATCCGCCGAGTGCGGACGCGGCATGCACGCTCGCATGCCAGCTGCCGGCTGCCGGCGAATCGATCACGCAAGTCTCGTTCGCACCCGCCGATTCCGACGTGCACACGACGCTGCCATTCAGGGATACCGTGAGGTCGGGATCCTCGCCCGGGGTACCCGCGAGCGAGAATTCCAGACGCGTCTGGCCGGGCGGTACCGCCAGCGTGAATTCCTGATCGGCATCCTGCAGCGCCGCGACCCCCGCATGCGTGACCCCATTGGCCAGCGCAACCACGCCATTGTCGACCGCGATCGACTCGCTGTGCAGGTTGGGCAGGCCACCGTCATCGGTCACGGTCAGCGCGACCTGGTAGGTGCCGACCGCGGCATAGGCCTTGAGCGGATTGGTTTGGGTCGAGGTGCTGCCGTCACCGAAATCCCACTGCCGTGAAACGATCGTGCCGTCGGTATCGCTCGAAGCATCGGTGAACTGCACGCTCATGCCATTGGCCAGAACGCTGAAAGCCGCGGTGGGCGCCTGGTTGGTCGAACCGACATGGGTCTTGCCGAGCTCGCCGATGAAGGCGAGGCCGAACTGCGCGAACTTGAGGCTGTGGATCGCCGAGTTGCCCATGTTGGCGAGTGTGTCGCCGGTGGTGTGGATGTACGGGAAGTCCCCGAGGTCCCAGGGATCATTGGGATTGCGCGGCTTGCCCGCCTCGAACATCATCGCCGCCGGATACCCCTCGGCCGTCCATGATGCGTGGTCGGAGCAGCCATAACCACAGGCCAGATCGCTGAGTACCAGACCACGCGGCGCGAGATAGGCCGCGAACAACTCGCCGAAATAGGTCTTGAGGTCGGCATTCGAATTGTCGCTGATCAGCTGCATGTCGTAGGGCGCGCCGTCCTTGTAGTTGGTCATGTCCAGTTGCAGCACGCCCACCACGTTGACGCCGTCGGCCTGGTATTGCGCCGCGATCGCCGTCGAGCCGCGCAGGCCAACCTCTTCGGCCGCGTAGCCCATGAACTTGATCGTGCGCTTGGGCTTCCAGCCGCTCGCGAGCGCAATGCGCGCGACTTCGGTGATGGTGGCGATGCCCGAGGCATCATCATCGGCGCCCGGCGCGATCCGCTCGTTGCCCCCGCCACTGCTGCTGGTCGAATCAAGGTGGCCGCCGATCACCACGACCTCGTTGGCAAGCTCGTTGCCGGCGAGGGTCATGATCACCGACGGCTGACCGCCGCAATTGCCACAGGCGGTGAACAGTTCCACGCTCACGTCACTGCGACCCGCGGCCAGGGCCTGCCACTGGTCGCCGATCCACTGCGCAGCCTGGGTCCCGTAGCTGCTCGTGTAGTAGCGATTGCGGAAGGCCGACAGGGTCTGGATCGTGCCGCGGATGTTGGCCTCGCCGACCTGATCGAGCCAGGGATCGACGCTGGCGTGGTTGTCGATCGTGTAGATCCCGCCCAGCGGCAGGGTCTGCGCCTGGGCGCTGCGATCGTCGGCCAGAAAGGCTTCGGCCTCCCGCAAAGTATCAAAGGCAAAGAAGCCGCCACAGCGCTGCTCGTTCTCGTGCACGTGTTGCACCAGGGCCTCGATCGCATCGGCATCCATGCGCGCGAGTACCAGCGGCGCACCCGAGGCATTGCGGCGAAACTGTGCATCCTGTGCGCGGGGGAGGATTCCGCGATGGGTTTCCGGAGAGGTCACGACATAGACCTCATGCGAGGCCGGCACGACCGCGCGATCGGCAGCAAGCGAAAACGTACTCACAAGCGCAAGCAGCGCCGCTGCGCTGGCATGAATGGGTTTCATACGGGGTCCCCGGGAATTTGGCATTGCAAACCCGCGAGCGGTTTGCTGCGCGATCCTACACGATCGCCCCGCTTCCCCGCGTGCCGCATCCGCCAGATTCGGGCAGCCGCATGTTCGCCTGCGCGGGCGGGGCCGGATATGGCACAGTTCGCAACCTGTGCGGCGGCCGGCCGCGGACATTGACCATCTGCACGAGGTTTCACGCCATGCGCCCGTTCCCGCTTGGAGAAGAGCTCGACCTGCTGCGCGAAACCGTGCGCGCCTTCGCCGACAAGGAAATCGCGCCGCGCGCCGATCTGATCGATCGTGACAACGCCTTTCCCGCCGACCTGTGGCGCAAGTTCGGCGAAATGGGCCTGCTCGGCATCACCGTGGCCGGCGAATACGGAGGCTCGGACATGGGCTATCTCGCCCATCTGGTGGCAATGGAGGAGATTTCGCGCGCATCCGGGTCGGTCGGCCTGTCCTACGGCGCGCACTCCAACCTGTGCATCAACAACATCTTCCACAATGCCAGCCCCGCGCAGAAGCAGAAGTACCTGCCCAAGCTGTGCAGCGGCGAATTCGTCGGGGCCTTGGCGATGAGCGAGCCGGGCGCGGGTTCGGACGTGGTCGGTTCGATGGCCTGCCGTGCCGAACTCAAGGGCAATCGCTGGATCGCCAACGGCAGCAAGATGTGGATCACCAACGGCCCCGATGCCGACGTGCTGCTGGTCTACATGCGCACCGCGCATCGTCCCGCAGGCAGCCGCTGCATGACCGCATTCCTGGTCGAGAAGGGCATGAAGGGATTCTCCACCGCGCAGAAGCTCGACAAGCTCGGCATGCGCGGCTCCAACACCTGCGAACTGGTGTTCGACAACTGTGAAATCCCCGACGAGAACCGCATCGGCGAGGTCAACGAGGGCGTGCGCGTCTTGATGAGCGGACTTGACACCGAACGCCTCGTGCTCTCGGGCGGCCCGATCGGCCTGATGCAGGCCGCGCTCGACATCACCCTGCCCTATGTGCGCGAGCGCAAGCAGTTCAACGCGCCGATCGGCACCTTCGAGATCATGCAGGCCAAGGTCGCCGACATGTACACGATGCTGCAATCCTCGCGCGCCTACGCCTATACGGTGGCGCAGAATTACGATGCCGGCATCAAGTCACGCATCGATCCGGCATCCTGCCTGCTGCACGCTTCGCGCAACGCCGTAAAGGTGGCGCTGGAAGCGATCCAGTCACTGGGCGGCAACGGCTACATCAACGAGTTTCCGACCGGCCGCATCCTGCGCGATGCAAAACTTTACGAAATCGGCGCCGGCACCAATGAAATCCGCCAGATGCTGATCGGCCGCGAGCTGTTTCACGGCAAATCCTGAGCGCTTGACCCGGCCACGGCGCCGTGCCCGCTTGCAGAGTGCTCCCATCGGAGTAGGCTGACCGCATCCACCAGCAGCAAGGGGGCTGCGCGTGGGAACGGTGATCGAAAATCTGCGCATTTCCCCATCCGACGTTCGCGTCGCGGCGCCGCCGTGGAAGGTGCTCGTCGTCGATGACGAGCCCGAGGTTCACGAGGTCACCCGGCTGGTTCTTGGCGGCTTCCGCTTCGCCGAGCGCAGCCTTGAATTCCTCAGCGCATTCAGCGCGGCCCAGGCGCGCGAAATGCTCGCCAGGCACGCGGATGTCGCGGTTGTGCTGCTCGACGTGGTGATGGAATCCGAACAGGCCGGGCTCGGCCTCGTGCGCAGCATCCGCGAAGAACTGCGCAACCCCTTTGTACGCATCGTGCTGCGCACCGGACAGGCCGGACAGGCCCCTGAGCACGAGGTCATCGCTGCCTATGACATCAATGACTACAAGGAGAAGACCGAGCTCACCGCGTCGCGTCTGGCGACCACCATGTACTCGGCGCTACGCGCCTACCGCGACATGCGCGCGATCGAGGCGCATCGCGTCGGACTTGAACACGTCATCGACGGTTCGGCGCGGGTGTTCGCTCAGCGCAGCGTGCGCGAATTCGCCGACACCGTGCTCGAACGGATCGGGCAATTCAGCAACATCGAACATGGCGCACTGTATTGCGCCATCGACGACGCACAGGCGAAGGCATCTGCACCATTGCGCATCACCGCCACCAGCGGAGCCTTCCGTGGGCTGGTCGACAGCGACGCGCGGCGCAGCTTGCCACAGCCGATTGCCGCCAGTCTCGAGCGCGCCTTGCGCGAACGGACCCATTGCTTCGAGCAGGATCATTTCGTGCTGCATTTCAGCAACAGCGCACGCAGCGAAACGCTGCTGTTCGCCAGTCAGGCGCCGCCGATGTCGGCGCTCGATCTCAAGCTGCTCGAAATGTTCGCCTCCAATCTCGCCATCGCCTACGAAAACCTCCATCTCAATGATGTGCTGCTGTCATCGCAACTGGAGATGGTGATCCTGCTGGCCGGCGCCGCCGAGACCCGCTCGCAGGAGACCGCCCAGCATGTGCGCCGCGTTGGCCTGCTCACCGAATTGCTCGGCCGGCATATGGGCCTGCCGGCGGCGACCTGCGAATTGCTGCTCCATGCAGCGCCGCTGCACGACATCGGCAAGATCGGCATTCCCGACACGATCCTCAACAAGCCGGGCCTGCACACGATCGAGGAGATCGCGATCATGCGCACGCACGCGCAGATCGGTGCGCGCATGCTCTCGGGTTCCAACCGGCCGCTACTGCGTCTGGCGGCCGAGATCGCCGCCACCCATCACGAAAACTGGGACGGCAGCGGCTATCCCCACGGTCTCGGCGGCGCCGACATTCCGATCTCCGGCCGTCTGACGATGGTGGCCGATGTTTTCGATGCGCTGGGCAGTCGCCGCTGTTACAAGCAACCGTGGCCCGAAGCCCAGATCCGTGCACACATGCTCGAGCAGAGCGGGCGCAAGTTCGATCCGGCGATCGTCGATGCCCTGCTCGAGAATTGGGACGCCGCACTCGCCCTGCGCCGGGAATTGCCGGACTGAGCCGCATCCGGATCTCCGTCAGCCCGAGCCGCCGGGTGGCTGATTGCGCGCCACGACGGCGGGAAAGCGAATCAGGAATTGCGCGCCCTGCCCCGGCGCACTGCTGCATTGGATGCTGCCGAGCAGAACCTGGGTGACCAGGTTGTAGACGATGTGCAATCCGAGCCCGGAACCACCCTGGCCACGGCGGGTGGTGAAGAACGGCTCGAAAATCCGTTCGCGGATCGCCTCGTCCATGCCGATGCCGTTGTCCCCGTACTGGATGCACAGCTCGCCACCCTCGCGCCATGCCCGCAGGTCGATCGTGCCCGCGCGCCCGTCTTCGAAGGCATGCGTGAGCGAATTCATCACCAGATTGGACACGATCTGGTATAGCGCGCCCGCCGCTGTTTCGACAATCAGTCCCGGAGCACAGTCGAGCTGGATCCGGTGCGGCGTCTTCTTCAGGCTTGGGCCCAGCGTGGTGAGGATTTCGTCGAGATTCGCGCCCAGATCGATCACGCGCCGGTCCTCGTTGGACTGGTCGACCGCGACCTGCTTGAAGCTGCGCACCAGTCGATCGGCACGCCGCAGGTTGCGCAGGATGATGTCGGCGCTTTCCCGCGCACCCTGCTGGAATTCCTGCAGATCGGCATCACTGACCGAACCGGACTCGACCCGACGCGACAGCCCGCGCGCCAGCTCCTGCAGATGCGAAGCCGCCGTCACGCCGATTCCCAGCGGTGTGTTGATTTCGTGGGCAATGCCGGCGACCAGCCCGCCAAGCGAAGCCAACTTTTCCGACTCCAGCAGTTGCCGTTGCGTCAAGGTGAGGCGTTCGAGCGTGCTGCGCAGCTCGGTATTCGCGCTTTGCAGCGCGGCGGTACGCTGCTCGACCCGTGATTCGAGTTGTTCGTTGAGCGTACGCAGGGCGGCCAGTGCCTGATTGAGCGCGTTGATGTCGGAGGTGGTACCGCTCATGCGCAAGGCGTGCCCGTCGGCGGCACGCTCGACCACTCTTCCGCGCGTGAGCACCCAGACCCATTCGTGCGCCTTGTTGGGCGTGCGGTAGCTCGCCTCGAATGCCTCGCTCTGGCCGCGCAGATGGGTTGCGAATGCATCCTCGAACCGCTGGACGTCTTCGGGATGCACGAACGGACGATAGCCAACGAGACTTTGATTGGTCGTTTCGTGCGACACCGCCAAGTGTTGCAACTGATTGTCGCGGCGCATGATTCCGCTGCGCAAATCGACATCCCACATTTCGCTTCCGCTACCCCACAAGGCAAGCTTGAGGCGCTCTTCGCTGAGACGGATCGACTCCTGGACCGCGTGTCTTCGCCGCATTCCGGCACGCACCTGATGTCCCGCAAGGGCGAACGTCGCCATTGCCATCAGCGTGTACAAAAGATAGGCAAGCGGCGATTCCCAGAATGCCGGGTGGACGACCACGTCGATCGCCGGCGACGGTTCGCTCCAGTCCGCGTCGCTCTGCCGCGCCCGCACGCGAAAGGTGTAGCGGCCGGGCGCAAGGTCGGTATAGGTCGCCAAGCGCCGGTTGGACGGCGTTTCGATCCATTGGCGGTCATGCCCTTCGAGCTGGTAGGCGTATCGGATCGATTCGGCGGCGAAAAAATCGAGCGCGCCGAACTCGAAGGTGACGCTGCTGCCATCGTGGGCCAGCGACGCGGCATGGCCCCGCCACAAGCTGGTTGCCAAGGGCGCATTCGCCACTTGCCATTGCAGCTTGGCTGGCTCGTTCTGCACCAGAAGCCCCGTGACCAGTGGCGTTGGCACCGGCGGCGGCATCACCCTGGTCGGATCAAACAACGTAGCACCGGCCAAACCACCGAAGATGATGCGTCCGTCGGGCAGGCGTGCCGAGGAATTGATCCAGTAACCCAGATCCTGCGCGCCATCCTGGCGACCGAAATTGATCACATGTCGATTCGGGTCGATGCGGCTGATGCCGACGGTCGTACTTGTCCAAAGGTTGCCGCTTGCGTCCTCGACGATCGCGCCGGCGGCATCGGCGGCGAGGCCTGAATGCGTATCGAAGGTTTCGAATCGCACACGCCCGGACCCCTCGATGATCAACTGATTGAGGCCGGCTCCCTGCGTGCCGACCCACAGGTTGCCATGACTGTCGTCGAAGATCGTGGTGGTGAAATCGGCTCCCAGCGAGCGCGGATCATCGCGATTGGATTGGTAACGCACAAAGCGCTCGCTGGCCCGGTTGTAGTGCCCAAGGCCCGCCGGACCTCCCGTCCACAATTCGCCCGCGCGGGTTTCATGGACGATGGTGACGTAATCGCTGGCGATGCTGCCGCTGTCTGCGACATCGTGGACATGGTGGCGGAACGCGCTGCACCCGGCGCAGCGCTCGTCCAGACCACGGTCGGCAGTGCCGACCCACAAGGTACCGTCGCGGCCTTCGACCAGACTCAGGACATTGTCCGAAGCCAGGCTGTCGGGATTGGCGGGGTCGTGGCGAATGTGTTCGAACGAATCGCGACCGGGCTGCATCCAGTTGATGCCTCCTCCATTGGTCGCCACCCACAGTCCACCATTGCGGGCCCGTGTCACGTACTGGACGAAATTGTGCGACAGGCTGTCCGCGCGCTTCGGATCGTGCGTGTAACGCTGCAGCACGCCACGCGCCGGATCGAGATGGACGAGCCCGCCGCCTTCGAGCACGCCCATCCACAGCGTCCCGTCACGATCGGCGTAAACCGTCTTGACCGGGCGTGCGGGCAAGGTCCGTGTGTCGCCCGGCACGGCATCGATCTGGGTGAAGCTGCGCGTGCGCGGATCATGCACGCTGAAACCATTGACCCAGGAGCCGACGATCAACAGCCCATTGCGGTCCAGATACAGGCTCCACAAGCGATTTGCGCCCACCGTCTGAGGTCGCCCCGCATCGTGGGCATAGTGGTCAAAGCGCCCGCTCGATGGATCCATGCGGGCCAGGCCGCGCGCATTGCCGGCAATCCACAAACCGCCTTCGCGGTCGAACAACAAGGCGCGCACGGCGTTGTCGTGCAAACCTTCATCGGCATCTGCGTTGCCACCATTGCGCTCGTAATGCGCCAGCATGCTGCCTGTTGCCGAAAACCGGTAAAGCCCGGCCTCTGCCGTGCCTATCCACACGCTGCCATCGTCACCTTGGGCCAGTGCATAGACATCCAGCGAGGCACCCGCTGCATCGCGCCATTCAACGAAAGTCCTGGCAGCCGGATCGAAGCGCCAGACACCATCGAGGGTTCCCAGCAGCAGGCTCTTGTCCTGCAGTTCCCGCATCGTGCGCACCATGCGGAAGGGCGCGCGCTCGCCTAGGCCGGAGTCGTGCAAGCTGCCGCTGGCGCGATCCAGCCATTGCAGCCGTCCCCCCGTGCTCGCCACCCACAAGCGCCGCTGGCTATCCAGCGCCAGCGCAGTCACATTGTTCGATGCGAGTGCGTCGGTGTGCGTCGGATCGGCGTAGCGCGCAGTGAAGCGGTCCAGATCGGGATCGTAATGATTGAAGCCGGCCTGGGTGCCGATCCACAGGCTGCCATCCTCGTCGGCCGCCAGTGCCGTGACATGGTTGGCTGACAGCGACCACGGGTCGTTGCGGTCGTGGCGATAGACCTTGAAGGTATAGCCGTCGAAACGGGCGAGACCGTCCTGGGTACCGACCCAGAGGAATCCCGTGAT
Organism: Dokdonella sp.; assembly: GCF_019634815.1. Lineage (GTDB taxonomy): Bacteria > Pseudomonadota > Gammaproteobacteria > Xanthomonadales > Rhodanobacteraceae > Dokdonella_A. Next base: position 15,242 of record NZ_JAHCAP010000017.1, on the reverse strand, counting down.
GTCCTGGGCAATTGCCCGTATCGTCGGCTGTGGCAGGCCATTGACCGTCGTGTAGGTGCGGAAGCGGATGCGCTCGATGCCCGGAATCTGGTCCGCGACCGCGCTGGCCGCAATCAGGCACAAGCCGGCCGCAAGCACGACCCGCCACGTCTTCGAACCACGCCAATGCCAGCCCCTGCCCCCCATGCGTCGAGGCTAGTCCCTTGCCCGGCAGGCAACAAGCCACCCCGGTTTGTCGCGTTGCAACAGTGCGCGCATAATCGGCGTTCCACCTGCGCAGTCGCGCCTGCCCACCTGTTCCTACCGGAGGATTCCATGACCGATATCGTCATCGTCGGTGCCAAACGTACCGCCATCGGCTCCATGCTCGGCCAGTTCACCGGCGTGCCCACCCCCACGCTTGGCGCGACCGCGATCAAGGCCGCGCTCGAACACGGCGGCGTTGCCGCAGGTGATGTCAACGAGGTGATCATGGGTTGCGTGCTGCCGGCCAATCTCGGGCAGGCTCCTGCGCGCCAGGCGGCGCTCGCGGCCGGCCTGCCCAAGAGCGCCGGCTGCACCACGATCAACAAGGTCTGCGGCTCGGGAATGAAGGCGATCATGCTCGGCCACGACCTGATCAAGGCCGGTTCGGCCAGCGTGGTTGTCGCCGGCGGCATGGAGTCGATGACCAACGCCCCGCACATGGTCGCGGCGCGCACCGGCATTCGCTACGGCGAGGGCAAGCTGGTCGATCACATGGCCTGGGATGGTCTGACCAATCCCTACGATGGCCAGTCGATGGGTGTATTCGCGGACGCCACCGCCCGCAAGCTTGATTTCACGCGGGAGCAGCAGGATGCATTCGCGGCCGAATCGGTCAAGCGCGCGCAAGCTGCGATCGCATCCGGCGCGTTCGCCAGCGAAATCGTTGCGGTGAAAGTGTCCACCCGCAAGGGCGAGGTCGAATACACGACCGACGAGCAGCCCGGCAAATCCGATCCCGCCAAGATCCCCACGCTCAAGCCGGCCTTCTCCAAGGACGGCACCGTGACCGCGGCCAGTTCGTCGAGCATTTCCGACGGTGCCGCGGCCGCCGTGTTGATGAGCGCCGAAGAAGCGGGCAAGCGCGGCATCAAGCCACTGGCGCGCATCGTTGCCCACGCCACCAACGCGCACGACCCGGAATGGTTCACCACCGCGCCGATCGGCGCGATCAAGGCGGTGCTCGACAAGGCCGGCTGGAAAGTCGGCGACGTCGATCTGTTCGAAATCAACGAGGCCTTTGCGGTGGTGGCGATGGCGCCCGTGAAGGAACTGGGTGTCCCGCACGACAAGCTCAACGTCAATGGCGGCGCTTGCGCACTTGGCCATCCCATTGGCGCATCCGGCGCACGTCTCGTGGTCACCTTGCTGCATGCGCTGATCCAGCGCGGTGGCAAGCGCGGTGTCGCCTCGCTGTGCATCGGCGGCGGCGAGGCCACCGCGATCGCAATCGAATTGACCTGAACCGTTTTCGCTCCTGCTTGCTGATTCAAGGCCGTGCCATCCCGGCGCGGTCATCCAACGAGGAACCCACGCACATGAAGCACCTCAAGCCGCTCGCCATTGCTGCTGCGCTCGCCATCGCGCTGTCCGCTTGCAGCGACGACACGCAACAGAAGGCCCAGGAAGCCGCCGCCGCCGTTGAAAAGGCCAAGGCCGATGCGCAAGCTGCCGCAGAGAAGGCCAAGGCCGATGCCGCCGCCGCTGTCACTGCCGCGCAGACTGCCGTCAACGACGCTGCCGATGCCACCAAGCAAGCAGTCTCCGATGCCCATGCGGCCGCCACCGAAGCGACCCAGAACGCCGCCGACAAGGCCAAGGAAGCCGCCGGCAATGCCGTCGACGCTGCCAAGGATGCCGCCCACGAAGCCGGCACGGCCGTCAAGGAAGGCGCAGCTGCCGCAGTCGATGCTGCCAAGGCCGCCGGCCACGAGATCAAGGAAGGCGCCAAGGAAGTTGGCAAGGATGTCGCCGAAACCGCCAAGAACGCCAAGGATGCCGCGACCGAAGCGGCGCACAGCGAAAAGCACTGAAGCGCGCGTCATCCTTGCACCCGCATCGGCCGCATTCGCGGCCGATGTCTTTTTCGACCCTTGCGATGACGTCAACGGCGCCATCGCCTACCATCGGGGTCTTTCCGCCTGCGTGATCGCGTCCCATGCCCGTCATCCAATCCACGCTCGACCTGCGTTCTCCCGAGTTCCAGGCCAATGCGACCCAACTCAGAACGGCCACCGAAGCCTGGCGCGTGGAACTAACCAAGGCCGCGCAGGGCGGAGGCGAGAAGGCGCGCGGCAAGCACACCGAGCGTGGCAAGCTGCTGCCGCGCGAGCGCATCCGCGCCTTGCTCGACCCGGGGTCGCCCTTTCTCGAACTTTCACCGCTGGCCGCTCACGGCATGTACGACGGTGCCGCGCCCTGCGCGGGCCTGATCGCCGGCATCGGTCGCGTGCAAGGTGGTGAAGTGCTGGTGATTGCCAACGACGCCACGGTCAAGGGCGGCACCTATTTCCCGATGACGGTGAAGAAACATCTGCGCGCGCAGGAAATCGCGCTCGAGAACCGCCTGCCCTGCATCTATCTGGTCGACTCGGGAGGCGCCTTCCTGCCCCTGCAGGACGAGGTGTTCCCCGACAAGGAGCACTTCGGCCGCATCTTCTACAACCAAGCGCGCATGAGCGCATTGGGCATCCCCCAAATCGCGGTGGTGATGGGATCCTGCACCGCGGGTGGCGCCTATGTGCCGGCAATGAGTGACGAGACGATCATCGTCAAGGAACAAGGCACGATCTTTCTCGGCGGTCCACCGCTGGTCAAGGCCGCCACCGGTGAAATCGTCGATGCCGAAACACTGGGCGGTGCCGACGTGCATACCGCGATCTCCGGTGTGGCCGACCACTTCGCCGAAAACGATACGCATGCACTGGAAATGGCGCGCGAAATCGTCGCCAACCTGAACCGTCGCAAGCAGATCACTCTCGCCCTGGGCGAGCCGCGCGAACCGTTGCATGCAGCGAGCGAACTCTATGGCTGCGTGCCTGCCGACACACGCAAGCCCTTCGACATCCGCGAAGTGATTGCGCGCATCGTCGACGGCTCCGAACTGCAGGAATTCAAGGCACGCTACGGCAAGACCCTGATCACCGGCTTCGCCCACATCGAGGGCTACCCGGTCGGCATCGTCGCCAACAACGGCATCCTGTTTGCCGAGAGCGCGCTCAAGGGCGCCCATTTCATCGAACTGTGCAATCAGCGCAACGTGCCACTGGTGTTCTTGCAGAACATCACCGGCTTCATGGTCGGCAAGAAGTACGAACAAGCCGGCATCGCCAAGGACGGCGCCAAGATGGTCACCGCAGTCGCCTGCTCGCACGTACCCAAATTCACCGTCGTCGTCGGCGGCAGTTTCGGCGCAGGCAACTACGCGATGTGCGGTCGCGCCTATGGCGCACGCTTCCTGTGGATGTGGCCCAATGCACGCATCAGCGTGATGGGCGGCGAGCAGGCCGCAAGCGTGCTTGCCACGGTCAAGCGCGATGGCATCGAGGCCGCGGGCAAGCATTGGGGCAAGGACGAGGAAGAAGCCTTCAAGGCGCCGATCCGCGAACAGTATGAGCATCAGGGACACCCCTACTACGCCACGGCGCGCCTGTGGGACGACGGCATCATCGATCCGGTCGACACCCGCCGCGTGCTCGGCCTGGCGATTTCTGCTTCGCTCAATGCGCCGATCGAGCCCGGCCGCTTCGGCGTGTTCCGCATGTAGGTGCGGCGCCGGCTCAGGCGTCGCGCGTTTGCCGCGGTCGGAACTGCAAGACTTGCGGGGCAAGTGGATCGACGCGCGTCGCCATCTCGCAGCCGCCACAGCTCGAACAACTGCTGGCACAACTGCCGCCTTGCGTGCTGCGCGGTTGCCAGTGCACGGCGCGCGTTCGCAGCCACATCGGCGCCCATGCTCCCGCAAGCAGATCGGCAAGGCGTGCCTGCAGGCGACGCATGGTCTGCGGCGCAAGCTTGCCGGCGATCTTGCAAACACTCCAGGCCAGCAGCGCGCCGATGATCGTCGCCTGCACCACGCCGGCGACGCTCATGTCAGTGCCACCGTGAGCTGATAAACGAGCAGCGAGGCGAGGTAGGCGAGCGCGAACAGATAGCCGGCCGCGATCCACACATTGCGCCAGGAATTGGTTTCACGACGGATCACCGCGAGCGTGGACATGCACTGCGGCGCGAACACATACCACGCCAGCAGCGACAACGCGGTGGCCAGCGACCACTGCGCGGCGATCGCGGTGCCGAGCGCGGCCGCGGCAGCCTCTTCGCTGGTCGCCGACAATGCATACACGGTCGCCAGCGACGACACCGCGACTTCGCGTGCCGCCAATCCGGGAATCAGGGCGACGCAGATCTGCCAGTTGAAGCCGATCGGCGCGAACACGGGGTCCATCCAGCGGCCGATCTGGCCGGCGAGGCTGTAGTCGATCGGCGGCAGGCTGGCATCGGGCGGTGGGGCCGGAAAGCTCGACAGGAACCACAGCAACACCGTCAACGACAGCAGGATGCCGCCGACGCGATGCAGGAAGATCAGCGCGCGCTCCCACAGGCCGAGCAGGATGCTGCGCGGATCGGGCACGCGGTAAGACGGCAGTTCCATCAGCAAGGTGTGCTCACTGCGATCGCGCCGCAGGCGCTTGATCACCCACGCCACCACCAGCGCGCTGGCAATGCCGGCGAAATACAGCACGAACAACACGACGCCTTGCAGATTGAACACGCCCAGCACGTCGTGGCGTGGAATGAAGGCGGCAATCAGCAAGGTATACACCGGCAGTCGCGCCGAACAGGTCATCAGCGGCGCGACCAGAATCGTGGTCAGGCGATCGCGCGGATCAGCGATGCTGCGCGTCGCCATGATCCCGGGAATCGCGCAGGCGAAACTCGACAGCAGCGGAATGAAGGCGCGTCCGGTCAGGCCGACGCGAAACATCAAGGTATCGAGCAGGAACGCAGCACGCGGCAGGTAGCCTGATTCCTCGAGCAGGAGGATGAACAGGAACAGCACGAGGATCTGCGGCAGGAACTCCAGCACCGTGCCCAATCCCGCGAAAATACCGTGGGTAACGAGGCTTTGCAGCAGCGGCATCGACGTGAGCAGGCCGCCGACCCAATCGCCACAGATCGCCACCGTGGCCGCGACCGCATCCTGCAGCGGCGCCGCCCAGCTGAACACGGCCTGGAAGATCAGGAACATCACGGCGGCGAGGATTGCCAATCCGCCGACCCGATGCAGCACCACCGCATCGATGCCGTCGTCGATGATCGACGTGGCACGCGGCATTTTCACCGCTGCCGCGAGCAGGCTGCGTACCTGCGCATGCAGATCGACCGTTGGATCGGGGGCCGCGGACGGCTGCGCCACCTGGACATCGAGCTGCGCGAGCAAGTCCGCCGCGCCGCCCTGCTTGACCGCCACGGTAGTGACGATCGGAAGGTCGAGTGCCGCCTGCAGGGCATCGACATCGATGTCGATGCCGCGCTTGCGCGCGACATCCATCATGTTGAGCGCGACCACCATCGGCCGACCCAGCCGCTTGAGCTCAAGCACGAAGCGCAGGTGCAGACGCAAATTGGTTGCATCGAGCACGCACACGATCAAGTCGGGCGCGGCCTCGTCGGCGTGACGACCTGCGCAGATATCGCGCGTGATCATCTCGTCGGGGCTGGTCGCATCAAGGCTGTAGGCGCCGGGCAGATCCAGCACGCGCGCGGCGCGTCCCGCGGGCGTGAGCAGCCGGCCTTCCTTGCGCTCGACCGTCACGCCGGCATAGTTGGCGACCTTGGCGCGGCCGCCAGTCAATCGATTGAACAGCGCGGTCTTGCCGCAATTGGGATTGCCGACCAGAGCGATGTGCAGCGCAGGCGCCGCGGCGTTCATGCCGGAGTGCCCTCGACGAGCACCACGCGTGCGGCTTCGGGGCGGCGCAGCGCAAAGCGCGTGAAACCGATCTGCACGAGCATCGGATCACGCCCGATCGGCCCGATCGCCACCACCCGCACCGGCTCGCCGGCGACGAAGCCCAGTTCGTTCAGGCGCCGCGCGACCGCATCGTCGGGATGTGCGGCTTCCACGCGCGCGACGACCGCGTCATGACCTTTGCCGAGTTCGGAGAGTCGCATCGGAGTTGAGCGCAAACAAGAATTGTTCGCATTGTAGCGGATTCCGCATTCGCCGGGATTGCCCTGACTGTGTCCGTTCGTGCGCCGGGCAGGCTGTCACGAACCGCTATCATGTACGGTGATTCTCACCTGAAGCGCCCCGCCATGACCGATTCGATCCAAGTCCGCACCCAGTCCGGCATTGCCACCGTGACGCTGGATCGCGCGCAGGTTCACAACGCCTTCGACGACGGCTTGATCGCCGCCCTGACCGCCGCGCTCAAGGACTGCGAAAACGATCCCGCGGTACGTGCGGTGGTGCTCACGGGCGCGGGCAGTTCGTTCTCGGCCGGCGCCGACCTCAACTGGATGCGTGGCATGGCCGCGGCCAGCGAATCCGACAATCGCGCTGATTCACTGCGGCTGGCCGAACTCATGCGCACGCTCAACTTCCTGCGCAAGCCGACGCTCGCACGCGTCAACGGTTCGGCCTACGGCGGGGGCGTCGGCCTGGTCGCCTGCTGTGATATCGCAATCGGCATCGACACCGCCAAATTCTCGCTCTCGGAAGTCAAGCTCGGTCTCGTCCCCGCAGTGATCTCGCCTTATGTGGTCGCCGCGATCGGCCTGCGTCAGGCACGTCGCCTGTTCATCAGTGGTGAGGTGTTCGACGCAGCGACCGCGACACGCATCGGCTTGCTGCACGAAGCCGTACCTTCGGCACAGCTCGAAGACAGCATCGACCGCTGCCTGCATTTCCTGCTCAAGGGCGGCCCGCTTGCGCAGCGCGAAGCCAAACAACTCGCCATGCGCATGGCCGGCATGGAGTCCGAGGCAGCCAAACGCATCGACGCCGAAAATGCGGCCTTGATCGCGCGTCTGCGCGTCTCGGCCGAGGGTCAACAGGGCATCGGCGCCTTCCTCGACAAGCGTCCGGCGGATTGGCTGGAACCCTCCACCGGCACGCGCGGCTGAATGCGCTCGCCGCCGCAAGCGGGCGCCAGTCAATCGTCGGCGAACGCCAGCAGCTCGGGCACCGCAGCCGCATAGGCATGCCAACGCCCGATTGAACGCGTATAGACCGGCTGGCGCGCCTGCCACAGGCTCGCCGTGCCGATCGCCGCAATCGCGTCCTGCGGTGCGCTGCATTCAAAGGCGTCGAGCCCGATTGCAGCGGCAAGTGCGTCGACCGTGCGCTGCGGCTCGCGCGCGAGCGCCTCATAGCGCACCTCCAGGATTCGCGCTGCAGAGTGGCGCCTGGCCTTGGCCAGCAGGCGTGAACAGCCCTTGAACACGCAAGCGATGTCGCCGAAATCGTAGGCAAAGCGATAGTCGTGCGATTCGAAATGCTGGCTCCAGATCGACAGCGCCGTGTCGCGGCTGTTGCGATGGCAATGAATGACGATCGCCTGTGGAAACAAGCTGCCGATCAGGTCCAGATGCATGAAGTTGAGTGGCTGCTTGTCGATGAACCAGCGCGTCTGCGCATCTTCATCGCGCAAACGGTCGAGATAACGCGCAGCCATCGCATCCAGCAGCGAGCGATCGACCTTGGCCGCACGCGCGAGCTCGTCGGCGATCGCCGGCAACCAGTCGAGTTCGCCGCGATTGCGCGTCTGCGGCGAGCGCCCCAGCAGTTCGGCGACCAGCGTCGTACCCGAACGCGGCGCGCCGACGATGAAGATCGGGGTCGGCTCGTCCGCCGCGGGGGATCGCGCGGGCACAGGCGCGGCGCCAAGTCTGGCTTCGACGACTCTGCGCCAGGCCTTGCATGACCAACCTCGTGCACCAATCAGGGTATTGGCCTCGCGGAAGTACGCGGCCGCTGCAGTGAAATCGCCGAGGTCGTCAGCCACCTTGCCGTGCGCGAACAACAAGGATGCGCGGGCGGCCTGGCCAAGCTCCGGCAGCGCCAGCCAGTCACGCAGACGGGCGAGATCCGGATGCCCGCGGTCGACATGGCGCGCGACCGTCACCAGACCGTAGGCCGCGCCGAACTCGAGCATCCGCGGGTCACGCTCGATCGCCGCGAGATAACACGCACGCGCGCGCTCGAAGGCGCCAAGCTGGCCCTGCAGCGCCGCAAGATAGAGCCACAGCATCGGCTCGTTGGCACCTGCCGAGATCGCTGCCTCGGCGATCTCGACCGCAGCGGCCTTGTCGCCCCAGTCCGCCAGTTGTTTGGCCGCCCGCATCGCCAGATCGGCGCCCTGTGGCATGCGGGTCAGAGTTGCGCGCAGGACTTCACCTGCCGCCTTGCGTGCGCCGCGCGTGGACAGCAGATTCGCCAGTTCGAATGCCGCCGCGAAGTGCGCAGGCTCGCGAACGAGCAGCTCCCGAAGTACCTGCTCCGCACTCGCCACCTCACCACGCAGGCGCATGACACCCGCCTGCGCCAGCTGAATCTGCGCATCGAACGGCAAACTCGTCACGGCTGTCGCAAGCAGGTTTGCGGCAGTGTCGAGATCCGCTGCCAACACCAACTCACGCACATGATCGAGCCAGACCGATGATGGCTGCCCCTGGAGTTCGGCAAGCTGCCGCGCAAGTTCCGGCTTCACTACGGCACGATTGGCTTCAACGGCGGGCAGGGTCATCACCGCGCATGCTAGCGCAGTAGCGCAGCGAGGACAGGAATCTCACGCCGCGCCCGCGATCGCCTATCATCACCGGCATCGAGCAGCCGGAATCCCGCATGTTCAAACGCATTCTCATTGCCAATCGCGGCGAGATCGCCTGCCGCGTGATTCGCACCTGCCGCAGGCTCGGCATCGAGACCGTTGCCGTGTACTCCGAAGCCGATGCCCATGCGCAGCACGTGCGCCAGGCCGACTGCGCGGTGCCGATCGGCGGTCCGCGTCCCGCTGATTCCTATCTGCGCGGCGATGCGATCATCGCAGCAGCCAAGGCCGCGGGCGCGCAGGCAATCCATCCCGGTTACGGATTCCTGTCCGAGAATGCCGATTTCGCCGATGCGGTGGCCGCGGCCGGGCTCATCTTCATCGGGCCGTCGGGCGATTCGATGCGCCGGATGGGCTCCAAGGCCGGGGCCAAGGAGCTCATGGCCGCGCGTGGCGTGCCGGTCGTGCCCGGCTACACCGGCGAGAATCAGGACCCGGCATTGCTCGCGCGCGAAGCCCAGCGCATCGGCTATCCGCTGATGATCAAGGCCGCCTACGGCGGCGGCGGCAAGGGCATGCGCATCGTGCGCAAGGCGGAAGAGTTCGCGGCCAGCCTCGAAAGCTGTCAACGCGAAGCGAAAAACGCCTTCGGCCGCGATCGGGTGCTGCTCGAACGCTACATCGAGCATCCGCGCCACATCGAGTTCCAGGTGTTCGGCGACAGCCACGGTCATGTCATCCACCTCAACGAACGCGAGTGTTCGGCCCAACGTCGCTACCAGAAAGTGCTCGAAGAAACGCCCTCGCCCTTCGTGACGCCCGAGCTGCGCGCAAAGATGGGAGATGCCGCGATCGCTGCCGCCCGCGCGCTCGATTATGTCAACGCGGGCACGGTCGAATTCATCGTCGGCGCCAATGGCGATTTCCATTTCATGGAGATCAACACGCGCCTGCAGGTCGAGCATCCAGTCACCGAAATGACGCTTGGGCTTGATCTGGTTGAACTGCAACTGCGCGTGGCCGCGGGCGAAGCCCTGCCTGCCTCGTTGGTGCGCAACAAGGCGATCCCGCAGCACGGTCACGCGATCGAGTTGCGTCTGTATGCCGAAGATCCCGAGGCCGGCTTCCTGCCCGGATCGGGTCAGCTCGAGACTTTGCGCCTGCCTGCGCCCTCGCCGCATGTGCGCATCGATTCGGGCGTGATCGACGGCGACACCGTCACGATTTTCTACGACCCGATGATCGCCAAACTCATCGTCTGGGACGAAACCCGCGAGGCGGCACTGCTGCGCATGCGCGAGGCGCTCGCGGCCTGCGCCGTGATTGGCCCCAAATCCAACATCGATTTCCTTGAACGTCTGGTGCGCCATCCGGCGATCGTCGAGGGCCGCATCGACACCGGCTATCTCGACCGCAGCCTCGACGAATTCGTCGGCGCCGGCGCCAGTGACCCTGCCGCGCGTTTTGCCGCGGCCAGTGCCTGGCTGTTGCAGCAGGAAGCGCAGGCGCCGCGCGAGGCCGCCGCCACGGCCGACCCGCACTCACCCTGGGCGCGCGCCGATGCCTGGCGCGTGGGTCACAGCGGCAAGCGCATCGTGGCACTGCTCGAGCGCGGTGAGCGCGTCGAGATCGCCGCCTTCGGAGCAAACGGCAACTATCGACTCGAAACCGCCGGGCTGGCGGCGCGCGTCGAGAACGCCCGCCTGGCTGACGGCTGCCTCAGCGCGCAGATCGATGGACTCGTGCGGCGCTGGCAGGTCGCCTTCGATCATCACGGCCTGATCGTCCACGATGGCACCCGCCGCCACGCGTTTGCGCACGCGCCCGCGTTTGCCTGGACGCCGGCCGCCAGCGGCAGCGGCGATCGCGTTCTCGCGCCGATGCCGGGGCGCATCGTGCTGGTCAAGGCCGCGGCGGGCGATGAAGTGACCGAGGGCGATGAATTGCTGGTGATGGAGGCGATGAAGATGGAACTCAGTCTCAAGGCGCCGCGCGCGGGCAAGATTGCCGAGATGCAGGCCACAGCCGGTGATTTCGTCGATGCCGATGCGGTGCTGGTACGGCTGGAGGCCTGAAGCGAGTCGCGTCCCCATACAGGTAGAATCGGCATTCCTCGTTTCCGCTCAGGGAATCACCCATGCCCAAGCTCGCCTGGATTGCCTTGCTTGCCTGCGTGCTGCTCGGCGGCTGCGTGGAGACACGCTTCGAATCGCCTTTGGGCGACAACATAGAGACCTGCGATACCGCCTGGAAGGGCCTGTGGTTTTCCGCCGACGACGACGGGCGCCGGGCCGATGGCGAGCGCCATGAAACCGGCATGCATGTCGACGAAGCCTGCGCCCTCACGCTGTTCGAGCAACCCGAAGCGGGCGGCCCGCTCAAGCACACCAGGATTCCGGTTAATTTCGTGCACGCGGGCGGCAACGACTACGTCGTGGTCACCGATGTCGCCCTGCGTGCGCTCGGCGACATCGCGCCGCCCTATGACATCGACCCGGTTCCGCAGAAATCGTATTTCTTCGCCAAGTACCGCATTCGCGGCGATCGCCTGGAACTGCGCAACGTCGACAGCAACAAGGCCGCGCGACTGGTGATCGATGGCAAGCTCGACGGCACGGTGGCCAAGGGTCGCAACAGCCTGCATGTCTACATCCGTGGCGGTCGTCAGCAGATGCTCGATGCGGTGCGGCGTCACGATCTGTTCGAGGACAAGCCGGCCTACTTCTTCAAACGCAGCAGCCAGAGCCTGCAGGATTTCGAGCGCTCGCTGCGCAAGACGGCCGCAACGGAGTCGCGGCGATGAGCCTGCCCACGAGCGTGCGCATCGTCGAGGTCGGCGCGCGCGACGGCCTGCAGAACGAGAAGACGATCATCCCCGCGGCAACCAAGATCGAATTGATCGATCGCCTTTCCGCAAGCGGGCTGCGCACGATCGAGGCAACCAGCTTCGTCAGCCCGAAATGGGTGCCGCAACTGGCCGATGCCGCCGAGGTGTTTGCAGGAATCACGCGCCGCGACGGCGTGACCTATCCGGTGTTGGTACCCAACTTGCAGGGCTATGAACGGGCGCGCGCGGTCGGCGTGTGCGACATCGCGATCTTCACCGCCGCTTCGGAAGCCTTCAATCGCAAGAACATCAATGCTTCGATCGATGAGTCGATCGAACGCTTCCTGCCGGTACTCGAGCAGGCGCGCGCCGATGGCGTGCGCGTGCGCGGCTACGTCTCGACCGTACTCGGTTGCCCGTACCAGGGCGAGGTGCCGGTGAGCGAGGTGGTGCGCGTGGCGCGCCGCCTGCACGAACTCGGCTGCCATGAAATCTCGCTCGGCGACACCATCGGCGTGGGCACGCCGGGCAAGGCACGCGTGATGCTGCGCGCGGTAGCGGGCGAGGTACCGATGAGCGCCCTGGCAGTGCATTTCCACGACACCTACGGCCAGGCACTGGCCAACATCCTCGCCTGTCTCGAGGAAGGCGTCGGTGTGGTCGACAGCTCGGTCGGCGGCACCGGCGGCTGCCCGTATGCCAAGGGTGCCACCGGCAATGTCGCCAGCGAAGACGTCGTCTACATGCTCGAAGGCATGGGCATTGCCACTGGCATCGACCTGCCCCGGCTGATCGAAACCGGCCTGTGGCTGAGCGGTGCGCTGGGGCGAGCGACCTCCAGCCGCGTGGCCCGCGCGCGCAGCGCCTGAGGTCACCGCGGCGCGTGGCGCTGGCTATACTCGGGCTTTTGCGGAACCTGCTGCCATGCCGGCCAGACTCGGACCCGATCGCACCCGCGGCCTGATCATCGCCAGTGGCGAGGCGACACCGTCCGACAGCGGCCTCGGCAGCTTTGCCCGCGTGTTCGGACTGCTCGGCCCGCAGCCACGCGTGGTGCTGATCGCCCGGCGAGACGAAGGTGAGAACGACGATCTCGATCTGAGCATGCAAATGCGTTCGGCCGGTGCCGCCGACGTCTGGCGCGCGGCCCTGCGCGCACGCGCCGACTGCGAGCAACGCAGTCTGCTCGACGCACTCGAAGGTGCCCAGCTCGCCCTGCTGCAAACCGACCAGCCGCTGCGCCTGTCGACCCTGATCGGTGGCACACCGCTGGCACGCTCGTTGCGCCGGCGCAATGCCGAAGGCATGGCCGTGGCCGGCTGCGGCGCAGCCGCTGCCCTGCTGTGCGAACACATGCTCGCACGTGGTGAAACCGGCGCCACGCCTCGCCACGGCGGCGTTCAACTGGCGCCGGGCCTCGGGCTCACCAATCGCGTGATCATCGATCAGGGCGGTCATGCGAGTGATCGGCTCGGTCGCCTGCTTGCCGCGCTCGCGCTCAATCCCTTCGCGCTCGGTCTGGGCATCGATGCCGACACCTCGGCGATCATCGGCCCCGACAACGTGCTCGAAGTGGTCGGTCAAGGCGGCGTGACCCTGCTCGATCCGAGCGAGATGACCGATTCGAATGTCGCCGATGTCGCACCGGGCGCACCGATCCGCATCACCAACCTGCGCCTGCACGCACTGCCCGGCGGCACGCGCTATGACCTGGATTTCCGCCAGACGCTGTAGCCGATTCGCGCACGCCGCCCTGCCGTGACGCGGCCGGGATACTTCCGCGCAGCCTGCTAGAATCGGCGTTTTTCCAGCCGCAGGTGCACCCATGCAACTCGATCAGGTCAAAGCCGTCATCACCGGCGGGGTTTCCGGGCTCGGCTACGCGGTCGCACAGCATCTGGTCGCGCATGGCGCCAAGCTTGCCCTGCTCGACCTCAACGATGACAAGGGCGCGGCCGCGGTTGCCGCACTGGGCAACGGAAACGTGCGTTACTTCCGCACCGATGTCAGCGACGAGGACGGCGTCGCCGCCAACATCAGCGCCGCGCGCGGCTTCCTCGGCGGACTCAACGTCGCGATCAACTGCGCAGGCATCCTCGGTGCCGGCCGCGTGCTCGGCAAGAACGGGCCGATGCCGCTCTCGAATTTCTCGAACACGGTCATGGTCAATCTGGTCGGCAGTTTCAATGTTGCCAAGGCCGCGGCGGCAGTCATGCAGGAAAACCCTGCCGGCCCGGACGGCGAGCGCGGCGTGATCGTCAACACCGCATCGGTCGCCGCCTTTGAAGGACAGATCGGCCAGGCTGCCTACTCCGCCTCCAAGGGCGGCGTGGTCGGCATGACCCTGCCGATGGCGCGCGAGCTCGCGCGCTTCGGCATCCGCGTGATGACGATCGCACCCGGCATCTTCTGGACGCCGATGGTCGACGGCATGCCCGACGAAGTGCAGAAATCCCTGTCGGCCTCGATTCCGTTTCCTTCGCGCCTGGGGCAGGCTTCCGAATTTGCCGACCTGGTCGCCTACATCATCGGCCACCGCTATCTCAACGGCACCACGATCCGTCTCGATGGCGCGGTGCGACTGGCGCCGAAGTAAGCACATTCACCCGCGCGCGCCGCAATCACGCAGCGCGCACCACATCACCCAGCACGAATCACCCCACCCATGAAAGCCTCCGAAATCAAGAAGGGCAACGTCGTCGAGCATGACGGCAAGGTCTGGCAAATCCGCGGCATCGAGCGCAGCTCGCCGCAAGGGCGCGGCGGTAACGTCACCTTCCGTTTCACCATGTACAGCGTGCCAGGCGCACAGAAACTCGACCTGTCGCTGCGCGCCGACGACGACCTCAAGGAAACCGAACTCACGCGCCGTGCAGTCGGCTTTTCCTACAAGGACGGCGAAGCCTTCGTGTTCATGGACAGCGAGGACTACACCCAGTACACGCTCGATGCCGCCGCGATCGGCGATGCCGCGGGCTATCTCGTCGACGGCATCGAGGACTGCTACGTGCAGCTCATCGACGGCGTGCCCGTCGCACTGCAACTGCCGCAGAACGTCGTGCTCGAAGTCGTCGACACCGCACCCGAACTCAAGGGCGCGACGGCGACCAAGCGTCCCAAGCCAGCGCGCCTGTCGACCGGCATCGAAATCCTCGTTCCCGAGTACATCAGTACCGGTGAAAAGGTCTACGTGAGCACGACCACGGGTGAGTTCGGCGGTAGAGCCTGACGCGTTTTGCCGCGCGCATCGGGATTTTGCTCTGGCGCAATCTTGATCGCAGTCGCGACAACCCACTCACGTCCGAATGCGCTCGTTGCGCATTCCTGCGGTTGGGAATTTCGGCTGGTGCCGAGGTTTTGCGCCGTCCTGGTCGTGTTCGCTTTCGCGAGAACCGACGGGCGTCCGTGCCGGTTCGTCCCGCATCCGCGCGCTCGGGCGCTTCGGCTCGCGCCGAAGTCTTGCGTTGTCCTGACCGTGTTCGCTTGCGCGAGAACCGACTGGCGTCCGTGCCTGCTCGTCCCGTATCCCTGCGCTCGGGAATTTCGGCTTGCGCCGAAAGTTGGCCTCGGTAGCCTCCGCTGCGCCGACGCGAGAACCGACTCACGTCCGTATG
>NZ_JAHCAP010000016.1 GCF_019634815.1 Dokdonella sp. | reverse complement strand
GACCGATCGTGCCCACGTTCACGTGCGGCTTCTTGCGCTCGAATTTTTCCTTCGACATGGCATCAACCTCTGATGAGACTCTCTTGGAAATTGCGACCGCAAAAGGTCGCCGCTTGCACCACACGCCCGTCAAGGGGCGCACGAATCTGGTGCTCACGACTGGAATCGAACCAGTGACCTCCTCCTTACCAAGGAGGTGCTCTACCGACTGAGCTACGTGAGCGTGAACTTGAACTGCCTTCCGTGGCGGCAAGGCACCAGCATCCGGGCTGGACCCTTGAACTGGAGCCACTCAATGGAGCGGGAGACGGGAATCGAACCCGCGCTAGTAGCTTGGAAGGCTACAGTTCTACCATTGAACTACTCCCGCGCTGCATTGCGGTTTGAAGCTTCCAGTGCCGGCATCGGTGTTGGGTGGGTCGAATCCACCTCTTTCGATGCCTTGCACATTCTGAAACTGGTGGAGGGAGGTGGATTCGAACCACCGAAGGCGTAAGCCAGCAGATTTACAGTCTGCCCCCGTTGGCCGCTTGGGTATCCCTCCGGAAATCTCTTTCGTTCCTGCCGTTGTCGCCCGTCCTGCCCATCTCCCTGATGTCGCTGCGCGCCACCGGGAGGTGGATGACTCCGGGCTTCCTGCCCTGCGCCCCTTGCGAGGCCGCGCCGCTTTCGCGTCGCGTTCAAATTCGTTCCGGACGAATTTGTCGAACCACCGAAGGCGTAAGCCAGCAGATTTACAGTCTGCCCCCGTTGGCCGCTTGGGTATCCCTCCGGAAACTTTTCAATTGTCTTTGCAGCACCCGAGCTTCCGGCCAACCCTCGGCAGCGCTGCGCGCCGCAGGGAGGTGGATGACTCCGGGCTTCCTGCCCTGCGCCCCTTGCGGGGCCGCGCCGCTTTCGCGTCGCGTTCAAATTCGTTCCAGACGAATTTGTCGAACCACCGAAGGCGTAAGCCAGCAGATTTACAGTCTGCCCCCGTTGGCCGCTTGGGTATCCCTCCGGAAACTTTTCAATTGTCTTTGCAGCACCCGAGTTTCCGGCCAACCCTCGGCAGCGCTTCGCGCCGCAGGGAGGTGGATGACTCCGGGCTTCCTGCCCTGCGCCCCTTGCGGGGCCGCGCCGCTTTCGCGTCGCGTTCAAATTCGTTCAAGACAAATTTATCGAACCACCGAAGGTGCATGCCTCGAGAGTGCCCCGAGGCGAGCCGCGCATTGTCCTGTCTGGGCGACGGCAGTGTCAAGGCTCAACAGGCCTCGAAGGTCATCTCCAGCCATTCGAATCGCTCAGGTCGGAGATGCCGGATCGGCGCGGAATCGGCTGACCTCGGATTCCATCGCCTGCGACAGCTCCTGCAGGCGTCCGGCAAAATCGGCCAGACGGCGATCCTCGTCGCTCACCGGAGTCCATGCAGGGACCGGGGTCGGCTTGCCATCGGGCGCATCCAGAGCCACGAACATCACGATGCAACTGGTTGCCCGACGTGAATGCGTGGTCTTGAGATCCCGCGCGATCACATCCACCGCAAACTGCATGCTCGATCGCCCGGTATGGATGAGTTTGCAGCGCACGGTCACGAGATCGCCGATCAGGATCGGCTCGACGAACTGGATGCCGCCCACCGCCACCGTCACGCAGTACCTGCCACTCCAGCCGACCGCGGCTGCATAGCCGGCCTGATCAATCCATTTCATCACCATGCCGCCGTGAACCTTGCCGCCGAAGTTGACATCGGTCGGCTCGGCCAGGAATCGGAACTCGAGTTCGCGTTGTTGTCCCGGCATGTCAGCCTCCAGATTGCAGGCGATCAGACGTTGAAGCGGAAATGCAGCACATCGCCTTCCTGCACGATGTACTCCTTGCCTTCCAGCCGCAAGCGGCCGGCATCGCGCGCGCCAGCTTCGCCCTTGTACTTGATGTAGTCATCGTAGGCGATGGTTTCGGCGCGAATGAAGCCGCGTTCGAAATCAGTGTGGATCACGCCTGCAGCCTGTGGCGCGGTGGCCCCCTTGCGTACCTGCCAGGCGCGCACTTCCTTCTCACCCGCAGTGAAGTAGGTCTGCAGACCGAGCAGCTTGTAGCCGGCGCGGATGACTCGATTCAACCCCGGCTCGTCCAGCCCCAGATCCTTGAGGAATTCGTCACGATCGGCCTCTTCGAGCTGGGCCATCTCCTCTTCGATCGCAGCACAGACGGGTACGACTTCAGCGCCTTCCTGCGCGGCACGCTCACGCACGCGATCCAGATGCGGGTTGTTTTCGAACCCTTCCTCGCGCACGTTGGCGATGTACATCAGCGGCTTGAGCGTGAGCAGAAACAGGTCGCGCACCTGCGCCTTCTCCTCCTCGTCCAGACCCAAGCTGCGTGCGACACGACCTTCATTGAGCCCGGCAGCCAGCTTCTGCAACACCGGCCTTTTCGCCATTGCTTCCTTGTCATTGGCCTTGGCGGCACGCTCGACGCGCGCCAGCGCCTTGTCGACCGACTCCAGATCGGCCAGCGCGAGCTCGGTATCGATGGTCTCGATGTCGGCGATCGGATCGACCTTGCCGGCCACGTGAACGATGTCGTCGTGTTCGAAACAACGCACCACATGGGCAATCGCATCGACCTCGCGGATGTGGGCGAGAAACTTGTTGCCCAGGCCTTCACCCTTGGAGGCGCCGGCGACCAGCCCGGCGATGTCGACGAACTCGATCGAGGTGGGAATGATCTTGAGCGGCTTGGCGATCCCCGCCAGCGCCGCCAGGCGCGGGTCGGGCACCGGCACCACGCCCACGTTCGGCTCAATCGTGCAGAAAGGAAAATTCGCCGCGGCAATGCCGGCGTTGGTCAGCGCGTTGAAAAGAGTCGACTTGCCGACGTTCGGCAGACCGACGATGCCGCATCTGATGCCCATGCTTGAATTCCGGAAAAGGTGAAGTCGGGAAACGGGAATCGTGGATCGGGAATGGGGCAGATCAAATGGCAGGCAATGCCATGACCATCGCCGCAATCCGAATTCAGACTACCCGCTGGTGTGCAACTGTTTCATTGCCGCATCGAATTGGCCCCGCACCGCCAGCGGCAACACTTCGAGAGCAGCGCCGATCGCGTTCAGGATCGCTTCCTCGTCCATCGCCGACGGCCTGCCTAGTACCCAACTGGTCACGCGATCCTTGTGCCCGGGATGTCCGATGCCAATGCGCAGCCGGTGAAACTTGCCGTGGCCGATATGCGCAAACAGGTCGCGCAGGCCGTTCTGGCCACCATGTCCGCCGTCGAATTTGAGACGGGCGACGCCCGGCGGCAGATCGAGATCATCGTGGACGACGAGCATCTCCTCGGGCTCGATCTTCCAGTAACGCAGCGCGGCGCCCACCGCGATGCCGCTCGCATTCATGAATGTATTGGGCTTGAGCAGCCACACCGGCTCGCCATCGAGCACGAGCCTGGCGGTCTGGGCGCGCAGCTTGGCTTCGATGCCGAAACCCAGGCTTTCGCGTCGCGCCAGGGCATCGACAAACCAGAAGCCCGCGTTGTGGCGCGTGCGCAAGTGGTCGACGCCGGGATTGCCAAGGCCGACGATGAGGCGAAGGGGCGCCATGACGTGCGAGAAAACCAACCGGTCGGATCACATGCCGGATGCGGCGGCGAAAACGGCGCGGAACCGGTGGTTCCGCGCGTCCGGACATCGCCGGCAAACGGCATGCGCCGATGCCGGCAGGAATTACTTCTTCTCGTCCTTTTTCGCCGGAGCCGCCGCCGCGGCCGGAGCCGCCGCTGCCGCATCACCTTCGGCAGCTGGCGCCGCCTCGACTTCCTCACGCATTTCCTTGGCCACGACCACGGCGTGGTCATGTTCCTTGCCAAAGCGCAGGTCGGGGATTTCCACGCCCTTGGGCAGCTTGAGATCGGACGTGTGCACGATGTCACCGACCTTGAGTGCAGACAGGTCGACTTCGATGTACTCCGGCAGGTCCTTGGGCAGGCAGGAGATTTCGATGTCGGTCAGCTCACGCATGATCACCACGCCCGAGGTCTTGCCCGCTGGCGAGACTTCCTGATTGAGGAAGTGCAACGGCACGCGCAGGCGCAGCGCTTCATTCTCGTTGACGCGCTGGAAATCCAGATGCATCACGATCTGCTTGTATGGATGGCGCTGCATGTCACGCAGCAACACCTTCTGCACGTCGCCGCCCAGGCTCAGGTCGAGGATCGACGAATAGAACCACTCGTTCTGGCTCGCGTGCCAGACCGACTTGTGCTCGATCTGGATGCTGACCGGAGCCAGTTCACCACCGTAAACGATGGCGGGAACGAAACCAGCGCGACGCAGGCGGCGGCTCGCACCCTTGCCCTCGTCGTTGCGCCGTTCAACCTTGATTTCATGAGTCTTGGCCATTTCAAATTGCCTTCTTGCAGTAAAACCGCCTCGCGGCGGCGATGATGCTCCCCCGCGACCAGGAGAGCGGTTGAGAGCCGGAAAAACCCGGCTCCGTCAATCCACGTACAACGAACTCACCGACTCGCCGAAGGCGATGCGCCGGATCGTTTCCGCGAGCAACTCGGCAACCGAGAGCTGGCGAATGCGCGTGCAGTTGCGTGCATCCTCACGCAACGGAATCGTGTCGGTGACCACCAACTCGTCGAGCACCGAATTCTCCAGGTTGGAGATTGCTGCGCCCGACAGCACCGGATGCGTGCAGTAAGCCACCACCTTGCGCGCCCCATTCCTCTTGAGCGCCGCTGCCGCCGCACACAGGGTGCCGGCCGTATCGACGATGTCATCGACAAGCACGCACACCTTGCCCTTGACCTCGCCGATGATGTTCATCACCGTCGCCTCGTTGGCACGCGGACGGCGCTTGTCGATGATCGCCAAGTCCGCATCGTCGAGCCGCTTGGCGACCGCGCGTGCACGCGCCACGCCACCGACATCGGGCGACACCACGATCAACTCACCCTTGGCGTAGTAATGCCGCCAGATGTCGGCGAGCAACACTGGCGAGGCATACACGTTGTCGAGCGGCACGTCGAAAAACCCCTGGATCTGATCCGCATGCAAGTCGACCGTGAGCACCCGGTCGGTGCCGACCACGCCGATCATCTGCGCTGCGACCTTTGCCGTGATCGGCACGCGCGCCGAACGCGGGCGCCGATCCTGACGCGCATAACCCAGATACGGAATCACCGCGGTCACACTGGCCGCCGAGGCGCGCTTGAGCGCATCCACCAGCGCCAGCAATTCCATGAAATTGTCGGCGGTCGGTGCGCAGGTCGACTGGATCACGAACACGTCCTGCAGACGCACGTTTTCCTCGATCTCGATCTGCACTTCGCCGTCACTGAAGCGCCCGACCAACGCCTTGCCCAGCGGCATGCTGAGCTTCTCGCAGATCGCACCTGCCAGCGCGCGATGCGCATTGCCGGCGAAGACGAGCATTCCCGATGTATCCACCTTGGTCTCCATCGCAGCGCAACGCTGTCATCGATTTCAGCAATTAGAAAAGACCAAGCAAACTTGGCTGGGGCGGCAGGATGACTTCGGGCTTCCTGCCCTTCGCCCTTCGGGCCAGCGGCTGCGCCGCTGTTTCCAATCCGCTCCTGCGGATCAGTCGAACCTGCGTTCTCATCCTGCCATCCAGGCTCTTGCTGCTCCATCAAGCTTGGCTGGGGCGGCAGGATGACTTCGGGCTTCCTGCCCTTCGCCCTTCGGGCCAGCGGCTGCGCCGCTGTTTCCGATCCGCTCCTGCGGATCGGTCGAACCTGCGTTCTCATCCTGCCGACCAAACTTGCCATTCCTTCGATTTGGCTGGGGCGGCAGGATTCGAACCTGCGAATGCCGGGATCAAAACCCGGTGCCTTACCACTTGGCGACGCCCCAATATCCGAGCTGATCCGGGCTTCCTGCCCGGCCTGCATGCAAACGGTCACGGCAAAGCCGCGCCACGTCTGTCTCACTGCCCCTTGGCCTGCCAATCGCGAAGGCAGGTCATCAAGGGTGATTCATTCACGCCACACGCAGCGATGCCACGCATTCCCGCAGGAACCTCGTTGACGATTCGCCGCGCCGCCTCTTCACTGTTCACTGCCGTGAAGATGCAGCCGCCCGAACCACTCAGTCGTGCCTGACCATGCTGGCCGAGCCAATCCAGAGCGCTTGCGACGCGGGGATAGCGCGTGCGCACGACCGGCTCGAACGCGTTGACGGTCGATTCGCCTGCAAGGAAACGGGGAATTGTCAGTTGCGGCGCAGCACGTGTCAATTCCGGGGCCGCAAAAAGTTCAGCGGTTGGCACGCTCGCGCCGGGGTCGACGATCACGTACCAAGGCTCCGGCAAGGCCAGCTCCGTGAGCGCTTCGCCGATGCCTTCGGCCCAGGCGCTGTGCCCACGCACGAACACCGGCACGTCGGCTCCGAGGCCAAGCCCGATGCGGGCCAACGACTCTGCATCCAGGCCGCAGCCCCACAGCGCATTCAGGCCAACCAGAGTGGTGGCAGCATCGGAACTGCCACCGCCGAGGCCGCCGCCGAGCGGGATCCGCTTGAGGATGCCGATATCTGCCCCGAGTCTGCAGCCGCTGGCCTCGCGCAGTGCCTGAGCAGCGCGGACCACCAGATCGGCTGCTTCGGGAATGCCGGGCAAGGGATCGTGGCGATGGATCTGCCCGTCGCTGCGCACGCGCAGACTGATTTCATCGCCCCAATCGAGCAACTGGAAGGCAGTCTGCAGCAGGTGGTACCCGTCGGCACGCCGACCCACGATGTGCAGGAACAGGTTGAGTTTGGCCGGCGCCGACCACGTGCTCCAGGCATCGCCGGCCGTGCTGACGCGAGTCATGGCTGCCAGCGACGGATCGCCAGGCGCACGCGCCGTTCGCCCTGACTGGCAAACACGCGGCGCGGCAGCGGCGGCGACTGCGCCAGATCGTAATCGCCATAGCGGATCGTCCAGCCGTCTTGCTCGATCTGCGCGGGCAGTCCTTGCGCGTCGAACTGCATATTCGCCGTACCCGGCGCACGTACGGCGCGCACCCAGTCGACGAGTTGGGCGAACGGCACCTGCCAGCCGACTTCGCGCCGCAACAATTCGGCCGGATCGCCGCCACGAATGGCCGCGTCGCGCAATCCTTCCAGCTCGGCGCCCTGCGCATCGCCCGACAGCACCCAGGTCTTGCCCGTGACCGGCGCGTGCACGGTGAATCGAAAGACCGCGCCGTCCTGCTGCCACTGCAGCGAGCCACTGCCGCTGTCGCGCCCGTCGCTGACGCCCAGTCGCCCTTCCAGCGTCCAGCGCGTGTGCTGTGCCAATGCTTGTTCGCGCAACTCCTGCGCAGCCAGCATCCGGGCGTTCGCGGGAATCTGACGCGTGGGCGAGGTCACGCAGCCGGCGAGCAGCATGATTCCGATCGCCGCCAACAACCGAATTGACCATCGCTTCATCGGGTCAAGCGCTCGATGGTTTCGACCAGAACCTTGCTCTTGGCGTTCTTCTTGCGCGCTTCGTCCCAGATCCGCCGCGCTTCGGCGTGCTCACCCTTCATCCACAGCACCTCGCCCAGATGCGCGGCAATGTCGGCATCGGGCTGCTTCTTGTAGGCGCGCCGCAGCTCGCCGAGCGCGGCATCGAGATCACCAAGGCGATAGCGCACCCAGCCCATGCTGTCGATGATCGCCGGTTCTTCGGGTTTGAGCTCGAGCGCGCGCTTGATCAGCTCGAAGGCCTCACGCTGGCGACTGGCATCGTCCTTGGAGTGATCGCTGATCGTGTAGCCCAGCGCATTGAGCGCCTCGGCGTTGTCGGGATGCTGCTGCACGATCGCACGCAAATCGCGCTCGCCAGCGGCCACCTCGCCGTGCTCGATCGAGAACAGCGCCCGCGCATAGCGCACGCGCGCATCGTCGGGCAGCGCCGCGAGCGCCTGCGTGTAGACCGCCAGCGCATCGGCCGTGCGGTCACGCTTTCCAAGCAGATCGGCTTGCAGCAACCAAACCTCGCGCTGCTGTTCAGGCTCGCCATTGACCGTCGTCGCCAGACGCTGCAGCACCTTGAGCGCCTCGTCCAGGCGATCGGACTGCTCGAGCACGATCGCCAGCCGCTGCTGGGCTTCGAAATAGTGGTCGTCGCGCTCGCTGATCGCCCGATACCAATCGATCGCGGCGGGGCGCTTTTCCATGAGTTCGGCGAGCTGCCCCAGAAGCAGCAGGCGTGCGCCATCGCGCGCCCCCTTGTCGGCAAGCACTTCCCGATACAGGGCGCCGAGCAAGGTCTTGTCGTCGGCCCGTGCGGCATAGGCGGCACGCGCGGCGAAGGTCGTCTGATCCTGCGGTCCGCCGGCCAGGATCAGGGCGGCGCCCCGCGCATCTTCGGCCTTTCCCAGCACCGCCGCGTAACCGCTGCGCAGGCGCTTGCTCGCGGGAAAACGCGCAATGGCTTGCGCAAAGACCGTGCGCGCACGCGGCAGGTCGTCGCTGGCTGCGGCAAGGCTGCCGCTCCAGGCATAGGCATCTTCACCATGAAAGCGGTCGACGGCCGCATCGGCCAACCGCCGCGCATAGGACTTGTCACCGAGCTTGAAGGCAAGCTGGCTCACCGCGACGGCATTGCTTTCCTTGCTCCCCACATGGTCGGCCGGAGCCAGTCGCGCCAATACCACGGCCGCCGCGAGCTTGTCGGGCGCATTGAGCAGGGTCTGCGCGATCAGGCGCCAGGCCTTGTCGTCACCGCTGGCAAGCAGCGCCTGCAGGTCCCCGACCGCATCGTTCGTCCGCCCTTCGCCCAGTGCAATCCAGGCCTTGGACTGGGCAATCCCCGGCGCCTGCGGCGCGAGCACCTGCCAGCGCGCCAGTGCGTGCCGGGCCAGGGCCCAATCCTTGTGAGCGAGCGCGAGCTGGGTCGCTTCCTCGGCCAGAGCCGGGTCGTCCGACAGGGTCGCAGCATCGGCAAACCCCGCCGCAGCGGTGGCGAGGTCATCGTTCTGCAGGGCGAACTGCGCCGCGAGCAGCTTGGCGAGCAGGTCGTGCCCGGAATCCACCGGTTGCATGAGCGACTGCGTCGACGCCGGCGCCACCGCATCGGACCGCGTGGGCGCGTGACTCGCACAGGCTGCAAGGGTCGACAACGCAAGCACACAGGCGCCGCGCGACAGGGTCATCAGGGAAGGAATGAATCGCATGCAAAGCCTTGTCTTGCTTGATATCGGAGTCCCGCAACCGCACAATTCGAACTGCTGTCGCAAGCGCTGTTAGCTTAGCCGATCCAGCGCGGTCGTCTTGGCGCGAGCCAAAGCGCCGCAGCGCATCACACAGACCCACTCATGGCGCTGATTGCCCTCGGACTCAATCACCAGACTGCCCCCGTCGCCCTGCGCGAGCGCGTGGCCTTTGCGGCCGACGCGACCGGCGCGGCGCTGGTTGCACTGGCCGCGCGGCCCGGGGTCAGCGAGGCGGCGATTCTGTCGACCTGCAACCGCACCGAGCTGTACTGCACGGTCGAAGCCGGCGCCGAGCACGTGCCCGGCGACTGGCTCAACCAGCACCACAACCTGACCCGCGCGCGCATCGACGAGTTCCTCTATCGCCACGCCGATGCCGATGCGGTGCGCCACCTGTTCCGCGTTGCCACCGGACTGGAGTCGATGGTGCTCGGCGAGCCGCAGATCCTCGGCCAGGTCAAGGACGCCTGGACGCTCGCCCGCGATGCGCACACGCTCAAGTCGCCGCTCGACCGCCTGTTCCAGAACACCTTCTCGGTCGCCAAGCGCGTGCGTTCGGATACGCGCATCGGTGCCAATCCGGTGTCGGTCGCGTTCACCGCGGTGCGTCTGGCCGAACGCGTATTCGCCGACCTCTCGCAGGCCTGCGTGCTGTTGATCGGCGCCGGCGAAATGATCGAACTGGCCGCACGGCATCTCGGCGAGACGCGCGTGCGGCGCCTGATCGTCGCCAACCGCACGCTCGACAACGCGCAGACGCTGGCCACTCGCTGCGGCGGTTACGCGATCGCGCTGGCCGATCTCGAAAAGCACCTTGCCGAAGCCGACATCGTGATTGCCTCGACCGCGAGTCGCGAGCCGATCCTGCAGCGCGCACAAGTGGAAGCGGCCATCGCGCAGCGTCGCCGCAAGCCGATGTTCCTGGTCGACATCGCCGTACCGCGCAACATCGATCCGGCGGTGGCCGAACTCGAGGACGTCTACCTCTACACCATCGACGACCTGCGCGGGATCATCGACGACAATCTGCGCTCGCGGCGCGAAGCCGCGCGCGAAGCCGAAGCGATGATCGAACTCTCGGTCGAGCATTTCATGAACTGGTGGCGCGCGCACGACGCCCACAATCCGGTCGCCGAGCTGCGCCGCAGCGCGGAACTCGATCGTGACGAAGCCTTGGCCAAGGCGCGCGCAATGCTGGCGCGCGGCAAGTCGCCCGAAGACGCGCTCGCCTTTCTCGCCCACGCACTCACCAACAAACTCATGCACGCACCCAGCGCCAACCTGCGCGCGGCCGCACTGCGCGGCGATGAGGAACTCTTGCAGGCGGCAGGCCGACTGTTCGATCTGTCAGCTCAAACCGGCAGCGGGCGCGAACGTTAGCGGCGCTGCCATTCTCGCCTGCGCCGCGCAGGCCGGTTCCGCCTGCATCCCTTCGTCCTGAGTCTTCGCGCCGACCCATGCTGCCCTCGATCCAACGCAAACTCGAACAACTGGCCGAGCGCCACGAGGAACTCGAATACCTCCTGGCCAGCGCCGAAGTGCTCGGCGATGCCAGGCGCCTGCGCGAAATCTCGCGCGAGCATGCCCAGCTCACGCCACTGCGCAATGCCTTGCGCGCGTGGAACGCAAACGAACGCGCGCTGGACGAAGCACAAGGGATGCTTGCCGATCCCGACATGAGGGAACTCGCGCAGGCCGAAATCCCCGCACTCCAGGCCGAGCGCGAGCGCCTCGAACAGGAATTGCACCGCGGGCTCGTACCCAAGGATCCGCGCGACGAGGGCAATCTGTTCCTGGAAATCCGCGCCGGCACCGGCGGCGATGAAGCGGCGATCTTCGCCGGCGACCTGTTGCGCATGTACCTGCGCTACGCCGAGCGCTGCCGCTGGAACGTCGAGATCATCTCGACCAGCGATGGCGAGCACGGCGGCTACAAGGAAGTCATCGCCCGCATCGAAGGCGAAGGCGCCTACTCGCGACTCAAGTACGAATCGGGCACCCATCGCGTGCAGCGCGTGCCGGCCACCGAATCGCAAGGGCGCATCCACACCTCGGCGGCGACCGTGGCGATCCTGCCCGAGCTCGACGAGATTGACGAGGTGCCCATCAGCGACGCCGACCTGCGCATCGACACCTTCCGCTCTTCGGGCGCGGGCGGCCAGCACGTCAACAAGACCGACTCGGCGATCCGCATCACCCACCTGCCCAGCGGCATCGTCGTCGAATGCCAGGACGAACGCAGCCAGCACAAGAACAAGGCACGCGCGATGGCCCTGCTGCGCGCGCGCCTGCTCGACGAGGCGCAATCCAAGCAGAGCGCCGCGCAGGCGGCCTCACGCAAGCTGCAGGTCGGCTCGGGCGATCGCAGCCAGCGCATCCGCACCTACAATTTCCCGCAGGGGCGCATCACCGACCACCGCATCAACCTCACGCTCTATCGCCTGCCCGAAATCATGCAGGGCGAGCTCGACGAACTCGTCGACGCGCTCACACAGGAAGATCAGACTGATCAGCTCAGGCTGCTGGCCGAGGAACGCTGAATCACAAAGCGTGCCCCGCGACATCGGACTTGAGCGAGACGGCCGGATCGAGTGCAACCGCTTCATCACCCGAGACTTTCAGCCCGTCGCTGCGACGCGACCATGTGCAGTCCCGCGGATATCTTGTACCTCGCATCGGGTTGAAGCAGAGCGGCACGAGAGCCGCGCCGGCCCGGGGGTGGCCACCGATGACCTCCGGCGCGAATTCCCAGTTCCGGACCGCATTGATGGATGCTTGCACAAAGGCTGGCGCAACTTCGGGTGCATCATCGGCAAGTGCAGCATCAAGCACCTTGCCGTCGGCACCGTATCGCACCTTGAGCACAACATAACCTTGCCGACGAGATTTCACGAACGCATCTGGATAGCGCGGCATGACGATCTTTGCGTAATAGGCACCCGTGTTCGCCTTGACCACTTTGAGCGTGTATCCATCGCCATCGTTTGGCGTGGCCTCCAGGGTGAGGCGTAAGGTCGATTCACTGGCAGCGGGTACACCATTGACCTTGCCTGGCTGAAAATACCAACTGCGAATCTCGCGCTCGATCCGATCCTGAACTTCGGCCAGCTTCGTTTCGCCGGTCCAAATGCTCGTGATCTGCCCCTGCGCATCGACCGAGATATGCCACGCCATGCGGATATGGATCGGCTCAGGTTCTTTCGCCAACGCCGCCGTGGAGAGCACCGCGAAAATCACGCTCAACATCTTGAACATTACGCCTGATTTCATGCTGATCTCCATTCCCTCGAATTCCACTGGGAAAGCGTACCAGAGTCGCGCCTCGACACGATCGAGTCCAGGTCCGCGCAGCCGATGAACACGCGTCTCGATTGCCGAGCGATGGGGGTACACGAGCGAATCCGGGCGTGATCGCCCACCCGCCCGGCACGCAATCAACGCGGGGGATCTCAGAGCCTGCGCGCAGTCACATCAACCCTGAGCTTGGCAGCGGGATCGGCGGTCACCGCGCCTCTGATCGCCGCCTTTCCGCCCGCAGGCACCCAAGGCGCGCAATCGGGCGCTTCGGAGCGGCGACTCGCTGCGGAAAAACAGATCGGCACTCTCACGGTCGCCGCGATGCCGCGACCACCCACTTTCTCGGGCAGGAACTTCCAGCGACGTACGGCATCGACCGCCGCCGTGTCGAAGTCGCGCGCGACACGCTGTGTTCCGGGCACCGCGTGCGCCGAGACCACCTTGCCCGAGGCGTCGTAGTTCGCCTCGACGACGACCAGTGCGGCAGTGTTATCCCGCAGTTCATTGATCGGGAATCTGGGTGCTCCTTGAGACCCGATGTGAATGCCACCGCCGGTGCGCACGTCATCCACACGCACCGCATATCCCTCGGCTTGCTCGTCCAGACCCACGGTGAGGTAGAGGGTGGTTTCGGTGACGGCCGGTTTGCCGTCGATCTTGCCCGGCTCGAACGTCCAGCTGCGAATTGCCCTTGCCAAGGGCTCGGCCAAGGTCGACTTGAGCTTGGTTTCCTGTTCCAGAGCCGTCACGCTGCCATCGGCAGCCAGCGTCACTCGCCAGGTGCTGTCCACGGTCGCAGGAATTTTCGAATCCGCCTGCACCTGCATGGCGGCAATGAGAACGAAGGTGGCAAGTGCAGTGGAAAAGTGCGGACGCATGGATCCTCCTTGATTCGCGAAATGGTGCGGCGAATCCCGACACTCGGCAACTCGCGTGTCAGGCGATGCTTTCGTGCAAGCGCGCCGCAATGGCACCGTAAAGCAATGGCAATCGTACCAATTCGTCCAGCGCCACGCATTCATCCACCTTGTGAATCGTCGCGTTGCAGACACCCAGTTCGACGACTTCCGCGCCGAGCGGCGCGATGAAGCGGCCGTCGGAAGTGCCGCCGCCCGTGCTCTGCTCGGGTTCGATGCCGCAGTGTTCGCGGATCGCGGCGAGCGTGGCGCGCCGCAGCGGGCCGTCCGCGGTGAGGAAGGGCTCGCCCGAGAGCCACCAGTCGATCGTGAAGTCGAGGTCATGCGCCTTGAGGATCGCTTCAGTGCGCTCGCGCAGCGACTGCGCCGTGCTCGCGGTGCCGTAGCGGAAATTGCACACCGCGCGCAGCTCGCCGGGGATCACGTTGTCGGCGCCGGTACCGGCAGTGAGGTTGGACACCTGAAACGAGGTCGGCGGAAACGCCGCATTGCCCTCATCCCAGCGCGTGGCCACGAGTTCGGACAAGGCCGGCGCGAAACGATGGATCGGGTTGTCGGCCTTGTCCGGATAGGCGACATGCCCCTGCACGCCATGTACGGTCAGGCGCGCTGTGAGCGAGCCACGGCGGCCGATGCGGATGAGATCGCCGAGTCGCTGCTTCGATGAAGGCTCGCCAACCACGCAGGCGTCGATGCGCTGGCCGCGTTCGCGGAACAGCTGCGCGACGCGCCGCACGCCGTCGACGGCCGCGCCCTCTTCGTCCGAGGTCAGCAGCAGGGCGAGCGTGCCGGCATGCCCGGGATGCTCACGCACGAAGGTTTCGAGCGCGACCACCATCGCCGCGACGCCCGACTTCATGTCGGCCGCGCCGCGCGCGAACAGTTTCCCGTCGCGGATCGTCGGTTCGAACGGCGGCGAGGACCACGCCTCGACCGGCCCGGTCGGCACCACATCGGTGTGGCCGAGGAAGACCAGCACCGGCGCGCCGCTGCCATGCGTGGCCCAGAGGTTGTCGACCGCGCCGAAGCGCAGAGGCTCGATCGCGAATCCTGCGCGTTCGAGCCGCTGCGCGATCAGCGCTTGGCAGCCCGCATCCTCGGGCGTGACCGAAACGCGTTCGAGCAGGTTGCAGGTCAGGTCAAGCACCGGCGAAGCCTGTCGCAAGCGCTGCAGTTCCGGATCGATCTCAGCCATGCGTGGCTCCGGACTTCACATCGAACAACTTCCTGAAGCCATTGTCGCTGAATCCCTGATGGACGCGACCATCGGCAAACACCAGCAAGGGCCGGCGTACCAGCGCGGGGTGCTCGCGCAGCAGCAGGGTCCATTCGGCATCGCTCCCCGGTGACTTGCGCGCGGGCGGGAGATTGCGCCAGGTCGGCGAGGCGCGATTGATGAAGGTATCCCAGCCACCGACCTGCGCCGACCAGGCCTTGAGTGATTCGGGCGCGATCTTCTGCGCACGATAATCGATGAACTGGAAGTCGATCTTGAATCGCTCAAGCCAATTGCGTGCCTTGCGGCAGGTGTCGCAATTGTCGAGCCCGTAGACGCGCACGCTCATGCTCAGGCCCGCAGCAATTCGTTGATCGAGGTCTTGGCGCGCGTCTTCGCATCGACCTGCTTGACGATGACCGCGGCATACAGGCTGTGCGAGCCATCGGCAGCCGGTAGCGAGCCGGCCACCACCACGCTACCTGCAGGCACGCGCCCGTAGCTCACCTGCCCGCTCGCACGGTCGTAGATTTTCGTCGACTGGCCGAGGAACACGCCCATGCCGATCACGCTGCCGCGCTCGACGATCACGCCCTCGACCACTTCCGAGCGCGCACCGATGAAGCAATCGTCCTCGATGATGGTCGGATTGGCCTGCAGGGGTTCGAGCACGCCGCCGATGCCGACACCGCCGGACAGGTGCACGTTCGCGCCGATCTGCGCGCAGGAGCCGACCGTAGCCCAGGTGTCGATCATGCTGCCGGCGCCGACGAAGGCGCCGATGTTGAGATAGCTCGGCATGAGCACCGCATCGCGCGCGACATGCGCACCGCGACGCACCAGCGCGCCGGGCACGATGCGCGCGCCGGTGGCGCGCAAGGTGGCCTCATCGCTGCCGGCAAAGCGCAGCGGCACCTTGTCGAATGCGGCCATCGGCCCGCCATCCATCGCGCGATTTCCATGCACGCGGAAATACAACAGCACCGCCTTCTTGATCCATTGATTGACCTGCCAGCCCGCCGCAGTCGGCTCGGCGACGCGCAGCGCGCCCGCTTCGAGCGCATCGAGGATCTCATCGAGCGCGGGGCGCAGCGCCTCAGTGGTGGCGGCATCAAGGTCGGCACGCCGCTCCCAGGCGGCTTCGATCAGGCTTTCAAGTGCTTGCATGCGGACTTCCGTTGGATTCTGTGGTGGAAACGCCGAAGGCGCGCGTCAGCGCCGCGCGCACCGCATCGCGGCCCGCCGCATCGAGCGCGCGGCCGTTGCCGTCGGTGAGCGTGAAGAAATCCTCGACGCGTTCGCCAAAGGTGGCGATGCGCGCATCGTGCACGCGCACCCGCGCCTCGCGCAACGCCTGCGCGATTTGCGCCAGCACGCCAGGGCGGTCGCTGCAGACGATCGCGAGTTGGGTCGCCGCGCCGACGTCGGCAAAGGCCAGTTGCGGCGGACTCTGGAAATGGCGCAGGCGACGCGGCAGATGGCGCCGCACCGGACGCGTGTGGAGATCGCGTGCGCCAAGCACGCGCAGCAGGGTGGCACGCAATTCCTGCGCGCGCTCGGCATCGAGCGTCGCGGAACTGCGTTCGTCGATGATCTCGAAGCCATCGAACACTCGGCCCTGCTCGGACACCAGCAGACGCGCGCGCGCCACGCCGATGCCGAGCTTGTCGAGCGTGGCCATGATCGCCGCGAACAGGCCATCGCGGTCGGGCGCACACACGAACAACTCGCTGCTGCCGCGCGCGGGCAAGGTGAAGACCGAGACGATCACCTGATCGACCGGCTGGCCGGCAATTGCGCGCGCCTGCTCGACGATCTGCTCGGCGCGCAGACGCAGGAAGGCATCATCGGGCAAGTCGGCGAGCGCTGCCGTGAGCGCGGCGGCATCGACCTCGCTTTGCAGCAGTGCCAGCACACGCTCGCGCCGCGCGGCAATCCGCTCGCTCGCATGCTGCGGGCGTTGCAGCCCGGCACGCAGTTCGTAGCGCGCAGCCACGTGCAGGTCGGCGAGCAGGCGCGCCTTCCAGCCATTCCACAATTTTGGATTGGTGCCGGCGATGTCGGCCATCGTCAGCAGATAGAGCAGATCGAGGCGCGTGCGATCGCCGACCGCGACCGCGAAGCGATGCACGACCTCGGCATCGGCGATGTCCTGCTTCTGCGCAGTCACGCTCATCAGCAGATGCTGGCGCACCAGCCAGGCCACCAGCTCGACTTCGTGCGCAGGCAGGCCAAGGCGCGTGCAGAACGCAACGGCTTCGGCTTCGCCCAGCTCGCAGTGGTCGCCGCCGCGCCCCTTGGCAATGTCATGCAGCAGCGCCGCGAGCAGCAACAGTTCGGGCTGCGACAGCGTGGCATAGACCGCATCGGCGCCCGGGAAGCGCTCGCTCGCACTGCCCTCGGCAATCGCGGCCACGTTGCGCAGCACGCGCAGCGTATGCTCATCGACCGTGTAGACATGGAACAAGTCGTACTGCATGCGCCCGACGATGCGTCGGAACGGCGGCAGCAGCGCCGCCAACACGCCGTGTCGGCTCATCCTTGCGAGCGCCTCGACCGCAACCGCACCGCGTCGCAGCAGGGCGAGGAACGCGGCCAGCACCTGCGCATCCTCGGCGAATGCCTCGTCATGTTGCGCGAGCGCCTGCTGCAGTTGTCGCATCGTCTGCGCGGCCAGTCCACGCGCCCGCGGATGATCGAGCTGGAGCGCGAACACTTCGATGATCGCGCGCGGACGATGCAGGAACAATTCGGGATCACGCGGGGCAATGCGTGCGCCAACGGCAATGAAATCCTCGTCGATTGCCGTGATCGGCGCATCGGGATCGAGCAATTCCTGGCAGCGTTCGACGAACTGCGCGCCCAGCCGCTCGACGGTCGTCGCCGCGCGGTAGTAGCCCTGCATGAACAGCTCCACGCCACGGTTGGCGATGCCCTCGTCCTCATGGCCGAGCATCTGCGCAAGGCGACGCTGATAGTCGAACAACAAGCGTTCCTCGGCGCGTCCGGCGCACAGGTGCAAGGCAAAACGGTCGCGCTGCAAGGTGGCTTGCGCATGCAGGAGCGCGTCGCGCTCGGTGGCATCGAGCAGGCCGCGGGCTGTCATCACCTCGAAATCGGCTGCGGCGGCGATGCGTCGGCCGAGCCAGCGCATGAGATCGAGCGTGCGCAGTCCGCCCGGGCCGTCCTTGAGGTTGGGCTCAAGGTTGTAGGCGGTGTCGTTGCAGCGGGCAAAGCGCGCGGCCTGCTCATCGAGCTTGGCCTGCAGATATGCGCGCGGTTGCCACAACGCATCGTGGTCAAGAATCGCGACGAGCCGGGCCGTGCTGCCGGTGAGCGCACGCGCATCGAACAGACTGGTGTAGACACTGGCATCGGCACGCGCCAGCTCGCGACATTGCGCGCTCGTGCGCACGGCATGGCCGGGCTTGAGCGAGATCGCCCACAGGCAGGCGAAGAACGCCTCCAACGCGCGCGCCTGACGCTGCAGTTCGTCTTCGTCGCCGAGCACCAGCAGATCGACATCGGAATGCGGAAACAGCACGCCGCGGCCGTAACCGCCGGTGGCAAACAAGCTGCAGCCAGAAGCATCTCCGAGGCAGGCACGCCAGACATGCAGCACCACCGCATCGACCACCTCGGCGCGTCGTGCAAGCAAGCGCGCCACCACGGCACCTTCGGCAAAGGCCGTCGCGAGCGTGCGCTCGGCATCGCCGAGCAGTTGACGCAAGGCCAGTCGCGCCGATTCGGAAACGCCACTGCGCGGCTGGGCAGGCGGCAGACGCTGCAGCGCGGGCAGCTCGGCCGCCACGCTCAGGCCGCGTCAGGCCACGGCGTGAGGATCTCGAAACCGTCGTCGGTGACGGCGAGCGTGTGCTCCCACTGCGCCGACAGCGAGTGATCCTTGGTGACCACGGTCCAGCCGTCGGGCAACAGGCGCGTGTAGGGCTTGCCGGCATTGATCATCGGTTCGATGGTGAAGGTCATGCCCTTCTGCAATTTGAGGCCGGCGCCGGGATGGCCGTAATGCAGGACCTGCGGGTCCTCGTGGTAGATCTGGCCGATGCCGTGGCCGCAGTATTCGCGCACCACCGAAAAGCCGGCGCCCTCGGCATGCCTCTGAATCGCGTGACCGATGTCACCGAGCGTCGCGCCCGGGCGCACCTGATGGATGCCCGCAAGCATCGCCTCGAGCGTGGTATCGACCAGCCGTCGTGCCAACACCGACGGGGTCCCCACGAAATACATGCGACTGGTGTCGCCGTGCCAGCCGTCCTTGATCACGGTGATGTCGATGTTGACGATGTCGCCATCCTTGAGCAGCTTGCCCGGGTTGGGAATGCCGTGGCAGATGACGTGGTTGACCGAGGTGCACAAGGTCTTGGGGAAGCCCTTGTAGCCGACGTTGGCGGGAATCGCCTTCTGCACCTTGACGATGTGCTCGTAGGCGATGCGATCCAGATCCTCGGTGCTGACGCCGGGTTTTACGTGCGGCACCAGCATTTCCAGCACTTCGGCGGCGAGGCGACCGGCCACGCGCATCTTTTCGATCTGTTCGGGAGTCTTGACGGTAACGGGCATGGCTTGTTCGATTGGGGCGGTAGCGGCTGACCGCAGCCGCGGCGGGTACGAAATCAAGGCAGCGCATTCGCTCCTGCGCTTCGGGGGCAAGGCTTGCGCTGCCGGCCATCGGATGTGCGGAGCATGCTGCCACGAGTGACACGGGTGTCGCAGTCAAGCTATAATTCTACGGTTCCGTGTCAGGACTTTCGCAAGTCATTGACCCGAAACGAAACATGCGGCCGCGCGGGCAATCCGCAAGACCGCTACGGCAATCGTGCCGAATCCGCACACGCATCGTCACCGCGTCCGGGGTGCTCCGCAAGGGGTCGTTCGCGGCGGGTGCGTGGAGGTCCAACCCCGGAATCGCTCGGCGAATCCTTTCGCGCGAGCCCGCACGCGCTGTGCGGGCAGACAAAAAAGGATCCCCGCGCGCTTCCCCGTCAAAGGAAAACCTGCAATGCCTCAAGTCACCATGCGCCAGATGCTGGAAGCCGGCGTGCATTTCGGTCATCAGACCCGCTACTGGAACCCCCGCATGGCGCCGTACATCTTCGGCGCGCGCGGCAAGATCCACATCATCAATCTCGAAAAGACCCTGCCGCTGTTCAGCGACGCGATGAACTTCATCTCGGGCGTGGCACAAAAGCGCGGCACGGTGCTGTTCGTCGGCACCAAGCGCTCCGCGCGCGAAGCGATCAAGGAAGAAGCCGCCCGTTGCGGCATGCCCTACATCAGCCAGCGCTGGCTCGGCGGCATGCTCACCAATTTCCGCACCGTCAAGCAGTCGGTCAGCCGCCTCAAGGAACTCGAGGCAATGGCCACCGATGGCAGCTACGAGCGCCTGGTCAAGCATGAAGTGCTGCGCCTGGTGCGCGAGAAGGAAAAGCTCGAAGCCTCGCTCGGCGGCATCAAGGACATGGGCCGCCTGCCCGACGCGCTGTTCGTGATCGACATCGGCCACGAGGACATCGCAATCCAGGAAGCCAAGAAGCTCGGCATCCCGGTGGTGGCGGTGGTCGATACCAACTACAACCCGGACCTGGTCGATTACGCGATCCCCGGCAACGATGACGCGATCCGCGCGGTGCAGCTGTACGCCGCCGCCGCCGCCGATGCGGTGCTCGAGGGCAAGGCTGCCGCCCCGGCCATCCCGGTCAACGATCGCGACGAATTCGTCGAACTCGACGCCGATGGCAATCCGGTGGTGAAGAAGGAAGCGCGCGAGCGTGACGACCGCCGTCGTCCGTCCGGCCCGCGCAAGCCGGGCGCCGACAAGCGCCCTGCCGGCAAGGGCCGCGGCCCGGCCGCTCCGGGCGCGTCGCGTGCACCGCGTGCCGCCAAGAGCGACGCCGAGAGCGGCAGCGCCGAGTAAACCGCCGTCCAGGATTGCCCCACGCGCAATCCGGCGTTGCCCGCGCAGCGGCTCGGCTCTCGCCGGCCGCTGCCGGCGGTGATGCGCCACCGCGGTGGCGCCTGCCGTGCGCAGCGACGTTTTCAAATCCACCCCCAGTGCGCGCGCCCAGGCGCTGCACCAGAGCCACGAGGACACCATGGAAATCACCGCTTCACTGGTCAAGGAACTGCGCGAGCGCACCGGCGCCGGCATGATGGAGTGCAAGAAGGCACTCACCGAGAACAAGGGCGACATCGACGCAGCCGGCGAATGGCTGCGCAAGCAGGGTCTGGCCAAGGCCGACAAGAAGGCCAGCCGCGTCGCTGCCGAGGGCCGCATCGTGCTCGCCCAGGATGGCGGCAAGGCCGTGCTGGTCGAGATCAACTCCGAAACCGACTTCGTCGCCAACGACGACAACTTCAAGGCCTTCGCCAATGCCGTGGCCCAGGCCGCACTCGCCTCGGGCGCGGCCGACGTCGAAGCACTCAAGGCCGCCAAACTCGCCAGCGGCGAGACGGTCGAGGAAGGCCGTGCCGCGATCGTCGCCAAGATCGGCGAGAACGTGCAGGTGCGTCGCCTCGTGCGCGTCGACAGCGCCAACAACGTCGGCGCCTACCTGCATGGCAGCCGCATCGGCGTGCTGGTCGAGACCAAGGGTGGCGATCTCGAATTCGCCCGCGGCGTGGCGATGCACGTGGCAGCAATGAATCCGCCCTACAACAAGGCCAGCGACGTGCCGGCCGCGTTCCTCGCCAAGGAAAAGGAAATCGAACTGGCGAAGATGAGCGAGAAGGATCGCGCCAAGCCGGCAGAAATCCTCGAGAAGATCATCGGCGGCAAGATCGCCAAGATCGTCAACGAGAACACGCTGTACGGCCAGCCCTACGTACTCGACACCGACAAGAGCGTCGAGGCCGCGGCCAAGGCCGCCGGCGCCGACGTGCTCGCTTTCCACCGCATCGCGGTGGGCGAAGGCATCGAGAAGGTGGTCGAGGATTACGCGGCCGAAGTCGCCAAGGCGATGCAGGTCTGAGTCAGACCGGCCATGCCGACATGAAACCCGCAGGCGACTGCGGGTTTTTTTGGCCGCGATCAGTTCGCCCGCCCGCCGCGCGCGACCGGCAATTGCCAGCCGCGTCGCATGGCAGCCATGCGCAGCGCGAAACACGCTGCTGCTCCCAGCAGCGCGATCGGCGCCGTCGGCAAGGCCAGCGCCGAGCCGACCACGACGATGCTCGCCCCGAGCAGGGCCGCGACGGCGTAGAGCTCGGCGCGCAGCACCATCGGGATGTCGGTGAGCAGCAGATCGCGCGCCATGCCGCCACCAATGCCGGTGAGCATGCCCAGCAGCGCAGACATCACCGGATCCAGGCCGAACGCGAGCGCCTTCTGTGCACCGGCGACCGCAAACAATGCCAGTCCGGCGGCGTCGAACATGCGCACCGGGTTCTTGAGCTTTTCGATCAGCGGCGCCCACCAGAACGTGAGCAGGCCGGCCACGGTCGCGGCCGCGCCATAGCGCCAGTCACCGATTGCAGCCGGCGGGGTCGCGCCGATCAGCAGGTCGCGTACGATGCCGCCCGAATTGGCGGCCGCGAACGCGAGCACCAGCACGCCGAACAGATCCAGCCCGCGCCGCACCGCCGCCAATCCGCCACTGAGTGCAAACACGAAGGTGCCGCACAGGTCGAACACCAGCAGCAAGGTCTTGAGCGTGGGCATCGCATGGCTCGGATCGCGGCACAGGTGCGCACTCTAGCGCCGACACGCACGATGCTGTGCCCCTTTCCCGCCGGGCAAGGTGGCGCGCAGCGCCGGATGAGGGCTCGATCAGGTCCTCAAGCGCGCGCATCACCCGCTTCGATCGGCGCCGCAGCTTCGACGTTGGCATCGCTTGCGCACAGTACCCGATCACGCCCGGTTTCCTTGGCCCGGTAGAGCGCCGCATCGGCCGCACGCATCTGCTGGGTCGGATTGCTGTTGGGTGCATCGGCCACACCGGCACTGATCGTGAATGCCGGAAGGCCGGCGCGACTGCAGGCCATCGGCAATTCCGAACGGCAGCGCTGCAGCATCGCCACGGCGGCGCTTGCGTCGACGCCCGGCAGCACCAGCAGGAACTCCTCGCCGCCATACCGGCACAGCAGGTCGTCGCGGCGAATGCAGCCGCGCAGTACCTCGACCAGGAGCTTGAGCGCGCGATCACCCACTTCGTGTCCGTGGCCGTCGTTGATCTTCTTGAAATAGTCGATATCGACCATCGCCAGCACATAGCCGACCGACTGCTGAACCAGTTCGGCCAGTCGCGCCTCGCCACTGCGACGGTTTGCTGCGCCGGTGAGCGGATCGGTGGCCGCCTCGCGCGCCGAAGCCGAGATCGAGCGCACCACCGCCAGGCGTGCACCGACGTGATGGGCGGCGGTGTTGAGCGATTGCAGCATCCGATACAGCCCCGGATCACCCGCGGGGCCAAGCGCACGCAGGACGCCGACACCGGCTCCAGCAACGGTGATCGGCGTGCAGGCCGCAGCACAATTGCGCTCCATCGGTCCGCGCATGCCCTGGCAGGCGCTGAGAATCAGGCTGTCCTCGAACACTGTGCCCATGCCGCGCCGGACCGCCGGGCATTCGGACGGGCGCTCGATGAAGCAGCGTCCCGCGTCGCTGTCCCAGCCTTCACGCAGGTCGTGCCGCATGACCGACTCGCGGGAATCGGCCAGCAGCATCTGTGTCGGTGCGCCGTCGGTCGCCAGCATCATCGCCTGACGCGCAATGCGCATCACCGAATCCTCGTCCTCGGCCATGTCGAGCGCGGCAGTCAGACGCACATTGAGGTCGTGTGCGCGCAGACGCTCGTGCAAGGTGGCGTTCTCGCGATCGATCGCTTCGCGTGCAGCAATTGCTTCGCTGCGCATCGAGGAATACAGGAAGAACATGGCCGGGGCCACCAGGATCAACAGCAGCGCGGCGTCCATCGCCACGCGCAGTGGCAAGGCGAGGTCGGCCCACGGGGGCACCACCAGTGCCCGCACCACCGCGTAGGTCATTGCGATCAGCGCCAGAATCAGCCAGAACCGCCGATCCAGGCGCAAGGTCGTCGTCGCAGGCGCAGCCGTCACGTTCTGCGTTTCGGCCAGACCCTGTGCCGCAATATCGATCTTGTTCATGACGCCCCCTTGGGACACTCGAACAATCAACGAACGCCCGGCCCCGGACTTTGCGTTGGCGTGACTCGCAAATCGCCTGCATCGGATCGCTCGGTCCCGGCACGCTCGCGACTGTCCACGCAAACCCGCAGGCAACAATGCAAGTTCGGTGCCTGATCAGGGCTTATACGCGCGCCCTTTTGCGCATTTCTTGATCTGGATCAAGCGCGGCCTTGCCACGCTCCGCACGCGCCCCGGCCGCGCGCGAGGCCCGGTTCACGTTGCCAAGGGCGAGCCTGCTCGTTGCCGAGCAGCTGCCATACGCCCCGCTGCGGCTCGAACAAGCCCCGGGATGAGCTGGAACGCCGCTCCCCCTGCGGCAAGCGAGTGCGCCCGCCTGCCCTCCGCGCATGCGGTTTTGCGATCCTGCGCAGGGTCGGCAAATCCGTGTGCATCGCCGCTAAGATGCGTGCGTTCCTGTCACCTTTTGCACTGATCAAGCCACTGGTGCGTCATGATGCCAATGACCGCGCACCTCCTCGATGTTCGCAACGAAGACGCCGCACTCGTTGCCCAGAGCCTTCAGGGCAACCGCGATGCGTTCGCGCGCATCGTCGCGCGCTACCAGTCCCTGATCTGTTCGATCGGCTACAGCGCAACCGGAAACCTGGGCCACAGCGAGGACCTCGCGCAGGAAACCTTCATCAGCGCCTGGAAGCAGCTGCGCGACCTGCGCGATCCGGGCAACCTGCGCGGCTGGCTGTGCGCCATCGCCCGCAATGTGGCCAGCAACGCATCGCGCCGACAGCGACACGAACCATCCAGCGCGGCCGAGCCGATCGACGGGACGTTCGATGCGGCGGACACGGCACCGCCACCGCAAGAGCAGGCGATCAGCGACGAGGAGCAGGCACTGCTGTGGCGCTCGATCGCACACATTCCGCTGGCCTACCGCGAACCGCTGGTGCTGTTCTACCGTGAGCAGCAGTCGATCGAGGCGGTCGCCGCCGCGCTGAACCTGAGCGAAGAGGCGACCAGGCAACGTTTGTCGCGTGGACGCAAGCTGCTGCAGGAGCGCATCGCGCAGTTTGTCGAAGGCGCCCTCACGCGCAGTGCGCCGGGAACCGCATTTACCCTGGCCGTTGTCGCGGCGCTGCCGGCAACAAGCTCATCGGCCTCGGCCGCAGTGATCGGCGCGACTGCAGCCAAGGGCGGCACACTGGCCAAATCGGCCGGGTTCGCTGCCGTGCTCAGCACCCTGGCGGGCCTGCTTCTCGGCTTCGCCGGAACCTATCTGGGCTACCGCATCGGCAGTGAAACCAAGCGCACACCACGCGAGCGGGCGTTGCTGCACCGGCAGATGCGCGACGTTGCCCTGGGCCTGGCGGTCTTCCTGCCGGCGCTGTTCGCATTGATCTTCGCCGGGTCATTCTGGGCCGGTCACGCGACCTTCCTTTTCGTCGCCGCAATCACTCTGCCGCTGGCCTTTGGCGGCTGGATCATCTGGACGATCCTTTCCTCGCAACGCGCGACCGCCGCATTGCGCGAAGAAGAACGCGCGTTGCACCCGGAACTGTTCGCCGGCGACGACGCCGTCGCCAATCAGGGTTACAGCGAATATCGCAGCAAGGCCTCGCTGCTTGGCCTGCCACTGCTGCACGTTCAGTTCGGCCTGCCGCCACGTGCAGCGGGCCCGGCGCGCGGCTGGATCGCGGTTGGTCCGGCCCACGCCATCGGCGTCCTGTTCGCGATGGGCACGACCAGCATCGGCGGGATCAGCGTCGGCGCGCTGTCCGCCGGCATCGTCAGCGTCGGCTCGGTCAGCATCGGGGCGATCTCGCTGGCAACCATCGCCTTGGGCGGCTTCGCGCTGGGTGGTATCGCCATCGGCGGCTGGGCGATCGGCGGCTTCGCCGCGGCATGGCACGCCGCAGCCGGCGGTCTGGCGGTGGCGCATGAGGTCGCGGGCGGCGGTTTTGCGATCGCTGCGCATGCGAATGATCTCGTCGCCCGCGACTTTTTCTTGCGCCACCGCTTCGATCTGCTGTTCGACTCGGCGCTGGCCGCCCTGGCGGTGCTGCTCGCCGTGCCCGGTGCGCTCTACGCCCGCGCCCTGCGCAGGCGACGTCTCGCGCACTGACCTGCAGCGCCCCAGCCGCGTTTTTCCCTTCCAACCTTTTCCATCGAGGAGCCAAACCGTGCACGACCGTCAATCCGCACCGCTTGCCGGCACCGCCCGCAACCACGCTGCACGCAAGGGGCAGGCGTGATGCCGACGAGCGCTTCCGCAAACGCCCCTGCATTGCCGGCCATCGGCTCGATCGATCACGGCCATCGCACCGGGCCGCGTCTTGTCGCCATCGACTACCTGCGCAGCTTCATCACCCTGCTGGTCGTCGCCCACCATGCCGTGCTTGCCTACCATCCGTATGCGCCCTCGCCGGCGAGCTTCAGCGGCGAAAACCTGCTTTGGAGCGCGTTCCCCATCGTCGATGCACGGCATTGGGCCGGAGTCGATCTGTTCGTTGGCTTCAATGACACCTTCTTCATGTCGCTGATGTTCCTGCTGTCGGGCCTGTTCGTCTGGCCGGGGATACAGCGCAAGGGAGCCGGGGCGTACTTGCGCGAGCGCGGCCGACGACTGGGAGTGCCATTTCTGGTTTCCGTGCTGGTGCTTGCTCCGCTCGCCTATTACCCGGCATGGCTG
The DNA here is from genome assembly GCF_019634815.1 of Dokdonella sp. GTDB lineage: Bacteria > Pseudomonadota > Gammaproteobacteria > Xanthomonadales > Rhodanobacteraceae > Dokdonella_A. Next base: position 55,276 of record NZ_JAHCAP010000016.1, on the reverse strand, counting down.
CAACGAGGCGGCGCGCCGGGCCTCGGCGGATTCGCACAGGCTTGGCTCGGACTCGGCGTCTGGCCGGCGGGGCCGGCGTGGTTCCTCTGGGTTCTGCTCGCCTTCGATGCGCTCGCTGCGTTGCTGTGGCGGATCGCACCGGGCGCGGTCGGGGCTGCAGGCAAATTCCTCGCGACGCGCTCGCCGGCGGCCTTCTTCGGCTGGACCGCGCTGATCGCGGTCGCCGGCTATGTGCCACTCGCCGCCAGTGTCGACACCTCGGCATGGTCGAGCTTCGGGCCGTACTTCGTGCAGACCAGCCGCATCGCGCTGTATCTGGGCTTCTTCGCGATCGGCGTCGGTGTCGGCGCGTGGGGCGTCGAACGCAGCGTGATCGCCGCAGACGACGGCCTTGCCCACCGCTGGCTGTTGTGGTCGCAGCTTGCTCCGGGCGCATTTTTCCTCTTGGTCGCCCTCTTCATCACCTTGCTGACCCTCGGTGCCAGGGGACAGTCGATCACGGGACTCGAAACCGCAACCTCGATCGCCTTCGCGGTCTCCTGCACCGCCTCCTCGATCGCCTTCCTGTCGCTGTTTCTGCGCTTCGCACGCAAGCGCCGTGCGGTTTTCGACAGCCTCGCCCGCAACGCCTACGGCATCTACCTCGTGCATTACGTGGTGGTGACCTGGCTGCAGTTTTCCCTGCTTCCGGCCGACTGGCCCGGCGCGCTGAAAGGCAGCGTTGTCTGCATCACGGCATGGGCTTCGAGTTGGGCCATCGCCGCGACCTTGCGCCGCATCGGGTGGATCGCTCGCATCATTTGAAGCGCAGCGCTGCGCGCGTGCACTGAGCTACAATGCGCGCGTTTTGCCTGCCGGAAATTCCCATGCCCAGCGATCTCAAGCACAAACGCATCCTGCTCAAGCTCTCCGGCGAGGCACTCATGGGTGAGGCCGATTACGGCATCGACCCCAAGGTGTTGCACCGCCTCGCGCGCGAGATCATCGAGGTGCAGAAGGCCGGCGTGCAGGTCGGCGTGGTGATCGGCGGCGGCAACATCTTTCGTGGTGCCGGATTGGCTGCCGCCGGCATGGACCGCGTCACCGCCGACCACATGGGCATGCTGGCAACGGTGATGAATGCGCTGGCGATGCAGGATGCGATCGAGAAGGCCGGCGGTTATGCACGCACGATGAGCGCGATCAAGATCAACGAGGTGTGCGAGGACTTCATCCGCCGCCGCGCAATCCGTCACATCGAAAAGGGCCGCATCGCGCTGTTCGCGGCCGGCACCGGCAATCCGTTCTTCACCACCGACTCGGCGGCGGCGCTGCGCGCGATCGAGATCGGCGCCGACCTGCTGCTCAAGGCGACCAAGGTCGATGGCGTCTACAGCGCCGATCCGGCCAAGGATCCGACTGCCACGCGCTACGAGCGCCTGAGCTATAACGAGGTGATCGAGCGCAACCTGCAGGTGATGGACACCAGCGCGATTGCGCTGTGCCGTGACAACAAGGTGCCGCTGCGCATCTACGACATGTCGCGCGAAGGTGACCTCATGCGCATCATGCGCGGCGAACCGATCGGCACCCTGGTCAGCGTGCGCGGCTGATCGCCGCGGCCGACGGCCTGTCCGGCGGGTGCCCGCTGCTATACTGCGGGCCTCTTTCCCGACCGCCTGCCGAATCCGCACCATGCTCGACACGATCAAGAAGGATGCGCAGACGCGCATGCACAAGAGCGTCGAATCGCTCCGTCTGGAACTCACGCGCCTGCGCACCGGCCGCGCCAGCACGGCCCTGATCGAACCCCTCAAGGTGCCTTACTACGGCAGTGACACGCCGATTACCCAGGTGGCCAGCGTCGCCATCGCCGATGCGCGCTCGATCACCATCACGCCTTACGAGAAGTCGATGGTCGGGCCGATCGAGAAGGCGATTCTCGCCTCCGACCTGGGACTGACCCCCACCACTGTCGGCCAGGTGATTCGCATCAATCTGCCGCCGCTCACCGAGGAGCGCCGCAAGGAGCTGTCCAAGCACGTTTCCCACGAAGGCGAGAATGCCAAGGTTGCAGTGCGCAACGTGCGCCGCGACGCGCTGCATCAGGCCAAGGAACTGCTCAAGGAAAAGAAGATCAGCGAGGACGACGAGCATCGCGCCGAGGACGAGATCCAGAAATTCACCGACAAGTTCGTCAAGGATGTCGACGCGGTGGTCAAGGCCAAGGAAGACGAACTGATGTCGATGTGAGAGGCCGGGATTGGGGAACCGCCCGGCTCCTTGCATCGCCGGCGTTCGCCATGTCCCGGTGCCCCGTACTTCGCCACCGCTTGACGACTTCAACGCCACCGACTTCCGGTACTGCATGTCCATTCCGCGCCACATCGCCATCGTCATGGACGGCAACGGTCGTTGGGCCCAGCGCCGGCACCTGCCGCGCAAGCTCGGTCACCGCGAAGGGCAGAAGGCGGTGCGCGCGACGGTCGAACACTGTCGCCAGCGCGGCGTCGAATCGCTCACGCTGTTCGCGTTCTCGAGCGAGAACTGGAGTCGGCCCGACGAGGAAGTCGGCGCGCTGATGCAACTGTTCGTCAAGGCGCTCGACAGCGAGGTGGACGAACTTCACCGCAATGGCGTGCGCCTGAACTTCGTCGGCGATCTCGAACGCTTCGATGCCGAACTGGCCACGCGCATGCGCGCGGCAATGGCGCGCACCGCGGGCAACACCGCGTTGCGCCTCAACATCGCGGTCAACTACGGCGGACGCTGGGACATCAGCCAAGCCGCGCGCACGCTCGCCGCGGCGGCGCTGCGCGGCGAAGTGGCGATCGAGGCGATCGACGAGGACCTGCTCGGCCGCCACACCTGTCTGGCCGAGCAGGCGCCGGTCGACCTTTTCATCCGCACCGGCGGCGAAGTACGCGTGAGCAACTTCCTGTTGTGGCAGATCGCCTACGCGGAGCTGTATTTCAGCCCCGTGCTGTGGCCTGATTTCGATGCTGCCGCACTCGATGCGGCGATCGACACCTTCGCCCGACGCGAGCGCCGCTACGGCCAGACTTCCGCGCAAGTGCGCGCCACCGGCTGAATCCCTTGCTCAAGCAACGCACGATCACCGCCCTCATCCTCACGCCGCTGGCAATTGCCGCAGTGCTGCTGTCGCCGACCTGGGTGTTCGCGCTGATCGTCGCCGCGTTGTTCCTGGGTGCGGCCTGGGAATGGTCGGCCCTGGCCGGACTGCAAGGCAGCGCACTGCGCTTGGCCTTCGTGCTGGCGAGCGCAGCGCTGTTTGCGCTGGCCTGGTCGCTGCATGGCCACGCGGCGGCAGGCTACGTGATCGCGGCCGGCGTGGGTTTCTGGCTGCTGACCCTGTTGTGGCTGCGCCATTTCAGCTGGGCGGCTGCGCCCACGCGTGAAAACCTGCTGCTCAAGCTGCTCGCCTGCGAACTGGCGATCATCCCGGCCTGGCTCGCACTGATGCAGCTCCACGCGCAGACGCCGCATGGGCCATGGTGGACGCTGTTCGCGGTGATGCTGGTATGGGCCGCCGATACCGGCGCCTATTTCGCCGGCGTGCGCTTTGGTACCACCAAGCTCGCGCCGCGCATCAGTCCGAACAAGACGCGCGCCGGCCTGTGGGGTGCGCTCGGCCTCGGTGGCGCGGTCGCCTTGGTTGGCGGCTGGCTGCTGGGCTGGCGCGATGGCTGGCTGGCGGCCTTGTTGGTGCTGGCGCTGCTGGTGGTGCTCGCCTCGGTGGTCGGCGATCTGATCGAAAGCCTGCTCAAGCGGCAGGCTAGCGTGAAGGATTCGGGCGCACTGTTTCCCGGCCACGGCGGCCTGCTCGACCGCGCCGACAGCCTGCTCGCCGCGCTGCCGGTGTTCGCTGCGGGCAAGGCCCTCCTCGACCTGCTGCGCCAGTCATGAGATCCCTCTCGGTACTGGGTGCCACCGGCTCGATCGGTGCAAGCACGCTCGACGTGGTCGCGCGCCACCCCGATCGCTTCCGCATCGGTGCCCTCGCCGCGCACCGCAATGCCGCGGCACTGGCCGCCTTGTGCGCGAAGTTCCGGCCCGAACTCGCGGTGATCGCCGATCCTGCCTGCGCGACCGAACTGCGTGAGCGCCTGCGTGCCGATGGCACGCACTGCCGCATCGAAAGCGGGCCGCAGGCGCTGATCGAGGCTGCCGCCGGCAGCCATTGCGACACCGTGGTCGCGGCAATCGTCGGCGCCGCGGGGCTCGAATCGACCCTCGCCGCGGCGCGCGCGGGCAAACGCCTGCTGCTGGCCAACAAGGAAGCGGTGGTGATGGCCGGCAGTCTGCTCAAGGCTGCGCTGCGCGAAGGCGGCGGAGAACTCCTGCCGCTCGACTCCGAGCACAACGCGGTGTTCCAGTGCCTGCCGCATCGTGGCGGCACGCTCGCCGCCGCGGGCGTGCGCCGCATCGTGCTCACCGCCTCGGGCGGGCCATTCCGCGGCCGCAGCCGCAGCGCCCTTGCCGCCATCACGCCCGATGAGGCCTGCGCGCACCCGAACTGGCGCATGGGTCGCAAGATCTCGGTCGATTCGGCGACACTCGTCAACAAGGGACTTGAAGTCATCGAGGCCCACCACTTGTTCGAGGCCGCGCCCGACTGCATCGAGGTGGTGGTGCATCCGCAGAGCCTGATCCACTCGCTGGTGGAATACATCGACGGCTCGCTGCTGGCCCAGCTCGGTCAACCCGACATGCGCACCGCGATCGCCTATGCGCTGGGCTGGCCGCAGCGGATCGAGGCGGGCGTGGCGACACTCGATCTCGCCCTCGCCGCACGTCTTGATTTCGAGAAGCCCGACCTCGACACCTTTCGCGGCCTTGCCCTGGCATATGCGGCGCTGCGCGCCGGCGGCAGCGCACCGATCGTGCTCAATGCCGCCAACGAGGAAGCGGTGGCCGCGTTTCTCGCCGGGCGCCTGCCCTTTCTCGCCATCGCCGAAACCATCGAGCGCTGCCTCGAAACCGCGCCGCCACTCGCCGGCAATGACCTTGCCACGATACTTGACGCCGATTTAACTGCGCGCAGGCAAGCGCACCGTATCATCGACACCCTCTCTTCGCGCACCCCTGCCCATTCATGAGCGCATTTTTCGGTTCGGTCTGGTGGCTGATCGTCACCTTGGGCCTCCTCATCACCTTCCACGAGTACGGGCATTTCGTGATCGCCCGCCGCTGCGGCGTCAAGGTGCTCAAGTTCTCGGTCGGCTTCGGCCCGGCGCTGTGGTCGCGCTTCGATCGTCACGGCACCCAGTTCGTGGTGGCGGCGATTCCGCTGGGCGGCTACGTCAAGATGCTCGACGAGCGCGACCCGGATGCGCCGGTCGCACCCGAGGATGTGAGCGCCTCGTTCAATCGCAAACCGGTCGGCCAGCGCATGGCCATCGCCGCGGCAGGGCCGGCCTTCAACCTGATCTTCACGTTGGCTGCGTTCTGGCTGATGTTCGTGATCGGCAAACCCGACTACCAGCCGATCATCGGCCACGTCAGCGGGTTGGCGGCCGAAGCCGGCCTCAAGGCCGGTGAGCGCATCACCGCGATCGATGGCAAGCCGGTCGAAAACTGGACTGGCGCCGGCGATCGTCTGGTCGCGGCGGGCATGTCGCGCACGGACGTTCGCGTCAGCGTGAGCAGTGCCGACCACGGCAGCAGCGAACACACTTTGGCGCTCTCGCATTTGCCGGCCGACATCGACCAGCAAGTGATCTACGAACGCATCGGCCTGACCCCGCAACAGCTGGCCCTGCCGCCAGTCATCGGCAAGGCCGTGGCCGATGGCGCGGCCGCGCAGGCCGGCCTGCGCGAAGGTGACCGCGTGATCAGCATCGGCGGCCAGTCGATTGGCGACTGGCGCGAAGTCTCCAAGGCGATCCAGAGCCATGCGCCGCAAGGACAGGCGTTGGCGATCGTGGTCGACCGTGACGGTCAGCGCCTGGCCGTCAGCGCCCGGCCCAAGGCCAATCCCGATGCCGGCCACTCCGGAGCGCCCGCATGGCTGCTCGGCATTTCACCGCAACCGATCAGCCCGCATTACGACGCCACCCTGCGCTACGGCCCGCTCGATGCGATTCCGCAGGCGCTGTCGACCACCTGGACCCAGACCCACCAGACCTTGACGATGCTCGGCCAGATGGTGATGGGACAGGCCTCGCTCAAGAATCTCTCGGGGATCATCACGATTGCCGAAGCCGCCAATGCCTCGGCAAGCCTGGGGCCCGCATGGTTCCTCAATTTCCTTGCCGTGATCTCGCTGAGCCTGGCAATCCTGAACCTGTTGCCGATCCCGATCTTGGACGGCGGCGCACTGCTGTATTACCTTATCGAGCTGGCAAAAGGCAGTCCGGTCAGCGAGCGCGTGCAGATCGCCGGTCAGTATGTGGGTTTGGTGCTGCTGGTCGCCCTCATGGGTCTGGCGCTCTACAACGACATCCTGCGGCACGTCTCCTGATCTGGCTTTCGCCAGGCACCCACAACAACAAGACCCGAACAGGCCGCGGCGACGCCCGCCGCAGGCCCTGAAACGCCCTGACGGAAAGTGACGATGAAGCGTATTGCCGCCCTCTACCTCCTGGCCTTCCTTGCCGCAAAGAGCGCGATCGCGTTCGACCCCTTCACGGTGTCGGACATCCGCATCGACGGTCTGTCGCGCATCGCGCCCGGCACGGTATTCACCTACCTGCCGATCGAGAAGGGCGACGCGCTCACCAGCGATCGTGCCGAGGCGGCCGTGCGCGCGCTGTACAAGACCGGCTTCTTCAAGGACGTGGCGCTGGCACGCCAAGGCGACATCCTCGTGATCACGGTCAAGGAGCGCCCGCAGATCAGCAAGATCGCGATCCGCGGCAACAAGGACATCAGGGAAGAAGACCTGCTCAAGGGCCTCAAGGGCATCGGCCTGGCCGAGGGCGAATCCTACGACCCGCTCAAGCTCAGCGAAGTGCGCGACGAGCTCACGCATCAGTACTACAACCGCGGCAAGTACAACGTCTCGGTCAAGACCTCCACCGTCAATCTCGACCGCAACCGCGTCGAGATCGCGATCAACATCGCCGAGGGCAAGGCGGCCAAGATCAAGCACCTCAACATCGTCGGCAACTCGGTCTACAGCGACAGCGAAATCGAGGGCGAATTCGAATCTTCTCCCTCGAACTGGACCTCCTGGTACAGCAAGGACGACCAGTATTCGCGCGAAAAGCTCTCGGGCGACCTGGAAAAACTGCAGTCCTACTACATGGACCGCGGCTACGCCGACTTCAACGTCGAATCGACCCAGGTCAGCATCAGTCCCGACAAGCGCAAGATGTACGTGACCGCGAACATCGAGGAAGGCGAGGTCTACAAGGTCACCGACGTCAAGCTCACCGGCACCCTGGTGCTGCGCGAGGAAGATTTGCGCGGACTCATCCAGATCAAGCCGGGCGAGACCTTTTCGCGCAAGAAGATCGAGCAATCGGTCGATGCGATCACGGCAGCGCTGTCCAACATCGGCTACGCCTTCGCCGAGGTCAACCCGCTGCCCGCGATCGACAAGGACAAGCGCGAGGTCGAGCTCAACCTGTTCATCAATCCGGGCAAGCGCGTCTATGTGCGGCGCATCGTGTTCAAGGGCAACCTGCGCACCAAGGATGAGGTGCTGCGGCGCGAGATGCGCCAGCTCGAAGGTTCCTGGTATTCACAGGCGGCGATCGACCGCTCGCGCATTCGCCTGCAGCGCCTGGGCTATTTTTCCAAGGTCGAAATCGAGACGCCCAAGGTTCCCGGCAGCGAAGATCAGGTCGACGTCGACGTCAATGTCGAGGAGCAAAACTCCGGCCAGTTCACCTTTGGCCTGGGTTACTCGCAGGTGCAGGGCCTGATCATCAGCGCCGGCATCACGCAGAACAACTTCTTCGGCACCGGCGACCGCATCTCGGTCAATGCCCAGCGCAGTTCCTACCTGCAGCGCTATTCGCTGTCGTATTTCGAGCCGTACCTGACCGATGACGGCATCGGCATTGGCTATGACATCCAGCACAGCAAGTTCGACGCCGGTCAAAGCAACCTCGCCGCCTACCTCAGCAGCACCGATTCGTTCGACATCTACCTGGGTTTCCCGATCACCGAATCGGACACGATCAACACCCAGATCGGCGTCAACAAGACCCTGATCACCGGCAGCGCCTATCTCGGTACGCCGCAACCGATCATCGACTACCTCGACAACCTCGGCCACCGTACTTTCCACACCTGGAACGTGCAGCTGTCGTGGGCACATGACACCCGCAACCGCTTCTGGAATCCGACCCGCGGTTCGCTGCAATCGGTTTCGCTCAATGTCACCCTGCCCGGCTCGACCGTGCAGTATTACAAGTTCGCCTACCAGTTCGCGCAGTATCTGCGGATGACCGATTCGCTGACCTTCTACGGCCATCTGTCGGTCGGCTATGGCGACACCTGGAAGGATCCCGAGAGCGTGCTGGCCGACCCTGCGGCCGTCGGCCATGATCGCTACATGGCCAATCTCGGCGGCCTGCCCTTCTTCGAGAACTTCTATGCCGGCGGCGTTTCCGACGTGCGTGGCTTCCGCGACAACACGCTCGGCCCGTTCTTCGTCTTCAACCCCGATCTGTGCCCACCGACCGACAAGAATTGCCGTTGGCCGCTTGGCGGCTCGCTCAAGACCACCGCATCGGCCGAGATCATCTTCCCGACGCCTTTCGTCAAGGAGAACAACGACAGCACGCGCCTGTCTGCCTTCATCGACGTCGGCAACGTGTTCCGCAACAACCTGTGCAGCGGCACCCTGTGCCGCGACTATCGCTCATGGGATGCCAGCCAATTGCGCGCCTCGATCGGTTTGGCGTTCCAGTGGCGTGCGCCAGTCGGCCCGATCGTGATCAATTTCGCAAAACCGATCCGCAAGCAGAAAGGCGACGACACTGAAACGATCCAGTTCATGTTCGGAAACACGTTCTGATCGTCGTACCATAAGCCAGCGTCGGCAACGAGGACAGGCCGGTGGCGCAGCCCGCCCCAACAGCCCGCCGGATTTTCGCAGCATGGCTCGCCGCCATGCTCGTCGGCATCTGCAGCGCGTTTGCGCAGGCGCCCTCGACGACGAAAATCGGCTACGTCGACATGAAGCGCCTGCTCGACAATGCGCCGCAGATCGTCGCCGGGCGCAGCAAGCTCGAAAACGAGTTCGCCGGCCGCGACGCCGCCCTCAAGGCCGATGAAAAGCACCTCGCCGACTTGCGTGGCAGCGTGGCCCTTCAGCCCGACGAGACCCGCCAGCGCGAAATCGACGCACTCGAGCGCTCGATCAAGCGTCAGCGCGAAAAGCTGCACAACGAGCTCAAGGCGCGCAGCGATCAGGAACTGGACAACAGCTGGCGCGAGATCAACGACGCCGTGGTCGCCTTCGCCCGCGAACAGGGCTATGACCTGATCGTCGCCAGTCCGGTGGTGTTCGCCAGCGAACGAGTCGATGTCACCGACAAGATCCTCGACCGCCTGCGCCGCCAGGCAAGCAAGGGCGCCAAGCCATGACTGTCGCGGTCACGCTCGGGGAAATTGCGCAGCGCTTCGACTTGCGGCTGGTCCACGGCGATCCGGCACTGCCGATCCGCGGCGTTGCCACGCTCGCCCACGCCGAGGCGACGCAGGTCGGATTCCTCGCCAATCCACGCTACCGCGCACAGCTCGACGGCAGCCGCGCGGCGGCGGTGATCGTTCGCGAGGCCGATGCCGCCGGCATGACGCGCAGCTGCCTGGTTGCGGCCGATCCCTATGTCGCCTTCGCCAAGGTGGCCACGCTGTTCGAGCGCCTGCCCGCGGCAGCATCGGGCATCCATCCGAGCGCGAGCGTCGATGCGGGTGCGCAAATCGATCCGGCCGCCAGCATCGGCGCGTTCTGCGTGATCGAAGCGGGTGCATGCATCGAAGCCGGTGCGGTGCTCGGACCCCATTGCATCATCGGCCGCGATTGCGTGGTCGGCGCGCAATCACGCCTGGTCGCGCGCGTCACCCTCGTGCAGGACGTGCGCCTGGGCAAGCGCGTCTTGATCCATCCGGGCGCGGTGCTCGGCGCCGATGGTTTCGGGCTGGCCTTCGATCGCGACCACTGGATCAAGGTGCCCCAGCTCGGCGGGGTGATCATCGGCGACGATTGCGAAATCGGCGCCAACACCACGATCGATCGCGGCGCCCTCGGCGACACCGTGCTCGAAGAGGACGTGCGCCTGGACAACCAGATCCAGATTGCCCACAACGTGCGCATCGGCGCCCACAGCGCGCTGGCCGGCTGCGCGGCAGTGGCCGGCAGCGCGCAAATCGGCCGCTATTGCCTGATCGGTGGCAGCGCAGGCATTCTCGGCCACCTGAGCATTGCCGACCGGGTCACGGTGACGGCGATGAGTCTGGTCACCCATTCGATCCGCGAACCTGGCGAGTATTCGTCTGGAACGCCGATCCAGCCGAATCGGCAGTGGCGCCGCAATGCGGCGCGCTTCAAACACCTGGATGAAATCGCGCGTCGTCTCGGCGCCGCGCGCAAGGAAAACCCGCAATGAGCCAAAGCACCCCGCTGCAACTCCCGGTTGGCTACGAGCAGATCGCCGCGATCCTGCCGCATCGCTATCCATTCCTGCTGCTTGATCGCATCATCGCGCTCGATCCGGGCAAGCATGTCACCGCAATCAAGAACGTCACCATCAACGAACCGTTCTTCCAGGGCCATTTCCCGGGGCATCCGGTGATGCCGGGCGTACTCATCATCGAGGCGATGGCTCAGGCTTCCGGCATGCTGACCAAACTTTCCGAGCCCGGCGCGGGCGGCGGCCGTTCGATTTTCTATCTGGTCAAGGTCGACAAGGCCCGCTTCAATCGCACCGTGGTGCCCGGCGATCAATTGCGGCTGGAAGTCGAACACAAGCGTCGCATGCGCAACATGAGCCTGTTCCACGGTCAGGCCTTCGTCGACGACAAGCTCGCCGCCGAAGCCGAAGTGCTGTGCGCCGAGGTTCCGGCCGAATGATCCACCCGACCGCGCTGATCGACCCGGGCGCCCGTCTCGACGCAGGCGTGAGTGTCGGCGCCTACAGCGTGATCGGTGCCGGGGTCGAGATCGCCGCGGGTACCACGATCGGCGCGCATGCAGTCATCGAAGGCCCGACACGGATCGGCCGCGACAATCGCATCTTCCAGTTCGCTTCGCTCGGAGCCGAGCCACAGGACAAGAAATTCCGTGGCGAGCGCACCGAACTGGTGATCGGCGATCGCAACACGATCCGTGAATTCACCACCTTCAACCGTGGCACCGGCGACGGCGGCGGAATCACACGCATCGGCAACGACAATTGGTTTCTCGCCTACACGCATGTCGCCCATGACTGCACGGTCGGCAATTCCTGCGTGTTCTCCAACAACGCCACGCTCGCCGGCCATGTCACCATCGGCGACTACGTCATCCTCTCGGGTTTCGTCGGCGTGCATCAATTCTGCCGCATCGGCGCGCATGCCTTCATCGGCATGGGCGTACTGCTCAGTGGAGACGTGCCGCCCTTCCTGATGGTTGCAAGCGATGCCGACACCCAGGGCCGACCCCGCGGCATCAACAGTGAAGGCCTCAAGCGGCGCGGCTTCGATGCCGAGCGCATCGCCGCGATCAAACGCGCCTACCGGGCACTCTACGTCGGCTCGAATTCGCTCGATGAAGCGCGCAGTGCACTCGCGCAACTTGCAAGCGAAAGCGCCGACGTGCGCGCCTTCCTCGAATTCATCGAAGCCGGCGAACGTCCCTTGCTGCGCTGAAGCATGCTCCGATCCACGACGGCGGTGGTGTGCTTTTGTAGAGCCGAACTTGCTCGGCTCCGCTCCACGACGGGGGGTTTTGTAGAGCCGAGCTCGCTCGGCTAGCGGCGCCCATTCGCGGCACGAGCAAGAGCAGCGGAGCAAGCTCCGCTCTACGACGGCGGCGGTGTGCTCCTGTAGAGCCGAGCTCGCTCGGCTCGGGGCGTGCGATTGCGGCGCAAGCAAGAGCAGCGGAGCAAGCTCCGCTCTACGACGGCGGTGGTGTGCTCCTGTAGAGGCGAGCTCGCTCGGCTCGCGGCGTCCACTCGTGGCGCCGCGGTATGATCGGATGATGCCCGACCCCGCCGCCACGCCATCGCCGCCCTGCTTCGTGCTCGTTGCCGGCGAGGCATCGGGCGACCAACTCGGCGCGGGCCTGATCGAAGCCCTTCGCGCGCGCTTTCCGCAGGCGCGCTTTGCCGGCATTGGCGGGCAGCGCATGATCGCTGCGGGTCTGGTGAGCTGGCATCCCATGCAGGCCCTATCGGTGATGGGGCTGGTCGAAGTCCTGCGCCACCTGCCGCGCCTGCTGGCGATTCGCCGCGACGTGGTGCAACGTGCCACGGCGCTGGCACCCGATGTGTTCATCGGAATCGACGCGCCCGACTTCAACCTCGGCGTCGAGCGCCGTCTCAAACAACGCGGCATCCGCACCGTCCACTACGTGAGCCCCTCGGTGTGGGCCTGGCGTGAACAACGTGCGGCGAAGATCGGGCGCAGCGCCGATCGCGTGCTGTGCCTGTTTCCGATGGAACCGGCGATTTACGCCAGACATGGCGTGGATGCGCGCTTCGTCGGGCATCCGATGGCCGATGAAATGATCATGCAGCCGGATCGGGCGGTGGCCCGTGCGACGCTCAAGCTCCCCGCCGATGCGCGCTTGCTTGCGATGCTGCCGGGCAGCCGCCTCGGCGAGATCGCGCGGCTTGCACCCGATTTCCTTGAAGCCGCACGCCTGCTTGCCGCGCGAATCCCCGATCTGCGCGTGATCACGCCGATGGCCAATACCGCCTGCCGCAAATTGTTCGAGCAACGCCTGCACGAAGCGCACGAAGCCGATGGCGGGCATGGGCAACTGCCGCCGATCGATATCGTCAATGGTCTGGCCCGCGAGGCGATGATCGCGGCCGATGCCGTGCTGCTCGCTTCGGGCACCGCGACGCTCGAAGCCCTGCTCGCCAAGCGGCCGATGGTGGTCGCCTACCGCATCGCACCGCTCACCCACTGGATCGTCAAGCGACTTGGCCTGCTCAAGGTGAATCGTTACGCCTTGCCGAACGTGCTGGCCGGGCGCGATCTCGTGCCCGAGCTGATGCAGCATGACTGCACGCCACAAGCCTTGGCGCAAGCGCTGTTGCCGCTGCTGCAGGACGATGTGGCCAAGTGCGCGCTGCACAGCGACTTCGAGCGCATCCATCTGCAGTTGCGCCGCGATGCCAGCAACGCGGCCGCCGATGCAATCGCCCAACTCGTGAAACTTGCCTGAGCCGCTCATGCACTGCGCATTGACGCCCATGCCGCCGCTGCGCACGATGGCGCCCATGAGCGAACCCGAGACATGACCAGCGCCGGCGCACGCGGCACCTTCATCCTGCGCGCACTGGCCGTGATCCTGTTCGCCGCGCTGGTGGTGTTCGGCCCGCTTGCGGAAAACACTGCCGACGAGAAGGTATTCGCCGCGACCGCGATCCTGCTGTCGCTGCTGTTCGTGCTGATGGCCTCGGCGCGCATTGCCTTCGCCCTGATCACCGTCTCGCTGCTGTTCGGCGCGATCGAAATCGCCGGCCGTCTCAAGTTCCTCTACCTGCAGACGCCACTGCTCGCGCCCGATCTGGAGTACTTCCTCAACAGCGGCACGCTCGAAGTGTTCAGTCACTACCCGCTGCTGCTCGGGGTGGGCATCGGCGCCGTGTTGCTTGTCCCGGCGCTGCTGGTGTTGTCCTGGCGCGGCGAGCGCGCGGCCCTGTTGCCGCAGCGGCCGCGCTGGGTGCGCGTTGGCGTGCGTCTGGGCGGCACCCTCGCCGCCGCCTGGGGGCTGGCGTGGATCCTCACCGCGAACGGCCCCTTTGGCAGCGTGTTCAACAAGCCGATGTGGATCACGATCAACGACAAGAGCTTCATCACCGACTTTCTCACCTCGTTCAACGACACCGTCATCAACGAACCGGTGATTCCGGCCGATGTCGACCGCAGCATCAATTGGAAGCTCAATCGGCCGATGCAGGCACCGGCGCAGCGTCCCGACGTGGTGATCGTGCTTGAAGAAAGCACCTTCGATCCACGCATCCTCAAACCCTGCACGATTCCCCTTTGCCGCGTGGCGATGTTCGAGGCCGACAAGCAGACGCGCGCGCATGGCCTGATGACCGTGCACACCTTCGGCGGCGGCACCTGGACCAGCGAGTTTTCCGCGCTCACCGGCCTCGCCCACACGCTGTTCGGCAATGCCGGCCTGTATGCGCCCTACAACCTCGCGCCGCGCGTCGCCTACACCCTGCCACGCGCGTTCCAGCATGCGGGCTATCGCGCGATTGCGCTGTACCCGATGAGCGGGGATTTTCTCAACGCGCGCAATGCCTACGATTTCTACGGCTTCGATGCCTTCTACGACGGCACCGAACACGGGCTCGGTTGGGAGAGCCACGACGCCGACCTGCTCGAGGTGTTCAAGCGCATCTACGCCGACGAAAAGCGCGACCACCCCGACCAGCCGCTGTTCGTATTCATGCTGACCCTGCACCAGCACGGCCCGCACATGACGCCGCTGGACAAATTGCCCGCCCCTTTCAACAAGCCATTGTTCGCCGGCAAGTTCAAGCCCAAGGCGCTCGATGACTGGCTCAACCTCAACCTCGGCAATTACCTGCAGCGGCTGCGTGCATCCAACGCCATGCTCGCCGACCTGCAGGCCTTTCTGCTCGGCGGTCCCACGCCCGCGGTGCTGGTGCATTTCGGCGACCATCAGCCTTCGTTCGATGGCGCGATCAACGAAATCCCGAAAGTCGTCCCGAAACTCGCCGGCCCGGTCAAGCACTGGGTGACTTACTACATGATCAAGTCGAACTTCCCGGTGCGCGCACGCTACGACTACCCACTGCTCGACATCGCCTTCCTCGGCTCACTCGCGCTCGACGTGGCCGGCGTGCCCAAGGACGCGTTCTATCAGGCCAACACCTTGCTGCGCGAACGCTGCAACGGGCGCTATCTCGACTGCAAGGATCGCAAGATTGTGGCGTCCTATCACGACTACATCTTCAGCACGCTCGGCGATCTGCATGAAAGCCAGTGAACGGGCGGCGATCCTTGCCGATGCGCGCATCGCCGGCGTCGATGAAGCCGGTCGCGGTCCGCTTGCCGGGCCGGTGGTGGTCGCCGCGGTGATCCTCGATCCACAGCGCCCGATCGACGGCATCGACGATTCCAAGGCACTCAGTGCGATGCAGCGCGATGCACTCGCCCCGCTGATTCGCGACTGCGCAATGGCGTGGTCGGTGATCGTCGTCGAGGTCGATGAGATCGAACGCCGCAACATCCTCGGCGCTACGCTCGCCGGCATGAGCCGCGCGCTGGCCGCACTCGCGCCTGCGCCGACACTCGCCTTGATCGACGGCAATCGCCTGCCACGCGAGCTGCCGTGTCCGGCGCGCACGATCGTCGGCGGTGATGCCAGCGAAGCCGCGATCGGCGCTGCCTCGATCCTCGCCAAGACCACGCGCGATGCCTTGATGATTGAGCTCGATGCCGTGCATCCGGGCTACGGCTTCGCCCAGCACAAGGGCTATCCCACGCCCGAGCATCTCGCCGCGCTCGAGCGCCTCGGCCCCTGCCTGATCCATCGGCGCGGGTTTGCGCCGGTGCGCCGCCTGCTCGGGCAGACGGACTTGTTCTGATGTCAGGTGCGGGCAGGAAGCCAGCGCAATCTTCTTCTTGATTCCCTCGGGTCGCGGGGACGCGGGACGAACCGATGCGGGCATGCATCGCCTTTTCACGCTGCGGGCCACGCCAGCACCTTGCCCGGCGCGTGGCCCACGCCGACGCACCCGCTGCGCGGCAAGGCCGCGCCGCAGATCATCGCCACGTCAAGCCTTGTCCCACGCCCCCGGGGAAACTACGCTGGGACTTGATCCGGCGTCGCCATGAATCCCTCCTTCGTCCACCTCCACCTGCACAGCGAATACTCGCTGATCGACTCGACGATCCGCATCGATGCGCTGGTCGAGTCCTGCGCGCGCACGGACATGCCGGCGGTTGCCCTGACCGATCAGGGCAACCTGTTTGCGCTGGTGAAGTTCTACAAGGCGGCGCTCGCGGCGGGGATCAAGCCGATTGCGGGCTGCGACCTGTGGCTGCCCGACACCGGGGACCGCCACCGGCCGCAGCGTCTGACCGTGCTGTGCCAGGACCATGCCGGCTATCTCACGCTGTCGCGACTGCTTTCGCGCGCATTCGCCGAGAACCGCCACAGTGACCGCGTGCTGGTCGATCCTGCCTGGCTCGACGAGGCCAATCACGGCCTGATCGCCTTGGCCGGGCAGGACAGCGATCTCGGCCGCCTGCTCGTCGCCGGCCGCGAAGAGGCCGCACGCGAGTGCGCGCAGCTGTGGCGCTCGCGCTTTGCCGATCGCTTCTATCTCGAAGCCACGCGGATCGGCCGCGCCGATGAAGAAACCTTCCTGGCCGGCGCGCTCGACCTCGCTGCGCAGTTTGCCTTGCCGGTGGTGGCGAGCAACGACGTGCGCTTCCTGGAACGTGACGACTTCGAAGCACACGAAGCGCGCGTGTGCATCCACTCCGGTCGCGTGCTGGCCGATCCCAAGCGCCCGCGCGATTACAGCGGCGAGCAATACCTGAAATCGCCGCAGCAGATGGCGCAGGTCTTTGCCGATCTGCCCGAACTGCTCGAAAACAGCGTCGAGTTGGCCAAGCGCTGCAATCTCGAACTGAGTTTCGGCACCTATTACCTGCCTGCATTCCCGGTGCCGCCCGGCGCGACACTCGACAGCCACATCCGCGCACAGGCGCAGGCCGGACTCGAACGGCGGCTGGCCAGTCATCCGCCCGCGCCCGGCTTCAGCCGCGAAGACTACGATCAACGCCTCGCGCGCGAAGTCGACGTGATCGTGCAGATGGGCTTTCCCGGCTACTTCCTGATCGTCGCCGACTTCATCAACTGGGCCAAGGACAACGACATCCCGGTCGGCCCGGGTCGCGGTTCGGGCGCCGGCTCGCTGGTCGCCTGGGTGCTGGGCATCACCGACCTCGATCCCTTGCGCTATGGCCTCTTGTTCGAGCGCTTTCTCAATCCCGAACGCGTGTCGATGCCCGACTTCGACGTCGACTTCTGCATGGATCGACGCGACGAGGTGATCGACTATGTCGCGCGCAAGTACGGGCGCGACCGCGTCAGCCAGATCATCACCTTCGGCACGATGGCCGCCAAGGCGGTGCTGCGCGACACCGGCCGCGTGCTCGGCATGCCCTACGGCCAGGTCGACAAGATCGCCAAGCTGTTGCCGCGCATGCCGCTGGATCTTTCGCTCGAGGATGCGCTGGGACGCTCGGAGAAGTCGCGCAAGGAACCCGATCGCGTGGTCGGCGAGTTCCGCTCGCTCTACGACAACGACGATGAGGCGCGCGAGCTGGTCGACCTCGCGCTCAAGCTCGAGGACCTCACGCGCAACGCCGGCAAGCACGCCGGCGGCGTGGTGATCGCGCCCGGTCCGCTGCCTGAGTACGCACCGCTGTACTCCGAAGGCGGCGAGGGCGTGGTCACCCAATTCGACAAGGACGATGTCGAGGCAGTGGGCCTGGTGAAGTTCGACTTCCTCGGCCTGCGCACCCTCACGATCATCGACTGGGCGGTCAAGGCCATCAATGCGCTGCGCGAGCACAGCGGCGAAGCGCCGCTCGACATCCTGACGATTCCGCTCGACGACCCCGCGGTATTCGAGCTGCTGCGCAATGCGCGCACGATCGCGGTGTTCCAGTTCGAGTCGCATGGCATGCAAGGCGCGCTCAAGGACGCCAAACCCGACCGCTTCGAAGACATCATCGCATTGGGTGCGCTGTATCGACCCGGCCCGATGGACCTGATTCCCAGCTACTGCGCGCGCAAGCTTGGCCGCGAGGCCATCGAATATCCCGATCCGCGCGTCGAGCCGGTTCTGAAAGAGACCTACGGCATCATGGTCTACCAGGAACAGGTCATGCAGATGGCGCAGATCGTCGGTGGCTACACCTTCGGTGGCGCCGACCTGCTGCGTCGTGCGATGGGCAAGAAGAAGGTCGAGGAAATGGCCAAGCACCGCGCGATCTTCCGCGCCGGTGCCGCCGACAACGGCGTCTCCGAGGCCAAGGCCGATGCGGTCTTCGACCTGATGGAAAAATTCGCCGGCTACGGTTTCAACAAATCGCACGCGGCGGCCTATGCGCTGGTGTCCTACCAGACCGCCTGGCTCAAGGCGCATTACCCTGCCCAGTTCATGGCCGCGGTGTTGTCCTCGGACATGGACAGCACCGACAAGGTGGTGAACTTCCTCGGCGAGGCACGCGCACTGGGCCTCGACGTGCAGCCACCCGACATCAACGCGTCGCAATTCATGTTCGTCGCGATCGACGCAAGCACCCTGCGCTACGGCCTGGGCGCAATCAAGGGTGTGGGCCGCGGCGCGGTCGAGAGCCTGGTGCAGGCACGCGAACACGGCGGCGCTTTCCGCGATCTCGCCGATCTGTGCGCCCGCGTCGATTCGGGGCGCTTCAACAAGCGTGTGTTCGAGGCCCTGATCCAGTCGGGCTCGATGGATGCACTCGGTGCCAATCGTGCCAGTCTCGCCGCCTACCTGCCCGAGGCGATGCGTGCGGCCGAGCAGAGCGCACGTGACGCCCAGACCGGACAGTTCGACATCTTCGGTGGGAGCGGCGCCAACGGTCCAAGCCGCGCACCGAGCGCACCAACCATTGCCGAATGGCCGCTTGCCCAGCGTCTGGCCGGCGAGCGCGATACGCTCGGTCACTATCTCTCGGGGCATCCGACCGATGCCTGGCGCGAGCTGTTTGCGCGCCTGACCACCTGCGCGATCGGCGACATCGAAAAGCGTTACAAGCCGCCGCGTGATGGACGCCTGCGCAACTCCGAGCTGCCGCAGTTCACGCTGGCCGGCAGCGTGGTGGCCTTGCGCAAACAAGGTGACAACCGTGCCTACGTCACGCTCGAGGACAGCAGTGGCCGGATCGAGGTCACGCTGTACCGGGAAAGCTGGATCGAATTCGGGCCGTTGCTCACGCGTGACGCCTTGCTGGTATTTGAAGGCGGCATCGCCATCGACGATTTCACCGGCGGCTTCCAGATGCGCATTGGCAACATTGCCACCATCGACGAGGCCTGCATCCGCCGCGCGCGCCTGCTGCATCTGCGCCTCGACGGCATCGACGCGGATTTCAGCACGCAGTTGCGGCGCACACTGGACAACCATCGCGGCGGGCGCACGCCGGTGCGGCTGAGCTATCGCAACGCCGGCGCGATGGTCGATGTCGAACTGGGTGAGGCCTGGCGCGTGCATGCCAGCCAGACACTCGCGCAGACCCTGCGCGAACTCGAGGGCGTGGTCAGCGCCGAACTGGTGTTCCAGTGAGGCCGCAGGCGCGCCGCGCCACGCCCGCAAGCGCCCTGCCTGTCCCCAGCCGAGCCGCTATACTTGCGCCCTTTGCGTCGCCGGGACGGCGGCACCGGGCCCGCCCAGGCGACGTACGCATTCAATGAATCCGAACTTTCTCGATTTCGAACAACCCATCGCCGACCTGGAAGCCAAACTCCAGGAACTGCGCAGTGCCAGCCGCGGCCATGCCCTCGACATCGATGCCGAGGTCAGCACGCTGCAGGGCAAGTTGCGCGCCAAGACGGCCGAAATTTTCCGCAACCTCACGCCTTGGCAGATTGCCCAGCTTTCGCGTCACCCGGCGCGGCCTTACACGCTCGACTATGTCGGCGTGATCTGCGAGGAGTTCCACGAGCTCGCCGGAGATCGCGCCTATGCCGATGACGCCGCGATTGTCGGTGGCATCGGCCGCATCGATGGCCGCAGCCTGGTCATCATCGGTCATCAGAAGGGACGCGACACCAAATCCAAGATCCGCCGCAACTTCGGCATGCCGCGCCCCGAAGGCTATCGCAAGGCGCTGCGCCTGATGCAGCTCGCGGCACGCTTCAGGCTGCCGATCCTCACCTTCATCGACACGCCCGGCGCCTATCCCGGCGTCGGCGCCGAGGAACGCGGCCAGAGCGAGGCGATCGCACGCAACCTGCTGGAAATGTCGCAACTGCGCGTACCCATCCTGTGCAGCGTCGTGGGTGAGGGCGGCTCGGGTGGCGCGCTCGCGATCGGTGTCGGCGATGTCACCAACATGCTCGAATACAGCACCTACTCGGTGATCACGCCCGAGGCCTGCTCGTCCATCTTGTTCAAGACCGCCGATCGCGCACGCGATGCCGCTGGCATGCTCGGCATGACCGCACCGCGCCTGAAGGAACTGGGACTGGTCGACAAGGTGATCCGCGAACCGCTCGGCGGCGCCCATCGCAATCCGCGCGGCATGGCGATCCGCCTCAAGGCGATCCTGCTCAACCAGCTCGATGAACTCGCGCGCATTGGCGAGGCGGCGCTGATCGAACGCCGTTACCAGCGCCTGCGCGGCTACGGCGCGTTCATCGGCGGCTGATCCGGACGTCGACGCCGTGGCCGCCAACCCCGGCAAGCAGCCACATTCGGGCATCGGCGAGCTCCCCGTCCTCACCGGCGTGCGCGGCTTTGCCGCATTGTGGGTGCTGGTCTACCACGTCTGGGTCGAAGCCACGCCGCGCCTGATGATGCTCGGACCACTCGACTTCACGCCGCTGTTTTCGGTGGGCTGGGCCGGCGTGGACATCTTCTTCACGCTGTCGGCCTTCCTGCTCACCCTGCCCTATGCGAGTCGCCAGTTGGCCGCTGCGCCGGCGCCTTCGCTGCGCAATTACTGGTTGCGGCGCGTGCAACGCATCCTCCCGGCGTATTACGCGCAGATGCTGGTGCTGGTTGTGCTCGCCGCGCTGTGGGGTATCGGCAATGTGCCCGGCATCAAGCAATTCGTCGGCAACCTGCTGCTGCTCAACAATCTCGGTCCGTTCGGCGTCGAACCGATCAACCCGGTGACCTACACGCTGGCGATCGAGTTCAGTTTCTATCTCATCCTGCCGGTTCTCGCGCTCGCCCTGCGTCCTGGCCGCTGGCCGTGGCTGGCGCTCGGGGCGATTGTCGTCACCCAGATCTGGCGCCATTGGATGCTGCCGCTGGTGATCGCCGAGCCGGTGCCGCTGCGCGTGATTGCACTCGAGCAATTGCCCGGCCGCCTCGACCAGTTCGTCGCCGGCATGCTCGCCGCCTACGCTTACAGCATCGCGGTAGCGCAGGGCCGGCTGGGCGATGCCAGGCGCAATGATGCCTTGCTGCTGGCGGCTCTCCTGCTGTTCGCCTTGCTGCTGTGGGCCATCCATTACGCAAGCAGCCAGTACTGGGATGGCCATCCACTGCTGTTTGTCTGGCATGGCCTGGCTGGCCTGGCGACCGCGACCATCCTCTACGCAAGTGCATGTGGCAGCCCGCTCGCGCGGCGGCTATTCGACAACATGCCGCTGCGCTGGCTGGGACTGGTGAGTTTCGGCGTCTATCTGTGGCATCTGCCGATCCTGCACTGGCTGGTCCAGGCCGGAGTGCTGCGGGCTATTGGCGGTTACGGCCTGCCGTGGCTGCTGCCGCTGGTGCTGGCGCTGTCCTGCGCGATCGCCGCGCTGTCGTATCGCTGGATCGAACTGCCGTTCCTGCGCCGCGGTCGACCGCGCGCCGCACATCCGCAAGCGAGCACCGAAATGATCCTGGCGGGCGACTCGCGCAACGGCGACGTCGCGCGCGAGAGCACCAAATGAAGCCATGAAGAGGGTCGCGCCCGAAATGGAATCCGGGCGCGACCATCCACATCGATCAGGGCTTGGTCTTGCCGCCCTTGGTTGGCACCACGCGCAGGCCGCGCCGCTCGAGCAGCGGCTTGATGTCGGGATCGTGGCCGGTGAAATCGCGGAACAGCTGCATCGCATCCTTGCTGCCGCCGCGCGACAGCAGGGTGTCGCGGAAGCGGTCACCGTTGGCGCGCGTGAGCCCACCGTGCGCCTTGATCCAGGCCACCGTATCGGCATCGAGCACTTCCGACCAGATGTAGGAGTAGTAGCCCGCCGCATAGCCGCTCATGATGTGGCTGAAGTACGGCGTGCGGTAACGCGGCGGCACCGGCGGGTAGTAGATGCCATCGCCCTTGAGCGCGGCGGTTTCGAATGCCATCACGCCATCGGCCGCGGGCACCTTGTCGACGCTGTCGATCTGATGCCAGTTCTGGTCGAGCATCGCTGCGCCCAGGTACTCGGTGGTGCGGAAGCCCTCGTTGAAACGCGCCGCCGCCATCACCTTGTCGAGCAGGGCCTTGGGCATCGGCTCGCCGCTCTGGTAGTGCCTGGCATAGTTGGCGAGCACGCTCGGCCAATCGGCCCACATCTCGTTGACCTGCGACGGGAACTCGACGAAGTCGCGCGGCACGCCGGTGCCGGCAAAGTAGGGATAGGTCACGTTCGAGAACATGCCGTGCAGGGCATGGCCGAACTCGTGGAACATCGTATTGGTTTCGTCCCAGGTCATCAGCGTCGGCTGACCTGCCGGCGGCTTGGGAATGTTGAGGTGGTTGGCGACCACCGGCATCGTCCCCAGCAGCTTGTTCTGGCTGACGTAGGCGTTCATCCACGCGCCGCCACGCTTGCTCGGCCGCGCGTACATGTCCTCGAGGAAGATCGCGAGCTGGGTGCCATCCTCGTTGAACACGTCATAGACCAGCACATCGGGGTGATAGACCGGCAGGTCGGTGCGCTGTTTGAACTTGAGGCCGTAGAGCTGGCCGGCCGCGTAGAACACGCCGTTCTCGAGCACGTTCCTGGCTTCGAGATAGGGCTTGATCTGCGCCTCGTCGAACGCAAACTTCTGCTTGCGCACCTTCTCCGCGTAATAGGCCCAGTCCCATGGCTGCAACTTGAAGCTCGGCTGGCCCTTGGCCTTCTGCTCCGCATCGATGAGCTTTTGCAGCGCAGCGGCTTCGAGCTTGGCGTTGGCGACCGCAGGGGGCGCCAGTTGCCCGAGCATCTTGTTGACCGCCTCGGTGGTCTTGGCGGTCTGGTTGGCCAGGCTGTAGGCCGCGTAGGTCGGATAGCCGAGCATCTGCGCGCGCTCGACGCGCAGCTTCATGATCTGCGAGACGATCGAAGTGTTGTCCCAGGCATTGCCGCGGCTGCCACGGGCGACCGAGGTCTCGTGGATGCGCTGGCGCAGCGCGCGATTGGACAGATAGGTTTCGGGCGGCTGGCCGGTGGTGTTCTGCAGCGCGAGCACGAACTTGCCTTCGAGCTTGCGCGCCTTGGCCGCCTCGGCAGCCGCCGCGATCGCATCCTCGGGCAGGCCCGCGAGCTCCTCGCGCGTGTCGACGATGATCGCCGAATCATTGACCTCGGCGAGCACGTTCTGGCCGAACTTTGTGCCCAGCGAGGCGAGTTCGCCATTGATCTGCTTGAGGCGCGCCTTGTCGGTATCCGAGAGCTTGGCGCCATCGCGCACGAAGTCGTCGTAATAACGCTCGACCAGACGCAGTGACTCGGCATCCAGACCCAGCTGCGCACGCTGCTCGTAAAGCGACTGCACGCGCGCGAACAATTGCGGATTGAGGAAGATCGCATCGCGATGCGCGGCAAACTTCGGCGAATACTCGACCTGGATCTTCTTGCGCGCATCGTTGGTGTCGGCGCCGACGAGGTTGTAGAACAAGCCGGTCGCGCGGCGCAGCGTCTGTCCGCTCTTCTCCATCGCCACGATGGTGTTGTCGAAACTCGGCGCCTGCGGATTGGCGGTGATCGCCGCGATTTCCTCGAGCTGCGCGGCCATGCCGGCATCGAAGGCGGGACCGAAATCGGTGTCGGCGATCTTGTCGAACTGCGGATACTGCAGCGGCAGCGGGCTGGGTGTCAGCAGCGGATTGGCGGGCGGCACTGGCTTGGCCGCCGGCGCAACGGTGGCCTGCGCATCGGGTTTGGTTGGCGCATGACAGGCGCCAAGCGCCAACGTGGACAGCGCCGTCGCCAGCGCCAGTGCAAGGGGGTGTTTCATGGCTACTCCCGGGATTCTGGAACCCGCAAAGGTACAACATCGCCACGCAGAAACCGCATGACGAAAGCCATGGGCCGCCTTGGGGCCGCGAGCGCGGTTGCAGGCAATTGCGAATGCGGCGCACAATCAGGCACACCATCGCGACGATCGCATTCAGGGGTTCAGGCATGCGTCGCGCAGGGCGTCCTTCGATGCCCCGCCCGTCTGCCGCCACACCTGTCGGCCACCAAGGTCGCAACGCGTGCCCCGATCGGGTCGGGTGCAAGATGCCTGTCTGGCGCAGGCATGCGATGGACTGTCGACAAGAATCAGGGGGCTGCATGCGTCGTTGTGTTTTGAATCTTGCCTTGCTCGCTGGCTGCGCGTTTTCGGCATCGCCCTCGGCGGCTCCCGCCACTACCACAGCCGACTGGTCCCTCTCGCTCGACGCATTGTCGTGGGAGAGCCGCGACAGTCCGCTCGGCATCCCATTCATTTCGACCGGCACACTGGGGCAGCCCGGGACGCAGATCGTGTTTGGGCCGCGCGCCGCTGAATTCGGCAGCCGCCGCGGCGCACGCCTGAGCCTGAGCCGCGCGATGTCGGAGTCGAGCGCGCTGGAGTTCTCCGCATTCGGGCTGCAGCACGGCAGCTACGGCGCAGGCATGTTTTCGGACGCACTGCCTGGATCATTGCATCTGTACATTCCCTACATCGATCCGCAAACCGGGCAGGAAACCTCGACCGACTTTTCCGTGCCAGGCCTCTACAGCGGCGCGGCAAGCCTGCGCAGCAGCGAACGCCTGCGCGGCGCCGAGCTCGATTACCGCTGGCAACTGCCGATGGCACGCGCATTCGCGCTCGATGCGCTGATCGGCGTGGCCGTGCTCAACCTTGACGAATCGATGACGCTCGACACCGCCAGCCCGCTGCTGCCCGAGTGGGGGCCGGATGTGTGGGAAACCCATGACGCATTTTCCACACGCAACCGCTTCCACGGCCTGCAAGTGGGCTTGCGTGCACGCGCCGAGCGCAACGGCTTTTACGGCAGTGCCGACTTCAAACTCGCAGCCGGCTGGCTGCGGCAACAGGTCGACATCAATGGCGTGCTGCATACCGACGACTACACCGAGTTCGAGACGGTCGAGCAATTTCCCGGCGGTTATTTCGCCTTGCCGAGCAACAGCGGCCGCCATCGCCGCAACACCTTCGGCGTGATGCCGCAGGCGGAGCTCGAGTTCGGCTACCGTTTCAACGCGTTCCTGTCGGCGCAGATCGGTTACTCGGCCATGTACGCCACGCGCATGCTGCGCCCGGGGCCGCAGGTCAACCGGCGCATCGATACCAGCCAGAGCACCTCCTACACCGAGGTCCCGATGCCGCAACCGGTGGCGGGCGCGCAACCCGCGTTCGCATTCGAGGACTCCAATTACTTCGTGCACGGCATCCACGCCGGCATCACCCTGACTTTCTAGGCTGACCGCCATGACCAAGACCAAGACCCGCAGCATCCGGTTCGCCCTGACCACCGCGCTGTTTGCCCTGCCGCTCGCGTCGATCGCGCAGGCCGCCTGCACCGGCGAGCCACTCGCGCCAACCACCAGCGGCGACGAGCTGCTGGTCGACAAGGCGGTGTGCGTGGGCGCCGGAACCTACAAGTACAAGGACGTGCATGTCATCGACGGCGGCACGCTCGAATTCGAAGATGCCCAGATCGATTTCTGGGCCAACAACATCCTCGTCGAGAACGGTGGCACCCTGCGCGCCGGCACGCCGGAAGCGCCGATCGGCACCGCCGGTGGCGAACTGGTGATCCATCTGTGGGGCGAGGACCGCATCAAGGGCAATCCGAACGCGAATGCGCTCGGCGTGATTTGCAAGAGCGATCCCAAGGGTCATTGCGGAATTCCCGATGCGGTGTGGAATTCCAATCTCACGGCCGACGGTCACATGAAGCCGGTGAGCCAGGCGCAATCCATCGCCGCCAGCGGCCTCACCAGCGTCTATCCCAATGCCGCGCAGGATCCGCGCATCGCCGCGGACTACTTCTATGCCTACATGCCGATGGAGTTCGAAGGTGGCTCGGACGAGCAAAGTCGCCAGGGCTACTTCGGTGACAAGGTACTCGGCATTTCCTATGGCGCGACGGTGCAGTTGTTCGGCCGCAAGGGCGCAACCTATGCCAGCGGCGGCGAGTGCAGCCCGACGTTTCCATCCAGCAGCAACAGCAGTTGGGTGCGTCTGGCCGATTCGGTGACCAAGGGGGCGACGTCGATCAAGATCGACCGCCCGCTGTCGTTCAAGGGCGGCGACCAGATCGTCCTCACCGCCACCGACTACCTGCCCGGCCATTCCGAGACCCTGACGGTCGCCAGCGACGTGCAATGCGCGACCACGATTCCGCTGCAGGACGCCGTCGCCTTCGCCCACAACGGCATCCGCGCCTCGCTCGGCCAGACGCCATTGACGATCGGCCCCACGCGCAGCAGCAATGTCGAAGCGGTGGAAACGCGCGCCGCGGTCGGCGTGCTCAGCCGCTCGATCCGCATCGTTTCCGCGGGCGACACCCGCGACGACGACTTCCCTGCCGAGTCGACCCACTACTACAACGGCGGCCACGTCGTCATCCGCCAGGGCGTGCGCGAGCTCAAACTGCAGGGCGTCGAATTCCGCCAGCTGGGGCAAGGCGGCACGATTGGCCGCTACCCCGTGCATTTCCACCACGCGCGGCATGTGCCCGATGGCACCTTCCTGCGCGACTCAAGCATCAATGAATCGATGACACGCTGGGTGGTGCTGCACGCCACGCACAACGTGCATCTGGAACGCAATGTCGGCTACAAGTCGATCGGGCACGGCTTCTATCTCGAAGAAGGTACCGAGATCGACAATGTGCTCACGGCCAACCTCGGCGTGTTCGCACGCGCCGCAGTCGACAATGTCCAGAATCCGCGCAAGGTACCCGGCATCCTCGCCGCACCCAACACGCTCGACAGCGATGCCGACCAGATGCCGTTCAAGTCGGATGTCGACCATCCCACCGTATTCTGGATCATGAACGGCTGGAACGATTTCAAGGACAACATGGCGGTTGGCGCCGGCACCTGCGGCGTTTGCTACTGGTTGCTGCCGGGCATCAACAGCGGCATGTCCAAGGCCATGAAGTGGACGTCCTACGCCTCGATGCAAAGCTCGCTCGATCGCGCGGGGATGACGCCGCTCAAGTCCTTCGACGGCAACACCTGCTCCACCGCGATGACCGCATTCCAGACCGTAACGGGAACCGCCGCCTGCCACGGTGTGCAGCGTGGGGGTGATCCGAGCATGCCCAAGCTCGAGCCAATCCCCAATCCGCTCGCGCCCGCAATGCCCAACGAACATTACTATCCTTCGCTCGATCCGGGTGGCGGCCGCTTTGCCACCCGCTGCACCGCCGATGATTGCAGCGTGACGCCCCCGCGTTGTGCCGCCGGCACGCTCGACAATTGCATGGTCACCGTGCTGTCGCGCTTCAACACCTCGTTCAACTGGGCGCCCTTCAATTTCGCCGCAATCTGGTTGCGACCGCAGTGGTTCCTCGTCACCGACAGCGCGATCACCGATGTGCAGCAGGCGGGCCTCACGATGGTGACCGGCGGCGGCTACACCGAATCGGACGTGGTGCCGGGCCACTGGGCTCTGGTGCGCAAGACCGCCTTCATCGGTGCCACCCAGCCCGATAACCCATTCGCATCTGATGGCGGGCCGTTCAATCCGGCGGCGTTGGCCTGCGCGACAATGAGCAATGGCAGCCGCCCAGGCAGCTATTGCCTGTCCAAGGACGAAGGCATCAGCCATCAGGTCGACAACTTCGGCATGTACCAACGCATGTTCAGCGTCTACGACGGCCCGGCCTTCCAGGCTTCCAATGCGTATCTGGACATCCACCATCGCAAGATCGACGACTGCACCCCATTCACCGACAAGCCCAACCTGGTTGGAGAATGCCGACCCGGCGCGGGCGGCCAGAGCCGCTGGCTGGCCGGCACCGTCAAGGGCCTGCAGCGCGACAAGGCCAGCAACACCTGCTTCATGCCCAATGCCGCGATCGGCTGGAAGCAACCCAATGGCTTCTACTATCCACCGGCCTTCCACTCGCAGGATCTTTATTTCGAGAACGTCGAAACGCGGCACTTCGTGCTCACGCCCTTCTTCAAGGAAGGCACGCTCGAAACCGATTACGAAAAGCTCGCCAATGAGTATTGCGTGTGGGACAAGACCACCTTCAATGGTTTCACCAGCATCGATCGCCAGACCGTGCTCAACGACAACGACGGCACGCTCACCGGCTTCGTCAACACCACGGTGGTCAACAATGACGAATTCTTCGCCGGTCCGATCGATTCCACCGAATGCAAGTCGGCCAACTCCTCGCGCACCAGTCCGTACCACTACGTGACCACCACGCTCTATCCCGACTGCGCGCGCACGCGCACGTGTGCCGTCAAGGGTCAGATCAACAGTGGCGACTGGAACAGTGCCTGCACCAATGAAAACTGCTATGGCGTCCCGCTGCTGCGCCAGGACAAGCTGCCGATCGCCGACAAGGGCGTGACCCGCGCGATCCGCATGATGGGCCAGGACACCGGCCAGCGCAGTTCGTTGACCGTCAACGGCGGCACCTACTACATCGACACCACCGTTTCCAAGGCGACGCAGATTGCCGAAAACTGCAACCCGCGCAACGGCAACAAGGTCGATTGCGCGGTCAACGAATTCAAGGCCGGCCAGACCTACCACGTGTTCCTGATCTTTGCCGACGAAAAGACCGAGCAGACCTATCGCTTCTTCGTCGGCAAGGACACCGACTTCAATCCGGCCAGCATCACGCTCACCCAGGTCGAAATCGGCAAGGACCCGCCAGAGTTCCACACAGTGCAGAATCTCAAGCCGCACTTCGCGGGTTGGTATGCCAATGATCCGGAGTCGGGCATCGTCGAGGTTCGCATCGCCACGGCCGATTTCGGCCAGCAAGAAACCCTGCAATCGTTCGCGCAGGCGCGCAAGGAACACTGCAAGCCCGCATCATTCTGCAAGCTGAGCGGCTCGCAGTGCGTGGGCGTGGACCCGGCCAACGATGCCGTGTGCTCATGGACGCAGACGCCACCCGACTGCCCCGTCGGCGGCTGCATCGGTTTCAGTTTCACCCTGCCCGCGGGCTTCAAGACCGCGTCCAGCACCCAGTTCAAACCCTTGCATCCACCGGCGACCTGCGTGCAGCGACAGGCCCCGTGGAACACTCCGCTGGTGCCGATCGCGGTGCCGTTCGACGGCTGCCCCAACACGGCCGATCTGCATCCCGAGGATTTCTGCGCCAACTGATCGGCGCCGCCTTCCGCGACGATCGACGCGAGCCTGCGCCACTCCCGGCGCAGGCTCGCACCTGCAGGCGCGGGCGCGATCGGCGACAATGGCGCCCTTTGCGCCGGAGCCTCTGCCATGACCTACACCGCCCGCACCCGCCTTGAAGGCGAGCTCGATTCGATCCGCGAACAGGGCCTGTACAAGACCGAGCGCGTCATCACCACGCCGCAGTCAGCGGCGATCCGCACCGATGACGGCCGCGAAGTCCTCAACTTCTGCGCCAACAATTACCTCGGCCTGGCCGATCATCCCGAGATCATCGCGGCGGCCAAGGATGCACTCGACACGCACGGCTTCGGCATGGCCAGCGTGCGTTTCATCTGCGGCACCCAGGACCTGCACAAGCAGCTCGAAGCGACGATCGCGAAGTTCTTCGGCACCGACGATGCAATCCTCTACACCAGTTGTTTCGATGCCAACGGCGGCCTGTTCGAAACCATCCTCTCCGACGAGGACGTGGTGATTTCCGATGCACTCAACCACGCCTCGATCATCGACGGCATCCGTCTGTGCAAGGCCGAACGCCGCCGCTACGCCAACAGCGACATGGCCGAACTGGAGAAACACCTGCAGGAAACGCAAGGCAAGCGCACGCGCCTGATTGCCACCGACGGCGTGTTCTCGATGGACGGCTACATCGCCAAGCTCGATGAAATCGTCGCGCTCAAGAAGAAATACAACGCCCTGCTGATGGTCGACGATTCGCACGCCACCGGCTTCGTCGGCCCGAACGGCCGCGGCAGTGCGGAGCTGCATGGCGTGATGGACGAAGTCGATGTGTTCACCTCCACGCTGGGCAAGGCGCTGGGTGGCGGCTCGGGCGGTTTCACCACGGGGCGCCAGGCGATCATCGACCTCTTGCGCCAGCGCTCGCGCCCGTACCTGTTCTCCAACACCCTGCCGCCACCGCTGGTGGCCGCCTCGATCAAGGTGTTCGAGATGCTTTCGGGCAGCGCCGACCTGCGCCAGCGCGTGAATGACAATGCCGCCTATTTCCGCCAGCGCATGAGCGAGGCCGGCTTCGAGCTCAAGCCCGGCAAGCATCCGATCGTGCCGGTGATGCTGCACGATGCCAAGCTCGCGCAGTCCTTCGCCAGCGAACTGCTCGCCGAAGGCATCTACGTGATCGGCTTCTTCTTCCCGGTGGTGCCACAGGGACAGGCGCGCATCCGCACGCAGATGAGCGCGGCGCACAGCCGCGAGCAGATCGACCGCGCGGTGGCCGCGTTCACCAAGGTCGGCCGCAAGCTCGGCGTCATCAAGGGCTGATCGAAAGTGGCGCAGCGTCGGGCTGCGCACCGCAGCACGCACTCGGCCATTGGGCGGATTGAATCGGGTGGCGTTGGCGAAGTTCCTGCGTGGCGCCGCTTGCTCGATCGAAGACGCGTTTGCCGATGGCCCGCGTTGCCTCAGTTCTTGCTCGGCGCGCTGCGCGCGGCCTCCATCGCATCGACATCCCAGACGTTGTAGCCCGCCGCGAACAGCAGGAAGTGGCGCGCCGCCGCCTGCGCAGCGGGATCGCCCCCGGCGTCGCGCTCGATCGCTTCGGCGGCATGCGTGAATACGTCCAGATCACGCTTGCGATCATTGCTCGCGTTTTCGGAGAGGGTGCGCAGCAAGCGGGTCTGCTCGGCGGCTGGCATCGCCAGCACCTGTGCCGTGGCCTGCTCGCGCAATGCAGCGAGCACGCCTTCGGCCGTTGTCGGCGAGGGCTGCGGTTGAACGAAACGGATGCGACCGAAGGTCTGCGCGTACTCCCCCTTGTCGAGGTGCCAGGTCAGGCGCTCGCCGCGTTCCAACGGCAGCTCGCCCGGCGCAGCGGCAATCACGCGCGTCGTGCGGGTGAAATCATCGAGCATGCCCTGGCTGAGCACGGCCCAGTCGGAGTTCGCATGCCGCAGCAGCCGCGGCAGCACGTTGCTCCACCAGGGCAGGCCCAGCAAGCTCGCGAACGTGATCACCAAGACCACGCGCGAGGACAAGCGCCCGAACAGCAAGACACTGATGCCCGCGCGCCAGAGCATGAATCCCGGCACGGCAATGACAAGCACGATCAACAGGTTCCACGGACTCCAATGCCCGCTGTCGAAGACGACCTGCGCGGGCATCGCCAGTTCGGGATGGGCCGGGTCATAGCGCAACGGGAACGAGGGCACTGGCGCGGTCCAGCTCAGCGCGGCGACTTCGACTGGCCAATCGAACTGCTCGCGCAAGGCAGCCAGCGCGGTTTCCGGTTTGGGCTTGGACAGCATGAAGGTGTGATTGGGCGGATGGCTCGAGATCCAGTCGAGCGCGGCCTTGTCCATGCGCACTTCCTGCACCTCGAAGCCACTGGAATCGCGCAGGAACGTGAACGGAATGCCCGCCTGCAATTGCTCGGTCCAATCATGGAGGCGGAAGTCTTCGCCAAAGTCCATGCGCATTCCGCAGTAGCCGCGCTGCACAGGCGCGGCGTCCGGGCGGGTCACGTACTCGACGCGCACGCAGCGCGAGATGTGCGAAACCGCCTGCCAGTACAACTTGTCGCGCGGGAGGTCGGCCGGATCGAATTCGATCGCCGCCCAACTGTCCACGATCCTGCCCTGCACAGCGGCCGTGTAGGGCGCGTAGCGGTGCGCATTGACCATCGGCTGCGCCCCGAACTGCCAAGCCGTGCCGAGGAAAAGGCCACCGCCGAGCAACAGTCCTCCGGCGATCAGGCCAAACAAGGGTGCGAGCAGCCAGCCCCCGAACGCATCGGTGAGACGCGCGAAGTACGACGACTTCAGCAGATCGCGCAGCCACTCCGGGCGGGCCTTGTCATCATCGCCTGCATTCGGCACCTGGTCGCTCATTGCCCCCCACCCGCAGCACGGTCGCATGGTACCCCCGCACGCCACAGACGGCACACGGCGCGCCCGCTGGTGCTAGAGTCGGCCCGAGACGCGGCAGTCAAGGAGCGAGCCATGGCCAATGCGCGCACGCATTTCGATTTCCTGTCGTCGTACCTGCAGCGTTACAGCGAAGCCACCCGTGGGACGCTGGCCGGCCGTCCCTGCATGTCGTGGCACAACACCCCGTTCATGACCTTGTTCGGGCAAAGCGTCGCGTTCCGTCTCGCCGGCCACGGTCTCGTGCGTGCACTGGCCCTGCCCGGCGCCAGCGGCTTCGACCCCTTCAAACCCGATGAACCACCGCCGGGCAAGCCCGGCTGGGTGCTGGTTCCGGCGACCCATTGGGCGAGCTGGGATCGCTGCGCTCTGGATGCGATCCGCTGCCTGCGCCTGGCCCAGTCGCAACACGTGTCCTGGCACGTTCCACCTGCTCCGCCGGAACCGCCGCCCGCGCCACCGCCATCGACGCCCAAATCGCTCGCCGAGCGCGTGGCGGCGATCATGAAGTCGGGTTTCAGCTTCGGGCTGGTCAAGTCCGACCGTTGACGCGCGCCAGGCACGCGATTTCATCGGCTTCGAGATGGCGCCACGCGCCCTTGGCAAGCCTGCCCAGCTGCAGCGGCCCGATCGCCACGCGGATCAGGCGCAACACGCCGATGTCGAACGCGGCGAGCACGCGGCGGATCTGCCGGTTGCGGCCTTCATCGAGCGCCACTTCGAGCCAGGCATGACGCTCGCCGCGCCGCAGTTCGCGTACCGACTTGAGCGCGAGGCGTTCACCGCCTTCCTCCACGCCACCGCGCAGCGCCGCAAGCAAGTCGCCGTCAGGCAGGCGATCGATCTGCACGTGATAGGTCTTGTCGAGTTGGCTCCCGGGCGCGGTGATTGCCGCGGACCACACGCTGTCATTGCTCATCAGGAGCAGACCCTCGCTGGCCTTGTCCAGCCGCCCGACCGGCGCCAGCCACGGCAGGTCCGCGCCTTCGAGCAAGGCATACACGGTCGCACGTCCCTGCTCGTCCGCCGTACTCGTCACCAGGCCGCGTGGCTTGTTGAGTGCAAGATAGACGCGCTGCCGTGCCTGCAGATCGACACCATCGAGTGCGATGCGCTCGCCTTCGAGCGTGGTCGCACGCTCGGGATCGCGCACGATTCGACCATCGACGCTGACGCGTCCCGCCTCGATCCAGCGCGCCGCTTCGCTGCGCGAGGCGATGCCGAGCTTGGAGATCACCCGCGCGAGGCCATACCGCACATCGCCGGTTCCGCGTGCCGATGTCCGCCGCATCAACGCACCATGAAACCCGTGAACGACTGCGCCTGGATCGCTTCGCGCCGCACCACATCGACGCGCGCGGCAGGCGGCCCGCGCTGCAACCAGTGCTCGAGCTGATCAAGCGCCTGCATCTGCCCGCAGGCGATGACTTCGACGCGCCCATCCGCCAGATTGCGCGCCTGTCCCTGCACGCCGAGCGCAAGCGCCTGCTCGCGTGTCGAGGCGCGAAAATACACGCCCTGCACGCGACCGGAAACGAGGAAGCGCGCGCAGACCATCGTCATCACTTCGCCGCTGCGGCGCCGATTGCCTTGCTCAGATCATCGACCGTGATCGGCCCGACGAACTTCTTCGCCACCCGACCATCGGGCGCGATGAGATACGTGGTTGGCAAGCCACGCGGCGTCTCGAAATCGGCCGGCATGTGGTCATAGTCGATCTGCGCGAGCGGATAGCTCACCGGATGCTTCTTGGCGAACGCGAGCACTTCCTCGCGCTCGGTGTCCTCCCAGGCCAGGCCGATCGCGGCGACGTCCTTGCGTGACGACACGAACGCCGACAATTCGGGCATTTCCTTGATGCAGGGCGTGCACCAGGTCGCCCAGAAATTCACGATCACCCACTTGCCGCGCTGCGCGGCGAGATCGAATGGCTGCCCATCGAGCGTGGTCACCGCCAGTGACGGTCGCTCGGCAGTCGCCCCTGCGGCCCAGTGGACAGTCGACGCGATCAGCACCAGCACGACGAACACGACAGGTTTCATGTGGACTCCACCGAATTTTCAGGATTCCCGGCGCGCGGCGGCGCTGGATACAGATCGGCAAGGCTGGCCTGGAGTGTCGATCGCGTCGCCGCGCCGACCCGTTCCAGCAGCGGCGTAGCCGCGCTGCCCACCAATGCGCACGGCTCAGGATTGCGCAGCGGCACGCGATAATGGCCTTCCTCGTACAGCTGGGCCAGCGTGACCGTGCCCAGATCGCGCGCCACCACCCATTCGCCGATCTCGCTGCGCCGAATCACGCCGGCGCGCTGCAGATCGTCGAGATAGCGCTGCAGCAGGTCGTCGGTGAGAAACGGCTCGGCGTGCAGCAAGGCATCGCGGCGCAAGCCATGACCGGCGCGCTGGGCGCGGGCGAAATGACCGAGCAGGCGCAGCAGGCCCGCAAATTCGTGTCCGCGCGGAAGTCGCTGATCGCGCGGCCGATATTCGAACGCACCCAATGACGCGGTCACCGAGGCGCCCAGCAGGACGATCGTCCAGCTCAGGTACACCCAAAGGAAAAAGATCGGCACCAGCGAAAGCGTGCCGTAAACCTGCTGATAACTTGCGTTCTGGCTCGCATACAGCGCAAAGCCGCGCTTGGCCAGCTCGAACAGCATTGCCGCAAGCAGGGCTCCGATCAGTGCAAAACGCAAGCGCACGCTGCGGTTCGGAATCACCACGTAGGCCGCGACCAGCGCGGTGAACACGATCAGGAACGGCAGCAATGCCAGCACGTGCGCCTTGATCGAGAACTGCGCCTCGGCCGCATCGATGAACGGCAACGCGAACGCATAGGAGCTCACCGCGAGCGCCGCCACCAGCAGCAGCGGCCCGGCCGTCAGCGCCGCCCAGTAGACGAGAAAGCGCGCGCTCGCGCTGCGCGATACATTGACGCGCCAGATGCGGTTGAACGCGTCTTCGATGCTCATCATCAGCGAGATCGCGCTCAGCAGCAGCACCAGCACGCCAACCACGGTGGCCTTGCTGGCATTGTCGGCAAATTGCGTGATGTAGCCCTGCACCGCGCCGCCAGCCGCAGGTACGAAATTTTCGAATACCCAGCCAGTGAGTTTTTCGCGCCAGCCGGCAAAGCCGGGAAACGCTGCCAGCACGCCGAGGCCGGCGGCCGTGAGCGGTACCAGCGCGAACACCGTGGTGAACGACAAGGCGCCCGCAGTTGCCAGGCAGCGGTCCTCGACGAAACGTCGCCAGGTGAAGCGCGCGAACGCGAACATGCGCTCGCGGTCGCGCAGGATTGCGGAGAGTTTCGCCAGAAGTTCACGCATCGCTGCGAGCGTAGCAGATCACCGCCACGTGCCGCGCCCGCGGTAGCATGCGCACCGTCCCACCTGTTCCGCCCAGCCGACCGGATCCCGACGATGGCCGAAATCCTCGTGCTCTACTACAGCCGCAGCGGCAAGACCGCACAACTCGCGCGGCTGATCGCGCGCGGCGTCGAAGAAGTCGACGGCATGCAGGCGCGCCTGCGAAGCGTGCCGCCGGTGGCGCCGGTCACCACCAGCGCAGCGCCACCCGAACCCGACGAGGGCGCACCCTATGTCGTTGCCAGCGACCTGGGCGAATGCGCGGGACTGATCCTCGGCAGCCCCACGCGCTTCGGCAACATGGCCGCGCCGATGAAGTTCTTCCTCGATTCGACCGGCGCGCAATGGGCCTCGGGTGCGCTGGTCGGAAAGCCGGCGGGGCTGTTCACCGCCACCCACACCATGCATGGCGGACAGGAGTCGACCTTGCTCTCGATGATGTTGCCCCTGCTCCATCACGGCATGCTGATCGTCGGCCTGCCCTTCACCCTGCCCGCAGTCACCCAAACGCGCACGGGTGGCACGCCGTATGGCGCGAGCCATGTCGGCGGACCGAGCGGTGAGAACACGCTGAGCGAGGACGAGCGTGATCTCGCCCGTGCGCTCGGCCAACGCGTCGCCACCGTGGCCGCACGACTGGCTCGAAACGCATGAACGGCGAGCGCCTCGCGGTGACGGCCTGGGCGGCGCTGATCGCGCTGCAACCGGCCTGGTACCTGTGGCTCGCGGTGCCGGCCAATGGCCGCGCCCTGCTCGCGCTCGCCCTCGTGTTGCCACCCTTGCTGCTGCCGCTACTCGCGCTGCGCCGCGGACTCGGACGTGCGCTGGTATGGATCGGCATCGTCGCGCTGTTCTATTTCTGCCACGGCGTGGTCGCGGCCTGGGTCGTGCCTGCCGCGCGCATCCCGGCCTTGATCGAAGTGATGCTGTGCACGGCGCTGATCCTCGCGCTGGGCCTGCGCACGCGTGCGCTCAAGCGCGCGCGGGCGCGGGCTGGTCAACCCAGCTAATTTCTGCCGCGAGGGAATTCGCCGGTGCCTGCGCCCGGAAGTTGGCCGACAACTGTGGCGCCACCCGTCTCATGCCTGGAATTGCCGCGCACGGCGAAGCAACCGACCGCAACCAAGATGACCGGAACTGCAAGCGCGACTTGCATTTCCCGTGGCCCCCAACCCTTGAAGTAGCCGGCAGGCAGCCCGCGCAATGGGTTGGCGCCCGGTTGGCTGACTGTCATGCGGCACACCGCGAAGCCACTCGCGCCGGATCACTGCGTGGCGGGCTTGGCGGGGGAGCCCGCACGTGAAGGTCAGGCTGCATGCTCACGAAGGTATGCAACCACTGTTGGCCAGTCCGGAAAGCGATCTGTGCCGAAATGAACGTGCTGGCCGTCAAATCGGTCAACGCCATTCTTGTTGCGGTCGTCGATGATGAAGTCGCCGCGATTCAAGTGCTTATGGTGTGAAAGGATAAGGCGCTTGTAGGCACCCTGACCCAAATGCGCCTTGACCCAGAGGAGCTTGTCCGACCATGCGCTTGGATTTTCCCAAGGTGCCGTGGAAAGCAGATAGGTGTCGAACAGCCCACAAAGCTCGTTGAATGCCGCAATGGCGCCGGGAATCGGCACCATCTTGGAGAAGATGCCGGGAACCTCGTCCAGGCGATCCTTGTAGTGGTCGAGGTCGCTCTCGGATAGGTGAGGGAACGCGCTGGCGAAGTCGACCAGAACGTTATCCATGTCAATGTAGAGCGTGCGACGAAAATTGTTCATGCAGCCTGACGCCTGAGTTCAGCCGCGCCGCGAAGCAGCGGCGGCTTGAATGATCCAATGGACCCCCCGCGCGTCCCACGGTCTGGATGAGCCAGACAAGAGCATGGTCTCCGGACACCGGATCACGAGAGGAGCCCGCCCTGAATGCTACGCTCAAGTACCCTGCGGTGACCACGGACGCTGTCGATCTCGCCAAGGAGATCTTCGAACTCGCCTTTGCTGATGCGTCCGCTCGCATTGTGGCCAGGCAGCGGCTCAAGCGCGAGTCGTTTGGAAAAGGAACAACACACCGCGATGTCACTCGCGCCGGATCACTGCGCGGCAGGATTGACGGGGGGGTCTCCTGCAGAATTGTCAGGCCGCTGCCAGCCTGAGCTTGCTCACGCTCTGCAAGTCAACGTGTTGCCGTGCAACCCACAAGTCGTGGGCGTCCTGCATGGCGAGCCAACTCTCCGGGCTGCGTCCGATTGCCTTGGAGAGACGTAGCGCCATTTCAGGAGTGACGCGACTGGAACCGTTGAGAACGCGGCTCAGCGTGGACGCGGCAACACCAAGCTTGTCCGCAAGCTCACGCCCGCTGATGTTGTTGGGTTCAAGGTAGATGCCGGAGATGAACTCACCGGGGTGCGGCGGATTGTGCATGCTCACTAGTGATAGTCCTCATAGTCCAGTACGTATGCGTTTCCGTCCTTGAACTCGAACGTGACGCGCCAATTCCCGTTCACGGTGATTGACCAGCGTCCCTTCATTGCTCCTTTGAGCGCATGAAGCCTGAATCCCGGGATGTCCAAGTCTTCAACGACGTGAGCCGTATCGAGTGCAGAGAGTTGAAGGCGAAGGCGCTTGACGTGACTTGCTTGAACGCCGGATGCACTCCCTGTCTCAAACAGACGGCGAAGGCCCTTGTGCCGGAAGGACTTGATCATGCGCGACTGTATCACGTTGCGCACTACGCAACAAACGGCCTAACGCCTGAGCTCAGACGCCGACAGACCGCGTAGCGGGATGGCGGTCGGCTGCAGCGATTTGTTGGGCGGCAACACGTAGGTTTTACCCAAGGTAGATGTTTTCATTGTGCCACCGGAGGTTTTCCACAGACGGTGCGTAGGCTGGGTTCTTTGGCACACGAAGCATCTTTCCGTGAAGCGCATAGAATTGGTGGCCGTTGTTGAACTCCTCTCGAAGGCGGGAGCTCACTTCAAGGTGCCTGTTCTCCGTGACAGTGAGGTAGCCACGATCGTAGAGGGTATGAAGGTCGCTACGAAGCAGTAACCCGTTGTTCAACGCGTGCTCTCCGCCAGCGGCATACGGATGGATGTGCGCAGCCTCGAGGATTGGAAGTATCGGCTCCGAGGTAACGCTACACTGACGGTCGTATGCATCGGTTACCAGGATCCGAAATGCACCTTGACCCAGCCGGGGGCGAATCGTGGTTGGCGCTCCGTACTTGACCTCGTCGAGCTCCCGAACTTGGGACGCCTGCAGCGCACTTTGAAGTTTTCGATAGATTGTGGCACCCGGCTCGGATGTGAGATCGTACGACTTGCCTTGAACAATGTTTCCGCTCCAGTTGGAAGGCATCGGAATCCATCGCTCTTCCGGCAGGAAAAACGGCTGTGTGAGCAGAATGCAGCCAACCGTGAAATCGCGGTACTCCGGTGTGACCGTGCGCCTGTACTTGAGCACGCGCCGGCGCATTTCTTCGAGCGATGTGACGCCATTGCCGGCGCCAAACGATGCCCACGCAAGGCTGATAGGCAAGAGCGACGAATGCACGAACACGCCGCCACCGACAATAAAGTTTTGTGGTGCGTGCAGCTTGAAGAGAAACAGCTCTCCGACGGACAACGCACGAAACTGGCGCGAACCGCCCGGCTGCCAGAAATTGACTTCCGCAAAGTCTTGCCGGTTACGAAGCAGATCGAACCAATCAGTGTCCGTGATTCCGACGTACGCCTTCACCGTTTGCCCTTACGTTTGATTGCCGCCCAACTACAAGTAGACCCCAAAAGTGAGGCGTCGCACCGATCCTGCGGCAGGGGTCGGTTACGGTCAAGCCGTTTTCCCGCACGGAATCAAGCTCTTGGCGATGGCCTTGGCGCGGTGAAATGCTGAACATGCCGCGCTATCACCCGCCGCTGAGGGCGTAATGAATTGCGGGCGCGAAAACAGGGGCGTAACCGGTCTGCGCCGGGCATCACCCGCCCGCGCCTGCTCCGCTGTCGAAGCAGGGTCAATCCGGGACAGGCTTCGCGTCCCGCCGACGCGGGGCGCCTGTCGCTGTCGGCGCGGCCTGCGCATGCTGCTCGGCGGCCACGCGCGGCAGGTGTTCGGCGAGGAACTCGACCAGCGCGCGCACGCTGGGCAATTGCCCGCGTCGGCTCGGGTAGATCAGGTGCATGATGCCCTGCGGCATGCTCCAGCCCGGCAGTACCACTTCGAGCTCGCCGCGCGCGATCGCCGCGGCGCAGACCGACTCGGGCAGTGTGGCCACGCCGACGCCGCGCAATGCCGCCTCGTGCAGCACGGCGAATTCTCCGCAGACCATGCGCGCCTGCATCTCCACCATCGCCTTGCCGCCGCCAGCGTCGAACAGCTCGAAGCGCTGCGTGCCGTCGATCTCGATCATCGACAACAACGGCAACGCGCCAAGCTGCGCCGGCGTCTGCGGCCTTCCGTGCGTATCGAGGAATGACGCGCTGGCCACCAGCAGCACGCCCGATTGGCCGAAGGTGCGCACGATCATCGAGGCGTCCGTGTCGAGCTTCTCGCGCACGCGGATCGCCAGGTCATAGCCCTCACCGATGAGGTCGACACGGCGGTTGCTGGCGAGCACCTGCACCTGCACCTGCGGGCA
This sequence comes from Dokdonella sp., assembly GCF_019634815.1. GTDB lineage: Bacteria > Pseudomonadota > Gammaproteobacteria > Xanthomonadales > Rhodanobacteraceae > Dokdonella_A. Next base: position 14,964 of record NZ_JAHCAP010000016.1, on the reverse strand, counting down.
GGCCAGCAGGAATCGGGGCAGCACTTGGGCGAGAATCGTCTGCGCGAGCGACACCGGGCAGCTCATGCGCACCACGCCGCGCGGTTCGGCACGCAATTGGTCGACCACGTCCTGCGCCGCCTGCGCCTCGTCGAGCACGGCGCGGCAATGGACATAGAACCGCTGACCGATGTCGGTGACCGCGAAGCGCCGCGTGGTCCGCTGCAGCAGACGCACGCCCAACCGCTCCTCGAGTTGGGCGATGCGCTTGGACAGGCGTGACTTGGGCGTGCCCAGCGCGCGCCCGGCCGCGGAGTAGCCGCCATGCTCGACCACCGCGGCAAACAGACGCAGGTCATTGAGGTCGTGCAGGGCAGCAGCCGTACCGTTCATGCATTGCCTCCAGGCGCGAAGCCGCCACATTGTCGCGGACTTTGGCGGCGCGTGACCATGACCGGCGGAAACGACGGCCGCGTGCCGACACCGCGGCATTTGACCGGGATCAAGGCAGCTGCGCACGGCCCCGCACAAGATGCGGCCATGACCGCCGCCCGCACCAGTCCCGTATTCGATCGCGCCCTGGTCGCGCGTTACGACGTCAACGCACCGCGCTACACCTCGTATCCGACCGCGCCGCATTTTCGCAGCGAGTTTGGCGAGTCGCAGTTGCGCGAGACGATCCGCGCCTCCAACGAGGACCCGATTCCGCGCGACATTTCGGCCTACCTGCACATTCCGTTCTGCCTGTCGCCGTGCTTCTACTGCGGCTGCGCGCGCATCATCACCCATGACCAGGGCAAGGCCGGGCCGTATCTCGTGCGGCTGTATCGCGAGATCGAAGCGGTCGCCGCCCTGTTCGACCGCGATCGCTGCCTGGCCCAGCTGCATTTCGGCGGCGGCACGCCGAACTTTCTCAGCGCCGACCAGTTGGTCGAACTGATCGAAACGCTGGGCCGGCACTTTTCCTTCAGCCGCAAACCCGACCGCGAGTTCGGTGCCGAGCTCGACCCGCGCTTCTGTGACGGCGACTACGTGCAGCGCATCGCCGCCGCCGGCATCAACCGCATTTCGCTGGGCGTGCAGGATTTCGACCCGCAAGTTCAGCGCGCGGTCAACCGCATCCAGAGCGTGGAACAGACGCGGGACGTGATCGAAGGTGCCCGCCGCGCCGGCGTGCGCTCGGTCAACCTCGATCTCATCTACGGCCTGCCCAGGCAATCCACCGCTACCTTCGCGCGCACGCTCGAGCAAGTGATCGAGCTGCGCCCCGACCGTATTGCGGCCTATGGCTACGCGCACCTGCCCGAGCGCTTCAAGGCGCAGCGCCAGATCGACAAGTTCGACCTCCCCGACGCCGGCACCCGGCTGGGACTCTTGCAGCAGACCGTCGAGGTACTCACCGCGGCGGGCTATCGCTACATCGGCGTCGATCATTTCGCCCTGCCCGGCGACGATCTTTCGCTCGCCCTCGACGCCGGTACCCTGCAGCGCAATTTCCAGGGCTATTCGACCCACGCCGCCTGCGACCTGGTCGGCTTCGGCATGAGCGCCATCAGCCATGTCGGCGCCAGCTTCAGCCAGAACGCCAAGGATCTCACCGGCTACTACGCCATGCTCGACAACAACCGCCTGCCGGTGGCGCGCGGCCTGCGTCTGAGCGACGACGACCTGCTGCGTGCCGACCTGATCGGTCGGCTGATGTGCGCGGGATCGCTCGATATCCGTGCCTTCGAGGAACGCTATCTAGTAGACTTCGCCAGCTACTTCAAGCGTTCACTCGATCACCTGCGGCCGCTGGAAGCCGATGGTCTGGTCACGTGCTCGCCGAGCCACATCACGGTCACTGCGCGCGGCCAGTTCCTCATGCGCAACATCGCAATGTGCTTCGACAGCTACGCTGACATTCCGGACATCCGCTACTCGCGCGCCGTGTGAGATCGATCCGCGGAGATTGATCGCGCATGGGTCATACGGTGCCTGGGCGGCTGCAGCCGCTCAACCCGATCGCCGACGACGGCGACGAGTACAACTTCTGCTCCACCTGTGCCTTTGGCTCGGTGTGCCTGGGCAGCGGCGTGGAGAAATTCGCGCTGCGCGATCTGCACTGCCTGGTCGAGCACGTCGGCAATTTCCGCTCCGGCCACACGATTTTCCGCACCGGCGAGCGCTTCACCGCGCTCTACGCAGTGCGTTCGGGCATGGTCAAGACGCGCCTTGTCGATATCGAGGGTCGCGAACTCGTGCTCGGTTTCTACCTCCCGGGCGAGCTGGTCGGGCTCAACGCAATCCACCCCGAAACCTATCCCTGCGATGCGATCGCGCTCGACACGGTCGAAGTCTGCCGCTTCTCGTTCCCCGCGCTGGCGACGCTGGCCACGCGCATGCCCGGCATCCAGCAGGAACTGTTCCGCCGCCTGAGCAAGGACATCGGCAACGCTGCGCTGCTTGCCGGTGATTACTCGGCCGACGAGCGCCTCGCTGCCTTCCTCATCGACCTCGCGCGCCGCTACGCCGAGCGCGGCTTCCCGCCCGATGCCCTGCATCTGGCGATGTCACGCGGCGACATCGCCAACTACCTGCGGCTGGCCGCCGAGACCGTGAGCCGCGTACTGCGGCGCTTTCAGGACCGCGGCCTGATCGCGGTCGAAGGCCGCAACGTCACCATCGCCAAGCCCGACGAGCTGTACGCCCTCGCCAGACCGATCCTGCAGCGCTGAGGCACCTCAGGGCTTGGCGTAGACGCGCTGGCCGCCCACCCAGGTCTCGAGGACCACGGTCGACCAGATCCGCGCCGGCCTGTCCTTGAAGATGTCGCGGTCGATGAGGATGAAATCCGCCCATTTGCCCGGCTCGAGCGTGCCGCGCGTGGTTTCGGCGTGACTCGCATAGGCCGCATCGAGCGTGAACGCACGCAGCGCCTCGGGCAAGCTCATGTCCTGCTGCGGATACCAGCCGCCCGGCGGCTTGCCCTCGTGATCCTGGCGCGTGACTGCCGAATACAGGCCATAGAACGGATTGGGTGATTCAACCGGAAAGTCCGAGCCGCCGGCAATCCGCGTGCCCTGCTTGAGAAAGGTACGCCAGGCATAGGCACCACGCATGCGCGCCTTGCCGATGCGATCCTCCGCCATGTTCATGTCGGATGTCGCATGGGTCGGCTGCATCGAGGCGATGAGTCCCAGCTGCACGAAGCGCGGAATGTCGCCTGGATCAACCACCTGCGCGTGCTCGATGCGATTGCGCAGCTCCTTGCCGCCTTCCTGCTTGAACACCGCGGCGTAAGCGTCGAGCACTTCGCGGTTGGCGGCATCGCCGATCGCGTGCACGCCCACCTGGTAGCCCTTGCCGATCGCCTTGGCGATCTTCGCCTGCATCTGCGCGGGTGTTTCGAACAGCAGACCCTTGTTGTGCGGATCATCGGAATACGGCGCGAGCAGTGCCGCACCGCGACTGCCCAGCGCGCCGTCGGCAAACAGCTTGACCGCGCGCACATCGAGGAAATCGCCGCCATAGCCCTTGATCGGCCCGTCCTTGGCGAGGTGATCGAAGTCTGCACCGGTGCCGCCGATCATCGCGTAGATGCGCGCCGTGAGCCTGCCCGCGTCGGCATAGCGCTTGTACAGCGCGACGGTGTCGGCGCTCACGCCCGCATCATCGACACCGACCAGGCCCACGCGCGCCATCTCGGCCAGCGCGGCATCGAGCATGCGCGCCGATTCCTGCGCATCGGGCGCGGGCACCTTGCTCGTCATCAGCGCCATTGCCGCATCGACCAGCACGCCGGTCGGCTGGCCTTGCGCATCGCGTTCGATGCGACCGCCCGCGGGATCGGGCGTATTGCTGTCGATGCCGGAGAGCTTGAGCGCGGCCGTGTTGGCCCAGCCGGCGTGGCCATCAACGCGTTCGAGCCAGGCTGGATGATCCGCCACTGCGCCGTCGAGTTCCTTCGCGGTGGGGAAACGACCGAGCTTCCAGATCTCCTGATTCCAGCCGCGGCCAAGCAACCACGCGGATTCGGGATGTGCATTGGCATGTGCCTTGATGATCGCCAGTGCCGCATCGAGCGACTTCGCGGGCGTGAGGTCGATCTGGCGCAGCGCCTGTCCGAGACCCATCACGTGACCATGCGCATCGATCAGGCCGGGCATCAAGGTGCGACCCTTGCCATCGAGCACCTGCGCATCGCCCGCACGCGGCGCCAGCGCTGCGTGACTGCCGGTCGCGACGACCTTGCCCTTCTCCACCAGCATCGCCTCGAAACGCTGCAACTTGCCCTTGCCATCGAGCGTGTAGCCATTGACGTGGTCGACGAACAGGTCGGCGGCGCGCGCAGACGATGCGCACAGTGCGGCGGCGAACAGCAGCGACAGGCCAGACAAGCGCAGCATGGCCATTTCTCCCGCGGAACAAGGCGCGAGAATAGCATTCGACTGACAGCAGCACGCCGACAAGGTGCGCAACAAGACGCCCTGCCCATCTTTTTTGATACCTTCCCGACCGCGCCATCCGGCGCGGGAGCATGGACATGACCAAGACTGGCCGCGCCAAGGGAATCGTCCTTGCCATCTTGCTGGCCGCCGGGAGCGGTGCCTCCGCAGCGCCGGTCTTGACACGGGCAGATGTCGAGCGCGCGATCTCGCAGTTCAAGCCGGTCATTGCGCATGCCCTGCAGGATTCGGGACTGCCTGGTCTTGCAGTGGGCGTGGTGTTCGAGGATGAGGTGTTGTGGATTGGAACCTACGGTGTGCGCGAGGTGGGCAATCCGGCGCCGATCGATCGCGACAGCCTGTTTCAGCTGGCTTCCATATCCAAGCCGATCGGCTCGACGCTGATCGCACGTCTGGTCGGCGAAGGGCGTGTTTCCTGGGAAGACCGGATGATCGACTACAGCCCGGATTTCAAACTGGCCGATGACTGGACATCGCGCCATGTGACCCTGGCTGACCTGTACTCGCACCGCAGCGGACTGCCTGATCATGCCGGCGAGGAACTGGAAGAATTCGGCTACACCCAGCAGCAGATCGTCGAGCGTTTGCGCCTGGAACCCTTGCAGGCGTTTCGCGCCGGCTTCGAATACACCAACTACGGCCTGACCGCAGCGGCCGAGGCCGCAGTGTCGGTGACGGGCAAGAGTTGGGAGGATGCTTCCCGTGACCTTCTGTACCTGCCGGCAGGCATGAATTCGACCACCTCGCGCTTCGATCAGTACCTGGCGTCACCCAATCGCGCGGTGCCCCATGTGCGCCACCCCGATGGCCACTGGTCCGCGGACTTCCAGCAGGATCCCTCGCGGGCCTCGCCCGCCGCGGGAGTGGCGTCCACGATCAGCGACATGACGCGTTGGCTGCGTCTCCAGCTCAATGGCGGCGTCATCGACGGCGTCCGCATCGTCGATGAAAAGGCATTGGCGCAAACCCATGCGCCCTACATGATGCTGGCGGCACCGGCCACCTACACGGCACGCACGACCCACTACGGCCTCGGTTGGTTCGTCTACAGCGACGATTTCGGCCAGATGCGCTGGGCACATGCAGGTTCATTTGCGCTTGGCGCGGCAACCAATGCCGCAATGATTCCCGCGCGCAAGCTCGGCATCGTCATCCTCACCAATGGTTTTCCGATGGGCATCCCCGAAGCACTGACCGAATCGTTCTTCGATCTGGCGATGACCGGCAAGGAGAGCCGGCCCTGGTACGAGCAATACCGTGATGACTATGCGCGCGTGTTGTATCCACAGGTTCAGATCGACTATCGCCGCCCGCCCGCCGACGCCATCCCGCCGCGCCGTCTCGATCGCTATGTCGGCACCTACAGCAATGCGTTCTTCGGTGATGTCGAGGTCGCGCACGAAGGCGATCATCTGACGATGCGCGTCGGACCGTGGCGGCGCCCCTTCGTTCTCGGGCATTACTCCGGCAACACCTTCTGGTACATCCCGCCGGGCGAGTTTGGCGTGGTGCCTTCGCCGGCGACATTCTCGTTCGACAAGCAAAGGGTCAATCTGATCTGGGGCAGGCGGCAAGCCGATGGCTCCTTCGCCGACGACCCACATGGGCCGCTGGTGCGGACGCTTGCTTGCGCAAGTGAGCCTCTGGACCAGCAGAACAGGGGCTCCTGCCTCCCCGCGGGCGCGCCCCGATGAGCAATTCGCTGGCCGCCCCCCCCACCATCGATGACCTGCTCGCGATCATGGCGCGCCTGCGCGACCGCGAACGCGGCTGCCCATGGGACATCGAACAGAACTTCGACACCATCGCGCCCTACACCATCGAGGAAGCCTACGAAGTCGCCGATGCGATCGACCGCAAGGACATGCCCGACTTGCGCGATGAATTGGGCGACCTGCTGCTGCAGGTGGTATTCCATGCGCGCATGGCGCAGGAAGCCGGCCACTTCGCCTTCGCCGACGTGGTCGCGGCGATCTGCGACAAGATGGTGCGCCGGCACCCGCATGTGTTCGGTGATGCCTCGTTCGACTCGGTGGCTGCGCAAACCGCAGCCTGGGAAGCGATCAAGGCGGATGAACGCAGCGCCAAGGGCGCAGCGGACGACAGCGCGCTGGCCGGCATTTCGCGCGGCCTGCCCGAGTGGCAGCGCGCGTTGAAGCTGCAGAAGAAGGCCGCGCGCGTGGGCTTCGACTGGCCTGATGTCACGCCCGTGCTGGCCAAGCTCAGCGAGGAAATCGAGGAAGTGCGCGCCGAGTTCGCCAAGGGCAGCGACCACGCGCGCCTCACCGACGAGATCGGTGATGTGCTGTTCGTCTGCGTCAATCTCGCCCGTCACGCGCAGGTGGATTTCTCGCAGGCGCTGCGCCACGCCAACGCGAAGTTCGAACGACGTTTCCGCGCCATGGAAGCACTCGCAGCACATGCCGGGGAAACGCTGGCTGGCAAGTCCCTGGCCGAGCAGGACGCCCTGTGGGATGCAGCCAAGATGCAGGAGCGGGGACAAGACCCTGCGTGATCCCCGGCGACCGGGCCTGAGCGCAGGGACGCCCGCCGACGTGGCCCCTGAGACGGGCGTTTTCCGTGAATGGCAGCAACAGCCCCACTCCGGAGACGTTCATGAACAGCCCCGCGCTTCGCATCTGCTTGCTTGGCCTGTTTGGCCTGGCCGCATTTTCCTCGCCGGTCACTGCCGCCACGGAGTACTGCGTCGGCACGTTCGGGCAATTCCAGGCTGCGCTCAATGATGCCGAAGTCGATCTCGACGACAGCCTGATCAAGGTTCGCGCGGGCACCTACACTCTTGACGATGACCTGAGTTACGCGGCCGATCTGGAGTACATCCTGCCCGCGGGCCGTCTGACCATTCGCGGTGGCTACGATGTCGGCTGCAACAACTATTCGCTGACGCCGGGTGCAACGACCCTGGTCAGCAGCAACCAGTCACAGCTGCTGATCCGCACCAGCACCGGCAGCGCAACGGTGGCCGGCATGACCTTCCAGGGAACACATCTGAGCATGTTCAGTCCCGTGCTCAGCGACTGCCCGTCGCAGCGGCGCACGCTGTCCCTGAGCCGCGTTCGCATCGACCAGGCGATGTTCGAGGCGATCGGGTGGTGTCACGACGTCATGGTGGAGAACTCGCTTTTCAGCAACGGGGTGACCACACCCGATACCAGCTATGCAGCCGGCACGGGCGTGGGCATCTACCTCGCATTCGACGACGATGCCTATGACGCGGCCTCGACGCTGACCATGGTCAATTCATCCGTGATCAATGGCCGCATGGCTCTGGTCAGCAACAAGAGCCAGGGCTTGGGAACGGCCTTCCTTTACAACAACATCTTCAGCCGTGACGCGGGCAACGACATCACGGCCGAGGCGAATCTGTTGGCCGTGAACAATCGTTTCGACGGCATCACCTTCGCAAGTGGCGGCATGCTGCTGCCGGGCTCGAGCGGCAACCTGTCGGCCGCGCCACAACTCGATGCGACCTACGTGCCGCAGCCGGGTTCGGCGATGATCAATGCCGGCACGGCGATCGTGCCCGACGGACTGCCCAGCGTCGATCACGCCGGCGGTGATCGCGTGGTCGGTTCGCGAGTCGACATCGGGGCACTGGAATCGGCAGTCGACGGCAGCGGCACCTTCACCGTCACCAACACCAATTCCGCGGGCGCTGGCTCGCTGGCAAAGGCGCTGGAGAATGCCAATCTGGCACCCGGCTTCAACCGCATCGCCTTCAACATTCCGGGCAGTTGCCCGCGGATCATCGCCCTTGCGGGCGCGCTGCAGGTCCACGAGAGCGTGAGCTTCGATGGCCGCTCGCAACCGGGCTCGCAAACCAACAGCAGCGAAAACGGATTCAACGCCGTGCCTTGCGTGGTTCTCAGCGGCAGTGGCGGCATCGGCATCGAAGCGATGAGCAACATCGGCAGTGGCTACATTGCCGCCAATGGATTGGCCTTCGAGGGCTTCGATCTCGCGATTGCCCTGGCATTCGGCGAGGGGCATTCAATCTATGGCAACCAGTTTGGCGGCCGCATCGGCAGCAGTGGACCGCTGCTGTCGGGCAATGCCCAGGCAATCGGGCTGGTTGGCGGCGGTCTCACCGTCGTCGGCGGCAACAGCCTGGCCTATCGCAACCTCATCGGAGGATCCAGCGATGTCGGCGTCCTGATCACCACCTTCCTCGGCGCGGGCGGCGACAACAATCGCGTCAGCGGCAACCTCATCGGCCTCGACAAGGACGGCAACGCGGCCCTGCCCAATGGCACCGGCATCCGCATCAACGGCGGCTTCAACCGCATCAGCGGCAACCGCATCGGCGGCAATGCAGTGGACGGCATCCTGCTTTCGGGCGCTTCCGCGGAAAGCAACGAAATCACAAACAACAGCATCGGCGGCGGCGTGGGCGCCTTGAGTTTCACCGCAGGCAATGGCCGCATGGGCGTGATGGTGCAGGCCGACGCGCATGACAACCAGATCACCGACAACAGCATCGGCCGCAACGGCGATGATGGCGTGCGCATCATGGCGAACGCTGGCGGGCGCAACCGGATCGCCGGCAATCGCATCGCGCGCAATCCGGCGCTGGGCATCGATCTGGGCAGCAATGGCGTCAGCAACAATGATCCCGATCCGCAATTCTGCGACCCCACGCTCGGCTGCGCCGGCAATGGCGGTCAGAATTTCCCGGTGATTGAAAGCGCCCAATTGCGCAGCAGCGGTTTCATCCCCGCCGGTCGCCCGATCCGCGTTCAGGGCACCCTGCGTTCGACGATCGGCGGACCGTATCGGCTCGAGGTATTCGCCGGCAGCAGCTGTGATGCCAACGGTCATGGCGAAGGCCAGACACCGATCATGGCGAGCTTCCTCACCATCGACAATGCGCCCTATTGCCCGGGCGGCGGACCCATCTGCCAGGTTTGCGATGCGTTCAATTGCACGGCCGCTTTCACGGTCTGGCTGCCCGAAGCCGACGTCGCAATCGGCGACACCCTCACCATGACCGCGACCAGCGCCTCGGGCAGCACCTCGGAGTTTTCGGCGTGCGTCAGCGTGACCGAGGAAGAGCCGGACAATGACCTGATTTTTGCCAACGGCTTCGAAAGCTGAAAGCCGGTACCGGAAGCATCGCGTCGGTGCTTCCGGTCTTCGCGGCAATCGCGGCGACTCAGCTCATGTGCAAGGCCGACCAATCCGCATCACGCGCGCCGACGGCGAAAAAGTCGCCATTGATCAGCGACTCGCGCGCGTTGTAGCGCAGCGGCTGGCCATGCAGGTCACGCACCGCGCCACCCGCTTCCTCGAGCACGCATTGCCCGGCCGCAGTGTCCCACTCCGAGGTCGGGCCAAGCCGCAGGTAGAGGTCAGCCTCGCCTGCGGCGATGCGCAGGAACTTGAGCGAGGAACCCAGCGGGACTTTTTCGCTCGGTCCGAGCAACGCAAGCATTTGCGCTTCGCGCTCGGACGCATGCGAGCGGCTGCCTGCGACCACCAGGGACGAGGGCCGCGAGCGCGTGTGCAGGCGTCGCGGCACAAGCGCGGCTGCGGGATTCGACAACCACGCGCCGCCACCGCGCCAGGCGCAGGCGAGATCGCCGCTGACCGGCGTCTGCACCACGCCGATCACCGGCTCGTGCGCGTCGATGAGCGCGATGTTGACGGTGAATTCGCCGTTGCGCTTGACGAATTCACGTGTGCCATCGAGTGGATCGACCAGCCAGTAGCAAGGCCATTGCGATCGCTCGCTCCACGCCACCGCCGCCGATTCCTCGGAGAGCACCGGCAGTTCCGGCGTGAGCACGCGCAAGGCCGCGACGATGATGCGGTTGGCAGCAAGATCGGCCTCGGTCAGCGGCGAACGGTCGTCCTTGCTCTCGACTGCAAACTCCGACTCGTAGACTTCGAGAATCGCCTGCGCCGCCCGCTGCGCAATCTCGCCCGCTGCCTGTGCAAGCGCGCGCAGATCGCCCCTGTCCACCGCGCTCATGGCTGCGGCCGGTAGCGACCGGCGAGGTATTCACGCGCCATGAACAGCGCGGCGATCGAACGTCCGTCAGTGACTTCGGCATGTTCGAGCAGGCGGTGCAGTTCGGACAGCTTCCACGGCACCACGTCGAGCGGTTCCGGCTCGTCGCCATCGAGTCTTTCCGGATACAGGTCGCGCGCAATCACCACTTGCGTCATCGCAGTCATGTAGCCGGGCGAAACCGACAGGGTTCCGAGCACGTGCAACTCGCGCGCGCCGAGACCGATTTCTTCCTTGAGCTCGCGGTCGGCGCCCTGCTTGACCGTCTCGTCGCGATCGAGCCGCCCCTTGACCAGCCCCAGTTCATAGCGATCCACGCCGACTGCGTATTCGCGCACCAGCAGCACGGTGTCATCGTCCTGCACCGGCACCACGATCACCGCGCCAAGACCCGAACTCAGCAATCGCTCGAAGGTGCGGCGCTGGCCGTTGGAAAACTCCAGGTCGACCTGCTCGGCCCGCAGGAAGCGGCTGGCGTCGACTTGGCGCACCGCGAGGATGTGTGGGGGTTTGCGCATCCGCCGATTGTAGCCTGCGCCGATGCGGCGCGGCCTCATCAAGCGGGATTGAATGCCGCCAAGGCCTGTGCGTGCAGGGCCGGCGTGCCGGCCAGCGCACTGCGGCTATCCAGTCCGATCGCCTGCCCATCGAGGTCGGTGAACACGCCGCCGGCCTCGCGCACGATCAGCACCAGCGGCGCGATGTCGAGGATGTTGAGGTCGGATTCGACCACCAGATCGATCGCACCACGCGCGAGCAGGTGGTAGTGCAGGAAATCGCCATAGCCGCGAATGCGCCCGACCTTGCGCACGAGCCCGGCATAGGCCTGCCAACGTGCGGCATTGGCTGCGAGGGACTTGAGATTGCCGGTGGAAATTGCCGTCTGCGCATCGAATCCGCACGCGGTCGATACCTGCAGTCGCCTGGGCTGGTCATCGCCCGCGCGCAGGTAGGCGCCGCCGCCGCGCAGCGCCCACGCGCGTTCGCCGTAGACCGGCGCGTCGGACACGCCCAACACGAGTTCGCCGCGATGCATCAGCGCAATCTGCGTCGAGAACATCGGATAGCCGCGCACGAAAGCCTTGGTACCGTCGATCGGATCGATCAGCCAGAGGAAATCGCCCTCGCCTTCGCGGCCTTCCTCCTCGCCGTAGAACGCATGCGCGGGAAAGGTCGCGCGCAACACCTGCTTGATCGCCGCCTCGGCCGCGCGGTCGGCGATGGTGACGGGCGTGAGATCGGCCTTGGTGACCACCTCGAAATCGCGTGCCTGCCAATGCGGCAAGACCACCGCGCGCGCGGCATCGGCTGCGGCATGCGCAACCGCCAGCGCCTCATCGAGCATGGCCGGATCGGGTTCCACGGGCGCCTCAGAATGTCCGCAACAAACTGCCCTGCACCTGCACCCGGGTCGACCCATCGGCCTGACGCTCGCCGACCCCGGACAGCAACTGCTCGACCTGCGCATCGGCATGCCGCGCGCGCAAGCTCGCCTGCGCCTCGTAGTTCGGCCGGCGCAGCACGAAGCTGCCGTTGACTTCGAGTGCACCGCTGCCGTCATCCTTGAAGCTGCCGGCAATGCTGCCATCGTCCTGGCTGGAAAACTCCGCGCTCAAACCGCTGAACTTGACCTCGCCTTGCGCACTGGCGATGTCGACATCGCGCCACTGCGCGTCGCCGCGTACCTGCGCAAGTCCTGCGCGCGAGAGCGTGGCAGCGGCGAGATGGCCCCTGACCGCACCGCCGAGCCGGATCCCGGGGTTGTCAAGCAAGCCCTGCAACCACGCCGCAGGCACGGTGAAGCGCAGGTCCTGCACGCGCAAGGCGCCATCGCGTCGTTCGACCACGCCCGCCAGATCCAGATCGCTGCCGGCAATGCGCAGTTCCACCTGCGGCTTGCCCGCCAGCAGCGAGACCTTCGACAGGTGCCAATCGAGTGCGCCCAGGTCGTTGCCCAGCACGCTCACGCCATCGGCATGTCCATCCCATGCCGTGCCGTGCACGCCACTCAGACTCGCCGGAGCGATGCGGCTGGCGATCAAACGGTAGCCGGTCTCGGCTGGCAGGAACCACAGATACAGGCCACCGCCGAACAAGACCAGCAGCAACACCAGCAGGAACATCCGCGACTTGCGCATCCGGGACTCATCCAACATCAAGGGAAAGGTTCAACGTCCGCTCGCAGCGGTCGGCCATCAGCCATGCCTCAAGGTGCATCCTGCAGCGTCACGCGCGCGTTGACCAGACCGATGCCGTCGGCGCGGTCGGCCGACAGCTCGCTCGCTTCGACGCCATAGCCGCGCGAGAGTGCTTCCAGCCAGCCGATCAGGGCATCGAAATTGGCGGCGTCCAGACTCAACTTGACGTGCCGCGAGCCTGCAGGTTCGATCTGCTTGATCGCCTCGCCCAGGCCCGCATCACGCGCACTCGCATCGGCCAGCGCAAGCAGCGACTTGCCGGCGCGATCGCCGCGCGCGCGTTTTCCCAGCGCATGCTGTTGCGCGAGCAGCGCGGTGCCGCGTTCGACCGCGGCCAGCTCGTCGCGTCGCGTGGCCACATCCTGTTCCAGCGCGGCGCGTCGTTGCGCCAGCGGCGACCACACCAGCGCCCAGAACAGCATCCCCGCGACCACCACTGCCCCCACCCGCAGCGTGCGGCGATCGCGTTCGGAAACGCCCTGCCACCAAGTCTTGATCATCGCCGCACCGCCTGCGTCTGTGCGCCGATCTCGATGCGAACACGGCCATCGACGCCATCAGCACCTGGATTGGCCGCGGTGAGCTCCGCCTTGCAGCCGGGCAGCATGGCGATGCGCTCGCGCACCAGATCGAGCGCATTGAGATCGGGTGCGCGCAGTGCCAGTTCGAGCACATCGTTGCGATAATCCAGGCCGCGCACCTGGATGCGCGTGCCGCCATCGGCCAGGACCGGACCGATCCGTTCGAGAACCCCGAGCACGCCCTGCGCCGCGGTCTGGCGGTCACCACCGATGCGTGCAGCCACCAACTGTGCCGGCGTCATGCGCTCGAAGACCTTGGCATCCAGATCAGGCAGCGCCTTGAGCACGGCCTCGCGGGCGGCCTGATCCAGGCGCGCCGCCTCACGCGACAAGCTCCACACCTGCAAGCCGAGCGTGAGCAGCGCGAGCACGACCACCGCCGCAGCCAGCGCGGCCGCGACGCGCCACCAGCGGGCGCCATCACTGCGGCGACGTCGCCGCGATGCGAACTCGCCATCGAGCAGATTGAGCGGCAGATCCGCTGACTGCGCCGCGAGCAGTGCGAGCGGATCGCGAACCACTTCCAAACTCACCGTGCCGGGCAGCCCCGGCGTCGCAGCGCCCGCGCCACGCGCATCGTGGACGAGGCAGGTGCCCGCAGGAGGCAAAACCGTGAACCACTGCGCCAGCTCATCGGCTGCGCAGGCGAAGGCCGACCACAGCCCCGTGCGTGCAAGTGCGCCGTGCGCATCAAGCAGCACGCGCACACCGCCCTCGAGCGGCGCCAGCGCCAAGGATTCCGGAACCAGCACATCGGCGACGATGCCATCGGCCGCGAGCCGATCGAGCCAGCCCTCGAGCGTCGCCCGCGCCACCACCGCCACACCGACCTTGCCCTCGTTCGGTGACGCGGCCGCAAAGTGCAGGCTGTCCACCGGCGCCAGCAACAGATCTTCGACGGCGAACGGCAACGCCTTGAGCAGGGTCGCGCGATTGCGCGCGGTGAGCGAGGCCTGGGCAAGCAACACATCGCTCGCCGGAATCAGCACGACCACCTCGCGCGCCTGCGCCAGCACCTGCGCCGGCGGCACACCCGGCACCGCCCGCACCGGCGCCGACACGCCCGCACGCAGCCAGCTCAGGCTGCCATCAGCGGCAAGTCGCAGGAACAATCGATCAGACATCGGCTCGGGTCAGGGGTCGAATCGCGGTGATTGTACGCGACACCCGCGCTCGGCTGGACGCCCGCGGCTGCGCGTTGTCGTGTTCGTCTTTGCGAAACCCGCCTGACGTCCGTGCCGGTTCGTCCCGCATCCGCGCGCTCGGGCGCTGCGGCTCGCGCCGAGGTTTTGCGTTGTCCTGGTCGTGTTCGCTTGCACGAGAACCGCCTGACGTCCGCGCCTGTTCGTCTCGCATCCGCGCCACTGGAGATTTCGGCTGCCGCCGTAATCGCTGGGTCATTTGGGTTTGTGGGTTTGCGCGACAACCGACTCACGTCCGTATGGGTTCGTCCCGCGTCCCTGCGGTCGGGGACTCGGCGTGCGCCTTGGTCATGTCTTTGCCTTGTTCGGCTCGTCGAAAACCGACTGGCGTCCGTGCCTGTTCGTCCCGCATCCCTGCGGTCGCGGACTCGGCGTGCGCCTTGGTCATGTGTCTGCCTTGTTCGGCTCGTCGAAAACCGACTGGCGTCCATGCCTGTTCGTCCCGCATCCCTGCGAGCCGGATACCCTTCTTTGCTTGTCCAAAGAAGGGTATCCCCAAGAAAGGACACCCCCGGCAGCGCCGCC
>NZ_JAHCAP010000015.1 GCF_019634815.1 Dokdonella sp. | reverse complement strand
ACGGTCGGCAGGGTCGGCGCGGCGCTCGATGTAGCCGGTCTTCTCGAGCCGGTCGATCACCCGGCCGACCGGAATCGGCTCCATGTCGAGCAGTTCGGCGAGTTCGCTCTGGCTCAGGCCTTCGCTGCGCCGGATCGTCTTGAGCGCACGCCACTGCGCGCGCGTGAGCGCAAAACGCGTCGCCCGCCGATCGAACACGGTGCGCATCTGGCGCATCGTGTCCTGCATCAGATAGGCGAAACTGCTGTCGGTGACCTTGACCATCATGGCCGCGAATATTATGGCCTAGGCAACAATCCATCAATACTCTCCGGTTTACTTTATTGCACTGCGTCAAACGGCGTTCAGCTTGGACGCGGGCGCCGGCCCTGCCGTCCGCGCGTCGACCGTGACTGCACGCCCGCGTCAAAGACGTCATCTGCCGCCAATGGTTGACATCGCCCTTGCGCTTGCCGACCGCAACTGCGCGCGCCAAGCTCACGGTGCCATTCCTGCGGGGCCCGACATGTCCAGCCCGATCGAGGTCATCGAAGCCGACATCACCGCGCTCGCGGTGGATGCGATCGTCAATGCAGCCAACGAGACCCTGCTCGGCGGCGGCGGTGTCGATGGCGCGATCCATCGGGCTGCGGGACCGCAGCTTCTGGCGGCCTGCCGCGCCCTGCCACAGGTCAAACCCGGCGTGCGCTGCCCGACCAGCGAGGCGCGGCTGACGCCCGGTTTTGCGCTGCCCGCACGCTGGGTCATCCACACGGTCGGGCCGGTCTGGGACGGCGGCTACGAGGGCGAGGACGAGCTGCTCGCCGCCTGTTACCGCAATGCGTTCGCGCTGGCCCACACCCATGGCATCGGCTCGATCGCCTTCCCCGCGATCAGTTGCGGGGTGTTCCGCTTTCCACCGCAGCGTGCGGTGCCGATCGCGGTCGCCGCGGCGCACAACTGGCTGGCCCGACCCGGCGCCCCAGGCCGGCGTGTGCTGTTCTGCTGCCACGATGCGGCCATGGCCCAGCGCTACCGCAGCGCGCTTGCCACCGGCCCCGAGGGAGCGGACTGACCGCGCCGGCATAAGTACATGCCGAGCCATCCTTTTCTCGGCCGCCGGGGCCTCGCCTAGCATCCATCCGATGGACGTCTGGACGTCCACGCTTGGAGCCTTGCATGTCTGCCGTCGAACCCTTGCGATTGCCGTCGCCGATCCTCGACGAGGACAAGGCCGCGCTGCTCGCACGCCTGCTCGACGGCCTCGACCAGGCCGGCCTCTACTGGCTGTCGGGCTATACCGCGGCACTGGCCGGCGTGGGCAGCGGCGCGGCACGCGCACCGGCATCAACGCCAGCCGAAGCTGCGGCCGTGCCGCGACTCACCATCGTCTACGGCAGCCAGACCGGCAATGCCAAACGCGTCGCCGAGCGACTCGCACGCGATGCCGAGGCGGCCGGCCTTGCGGTGCGCCTGCTGCGCGCGGGCGCTTATCCGCTGCGTGAGCTGGCCCAGGAGCGCCTGCTCGCCGTGGTCATCAGCACCCAGGGCGAAGGCGAACCGCCCGACGACGCCCGCGGCTTCGTCGAATTCATTGCCGGCAAGCGCGCGCCCAAGCTGCCGGAGCTGCGCTACACCGTGCTCGCGCTCGGCGATTCGAGTTATCCGAAATACTGCGCCATCGGTCGCGAACTCGATGCGCGTCTGGCCGCTCTGGGCGCAACACGCCTGGCCGAACACGTCGACGCCGATGTCGATTTCGAGGCCGCTGCCGAGCCTTGGGCGACGCGCGCCCTCGCAGCCACGCGCGAGGCACAACGTCAGGCCGCGCCCTTGGCCACGGTCACGCCACTGCGCCCGCATGCCGCGTCGGCCACGCATTCGCGCGAACGACCGTTCGCGGCACCCGTGCTCGCCAACCAGCGCATCGTCGCGCGCAGCAGTGCGCGCGACGTGCGCCATGTCGAACTCTCGCTCGAAGGCTCGGGCCTGCACTACGAACCCGGCGATGCGCTCGGCGTATGGCCACGCAATTCACCCCGACTCGTCGAGGCCGTGCTTTCCACCCTCAAGCTGGACGGCGATCAACCGGTCCAGCACGGCGGCCAGACGCTGCCGTTGACCCAATGGCTGGCCAGCAAGCGCGAGCTCACGCGGCTCGCGCGTCCGTTTGTCGCCGCGCACGCGACCCTCTCGGGCGATTCAGACCTCAACCATCTGCTCGCAGCGGACCAAGCACCCCCCCTAGCCCAGTTGCTGGCCAGCCACCAAGTCCTCGACCTGCTGCGCGCCTACCCCGCGAAGTGGGATGCCGAAGGCTTGGTGGCGGCGCTGCGTCCGTTGATGCCGCGTCTGTATTCGATCGCCTCCAGTCGCAGCGTGGTGGGCGATGAAGCGCATCTCACCGTTGCCGTCGTCGACTACGAGGCTTTCGGCAGCCGCCATCACGGCGCCGCATCGCGGCATCTTGCCGACGTCGAGGAGGACGCCAGCGTCTCCGTCTTCATCGAAGCCAACGAGCGCTTCCGCCTGCCTGCGGACGCCTCGCGCGACATCATCATGATCGGCCCCGGCACCGGCGTCGCGCCGTATCGCGGCTTCCTGCAGGAGCGGCGTGCCAGCGGCGCGAGCGGTCGCAACTGGCTCGTGTTCGGCAACCGCCATCTGCGCGAGGATTTTCTCTACCAGACCGAATGGCGCGAAGCCCTGCACGACGGCAGCCTGCACCGACTCGATCTGGCGTTTTCGCGCGATGCGGCGCGCAAGGTCTACGTGCAGGATCGCCTGCGCGAACAAGGCAAGGCGATCTGGGCGTGGCTGCAGGATGGCGCGCAGTTGTATGTCTGCGGCGATGCCACGCAGATGGCGCGCGACGTCAACGACGCGCTCATCGCCATCGCCGTCAATCATGGCGGCTACAGCGCCGAGCGCGCCCGGGAATGGCTCAGCGAGCTGCTCACGCAGGGTCGCTACGCACGGGATGTGTACTGACATGGCGCCGCAGGTTTCCGAAGTCGAACACATCAAGGAACGCAGTCGTCAACTGCGCGGCACGATCGTCGAAAGCCTCGCCGATCCGACCACCGGCAGCGTCTGCGAAGACGATAACCGACTGCTCAAGTTCCATGGCAGCTATCAGCAGGACGATCGCGATCTGCGCGAGGAGCGGCGCAAGCAGAAGCTCGAACCGCTGTACGCCTTCATGCTGCGCGCGCGCCTGCCCGGCGGCGTGGTGACGCCCGCGCAATGGCTGGTGTTCGACCAGCTCGCGCGCGACTACGCCAGCAGCGGCCTGCGCATCACCACGCGCCAGACCTTCCAGTGGCACGGCCTCCTCAAGCACAACCTCAAGCCGACCATCGCGGCCATCAACCACGCGCTCGCCAGCACGATCGCCGCCTGCGGTGACGTGTTGCGCAACGTGGTGGCCACACCGCTGCCCGAGCAGTCCGGGCTGCATGCCCAGGCGCTGGCATGGGCAAGCAAACTCTCGGCCGAGCTCGCACCGCAGACCACCGCGTATCACGAGATCTGGCTCGACGGCGAGCAGCTGGTCGGCGAAGCGCCGGTCGAGCCGCTCTACGGCAAGACCTATCTGCCGCGCAAGTTCAAGATCGGCCTGGCCATTCCACCGCTCAATGACATAGACGTGTTCGCCCAGGATCTGGGCCTGATCGCGATCGCCGAGCAAGGCCAACTGGTCGGTTTCAACATCGCGGTCGGCGGCGGCATGGGCGCCAGCCATGGTGATCCGGCAACCTATCCGCGGCTGGCCGAAGTGATCGGCTTCGTGACCGCCGAGCAGTTGCGCGCGACCGCCGAGCAAGTGATCTGCATCCAGCGTGACTGGGGCGATCGCGCGGTGCGCAAGCACGCACGACTCAAGTACACGCTCGATGATCGCGGCACCGATGTGTTCAAGGCCGAGCTGGAAAAGCGCCTTGGCTTCGCACTGCAACCGGCGCGCGCGTTCCATTTCGATCACAACGGCGATCGCCATGGCTGGATTCAGGGCGAGGATGGCCGCTGGCATCTCACGCTCAAGATCGAATCGGGCCGCCTGCTCGATCGCGGCGAGCGCCGCCTGCTCAGCGGCATGCGCGAACTGGCCAAGGTACATCGCGGCGACTTCCGCATGACCTGCAACCAGAACGTCATCATCGCCAATGTCGATGCGGCCGATCGTGCGCGCATCGATGCGATCGTCGCGGCACACGGCTTCGAGGACTACCAGCGGCAAAGCGGGATTCGACGTCACGCCACGTCCTGCGTGGCGCTGCCGACCTGCGGCCTGGCAATGGCCGAGAGCGAACGCTACCTGCCGACGATCCTGCAAAAACTCGAAGGCCTGCTCGAACAGCATGGACTGCGCGATGCGCCGATCCTGTTGCGCCTGTCGGGCTGCCCCAATGGCTGCTCGCGGCCGTATCTGGGCGAGATCGCCCTCGTCGGACGCGCGCCTGGCCGCTACGACCTGCGCCTGGGTGCGGATTTCCGCGGCCAGCGCATGAATCGCCCCTACCGCGAGAACATCGTCGAAGCGGACATCCTTGCCGCGCTCGATCCGCTGTTCGCGCGGTACGCCGCCGAGCGCAACGAGGCTGAAGGCTTTGGCGACTTCCTGCTGCGTGCCGGCGTGCTGCCCGACGAACCCACGCGGCGCATACCGATCGGAGCGATCGCATGAACGCGCTGCCGGTTTTCGCCGACGCTGCCAACGATCCGGGCAGCCTTGCCGACCTCAACGCCTGGCTCGCCAACCAGGACGCCGCCCAGCGCGTGGCCTGGGCCTTGCGCGAACTACCGGGCGAGCACGTGCTGTCGACGAGTTTCGGCGCGCAGGCTGCAGCAATGCTGCATCTGGTCACGCGGCAGGCTCCGCGCATTGCAGTCATCCTCATCGACACCGGCTACCTGTTCCCGGAAACCTATCGCTTCGCCGACGCATTGGTCGAGCGCTTGAGCCTCAATCTCAAGGTCTATCGCCCCGCGCTGGGCGCCGCGTGGATGGAAGCGCGTCATGGCCGGCTGTGGGAACAGGGCCTGGACGGCATCGAGCGCTACAACCGCCTGAGCAAAGTCGAACCGATGCAGCGCGCGCTCGAAGAACTGGGCGCACAGACCTGGCTATCGGGCCTGCGCCGCGCGCAGTCGGAAAGCCGGGCGAATACGCCCTTCGTCGAACTGCGCAACGGTCGCTGGAAGCTGCATCCGCTCGCCGATTGGAGCGATCGCGACATTGGCATGTATCTGGCACGCCACCAGCTGCCTTACCACCCGCTGTGGGACGCCGGCTACGTGTCGATCGGCGATGTGCATACCACGCAGCGCTGGGAGCCGGGCATGAAGGCCGAGGAGACGCGCTTCTTCGGCCTCAAACGCGAATGCGGCCTGCATCTGGAAATCTGACCACAAGCCCGGCGGCGCGAGTGCTTGCACCCGCGTCGTCCGACGCATCAAGCCGCGTGAACCTCCCGCAACCTGGGCGGCTGCACTTCGCGCCAATGTGGCGCCAGCGGCCACTCGCCATCGTAGGCATCGTGATCGAAGGCCCGGCGCACGTCGCGGCGGTCGATCTGCGGCGCGAACCGGGCGATGAATTCGAGTGCGAAGTCACGCAGCACGCGATCACGGCGCAGCACGATCCAGGTGGTGCAGGTTGGAAACAGGTCATCGGCGGACAAGGCGCGCAGATCGCCTGCATCCTCGGGCAGCAAAGCCATCTCGGCGAGGATGCCCACGCCCAGGCCGGCGCGCACATAGGTCTTGATGAGATCGGCGTCGCGCGCGGTGAAGGCCAGTCGCGGCTCGAGGCCGGCTTCGATGAAGGCGCGCCGCAAAGAGGATTCGGGCTTGAGCGAGGATTCGTAGCTCACCAGCGGATAGGCCGCCAATTCTTCCAGTGTCGGCGCGCGCTGCAGGGCAGCCAGCGGATGGTTGCGCGGCACCAGCACGACGCGCTCCCAACGATAGGCCGGCAGGGCGAAGCCTTTGGCCGGCGCGGCCCCGGCGCTGCTGACCACGGCGAGATCCGCGTGGCCATTCGCGAGGACTTCGAGGATTTCGCTGTCGTCGCCCGGCTGCAGGTGCACGCTCACGTGTGGATAGCGGCGCTTGAGCGCGGCAATCGGTGCAGGCAGGGCAAAGCGTGCCTGGGTGTGGGTGGTGGCGATGCGCAGCTCGCCATGTTCCTCATTGCGCAGATTGGCGGCGAGCGCGCGGATATTGGCTGCTTCGGCGAGGATGGTCCGTGCCCGCGAAATCACCTGCCGGCCGGCCGGGGTGATCGATTCGAGGCTCTTGCCCTTGCGGGCGAACAGCTGGAAGCCGAGCTCATCCTCGAGTTGCTTGAGTTGCTTGCTGATGCCGGGTTGGGTGGCATGCACGCGTTCGGCGGCGAGCGTGATGTTGAGGCCGGAATCGGCAATGGCGGCGAGGTAACGCAGTTGGGTCAGATTCATGGGGATCGGCTCGCAGGCGGTCGCAATCGGGAAGGCGTGATGAAGGCATGCGTGGTGGCACAACACATGAACTGGCATTTGTCGAACTGTTTCATCACGTCCCCCTGGTTGGCGCAGCGGCCCGCGGCCATGCGTCACGACAGAATATCCAATCCTTGTTTGGCCGTCTATACGCCCATGAATCCATCATGCCGGGGCGGCATAAGGCAAAAAGCGCTGTTCATTTGTCCGCTGCCTGGCACCGGCGTAGGGTCAGGGCATCTCCTTTTCCGTGCTGGCCGAGCCAATGCCGCTGTTCCCCTTGTTTGCCGACCTGCAGCTCCGCCCCGTCCTCGTGGTCGGCGGCGGTCTGGTGGCCGAGCGCAAGGTCGAGGCCCTGCTCAAGGCCGGGGCGCGGGTCACGGTCGGCGCTCCCGAACTTGGCACCGGGCTTGCCGCAGCGCTGGCTGCAGGCCGCATCGCGCATCGCGCGGGACTGTTCAGCGAGGCCTGGCTCGAGACGGCGTGGCTGGTCGTCGCCGCCACCAGTGACCCGGCGATCAACCGCCGCGTCGCGGCCGCGGCGGCCGACCGCCGACTGTTCGTCAATGTGGTCGATGATGCAGGACTGTCCAGCTTCCACGTACCGGCGGTGATCGATCGCGCACCGCTCGCGATTGCGATTTCCTCTGGCGGTGCGGCACCGATGTTCGCGCGCCTGCTGCGCGAGCGGCTCGAAGCCACGCTCGACCACGCACTCGGGCCGCTGGCCGCACTCGCCGCGCGCTTTCGCCAGCGCATTCGCGCACGACACGCCGCGCCGGCCGCAAGGCGCGCGTTCTACGAACGCCTGTTCAACGGCCCGGTTGCCTCGCTGCTGCGGCGCGGACAAACCGCCTTGGCCGAGGCGGCGTTCGAGGCCGCGCTGGCGGACAGGCCCGCGCCGATTCTGGGTTCGGTAGTGCTGGTCGGCGCCGGCCCGGGCGATCCGGGCTTGCTCACGCTCAAGGCACTGCGTGCACTCAATCAAGCCGACGTGATCCTGCACGACCGGCTGGTCAGCCGCGAAGTGCTCGAACTCGCGCGTCGCGACGCACACCGCATCGAGGTCGGCAAGGAAGCCGGCCGCCATCACACCACGCAAGCCGGGATTCATGCGCTCATGCTCGAACATGCGCACGCCGGTCGTCGCGTGGTGCGGCTCAAGGGTGGCGATCCCTTCGTGTTCGGTCGCGGCGGCGAGGAACTGGAATTCCTGCGCGAGCACGACATTGCGTTCGAAGTGGTGCCCGGAATCACCGCCGCGGTGGCCTGTGCCGCCTACGCCGGCGTGCCGCTCACGCACCGCGATCACGCACAGTCGTTGCGCCTGGTCACCGCACATTGCCAGTCCTCGCTCGACACCCTCGACTGGGCTGCACTCGCGCAGGAACGGCAGACTCTTGCGGTCTACATGGGCGTGGGCGAACTGGAATCGCTGCGCGATCGTCTGCTCGCGCATGGTCGCGGCGCCGACACGCCGTTCGCATTGATAGAAAACGGTTCGCGCGCGCAGCAGCGCGTGATCGTCGGCACGCTGGCGCAGTTGCCCGAGCAGGCACATCGGCATGCCGTGCGCTCGCCGGCCTTGCTGATCCTGGGCGAGGTCGCTGCGCTGGCAACTCGCCTGCACTGGTTCGGCGCACCGCCGCTGGGCGTCGACGATCTCGCCGCGCACGAGGCGATGGCCAGCCTGCCGCAGCGGACGCAACCGAGCGCTGCCGCAGAGATCCGCGACCGAATGCGATGTCGGGCCGCCTGAGGCCGCATCGATGCCTTCACCTCGCTTTCGCGCAATTCCCGTCGCAACCCACAGGACATGGTCATGATCTACAACAGCATCCTCGACACCATCGGCAATACCCCGATCGTCAAACTCAATCGCCTGGCCCCCAAGGGCATCGACCTGTACGTCAAGGTCGAGGCCTTCAATCCAGGTGGCTCGGTCAAGGATCGTCTCGGCATCGGCGTGATCCTCGACGCCGAGCGCAAGGGCCTGCTCAAGCCCGGTGACACCGTGATCGAAGCGACCTCGGGCAACACCGGCGTCGCGCTGGCGATGATCTGCGCCGCGCGCGGCTATCACTTCGTCGCGGTAATGACCGAGACCTTCTCGCAGGAGCGGCGCAAGGCGATTCGCGCCTACGGCGGCAAGGTGATCCTCACCACCGCCGCCGAGCGGGGTGTGGGCATGGTCAAGCGCGCCGAGGAACTGGCGAAAAGGTACGGCTGGTTTCTCGCGCGCCAGTTCGAGAACGAAGCCAATCCGGCCTATCACCGCAGTACCACCGCGGCCGAGATCCTGCGTGACTTTGCCGGCCGCAGACTCGATTACTTCGTCTCCGGCTGGGGCACCGGCGGCACCCTCACGGGCGTGGGCGAAGTGCTGCGCGCGGCGCGACCCGACGTCAAGATCATCGCCACCGAACCGCTCAATGCGGCACTGCTGTCCGGCCAGACGTGGAATCCGCACAAGATCCAGGGCTGGACGCCGGACTTCCTGCCCGGCGTGCTCTCGCGCACGGTTGCGCACGCGATCGAGCCGGTCGATGAAGTGACCGCTCGCGACACTGCGCGCCGCCTGTCGGCCGAGGAAGGCATCTTCGTCGGCCTGTCCTCGGGTGCGACGCTGGCCGCCGCGCTCAAGGTCGCGCAAACCGCGCCGCAAGGCTCGGTGCTGCTGGCGATGCTGCCGGATACCGGCGAGCGGTATCTGTCGACCTTCCTGTTCGAAGGCGTCAATGAAGGTTCGGACGACGAGTGGCTCGCCTCGCTCGATGCACCGAAGAAGAACGCGGCCTGAGACCAAGGGCTGCGCCACGCACGATCACGACTTGATGGCCCGATGCTGCGTCGGGCCATTGGTTTCAGCGAACCGCACCGCGGCGTTCGCTCAATCTTGCGGGGTCCACTCGCTGCGCAGTTCCTCGCCGGCGCAACTGGCCCAGATCCTGATCCGGCCCGAGGCCACGCTGGTCGTCACTCGCACCTGCGGATCACCCCAGACGAGCTTGCGAAGATCGCCCTTGGCTGTCTCGACGATCCGCTCGAGCGTCGGATCATCGTTGCCGATGGGCGCACCCAGCGCTTGATGCGCGTTTCGCAGCGCTTCCTGCGCGGCCTGGACGCACTGCGCTGCACTTTTGCCACCCGTCTCGCCTGCAGCGAGCAGTGGGCAGGCCAGCAGGATCAGAAACATCGGTCGTGCGATGTACTTGCCGCTCATTGCCGATCTCCCGGAATCAGCACATTACCGACTCGATGATAGCGGGCTTTGCCGAACGCGCTGCGCCCAAGCCGCAATGAAAACGGGCGCCGCGGCGCCCGTCTTCATCTTGCCGATGAGATCCTTGCGGATCGCCTGAATCAGGCCGACTTCTTCCACTGCCCCAGTGCGGCGAGGCCGTTGTCGCGCGCACGCGCGAACACGGTCTTCTGCGCATCGGCGAAGTTGGCCTGCATGTCCTTGGCCCACAGTTTGAGTGCCGCCGACTGCATCGCGCGACCGTAGGAAAACGACAGCGGCCACGGATGCGGACCCATCTGGTTCATCGCGTTGAGATGCGCGGTGGCCTGCTCGTCGCTCTGGCCGCCAGAGAGGAACACGATGCCCGGCAGCGAGGCCGGCACCGCCGCCTTGAGGCATCGGATTGTCGCCTCGGCAACTTCCTCGACATCGGCCTGATCGGGGCAGTC
This sequence comes from Dokdonella sp., assembly GCF_019634815.1. Lineage (GTDB taxonomy): Bacteria > Pseudomonadota > Gammaproteobacteria > Xanthomonadales > Rhodanobacteraceae > Dokdonella_A. The sequence goes on along the minus strand of NZ_JAHCAP010000015.1, from coordinate 72,318 downwards.
CTTGCCCGAGACGACCATGCTGGCCTTGAGGATCGTGCCCTCGAGCAGGACATTCTGCTCGTAGAGCGCGCCGAACAGCGAGCGCAGCGTGGCTTCGGTGACTTCGTAGCAGACGTCGATGTCGTGATCGCCGTCCATCAGCACTTCGGGCTCGACCATCGGCACGATGCCCGCTTCCTGGCACAGCGCGGCATAGCGCGCGAGCGCATGCGAATTGGCTTCGATGCAGGTGCCGCTGGGTGTGTCTTCACCAATGGTGATGACCGCACGCCACTTGGCGAATCGGGCGCCGAGCTTGGCATATTCGGCCAGCCGCTCACGCAGGCCATCGAGGCCTTCGGTGACCAATTCGCCCGGAAAACCGGCCAGCGGCTTGGCGCCCAGATCGACCTTGATGCCGGGCAGGATGCCGGCATCGAGCATGACCTTGGTGAACGGCACGCCGGCCTTGGTGGCCTGACGAATGGTTTCGTCGTAGAGGATCGCGCCGGAGATGTGCTCGCCCAACTTGGGCGCAGTCAGCAGCATCTCGCGGTAGGCACGGCGGTTTTCCTCGGTATTGGGCACGTTGACCGAGTCGAAGCGCTTCTTGATCGTCGCGGTCGATTCGTCGATTGCAATGATGCCCTTGCCCGGTGCCACCATCGCCTGGGCGATGCTTTCAAGCTCTTCGATGCTCATCAAGGACTCCGTGGGAAAATGGGCGCACAAGGCGCCGAAACAACCGACGATTATAGGCCAGATGCGGCCGCGCTTGCCGAGGACTCGGGATGGATCGGCAGCGCGCCGGAACGCGGGCTGCTGGCCCGTGGCGCCGGGGTTTCAATGCCCTGCCGGGCGCACGACGGCCGAGCCAATCACCGGCGGCGGCAGCCGTGCTGCCTCGGTATCAATGCCAAGCAGGCGTCCATCGCTGTCGGCCAACCACAGGAAGTGGCGCGAAACATCGTAATCGGCGGCGCCGATCTGGCGCAGATCACTGCGCATTGCCATCGAGGCCGCCCAGCGCGGCGCGCCTTCGGGGTCACGCATCAACTGATAGCGCGCGATGGCACCGGTGCCCAGCGCATAGGCGGCGCTGCCGCTGCCATCGGCGACCAGGGCATAAAAGTCGGCGCCAAAATCGGGCAGGTCATGGAGCTGGTGCGTTTTTTCGTCATAGGCGTACATGCGTGCCGGCGCCGTACCCTGCACCAGCTGCAGAGCCACGCCGGGGAGCGCCACGACGTGATAGCCGCCGCTGCTCTCGACCGTGAACAGGGTGTCGGTCCAGTCCTTGCCGGGCGCGCGTTCCAGCGCCACCACGGTGTTGTTCCAGGTGCCAATCAGCGCATGCGTCGCATTGGCATCGATGTGGAAGGCATGCAGATTCAGGCGACGACCGGTGATGGCACGCAGATCGATCGTCTCTTCGGCCTCGAGCGTGGGCCAATGCCAGCGCTTGAGCGTGCCGTCCGAGGAACTCGACCACAACGCATTGCCCTGCACCTGCAACTGGTTTACGAGAAAATCATGGCCGCGCGACCGCCACTGCACGGTCATGTCGGGCAGGCGCCAAATCGCCAGGGTGCGATCATCGGATGCGCTGGCGAGATGGCCGGCATCGCCGACCAGCGCCGTCACGCCGTCGGCATGCAGGGGATGGTGGCTGACCTTGCCGTCGACCAGCGCATGGATCGAACCATCACGCGCGCCGACATAGACCGCATGGGTCACCGCATCGACGTGTACGGCCCAGGCCTCGCTCTTGCCGATCACGTGCTCGACAGCGATCGGCAAGGTGCCATAGTCGAATTGACGCAGGGTGTGGCTGATCGAATCGAGCAGCAGCAGGCCCTGTCCGTCGACGAAGGCGGTGCCGCGCTCGAGCTTGGCATCGGCATGCCGTTCATCGACGAAAGCCGGATCACGCCACAGCGACAGGCCGCTGTCTCCGGCGACGAGCAGGCTCGGGTAGTCGGGCACCCAGGCCAGGGACTGCGCGCCACCCTGCAGCGAGAACGACCGCCGCGGCGCACTCTCGTCGAGCGCGAACACGTGGACTTCCGGGCCGTTGCTTGCCACCGCCACCCGCGCCGGCACGTCGAGTACGCGCAGATCACGCACCTGCCCGGCGTCGAGCGGCTGATCGAGCACCTGCACCGCATCGCTCGTGCGGTAGACATGCATGCGCGCCGCGCCACGGGTGGCGACCGCGATCCAGTTGCGCGAGAGCGCCACCGCAGCGGCGTCGCCATCGGCGGGCAGGCGGCCGACGCTGCGCAGGCTGTCGCCGTCGATCCGATAGACGCCCAGATCGCTGCCCTGCGCGACCACCAGCGTATGTGCATCCGGCGCAAGCCACAGGCGTGCATCGCGATCGATTTCGGCTGGCAGCGTTGCCAGTTTCTGGCTGCCGCCTTCGATCGGGTCGATCGACAACACGATATTCCCCTCGAGCGCAGCCAGACGGGCACCATCAAGTGCGCCGAGCAGACGTCGGCCGGCCGGCAAATCGACACGACTGGTCACGCCTTCGCCGCGCACCCGATGCAGGTACCAGCCATTGGCCGCAGTAAGCACGACGATGTCGTTGACACGCATGAGGATGCCGCGCGCATCGATCGGCACACTCGAGCTTGAGCGCGCGCGCAACCACTGCACGATTCGGGTTGCCGGTTCCGGCAGAGCATCGGAATCAGTGCTGGAACCCGGCGCGACTGGAACTGCAGGCGTGCTGTCCGCAGCGGTGGTGTCCGCAGGTGGCGAGCGCAGCAGACCCCAGGCGATCACGGCGACGAGCAGGCCGCCGGCGGCAAGCGCAGCCAGGCCGAGCGGGCGCTTCTTGCGTACCGCCAGGGGCACGTTGGCACTGACCGCCTGCCAGACCGTGCTGAGCCTGCGGCTCAGGCTCTCGTGCCAGGTGCCGCTGCGGGTTCGGCTCAGACGCGTGGCCGGCTCGACTGGCGCGGGCACGGATCGACGCGTGGGCACGGGCATCGTCGCCTGTTGCGTGGGCATCGCGCCAAGTGCGATCGCGAATTCCGCGACACTGGCAAATCGGCGCGTCGAATCGGTGGCCAAGGCACGGGAAAGCGCATCGATCGCAGCGGGCGCAGTTCCCGCCGGCAGGCGCGTGACCAGCTTTTCAGTGACGCGACCGATGCCATCGAGCGTGACTTCGCCCAGCGAATGCGCGTCACGCAGCGGGCGGCCGCTGAGCATCTCGGCCACTACCAGTGCCAATGCGTACTGGTCGGTCGCCGCGCTGACGGGATAACCGTAGAACTGCTCGGGCGCGAAATAGCGCGGGGTGCCAATCACATGCCCGGTCTGTGTGAGCGAGCCCGAGGTATCGGTCTCATCGAGCGGCCGCGCAATGCCGAAATCGAGCAGTTTGATGCGTTCGAGCGAGCCGGTCCGCGTGATGAACACGTTCTCGGGCTTGAGATCGCGATGCACGACATTGTGTTCGTGCGCCGCAGTGAGCGCATCGGCGACACCGCGCGTGATCATCATCGCGCGCTGCCAACCGATGCCCTGCGGCGAACGGTTGAGCTCGGCGGCAAGCGTCTCGCCGTGCAGGTACTCCATCACGTAGTACGGCACGCCACCGGGAGCGATGTCGAAGTCGTGCACCTCGACGATGTTGGGATGGCGTACTTCGGCCAGCAGCTTGGCCTCGCGCAGGAAGCGCTCACCGAAAGTCGGATCGCCCAGGCCGGGGAGCAACACCTTGACCGCGACGGGGTGGCCGAGCGTGACGTGGCGCCCCTTGAGCACCACGCCCATGCCACCGCGGCCGATCACGTCGACCAGCTCGAACTTGCCGAAGCTGCGGCCGATGAACACGCTTGCATCGGAATATTGCACAACCCCGCCGCAGTGCAGGCACTTGGCTTCGCTGCCACTGGCAAGGCTGCCGCATTGGCTGCAGACGCGGTAATCCATCACCCGCCCCCGCGTCCGTCCATGCAGTCGGCCGACCGGCCCCTGTTCATGCTGGCGCCCCCTGTTGCGCGTTCACCTCATCGGTCGTCCCAGCCGAGCTTGTCGATCGCGCAGGGCTTCATCATGTCGCTGCGCGCGGTGGCGTCAGCGGGCGAATTGAATGGAAAAATCAGCCAACTGAATACGCGGCTGCGCCCGGAATTGGCCACGCTCGGCTCGAAGCGCATGTGCCTGGCCATGCTTTCGGCGATGCGGCCCAAATCCCCCGCGGGCACCACGCGCTGCACCTTGATCTGGCTGGTGCTGCCGTTCTTGTCGACCACGAACGAAACCGCCGCGCAACCCGGCGCGTGAATGTTCTTGGCGATGTTGGGTACATCGGCCTCGACCGAACTGTTGATGAGCACCCAGTAGTCGGCCAGCTTGTCGGGCACGACGACCTTGGGCGCATCAATCGACTGGGCGCGCGCGCCGGCAATGAGTCCGAATGCAAGAACGGCAAACGCCAGATGCTTCATGGGCGGACTCCTCGAAGGCTTGCTCGGACGAGCATGGCGCCCATTCTAGGCCAATGCCCGCCCGGGCGCCGCGAAACCAGTGCCGCGATTCAGGATGGCGCCGGCATCACCTGCGTCGCTATCGCGTCGGCCCAGGCGCGATTTCGACCATCCGCTGCGATGCATGGCGCAAGGCCGAGGCGAGTGCAGTCGAGGTGCCCCCGCCATCGCGCCCGACATCCGGCGCTACAAGCCGCTCAGGCCCTCGACCACGCCATTGGCGCCGAGCTGCAAGAGCTTGAGCGTGTTGGTGCCACCCAACTGCCCGGTGTGGTCCCCCGTGGTCACCAGCACGCGATCCCCCACGCCCAGACGACCCAGCGCAAACAGATGCGCAAGCGCCTCGCGCACTGCCTGCGTCGGCCCGGCGTCGCGCGCGTCGAAATCAACCGGATACACGTCGCGATAGAGCAGCATGCGGCGCCTTGCGGCGGCATTGCGCGACAATGCGTAGATCGGCACGGTCGATCGGAAGCGTGACAGCCATTGTGCGGTTGCGCCGCTTTCGGTCAGCGCGACGATCGCGCGCACGCTGATCTGTCCGGCCAGGAACATCGCGGCAAGGGCGATTGCCTGATCGGCTCGATCGAGCCGGTGCATGCCCGGGGCAAGGTTTTCGACCGGCTGGAACTGGCGTTCGGCACCAAGGCACACGCGCCGCATCGCCGCGACCGCGAGCGCCGGATGCTTTCCGGCCGCGGTCTCCTGCGACAGCATCACCGCATCGGTTCCGTCGATCACGGCATTGGCGACATCGAGTACTTCGGCGCGCGTGGGAATCGGCGACTCGACCATCGACTGCATCATCTGCGTCGCGGTGATGACGATGCGGCTGCCGCGCAGGGCATCGCGGATGATCTTCTTCTGCAGACCGGGCAACTCGGCATCACCGATTTCCACGCCCAGATCGCCGCGCGCGACCATCACCGCATCGGAGATTTCCACGATTTCGGCAAGGTTGTCGATCGCCTCGGCGCGCTCGATCTTGGCCACCAGCGCGGCCTCACCACCGGCCTGCCGCAGGAGGTCGCGTGCGGTTTCGATGTCCTGCGCGGTCTTGACGAAGGACACGGCGAGAAAGTCCACCCCCAGCTCGGCGGCAAGGCGGATGTCGTTGCGATCCTTCTCTGACAACGCTGCCACGGTGAGACCACCGCCAAGACGGTTGATGCCCTTGCGATCGGACAATCGTCCACCGGCAAGCACCACGCAGTCCACGCGCGCCTTGCCGACCTCGACCACTTCCAGCGACACCAGGCCATCGTCGAGCAACAGCACATCGCCGGGTTTCACGTCACGCCAGAGGTCGAGGTAAGACACCCCCACGCGCGTGGCATCACCCGGTGGCGCATCGGCGCGGCAGTCGAGCGCAAACGGCGCGCCCGACGCCAGTTCGATCGGACCGTCGGCAAAGCGTTCGATGCGGATCTTCGGACCCTGCAGGTCGGCCAGGATGCCGACTTCGATCTTGAGCTCACGCGCCGCCGCACGCACCGCCTGCGCCCGCGCGCGATGATCATCGCCGCTGCCATGCGAGAGATTGAGCCGCACGACGTTGACGCCTTCGGCGAGTACCTTGAGCAGCGCACCCGGCGCATCCGTGGCCGGCCCGAGCGTGGCGATGATCTTGGTGCGCCGCAATTGTTCTTCCACCTGTCGTCCCGTGCGTGAGTGATCGGTATAACGATCATACGCGAGCAGGCCCGCGCCGAAGGTCGGTCGCGCTCACCCGGCAGCCGCGTGGCGCTCACGCACGAAGGCGATGAATTGATCGATCGGCAAGGCCGGCGCCCACAGGAAGCCTTGACCGAATTCACAGCCGAAGTCGCGCAGCCGCGCCAGCGACTGTGCATCCTCGATGCCCTCGGCGGTCGCCTGCATACCCAGGCAATGGGACATCTCGATGATCGCCCGCACCAGCCCCTCATCCTGCGCACTGCTGCCCAGATTGCGCACGAACGACTGGTCGATCTTGAGCGAATGCACGGCGAATCGTTGCAGGTAGGCAAGGTTGGAATAGCCGGTTCCGAAATCGTCGATCGTGATGCGCACGCCAAGTTCGCCCAGACGCCGCAACACGCCAATCAGGTCGGGGGTGTCGGCAAAGGTCGACTCGGTCATTTCGAGTTCGAGGTTGCCGGGTTCGAGTGCGCTCGCGGCGAGCGCCTCGCGGATCGTGGCTTCGAGGTCGCCACGACGGAACTGCAGAGGCGACACATTGACCGACACCGCCAGCTCACCGAGCCCGGCGCGGCGCCATTCGCGGGCGGCATCGCAGGCCTGGCGCAGCACCCAGGCACCGACTTCGTGAATCAGGCCGCTGCGCTCAGCCACTTCGATGATGCGGTGCACCGACACCGGCGCGGCATCGGGCCGCGGCCAGCGCAGCAGCGCTTCGGCTCCGACCACGCGCCCGCTGCCCAAATCGAACTTGGGTTGGTAGTGGACCTCGAGCTCGTCATGGGCGAGCGCCGCATGCAGGCCCGAGGCGATTTGCAGATGCTCGAGTATGCCTTGATTCACGCTGGCATCGAAAAAGCGAAACGCGTTGCGGCCGGCATCCTTGGCTTGGTACATCGCCAGATCAGCATGCTTGAGCAGAACCGCCGGCTCGTTGCCATCGCGCGGTGCCAGCGCGATGCCGAGCGAGGCCGTGATCGGCACCTCGACGCCGTCGAGCACGAACGGCTGGCTCAGTGCCTGCAAGATCCGCGTCGCCGTATCCGCCGCCGCATCCTCATTCTCGAGGTCACCGAGCACGATCAGGAATTCGTCACCCGACATGCGCGCCGCCATGTCGCTGCCGCGCACGGCCAGGCTCAGCGCTTCACCAACCTTGCACAGCAATTCATCGCCTGCCGAATGGCTGAGTGAATCATTGATGGTCTTGAAGTTGTCCAGATCGAGGAACATCACCGCGATCATGTCCTGGCCGCGGCGCGGCTTGCCCAGCAGGTACTGCAACTGCTCCATCGCCAGACTGCGATTGGGCAGCCCGGTGAGACTGTCGTGCCGGGCCATCAGGGCGATGCGTTCGCGCGAGGCTTGCAAGGCAAGCTTTTCCGCTTCCAGTCGCACCATGTTGCGCAGCAGGTCCCCCGCGAGCAGCCACACGAAGAAACCGCTGAAGACGATGATCAGGATCATTGCCAGCGGCCGTCGCCAATTGAGCGGACGCGGCACGCTGAGCAGGATCCCCGCCTCGTGCAGGGCATACAAAGCCGCCAGCACGGCCAGCATCACCACCATCAGCATCACCAGCAACTTGCGCGAGCCGAACATGCCGGCGAAAACCAGCAGGGCCGGGAATGCCAGCGGAACCTCGTCGTACAGGCCCTGGTCGACGGCCATCAAGCCGCACAAGCCGACCAGCAGGGTCACGATCATCCAGGCGGCCGCCAACTCAAGCCGGCCCTGCTGGTTCCAGCGATGCGCCAGCAGCAGCATCACGATCAGGCCCAGATCGAAAGCGAGGTTGATCGTGGTGCCGCGCGTGAAATTGGTCACGCAGAACACCAGAAGCGCCGCGATCACCAGCCAGATGATCTGACGCAAGCGGCCCTTCTGCAGTGCCAGGACCTTGTCCGGCCGCAGATTCGAGAAGCGCCGTCCGCTACCTTGCGCCACCGGCAAGCGCCGCGTCAGCTCGAAGTGCGGGCGCGCGCGCTCCGCTGCATGATCCCCATCGCTTCCTCCATCGGTTTCGTGACCGACCCGCCCCAGCGTAATGGGTTGCGTTTGCGTTGACAAACGCCGCCACCGCAGACCCTGATCTTCATCGCCAAATGTTTCCGAACGATTAAGTTTGCGCACAATTCATTTGCATACAATCGATCGGGTGGACAGGACCACTGGCAAGCCTGCGGCCCCATCGCTGCATCTGGAGGAACAGCTGTGTTTCGCGCTGTATGCCGCCTCGCGGGCGATGACGACCGCCTACAGACCCCTGCTCGAACCCCTGGGCCTGACCTATCCGCAATACCTCGTGCTGCTGGTGTTGTGGGAAGTCGATGCCTGTAACGTGCGCGAGCTGGGCCAGCGCCTGCAACTCGATTCGGGCACGCTCACGCCCCTGCTCAAGCGCATGCAGGCGGCGGGGCTGGTCACGCGCCGGCGCCGGCGCAGCGATGCGCGCGTGGTCGAGATCCGCATCACGCAAGCAGGCCGCGCCTTGCACGCAGGTGCGCTGCAGATTCCCGCCTGCCTGATCCGCCACAGTGGCCTGTCCGCACAGAACCTGACCGCGCTGCGCGGCAGCCTCACCCGCTTGACCGGCTCGCTTGCGAGCCACCCTGAAGGAGATAGCCCATGAAACTCAGCAAGATCCTCTATACCGCAACCGCAACCGCCAAGGGCGGTCGCAACGGCCATATCCAGAGCAGCGATGGCGTGCTCAAGGCCGACCTCAAGGTACCCAGGGAGATGGGCGGCCCGGGCGGCGCAGCCACCAACCCGGAACAACTGTTCGCAGCGGGCTATGCCGCCTGCTTCGAAGGCGCGGTGCGCCTGGTCGCCGGCCAGAAGAAGGTCGACGTTCCGGCCGATACCCATGTGGTCGCCCATGTCGGCATCGGCCCGCGCGAACCCACCGGGTTCGGCATTGCGGTCCAGCTCGAAGTGCACCTGCCCGGTGTCGAACGCGCGCTCGCGCAGGAGATCGTCGATACCGCGCACCGTGACATCTGCCCGTACTCGCATGCCACGCGCGGCAATGTCGATGTGACGATCAAGCTCGCCTGAGCGCCACCACGACGGAAAGCGGCAGTCCGTCACGTTATGCCGATGCGGGCTTGGACAGCCGCGAAAGTCGACCCCATGATGCGCGCCGTCGCACTCGCGCGGCGCCACCATCGGATCGACCGACATGAGCCTGCCTGCCGTGATTCGTCCTGCCGCATTGCTGGCGCTTGCCTGCATCCCGGTCTGCCACGCCCACGCCGCGCCCGAATGCGCAGCCGCCTGGAACGCATCGACCGCATACAACGGTGGTGATGTCGCCAGTCAGAATGCGACCAACTACCGCGCCAGCTGGTGGACGCAGGGTGATGAGCCGGCATCCCACAATGGCGCACCCGGATCGGGCCAGCCGTGGACCGCGGTGGAAGCCTGCGAAGGCGATGGCGGCGATCCCGGCAACGAGCCACCCGACCCGATCTTCCGCAACGGCTTCGAAGGCATTGCCGAAGGGTTCGTGTTCAGTCCCTACAAGGACGTCACGATCAACATGGACTGGAATACCAACCACATGCGCAGCGCGGTACTGGGCAGCGCCTTGCCGCTGGTCGGCAGCGGTGGCCTGATTCCGCAGCACACGCCGGGGCTGCAGACGGTGACGCTGGCCTTCGCCACCGGCCAGTGCGGCAACGAGAACTGGGGCGGGGTTGCAGGGCAGGCGTTCGCCGACGCCAATATTCCGAGCTTCGTCGCCGCAGGTGTCGATTACATCATTGCCACCGGTGGCGCTGCGGGTGCGTTCACCTGCAGCGATCCACAGCAGTTCGAAGCCTTCATCGCGCGCTACGCCAGTGCCAACCTGCGTGGCATCGACTTCGACATCGAGGGCGGCCAGACGCCGACGCAGATCCAGTCACTGGTTGCGGTCGCGGCCGCGGCGCAGGCCACTCATCCGCAACTGCGCTTCTCCTTCACGCTGGCGACGCTGGCCGCTTCCGATGGCAGTTACGGCGGACTCAACAGCCTGGGCGCCGCCACCGTGCAGGCGATCCAGGCATCGAGCCTGGAAAACTACACGATCAACCTCATGGTGATGGACTACGGCGCGACCGGCAGTGGCGTATGCGTGGTGGTCGATGGCCGCTGCGACATGGGTGCCTCCGCAATCCAGGCGGCGGTCAATCTCATGCACAGCTTCAACGTGCCGATCGACAAGATCGAACTGACGCCGATGATCGGCCTCAACGACGTGGTCAGCGAGACCTTTACCGATGCCGATGTCGATACGGTGATGGCCTATGCGCGAGACAACGGCCTCGCCGGCGTGCACTACTGGTCGTTCGACCGCGACACGCCCTGCGCCAGCCCGACCGCCAATGCCTCGCCGATCTGCAATTCGGTCGGAGGCACCCAGCCGCTGCAGTACACCTTGCGCTTCCTGCAGCATCTGCCGTAGCGGCGCGCTGCGCGTCCGCACCTTGGCATCAAGGCGCCAGCAGCGCCGGCAATTGCGCCGGCTCGTCGGCGATCACATCGGCCTGCGCCGCGCGCAATTCCGCGATGCTGCCGAAACCCCAGCTCACGCCGATCGCGCGCACGTGGTTGGCGTGCGCACCCTCGATGTCGAAGCGGCGATCGCCGATCATCACGGCATCGTGCGCCGCGCAGGAAAAATCCCTGAGCGCCTGCGCGATCATCGTGGCCTTTTCGCTGTGCGCGCTGCCCTGCGCAGGCGAGTAGGTCGCTTGGAAACAGGTGCCGAATGGCAGGTGGTCGACGATGCGCTGCGCATGCGGCGCCACCTTGGTCGTCACCACCGCGAGCTGCGCGCCTTGCGCCGCGATCTGCATGACCACCTCGGCGATCCCCGCATACACCGCATGTTCGCGCCAGCCCACCGCATCGAAGCGTTCGCGATAGAGCGCGACCGCCTGCTCGGTGCGCGCCGGGTCGGCACCGAGCAGCTGCGGAAAACTCGCGCGCAGCGGCGGGCCGATCCATTCGCGCAGCGCTTCGCGCGGCGGGATCGGCGCGCCGAGCGTGCGCAGGGCATGTTCGATCGAGGCAGTGATGCCCTGCTCGGAGTCGATCAGCGTACCGTCGAGATCCAGCAGCACCAGCCTCAAGCGCGCGCCTCGAGCGCGGCGACCGCGGGCAGCACCTTGCCTTCGAGGAATTCCAGGAAGGCGCCGCCACCGGTGGAAATGTAGGACACGCGATCGGCGACGCCGTATTTCTCGATTGCCGCGAGCGTGTCGCCGCCGCCGGCGATCGAGAACGCGCGCGCTGCCGCGATGGCCTGCGCCAGGCTGCGCGTGCCGTTGCCGAAGGCATCGAACTCGAACACGCCGACCGGGCCGTTCCACACCACCGTGCCGGCCTTGGCGATCAGCGCGGCATAGCGCGCGCTGGTCTGCGGGCCGATGTCGAGGATCATGTCCTCGTCGCCAACCTCGGCCACCGCCTTGATCGTCGCCGGCGCGTCGGCGGCAAACGCCGGCGCCACGATCACGTCGGTGGGTATCGGCACTTCGGCGCCGCGCGCCTTGGCGTCGGCGATGATCTTCCTGGCGGTATCGAGCAGGTCGGCCTCGAACAGCGACTTGCCGACCTTGTGCCCCATCGCGGCGATGAAAGTGTTGGCGATGCCGCCACCGACGATGAGCTGGTCGACCTTGTCGACGAGGTTCTCGAGCAGGCTGAGCTTGGTCGAGACCTTGGAGCCGGCGACGATCGCGAGCAGTGGTCGCGCCGGCTGTTCGAGCGCCTTGGCCAGCGCATCGATCTCGGCCATCAGCAGCGGCCCGCCCGCTGCGACCTTGGCAAAACGGATCGCGCCGTGGGTGGAGGCCTGCGCGCGATGTGCAGTGCCGAAGGCATCCATCACGAACACATCGCACAGCGCGGCGTACTTCTTCGCCAGCGTCTCGTCATCCTTGCCTTCGCCGACGTTCATGCGGCAGTTCTCGAGCAGCACGAGCTGACCCGGCGCCACGGCAACACCATCGAGCCAGTCGCGCACGAGCGGTACCTCACGCCCTAGCAGTTGCGCCAGGCGCTGCGCCACCGGCGCGAGCGAATCTTCGGCAGTCCAGACGCCTTCCTTCGGGCGCCCCAGGTGCGAAGTCACCATCACCGCGGCGCCTTTCTCCAGCGCGAGCCGGATCGTCGGCAGCGCGGCGAGGATGCGTGTTTCCGAGGTGATGTGGGCACTGCCGTCGGCAGCGTGTTCGATCGGCACGTTGAGATCCTCGCGGATCAGCACGCGCTTGCCGGCGAGATCGAGATCGGTCATGCGAACAATGGCCATGGCGCAGTTTCCAGGGTTGGAAACATGCCATTACAACGGCGACGCGGGCGCGACGCAATGGCCGGCTTGCCCGCACGGCAGGGTCGCGCTGAAAATCGGGAATCGCGAATCGAGGAACATCATGAGTGAACATCGCGCAACCGTTGCGTGGCAACGCGAGGCCGCAGCGGAATTCCGCCGCGGTCTTTACTCGCGCCGGCATCAGTGGCGCTTCGACGGCGGCGCGGTGATCGCTGCTTCGCCTTCACCATCCGTGGTGCCAGCGCCTTGGTCAGACCCGACAGCAGTCGATCCCGAGGAAGCCTTCATCGCCGCGCTCGCGAGCTGCCACATGCTGTGGTTCCTTTCGCTCGCCGCCGAGCGCGGCTGGGTCGTCGACGCCTACGAAGACCAAGCCGTCGGCACGCTGGGCCGCATCGCGCCCGGCCGGCAGGCGATCACCGACGTCGTGCTCCGACCGCGCATCGCGTTCGGTGGCGCGACGCAACCGAGTGTCGCGCAAATCGACGAACTGCACGAAGCCGCGCATGAGCGCTGTTTCATCGCCAATTCGGTGACCACGCGCATCCGCATCGAGGCGTGCGACTGAATGCGCCTTGCCCGATCGCGGCTGCGATCGGGCGCCGCTGGCCTGCACAGGTTCAGTCGTCTTCGTCGCCCGGCATCTGCACCTTGCCGCGCACGTTGCGGTGCGCGGTGCCGCCCAGACCATGCGAGCGCGCGGTGAGGTCTCCGCCGCCATCCTCGACCTGCAGGTCACCAGTGTCCATCGACTCGACTCGCACATCTCTGGCGACGTGTCGCAGGTGCAGGTCGCCGGTTTCCAGTCGCTTGACGGCGACGCTGCCGCCGATGTTTTCAAGCACCACGTCGCCCGTACTGACCTCATCGATGGCGACATCGCCGCGCAGGCCGCTCAGGGCGATGTCGCCGGCAGCGATCAGCAGGGCAGGCAGGACATGGGACATGGGGCACTCTCCTTGGGCAACGCAGGTGAGGCGCAGCGTGGCGCAAATGGGTTTAGCAGGATGCTGAACAAGTCCGTGCTGGACTTTTTCAGCCCGTCGAGTCCGGTACACGCCCGGACTCGACTGCGGCGAACCGGTTGCTTGCGTGGTCGATTCGCGTGCAGCGCGTCCCGGCGCTGCGCAGGCAGCGCTGCGGGCAAGAGTCTTCGAGCGGCCGACCGACGACATGCCGAAAAGGGGCCTTCGGCCACCTGCCAAGCCGGCCAGCGACAGCGGTCTTGCGCCCCTTCCCTTTTTCGCGGACCCGCCGGAGCGCGCCGACCCGCGGCGATCATCGAGCTGTCACCGACCTGTCGCATGCCCGTCATCGGCCATGCCGACGATATGCGGATTCCCGCAAGGGACCCCCACTCTCGAAAGTCGATGCCGTGCGCCCGATCAGTTTGCCTGTTGCCAGCTTGAGTTTCGCCATCGCCTGCGCTTTGGCCCACGGGTCGGAGACGTGGGCGCAGTCGCCACCCGTGGCCGTTGCCACGCAATCTGCCACGCCAGCGATCGATCAGACGACGACTGCGGTGCCGGCCCTCTCGCCTGCGGACACCACCGAGCTCTCCGGTGTGACCGTGCAGGGCAGCTCCAAGGCGGGCAATGACGCACTGTATCTCGATGAGCGGCGCAGCGCCGCGACGGTGACGGAGGCACTGGGCGCCGAGCAGATCGCGCGCACCGGCGACTCGGATGTGGCTGGCACGCTCAAGCGCGTGACCGGCTTGACCGTGGTGGACGGCAAGTACGTCCATGTCCGCGGCCTGGGCGAGCGCTACACCAATGTGCTGCTGAACGGCGCGCCGATTCCCAGCCCGGATTACACGCGCCGGGTGGTGCCACTGGACCTGTTTCCCACCGAGCTGCTCGATGGCGTCATCGTGCAGAAGTCCTACGGTCCCGGCCTGCCCGGCGAATTTGCCGGCGGGAGCGTGGTGCTGCGCACGCGCGAGGTCCCCTACGCCTTCCATTTTCGTGCCAAGGGCTCGCTGGGATACCACGAAGGCACGACCTTCGATGACGGCATTGGATATGCCGGAGGCAGCCGCGACTGGACGGGGCGTGACGATGGCAAGCGCGCGCTGCCGGGCGATCTGGAAGCGGCGATTTCCGGCGGGCGCTTCCTGCGCCCGCAGTCGCCAGCCAACCCGACCGGCGCAACCCCGATCCAGCTGCAGGCCTATGGCCACGGCGTGGCAGCGGCAGGCTACGGCATCGAGGACCGGCGTATCGGCCCGGACAGTGGCTATTCGGTCGGCATCGGCAATGGCTTCGAGCTCGGCGACAACATGCGACTGGGCATCATCGGCGCCACGCGCTACGCCCAATCCTGGGACACCGTGCACGAGCAACGCGACACCTATGCCGCCAGCGACCACGGCCTCGACCCGATCGCCGCACAGGTAGTGGACGCAACCAGCCGCGAGATCGACGCCAGCTTCTTCACCAACGTGGGCCTGGATATCGGCATGGATCACCGGATCGCGCTGACCAGCCTGCTGCTGCGCCAGACGATGGACCGAGCCAAGCTCACCGATGGTGTTGCCGACAGCGTTCCATCGCGCTTCGGCGAACAGAAGTGGACCGAAAACCAGTTGCTCGCCCACCAGTTGGGCGGCCATCACGTGCTGCCCTTCGCCAAATATCTGGAGCTGGATTGGCAGTACACACGCGCCAGGGCCGGCCGTGACGAACCCAACACCCGGCGCTGGCGCTTTGATCATGCCGGCGACGCACTGGAGTTCTCGCACCGCTCCGATTCCAACTCGCAGACCTGGGGCGAACTCGATGACGATCTGGACAACCTGCAGTTCAAGGCGCTGCTGCCCTTCAATTTCAAGGATGGCTCGAGCCTGAACTTCGCCGGCGGACTCGGCCGCAGCACGCGCGAACGCGAATCCTCGATTCGCACCTTCACTTTCCAGTTGGCACCCAATTCGGACCTGGCAGCCAATCCCGAGTTCTGGCATTTGCCGATCGACCAGATTCTGGCGCCGGACAACATCCGCCCCGACGGTTTCGTACTGCGCGAGGTGACCCGCGCCACCGACAACTATCGAGCGGAGCAAACCCTGGATTCGCTCTACCTCAATGCCGAGTACACGTTCCACGACCAGTTCCGCTTCTCCCTCGGCGCGCGCCGCGAGCGCAACGACCAGCAGGTCGTCACCTACAGCATCATCAACTCGAATTCTCCGCCGGTGGTGGCTGGCGACCATTCCGCCGCCTGGCTGCCGGCTGCGGCCTTCACCTGGATGCACAGCGCCAACGCGCAGCTGCGCCTGGGTTTGAGCCAAACCCTGGCGCGTCCGGATTTTCGTGAGCTGTCACGCGCACCCTACACCGATCCCGAGCTCGACATCGATACGATCGGCAATCCCGACCTGGTCGGCACGCGCATCCGTAACCTCGACCTGCGCTGGGAGTATTACTTCTCCGACGCCGACAGCCTGTCCATTGGCGCGTTCGACAAACGATTCAAGGACCCGATCGAGCGCTTGCGATTGCCCGGCTCCACCCCGTTGCTGAGCTTTGCCAATGCCGCGAGCGCGCACAACTACGGTGTCGAGCTCGACATCTACAAGAGACTGGACTTCTTCGGCCAGCCCTGGTCGCCTTTCCGTCTGGGATTCAACTACGCACGCATCCGCTCCCGGGTGGAACTCGATCCGCGGAGCGCCAGCTACCAGACCAATCTCTCGCGGTCGATGCAGGGCCAGTCGCCCCATGTGGTGAACGTGCAGATCGGCTACGAACCGCCGGAGGGCCGCTTCGATGCCCAACTGATGTTCAACCGTGCCGGCCGGCGCATCTCCGAAGTCGGCGTGCAGGGCCAGCCGGACATCTACGAGGAAGCTTTCAACGCGCTGGACTTCCAGATGCGCCACCAGTTCGCGCCCAACTGGCGCTGGTCGCTGCGGCTGCGCAACCTGCTCGACCCCGAGGTGAGGTTCACGCAAGGCAGTCTGCCAACGCGGCAGTACCGCAAGGGCCGCGAGTTCCAGCTCAGCTTCGAATGGCGGCCCGGCAAAGACTCGTGAGGCCGCTGCCACACGCCTGCAAGGCACCTGCGACCGTGCTGTCACATGCCGTCCCTACGCTGACGGACGGCGACCACGGCGCCATGTGCGCCCACCGCTCCCTTCGTTCAACCGAGGAAATTTCCGATGAAGTTCATCAACAAGCAGATTCTGACGGGCGCGCTCCTTGGCGCGCTCGCGGTGGGCCAGGCCCACGCGGCGCTGACCCTGTCCGATGCCTTTGATGGCGGCTGGGCCGACCTCAGCCACCCCGCTTCGGCGCGTGGTTGGGTATTCGACGTGCTGTCGGCTTCCAATGGCAACAAGACCCTGTACGTGTCGGGCTACCTCTACGACAGCCAAGGCAATCCGATCTGGGTGACCGCGTCGCCCACGTTCGGTGAATTCGAGTTCACCCGCAGCGCCGAGCTGTACGCTTTCACGGGCGGCACCTTCAATGGCGCCGGCAACGAAACCCCCACCCAGCGCGCGTTCGGCACCGTCGATGTCGAATTCCACAGCTGCAGCGCAGCGACAGTGAAGGTGACGCCCGCCGCAGGCAGCGGGCTGCAGCCGATGACCTGGACGGCCAACCCGCTGCAGAACCTGGTGACGCAAGACAAGGTGGGATGTGCCTATACCCGGGCTTTCACCACCTGTCCAACCGGCACCCGCCCCGGCAGCCTGCCGCGCAGTTGCGTGCTGAGCGGCACCATCACCTCCGACCTGACCCTCACCAATGACACCACCTGGCAACTGGAAGGCCTGGTTACCGTGGGCGGTGACAACACCGCCAGCGCGACCGTAACCATCGAGCCAGGCACCCTCGTAACCGGCAGTGGCGACAGCGCCGACTATCTCTACGTGAATCCGGGCTCGAAGCTGGTCGCCAACGGCACGCCCAACGCACCCATCATTTTCACCAGTCCGCGCGACGGGCAGCTCGGGCAGACGCCTGCGCCCGGAGATTGGGGTGGCATCGTGCTGTCGGGCAACGCCCCAAACAACAAATGCGCCGCGGCGCCGTTCGACTGCCGCAGCGAGTTCAATCCAGCCCTGCGCTATGGCGGCAGCAACCCGCACGACAGCTCAGGCAGTCTGCGCTACGTCCAGGCCCGCTATGCCGGATATGTCTTCACCGAGGGCCGCGAAGTCAATTCGTTCACCTTCCAGGCAGTCGGTGACGGCACCGTACTCGAACACCTGCAGTCCTACCGCGGCAAAGACGACGGTTTCGAGTGGTTCGGTGGCACCGTGAACGCGAAGTACCTGATTTCCTACGAAGTCGGTGACGACGGCTTCGATTGGGACGAGGGCTGGAACGGCAAGGTCCAGTTCGCATTTTCGAAGTGGGCCAACGCCTCGCTCGGCCTCGGCGACGACAATGGCTTCGAGTCATCCAATCAGGCCGACAATCACGATGCCTCGCCACGCACGATTCCGCGCTGGTCGAACGTGACCCTGATCGGCAACGGCAGCGGGGGTGGCAACGGCGTGCACCTCAAGGAAGGCACCGGCGGCCACCTCAGCAACCTGCTCGTCAGCGACTTCAACAAGACCGGCAAGGCCTGCCTCATGGTCGCCAACGCCGCCACCGCCGCCTTGGTCGGCGGCCCCAATCTCAGCCTCGACCATACCTGGCTCAATTGCACCACGCCAGTCGCCGACGGCAGCAACGGCGTTCCCGGGGCGGCCAAGGCCCTGTTCGACAGCGGGGCCGGCAATGGCAGCGGCAATCCGCAGCTCGTCGGCTTCCTGCCGGCGCCCGGCTCGCCGCTGCACGATGGCCGATTGGTCACCGACGACGCTTTCTTTGCGCCGGCACCCTACATCGGCGCCTTCCGTGACCGCAACGACGACTGGACTGCCGGCTGGACCTACGGCATCGCCCGCTGAGCGTCTGTTAATGGAGCTTGTGGGAGCGGGGCGAACCGCGAACCGACACGGAAAACCTTCGTCGGTGCACCCGCTCCCACAACCGGCTCCCACATCGCAACACCGGCCGCAGATGCGACCTTGCGGGAGCCGTCGCGGCTGCCGATCGGCACGTTCAGATCCTCGCGGATCAGCAGGCGCTTGCCGGCGAGATCGAAGTCACTCATGCGCAGCATGGCGATGACAGGTTTCCAGTGGGGGAAACGCGCCGTTACAAGGGCGCGGGCCTCAAAGCGCAATGGCTCGCACGCCGCAGCGCCCGTGCGCGAGCACCGCGCCAGCGCCCGGTGCGCGCTGGCGGGTTCCTGCGCCGCTCAATCGTCGGAGTCCTCACCCATCGAATCGCGCGGGACCTCGACCTTGCCGCGCACGTTGCGGTGCGTGATGTCGCCCAGACCATGCGAGCGCACCACCAGGTCGCCACCGACCCCGTCAACGTCCAGATCGCCCGTACCCAGCGATTGGACCCGCACGTCATGCGCGATCTGACCGAGGCGGACGTCGCCGGTATCGATGTTGCCGATCTCGACCGAGCCGCCGACCTTGTCCAGGTGCAGGTCACCGGCACTGATTCCCGCCAGGCGTGCATCGCCATGCACGTCATGCAGCTTGATGTCGCCCGCTGCGGCGCGCTTGACTTCGAGCGAGCCCAGACCGCCCCCCTCGACATCGCCGGCAGCCAGATCGAGGACGACGGCGCCGGCAATGTCGTTGAGCTTGAGATCACCCGCGGACGACTTGAAATCCAGGCTCGCCACGCTGCTGACATCGACATCACCCGCTGCGGCATCGACCTTCAGCGCGAGGTCCCTGGGCATGCGCACGGCGAGCTTGAGCCCTGCGTAACGGACCCCGCCAATGCTGATATTGACCGCGCTGCTCTCATGGCGCGCGGTAACGATGAGGCGATCGCCCTCGCGCTTGTGCTCGACCTGGAATGGCGCAAGTCCTTCCTTGCTCGATGCACAGATGCGCCCACGCACTTCGACCTTCGTGAGCCCGGCGACTCCTTCGATCGTCGCATCACTGGCGCCCAGGTCGAGTGCGAGGGTCTTGAGGGACGCCGCAT
The DNA here is from genome assembly GCF_019634815.1 of Dokdonella sp. Lineage (GTDB taxonomy): Bacteria > Pseudomonadota > Gammaproteobacteria > Xanthomonadales > Rhodanobacteraceae > Dokdonella_A. The sequence goes on along the minus strand of NZ_JAHCAP010000015.1, from coordinate 52,810 downwards.
CGACGTCGAAGTCGCGCTGCTCGCTGAACTTGCAGTCATCGGCAAGGGCGCGACCGGAAACGAGCGCCGCGAGCAGCGCGGCGATGGCAAGGACACGGTACATGGCGCAACTCCGTTGAGGGAACGTCCATGAGACGCAAGCGGGCGTGGAAAGGTTTAAGAAGAGTCGCCTCGCGAGCGCGGAGCCGACAATTCGAGCATGCCGCATGAAAGCAAAAGCCCGGCTTGCGCCGGGCTCTTGCTTGGATCCAATGTGATCTTCGACTACAACAGCGGCACCAGCAGCAGGGCGACGATGTTGATGATCTTGATCAGCGGGTTCACGGCCGGGCCGGCGGTGTCCTTGTAGGGATCGCCCACGGTGTCGCCGGTGACCGCGGCCTTGTGCGCATCCGAGCCCTTGCCGCCGAAGTTTCCGTCTTCGATGTACTTCTTGGCGTTGTCCCAGGCACCGCCGCCGGTGGTCATCGAGATCGCCACGAACAGGCCGGTGACGATGGTGCCGATGAGCATGCCGCCGAGCGCCTGCACGCCAGCGAGCGGACCACCGAGCCAACGGAAACCGAAGGCGACGATGATCGGCACCAGCACCGGCAGCAGCGAGGGAATCATCATTTCCTTGATCGCGGCCTTGGTCAGCAGGTCGACCGCCTTGTCGTACTGCGGCTTGCCGCTGCCGTCCATGATGCCCTTGATCTCGCGGAACTGGCGGCGCACTTCCTCGACCACCGCACCGGCGGCGCGGCCGACCGCTTCCATCGCCATCGCACCGAACAGGTAGGGGATCAGGCCGCCGATGAGCAGGCCGATGATCACGTAGTGGTTGGAGATGTCGAAGGTGAAGACCTGGCCCGGGTGCTCGACGCCGAGCTTGTGGGTGTAGTCGGCGAACAGCACCAGCGCGGCCAGACCCGCCGAACCGATCGCGTAGCCCTTGGTCACTGCCTTGGTGGTGTTGCCCACCGCATCGAGCGGATCGGTGACCGCGCGCACTTCCTTGGGCAGCTCGGCCATCTCGGCGATGCCACCGGCGTTGTCGGTGATCGGACCGTAGGCGTCGAGCGCGACGATCATGCCGGTCATCGACAGCATCGCGGTCGCGGCGATGGCAATGCCATACAGCTCGGCGAGGTAGTAGGCGCCCCAGATCGCCGCGCACACGGCCAGCACCGGCCAGGCGGTCGACTTCATCGAGATGCCGATGCCGGCAATGATGTTGGTGGCATGGCCCGTGGTCGAAGCCTTGGCGACATGCCGCACCGGGCCGTATTCGGTCGCGGTGTAGTACTCGGTGATGATGACCATCGCGCCAGTCAGGACGAGGCCGATCACGGCGCAGCCGAACACGTTCCACACGCCGTACTGACTGCCGGCCATGAGCTCCTGGGTGACCGGGATGAAGGCCAGCAGCGCAAGCACGCCGGAAACGATCACGCCCTTGTACAGCGCGTTCATGATCTTGCCGCCGGAATGCTTGACGAAGAAGGTGCCGATGATCGAGGCGATGATCGACACGCCGCCGATCACCAGCGGATAGAGCACGCCGTTGGGGCCGGCCTGGGTCGCCATCACGCCGCCGAGCAGCATCGTCGCGACCAGGGTCACCGCGTAGGTTTCGAACAGGTCGGCGGCCATGCCGGCGCAGTCGCCGACGTTGTCACCGACGTTGTCGGCGATCACCGCCGGGTTGCGCGGATCGTCCTCGGGAATGCCCGCCTCGACCTTGCCGACGAGGTCGGCGCCGACGTCGGCGCCCTTGGTGAAGATGCCGCCGCCCAGACGCGCGAAGATCGAGATCAGCGAAGAGCCGAAGGCCAGGCCGACCAAGGCATGCAGCGCCTGATCGGGCGTGCTGCCGAACTTGAGCAAGCCGACGTAGTAGCCGGCAACGCCGAGCAGGGCCAGGCCCACCACCAGCATGCCGGTGATCGCGCCGCCGCGGAAGGCGACCGCGAGCGCCGCGGGAATGCCGCCGCGCGCGGCCTCGGCCGTGCGCACGTTGGCACGCACCGAGATGTTCATGCCGATGTAGCCGGTCAGACCCGAGAGCACCGCGCCGATCGCAAAGCCGATCGCCGTCTGCCAGTCGAGCGCGAATCCGATGATCACCAGCAGCACCACGCCGACGATGGCGATCGTGCGGTACTGGCGATTGAGATAGGCACGCGCGCCTTCCTGGATCGCCGCGGCGATCTCCTGCATGCGCTCATTGCCGGCCGGCTTGGCCAGGATCCAGCGGATCGACCAGGCGCCATAAACGATCGCGAGCACGGCACAGGCCAGCGCGATCCACAAACCGTGTTGACTGAACGACATCGACTTCCCCTCGGTATCAAGGACGTGGAAATACGGCAAAAGTTGGGGCAAAACGCGGCAAGTATACCGTCTGGCCTGCGTTCAGGTAGCGCCGATGCGACTTGAGGCGGCGCCAATGAGCGGCGATGATCCTCGTCCTTGCGAACGTGCGCGTTTGCTGGCATGTCTCATTTCACCCATCGCCACGGTCTCGCCCCATGACGCCGATTCGTCCAGATCCCCGCTCGTTCCTGGCCTGCCTGCTGGCCCTCACCGCCGGGTTTGCCGAGGCCGGCACGCTCACTGCCGAGATCCACCACATCCCTTCGCCGCTGCCCACCCCCAATGGCCGCGTGCTGGTCTACGAACTGGCAGTGCGCAATTTCAGCGGCGCGTGCGCGCGCATCGTCGATGTGCGCGCATTCGGCGATGGTGAAGCACTGCGTCGTTACCAGGGCAGCTCGATTGCGCCCAACACGCTGGTCTACGACGCGCAGATGCAGCCCCTCCCCAATCCAGCCGCGGGCCAGACGCGGATTCATCCGGTCGACCTGCCCGCCGGCGGCGGCGCGGTGGTCTACTTCTTTCTCGCCTTCGACAACAACCTGCCGCTGCCCGCGCGCCTGCAGCACGAAGTCGACAGCACCGCCTGCAGCGCTGGCGCAAGCACTCGCAGCACCGCCACGACCGAGTCGGCGATTTCACGCGCCGCGCCGGTGATGGTCGGCTTGCCGTTTCGCGGCACCGGTTGGGTCGCGGGCGATTCGGCCAACGATTTCGGCACGCACCGGCGCACGCTGATCCCCGGCCGCAGGGCCGATGGCTCGGTGATCGTCGGCCAGTTCAGCGCCCCCGAGCGCTACGCGATCGACTGGGTCAAGGTCGACGACCAGGCGCGCCGCGCAATCGGTCCGCTCGACCGCAACGCGAGCTATCTGGCCTGGGGCGAGGAGATCATCGCGGTCGCGGACGGCGTCATCGCCGGCATCCGCGACGGCATGCCCGAGAGCACGCCACCGCGCAATCCACCCAATCCGACCGTCGAGATGGCCGGCGGCAACTACATCATGCAGGACATCGGCGGCGGGCATTTCGCGTTCTATGCACATCTGCAACCGGGCAGCCTGCGCGTGCGCGTCGGCCAGCCGGTGCAGCGCGGCCAGCTGATCGCGCGGCTGGGCAACAGCGGCAACACCAGCGAGCCGCATCTGCATTTCCATGTTTCGAGCAATCCCGATCCCTTGTATTCCGAAGGCTTGCCCTACGTGTTCGAACGCTATGAACTCACCGGCCAGGCCAATGACATGGAAGACGGCGGCAATCTGTTCAGCGACCTGAGCACGCAGGCGCCCTCACCGAAATTCTCGCTGATGCCGGCCAGCTATTCCGTGCTCAATGCCGATGTCACGGTGAGCGGTCCGGCGGGCTGGGCCTTCCCTATCCTCTACCCCAATCATTGAGACTCGCCCACCGCGCGCCGGAACCTTGGAATCGGCGGTGAGTCGCTGCGGAGCATGCCGATGCTGATCCTGCGCTGGTCCAAATGTACGTGCGTTGCCGCGGTGGCGCTGTATGCGAGTCTGGTCGCGTTCGGCAATCTCAGCGATTACGGCAGCAATCTCGCCTTCGTCCAGCATGTGCTGGCGATGGACACGATCTTCGCCGACAGCACGATCCGCTGGCGCGCGATCGAGCAGCCGGCGCTGCAGCATCTCGCCTACGCCGCGATCATCGCCGGCGAGGCGATCACCGCGGGGCTTTGCTGGTTCGGCGCCTGGCGCATGTGGCGCCAACGTCACGCTGCGGCAACACGCTTCCAGCATGCCAAGGCCTGGGCAATCGGCGGCCTCACCCTCGGTTTCGTCGTCTGGCAGGTCGGTTTCATGTCGATCGGTGGTGAATGGTTCGGCATGTGGATGTCGAGCCAGTGGAATGGCAGCGAAAGCGCGTTCCGCTGCTTCATGCTGATCCTGTGTGTCTTGATCTTCGTCAGCCTGCGCGACGACGAATTCGTCGCGCCGCCTTGAGTAACATCGCGTTGAGCGCGGGCGATTCGCGGAAATCGCCGCACAGCGATCGTCCCTGCTGCGGGCGCGACGCCGGCGTGGCAGGATGACCGTCGCATCGCGATCGCCTGGCCGTCCATGACCCCGCCCTACACGGAACCTGCCATGTACACGCTCTACTTCTCGCCCGGTTCGGCCAATCTCGTCGTGCATCTGGCCCTGCTCGAGATCGGCTCACCCTACACGCTCGAACGCGTCGACTTCGACAAGGACGAACAACACGGAGCGCGCTACCTCGCGCTCAATCCGCTGGGCGTGGTGCCGACGCTCGTCGTGGATGGCAAGCCGCACGGCGAAGCCGCGGCGCTGGCGATGCTGCTGGCCGAACGCCATCCCGATGCGCGCCTTGCGCCGCTCGCGGGCAGCCCGCAGCGCGCCGATTACCTGCAGTGGATGTTCTATCTCGCCAATACCCTGCAGCCATTGTTCCGCCAATGGTTCTTCCCCGGCGATCACCTGCCCGAAGCCGCCGAGACGATCAAGCACGCCGCGCGCATCGGCATCGAGAAATGCTGGAGCCATATCGACGCACATCTGGCCCAACATGGCCCGCACCTGCTCGGCGAACAGCACGGGCTGGTCGATTTCTATGCGCTCATGCTGATGCGCTGGTCGCGCAACATGCCGCGCCCGGCGACGAGCTGGCCGCATCTGGCCGCGCTGGCAAGCGCGCTCAAGGCGCGACCGAGCTGGAAGCGGCTGTACGAACTGGAGGGACTGACTGAGTGGCCGTGAAACGCCTGGCCTCGCCGGAGCCCTGCGGCGCTGCTCAATCGCTGATCGAATACGCCGGCAGCTTGCGCCGCACCGGCGCGTTCTTCAGACGCACGTAATCGGGCAGGCCATCGCGCAGGTAGGGCGGCGCATCCTCGCCGCGGATCAGCGGCTCCAGGTAGCGACGCGCGGCGACGGTGATGCCGTAGCCGTCGCGAGTGATGTAGTTCTTCGGCAGCTTCTTTTCGTGGTTGGCGATCTTCGCCAGCGGCGCCGGCTCGATCTTCCAGCGATACGGCGCATCCGAGGTGCGCACGATCACCGGCATCACCGCATGCTTGCCTGCGAGCGCGTATTCGACCGCGGCCTTGCCCACCGCCCAGGCGTGCTCGACGTCGGTCTTCGAGGCCAGATGACGCGCCGAGCGTTGCAGGTAATCGGGCAGTGCCCAGTGAACCTTGAAGCCGAGCTGCTGCTTGACCCGTTGCGCGAGCACCGGGGCGACACCGCCGAGCTGGCTGTGGCCAAACGCATCGCGGGTACCGGCTTCGGCGAGGAACTGACCGGCCGCGTTCTTCAGGCCTTCCGAAGCGACCACGGTGCAATAGCCGACCTTGGCGACGGTCGCCTTGACGCGGTCGAGGAAAGCCTCCTCGTCGAAGGCGATTTCCGGAAACAGGATCAGCTGCGGCGGATCACCGGCCTTGCGTGCAGCCATGCCCGCGGACGCGGCAATCCAGCCCGCGTGCCGCCCCATGACCTCGACGATGAACACCTTGGTCGAGGACGCGCACATCGACTCGACATCGAGACTGGCCTCGGCGACCGACACCGCGGTGTACTTGGCCACCGAACCGAAACCCGGGCAGCAGTCGGTTACAGCAAGATCGTTGTCGACGGTCTTGGGCACGCCGATCACATTGACCGGGTAGCCCAGTTCGCGGCCGACCTGCGAGATCTTGAGCGCGGTATCGGCCGAATCGTTGCCGCCGTTGTAGAGGAAGGTGCGGATGTCGTGCGCCTTGAACACCGCGATCAGGCGCTCGTACTGCGCGCGGTTCTGCTCGATCGACTTGAGCTTGTAACGGCAGGAACCGAACGCGCCGCCGGGCGTGTGGCGCAGCGCGCGGATCGCGGCGGCGCTCTCGCGAGTGGTGTCGATCAGGTCCTCGCGCAGCGCACCGATGATGCCGTTGCGCGCCGCCAGCACGGGCAGCTTGCGCGAACGCGCGGTGGCGATCACCGCAGCGGCGGTGGTGTTGATGACGGCGGTGACGCCGCCCGACTGCGCGTACAGAAGTCGGCCCTGGCTCATTGCGGGTGGTCCTTCGCGGTTTGATGGTGGTTTGACACGTTTCCGGGCAGCCGCTAGCGTTGAAGCCTGTCACCGCTGCCAGCCGGCGCGGCCCTTCCCCTAGTATGCAACGCCCAGTGGCGTTCACGGATCAACATGCGACTGGTTCTTCTTGGTGCACCCGGTTCGGGCAAGGGCACACAGGCCGAACGCCTCAAGCAGCAGCTTCAGGTTCCCCACATCTCCACCGGCGACCTGCTGCGCGCCGCGGTCAAGGCCGGCACGCCGCTCGGGCTCAAGGCCAAGGCGGTGATGGAAGCGGGCCAGCTGGTGTCCGATGACATCGTGCTGGGCATGCTCGAAGAGCGTTTGAACCAAGCCGACGCCGCACGCGGCTTCATCCTCGACGGTTACCCGCGCAACCTCGCCCAGTGCGCGGCGCTGGAGGCACTGCTCGCGCGCCTGGGCCAGCCGCTCGATGTCGCGGTCAAGCTGGATGTACCCAGCGAACTCATCGTCGAGCGCATCGCCGGCCGCGCTGCCAAGGAAGGACGCCGCGACGATACGCCCGAAACCGTGCGCGAGCGCCTGCGCGTGTACAGCGAACAGACCGAACCGGTCGCGCGCCATTTCGAACAGATCGGCAAGCTGCGCTGCGTCGATGGCGTGGGCGAACTCGAGGATATTTCGCGCCGCGTGCTGGACGCCTTGCCCAAGACCACTGCCGCCTGATCGGCACCCCGGCCTGCGCTGCGGCCCGCGATGAACCGGCCCGACCCCGCCCCGACCACCCTGCCCGCCCGCGTGCTTGGCCTGTGCCTGCTGCGTGGTGGCCCGCAAGATCTGCCTTGGTCGCCGCGCCTGCTGATCGTGCTGCTGCTGGCGAGCACCGCGCTCGATGTGCTGCTCGGCAACACGCTGGCCGGAGACGGCAACGCGCTGGCACGCTCGCTGCTGTCCTCGCTGGTGATACTCGGCCTGTGCTGGGTGGCGCTGGCATTGCGCGATCTGCGCAACCGCTACGTGCAGACCGCCACCGCGATCGTCGCCACCAGCATGGCTTTCACGCTGGTGCAGGGCTTCGTACTGCTGGTGGGCGGCATGCCGCCGGCGACGACACCGGCAACGACTGCGCAGATGCTGATGGCCTGGTTGTTGTTCGGCGTGTTCCTGTGGCAGGTCGCGGCGATCGCCCACATCGTGCGCCATGCCGCCGACATGAGTTCCGGCTTCGCGCTGACTCTGGTGGTCGCGTGGATCGTCGCCTGGTGGGCGATCGAGCAAATCGTCTTCGGCCCGGGCTGACAAGGAACCTACCTCATGCGCCTGCACATACTCGGCATCTGCGGCACCTTCATGGGCGGCATCGCCGCGCTCGCGCGCGAACTCGGACACGAAGTGGAAGGCTCGGATGCGAACGTGTATCCGCCGATGTCGAGCCAGCTCGAACACCTCGGCATCCGCCTGTCGCAGGGCTATCGCGCCGAGCACCTGCAGCCCGCACCGGACCTGGTGATCGTCGGCAATGCGCTCTCGCGCGGCAATCCGGCGATCGAGCACCTGCTCGATGCGCGCCTGCCCTATGTGTCCGGCCCGCAATGGCTCGGCGACACGCTGCTGCGCCATCGCCGCGTGCTCGCGGTGGCCGGCACCCACGGCAAGACCACCACCACCTCGATGCTGGCGTGGATACTCGAAGCGGCCGGGCGCGAACCGGGCTTCCTCGTCGGTGGCGTGCCCGCCAATTTCGGCGTGTCGGCACGACTGGGTCGAAGCCGCCATCGCGCGGATGAGGGGGAGGCAGGGACGCCCGCCGGGGAGCGCTCCAGGGACGGAACTGCGGAGCAGCCTGCGACGGATTTCGTCATCGAAGCCGACGAATACGACACCGCGTTCTTCGACAAGCGCAGCAAGTTCGTCCATTACCACCCGTCGATCGCGATCCTCAACAACCTCGAATACGACCACGCCGACATCTTCCCCGACATCGCCGCGATCCAGCGCCAGTTCCACCACCTCGTGCGCATCGTGCCGGGCAATGGACGCCTGATCGTCAACGCCGAGGATCCGCGCCTGGCCGAAGTCCTCGCGATGGGTTGCTGGAGTCACCTGGAAACCTTCGGCATCGAAGCGGGCGACTGGCGCGCGCAACTGGTGAGTGCCGATGGCTCGCGCTTCATCGTCAGTCACCACGGGCAGGAACTTGGCCAGGCACAGTGGCAACTCAATGGTCGCCACAACGTGATGAACGCACTCGCCGCGATCGCGGCCGCGCACGCTGCCGGCGTGCCTGCCGTCGATTCGATCGCGGCCTTGAGCACCTTCAACAACGTCGCGCGACGCATGGAGCTCATCACCGACATCCACGGCATCCGCGTCTACGACGACTTCGCCCACCACCCGACTGCAATCGCCACCACGCTCGCCGGCCTGCGTGCGAAGGTCGGCGCGGCGCGGATTCTGGTCGGCATGGAACCCCGCTCCAATTCGATGCGCATGGGCGCGCATGCCGCCGAACTCGCACCGTCGTTGCGCGACGCCGATGCGGTGGTGTTGCTGGCACGGCCCGAGCTCGCGTGGGATGCCAGCGGCATCGTCACCGCGCTCGCTGGTCGCGGCGCGGCGGTGGCGAGCGTCGATGCGCTGATCACGGCGCTGCTGCAACAGGCCCGCAAGGGTGACCATGTCGTGTTCATGTCCAACGGGGGCTTCGAGAACGCGCCGCGGCGCTTCGCCGCGGCACTCGAACCGGGCGGCCGCTGATGCATGACACGCGCGCCCACCGCAGCGTCGTTGCCGCCGCGTGAATACGTTCGACCTGGCGCTGTTTCCGCTCGCCAGCGTGCTGCTTCCCGGCGCCCTGTTCGATCTGCGCATTTTCGAACCACGCTATCTCGACCTCGTGCGCGAGTGCACGCGCGAAGACCGCGCCTTCGGTGTGTGCCTGATCCTCGCGGGTCAGGAAGTCGGCGCGCCCGCCGTGCCCGCGGCAGTCGGCACGCTCGCCCGCATCATCGATTTCCACACCTTGCCCGATGGTCTGCTCGGCATCCGCGTGCAGGGCGGTGCACGCTTCCGCGTGATGCACACACGCGTGCGCGACAACGGCTTGCTGCATGGCGAGGTCGCGCTGTGCACGAAGGACATCGCGCAGCCGCTGCCCCCCGAATACGCGCTGTTGGCGACGATCCTCGAACGACTGCTCGAGCGCATCGGCGGCTTTGCCGACGCCTATGAACGCGCCTTGCTCGATGATGCGTGCTGGGTGGGCTGGCGATTGACCGAACACCTGCCCTTGCCCGCAACCGAGCGACAGCATCTCTTGCAACTGGACGAGCCGATCGCGCGGCTCGCTGCGCTCACGCGCCTGTTGTCGCGCATCCAGAGCGAGTGAAACCGTGCTTCAAGCCGGATCCGGCAGCTTGGTCGACTCGACGGCAGGCACCGGCGTCAGCAAGCCAGCCGGCTTCAAGCGCTCGACGCGCGCCCGATAGCGATCGTCGTGATTGCCCCAAATCGCTTCCCCGAGCAACTCCTGTTCGAGCCGGTGACGCCCGCCATCGATCACCCGCAGCTGCGGACGGACGGCATTCCCGGCCCTCTCTCCCTCGCCCATGGGCGCTGCTCCAGGCTGATCGCTACGCTGTCATGATATGCGCGCGACGCCCCACCTGTCGCGGATCATCGCGATCACGGATCGCGCAGCCATCACTCGCATCAGCTGCAGGAGGAAGCCACCGATGTCTCCACTGGGTTGGTTAGTCGCCGCGATCATCGCCGTGATCCTCGCGCAGATCGTGCTGCGCCTGGTCATTCCCAAGGCGCCCAAGGAGAAGATGTTTCGCTGCGCGCGCTGCGGGGCGAACACCCTGCACAGTGATCGCACCGTGTTCGCCTGGACGCGCGGCGAGCGCATGTTCTACTGCGATCCGTGCAACAGCGCGTGGCTGGAATCGTGCACACCCGCGCAACGCGCCAAGTACGATCGCAACATGGCGCGGATGGAGCGCGCGCGCCGGCGACGCTGAGGGCGGGACTGCCTTTTGCCGATGGTCGCACCCGAATTCGCTCCCCTTCCCTGCTTCAACTGAATCCCTTGCCTGCGCTCGAGTGCGTCGATGAGCACCACTGGGCTGCTGACCTTGGGTGAACGCTACTGGCTGCCGGTCTACCGGCCACGTGCACTCGTGCTCGAACGCGGCCCGGGCTGTCGCGCGGGGGATACGCATGGGCGCGAATACCCCGACTTCGGCGCACGCCGGCCGGCGACCGCTGCGCCGCCTTGCGCCGTACTGGCGCAGGCACGAACGCGGCGCGAAAATCGGCATTCCGCGCCGCTGCCAGGCTACGCCATGCGTTATCTGCACACGATGATCCGCGTCCACGATCTGGACGCAGCGCTGAAGTTCTTCTGCCAGGGTCTTGGCCTGCATGAAGTGCGCCGCATGGACAACGAAGCGGGCAAGTTCACGCTCGTCTTCCTCGCCGCCGAAGGCTCGCCGCAGGCCGAGATCGAACTCACCCACAACTGGGGTTCGGACGAGGACTACGGCAGCGCGCGCAACTTCGGCCACCTCGCCTTCGAGGTCGAGGACATCTACGCAAGCTGCGCACATCTGGCTGCGCTGGGCGTGACGATCAACCGCCCGCCACGCGACGGCCACATGGCCTTCGTGCGTTCACCGGACCTGATCTCGATCGAACTCTTGCAGAAGGGTGCGCGCCTGCCACCCGCCGAACCCTGGGCCTCGATGCCCAACACCGGCGTGTGGTGATCGCGCACCTTGCATGCCGCGTGCAGCGCGGGACAAGGAAGCACCGGACGGGATCGACGTTCCGGCAGCCGTTTTCACCTCTGGCAGCGGCGTATTCGATCGCGGACATTGCGACCTTGCCTTCCGGGTGCAGCCGGCAGCCGGCATGGGCGCAGGCAAGCTGCGGCATGGAAAATCACGACACATGCGACTGCGATCCCGATTTTCCCTGCCGCAAGCTGCCAGACTCGGCGGGCCCGCAGTCCGGGGCAGGACTACTCATTGGACACGTACAAGGAGATGCGTTCGTGAAACCCCTCCTCAGCGCTGTTTTTTCCGCCCGCCCTGGCGATGTTTTCCCTGCTCGGCCTTTCCGTATCCACGCAGGCGGCTGTACCGGCCACCGAGCGGCAGGTACTGATGGACCTCTACAACGGCACCAATGGTGCCGCCTGGACCACCCACACGAACTGGACGGTCGGCGACCCCTGCGAGAACGCCTGGTACGGCATTGTCTGCGATGACGGCAACGCGCATGTGACAGAACTCTGTTTGCAGCAGAACAATCTCGGCGGCAGCATCCCCGACCTCGGCGGTTTGACTTCGCTGACGTGGTTCGACGTGAGCTACAACCAGCTCAGCGGCAGCATTCCCAGCCTCGGCGGATTGACCTCGTTGCAATACTTCTGGGTGAGCAACAATCAGCTCAGCGGCAGCATCCCCGACCTCGGCGGATTGACCTCGCTGCAATCCTTCTCGGTGAGCAGCAATCAGCTCAGCGGCAGCATTCCCAGCCTCGGCGGATTGACCTCGTTGGCGACATTCCGTGTGGACGGCAACGAGCTCAGCGGCAGCATCCCCAGCCTCGATGGATTGACCTCGCTGACGTGGTTCGATGTGAGCAACAACCAGCTCGACGGCAGCATCCCCAGCCTCGATGGATTGACCTCGTTGCAGTCCTTCTCGGTGAGCGACAATCAGCTCAGCGGCAGCATCCCCGACCTCGGCGGATTGACCTCGCTGACGACGTTCGATGCAGGCGGCAACCAGCTCAGCGGCAGCATTCCCGACCTCAGCGGATTGACCTCGCTGACGACGTTCGATGCAGTCGGCAACCAGCTCAGCGGCAGCATTCCCGACCTCAGCGGATTGACCTCGCTGCAGTCCTTCTCGGTGAGCGACAATCAGCTCAGCGGCAGCATCCCCGACCTCGGCGGATTGACCTCGTTGCAATACTTCTGGGTGGGCTACAACCAGCTCAGCGGCAGCATCCCCAACCTCGGCGGATTGACCTCGTTGCAATACTTCTGGGTGGGCTACAACCAGCTCAGCGGCAGCATCCCCGATCTCGGCGGATTGAGCTCGTTGCAGTACTTCTGGGTGAGCAACAACCAGCTCAGCGGCAGCATCCCCAACCTCGGCGGATTGACCTCGTTGCAGTCCTTCCGGGTGGACGACAATCAGCTCAGCGGCAGCATTCCCGACCTCGGCGGATTGACCTCGCTGGTGTCCTTCAGTGCGTACGGTAACCAACTCACGGGCGGCATCCCCAGCCTCGGCGGATTGACCTCGTTGCAGACCTTCTGGGTGAGCAACAACCAGCTCAGCGGCAGCATCCCCGACCTCGGCGGATTGACCTCGTTGCAGGTCTTCTGGGTGGGCTACAACCAGCTCAGCGGCAGCATTCCCGACCTCAGCGGATTGACCTCGTTGCAGTACTTCCGGGTGGATGGCAACGAGCTCAGCGGCACGCCACCCGCCGCGCCACCTGGCCTCGAGCCTGGCCAGTCGGCCCTGTGCAGCAACTTCCTGCACACTCCGTCGCCCACCGATGCCGCGTGGAACGCGGCCACCGGCGGTACCTGGTCGGATGGCTGCACGCCGGGTTATCGGGTGAGCACCTCAGCCACCCCGGGCGGCAGCATCGGCCCTTCGCGCGGGGTGGCCACAGGCGGTGTCGTCAGCATCGATGTCGTCCCCGACGACATGGATCATGTGATCGGCAGCATCGGCGGCAGCTGCGGCGGCACGCTGGTGGGCAATACCTACACCACCGCCCCGGTGATCGCCGATTGCACGGTGATCGCCAACTTCGTCGCGGTGTGGGATTTCATCTTCGCCGACTCGTTCGAGTCGCCGAACCCATAGCCCTGCGAAGACCCGGGGTCGCAGTCCGAAGTATCCCCGGTATCCGCGACGGAGGCGTCGCCCCCGACTGGCACCGGGGCGCAAGCGCCCTCATCCGGCACCCCGAGCCAGACGGCTCGGGGTCATTGCCGGCAAGCTGGTGCGCGTGAGAAAACCCGTAAGCTGCAAGCGGCCGCACGCTGCGCCCATGTACAGTCAGGCTGCGGGTGGATCGTGACTGGCCGCCCGCGCGCGTGAATCACCCAACATCACCAGGACACGATGAAGACTTCCGATCTGCTCGCCCTGGGCGAGCGCTACTGGCTGCCGGTCTACCGGCCACGCGCACTCGTGCTCGAACGTGGCCTGGGCTGCCGCGTGTGGGATACGCAAGGGCGCGAATACGTCGACTTCGGCGCCGGCATTGCAGTCAATGCGCTGGGCCATTGCGATCCCGACCTCGTCGCTGCGCTCACCGAGCAGATGCACAAGCTCTGGCATGTGAGCAATGCGTTCTACAGCGAGCCGCCCCTGCATCTTGCCGCCGAGCTGGTCGAGGCTTCCGGCTTTGCCGAGCGTGCCTTCCTGTGCAACTCGGGCGCCGAAGCCAACGAGGCGGCGATCAAGCTCGTGCGCAAGTGGGCCGCATCACAAGGCCGTGCGCCCGAACGGCGCGTGATCGTGAGCTGCGAAGGCTCGTTCCATGGCCGCACGCTGGCAACGGTGACCGCGACCGCGCAGCCCAAGTATCAGGCCGGCTATGAGCCGCTGCCGGCAGGCTTTCGCCATGTGCCGTTCAATGACGCGGCAGCACTGGCTGCGGCAATGGACAAGGGCGACGTCGCCGCGGTGATGCTCGAGCCCGTGCAGGGCGAAGGCGGCGTGTTGCCTGCGGCGCCGGGCTATCTGGCGCGTGTGCGCGCACTGTGCGATCGGCATGATGCGCTGCTCGTGCTCGATGAAATCCAGTGCGGCATGGGTCGTGCCGGCACGCTGTTTGCGCATGCACAGGATGGCATCGTGCCCGACATCGTGACGCTGGCCAAGGCGCTGGGAGGCGGTTTTCCGATCGGCGCGCTGCTGGCCGGCGCGAAGGTCGCGCAGGTCATGCAGTTCGGCGCGCACGGCACCACCTTCGGCGGCAATCCGCTGGCCAGTGCAGTCGCGCGCGTGGCCTTGCGCAAGCTCGCATCGCCCGACCTGCTGGACAACGTGGCGCGGCAGTCACAGGCACTGCGCGCGGGCCTGGAAGCCATCGGCAGCGATCTGAACCTGTTCGAACTCGTGCGCGGTCGCGGCCTCATGCTCGGCGCGCTGCTGGCCGAAGGCCACAAGGGGCAGGCCGCAGCAATCCTCGATCATGCGGCTGCGCAGGGCCTGCTGATCCTGCAGGCCGGGCCCGACGTGCTGCGCTTCGTGCCACCGATCAACATCGGCGATGTCGATGTCGCCGAGGGGCTCACGCGCCTGCGTGCGGCGCTGGTTGCCTATCGCGCCGCCCGCGCACAGCAGGCCTGAATGCCGACTCCACGCGTCGCAAACCCACGCATGGGGACTACACTGGCAGACCGATTGGAATGCACGCGAGTCGCACATGACGACACTGTCCGGAAAAACACTGTTCATCACCGGCGCTTCGCGCGGGATTGGCCTGGCGATCGCGCTGCGCGCCGCGCGTGACGGCGCCAACATCGCCATCGCGGCGAAATCCGACGTGCCCAATCCGAAACTTCCGGGCACGATCCACACCGCGGCGGCGGCGGTCGAAGCCGCCGGCGGCCGGGCGCTTGCAATCAAGTGCGACATCCGCGACGAAGACAACGTGCAGGCTGCGGTCGCGGCGACCGTGGCGCGCTTCGGCGGCATCGACATCCTCGTCAACAACGCCAGCGCGATCTGGCTGCGCGGCGCGCTCGACACGCCGATGAAGCGCTTCGATCTCATGCAGCAGGTCAATGCGCGCGGCAGTTTCCTCTGCGCGCAAGCCTGCCTGCCGCATCTGCTCGAATCGGCGAACCCGCATATCCTCACCCTCGCACCACCGCCATCGCTCGCGCCACACTGGTGGGCACCGCATGTCGGCTACACGCTGGCCAAGATGGGCATGAGTTTCGTCACGCTTGGCCTTGCCGGCGAATTCGGGCAGCGCGGTGTCGCGGTCAATGCCTTGTGGCCGCGCACGATCATCGCCACCGATGCGCTCAAGATGATTCCCGGCATCGATGTGAATCGCTGCCGCAAGCCGCAAATCCTCGCTGATGCCGCGCACGCCATCCTGGTGAAGCCCGCACGCGGCCTGGCCGGGAATTTCTTCATCGATGAGGAAGTCCTGCAAGGATCGGGCGTCAGCGACTTCACGCCTTATGCCGTGGATCCGTCGCAAGAGCTGCTGCCCGATCTGTTCCTCGACAGCAAGCCTGGCCGCTGAACGCGCGAAGGCCGGGCCAAGGCCCGGCCTTCGTGGCATCAAGCTGACAGCGCCGGCAACGCTGCCTACTTGGCCTTGTCGGGGAACTGCTTGGCGATGCCGTCGGACAGCGCATCGGCGAACATGTCCATGTGCGCCTGCATGTCCTTCCAGGTCTTGGCTTCGCCAGCCTTGTCGCCCTTCATGATCTGCTGGATCTGTCCGGCGTGATAGCCGATATGCGCGAGCATGAGGCCGTTGACGGCGTCATAGGGCAGGTTCGGATTGGCGCCCGAGAGGAACTTGGCGACTGCGCCCGCGTTTTCGTCGAGCTCGTTCATCGCCTTGTCGGCCGCCACATCATTGCCGGCATGCCGAGCGTCCGTGAGGTCCTTCACGCCTTGCCAGTGTCCGGCGAGCAGATCGAGCATGCCCTTGCCCGCATCCTCGCCGTAGAAGCCGGCGACCGCATGCGCGATCTCCTTGGCATTGGCGACGGTTTCATCGGCCGCGCGCGTGGCTGCAGCGGCGTTGCCGGCCTTCACCGCTTGCGCGTAGGCGCGGGTATGGACGATGTGGCCATGCCAGAGCGCGCGCATCGCCTTGTGTAGTTCGGGCGCAGTGGCGGCAGCCTTGGTGGTCGTGGTGGCTGATTGCGCGGCAGGCGTTGCCGCAGCAGGCATCTCAGCCGCGAAACTCGCGGCAGCCGGCAGGGCCAGCGCAAGGCTGACCGCCAGCGAGAGCAAGGTGGTCTTCATGATGACATCCCTGAATTGATTACCGCTCATGCGGTACACCCATGCTAGTCCTGCCGAAAATGCAGGACTGAATGCAGGCGAAAGATCCGTGTGCACTCGCCAGCGTGCGCACGTGCCGCGCCGAAGGGCGCGGTTGACGACTCAGGGCGAAAGCGCGATCCGAAATGCGCTGCGCGCGGCCTCGAGCGTCGCGGCGATCACCGCCTCGTCATGCGCGATGGAAACGAAACCCGCCTCGAAGGCACTGGGCGCGAGATACACGCCGGCATCGAGCATCGCGTGGAAGAAGCGATTGAAGCGCGCAACGTCGGCGGCGGTCGCCTGCGCATAGCTGGTGACCGGACCGCGCGCGAAGAAGATTCCGAACATGCCGCCGACGCGATTGGTGCTGAAGGCCAAGCCGACTTCATCGGCGAGCGCCTGCAGTCCATCGCAGAGCAGGCGCGTGCGCCGCGCAAGTTCATCGTGGAAACCCGGGGTTTGCACCAGTTCGAGCATCGCCAGCCCCGCGGCCATCGCCACCGGATTGCCGCTGAGCGTGCCGGCCTGATAGACCGGTCCGGTCGGCGCGATCTGCTGCATCAGGTCACGACGTCCGCCATAGGCACCCACCGGCATGCCACCGCCGATGATCTTGCCGAAGGTAGTGAGGTCGGGTGTGATGCCGTAATGCGCCTGCGCGCCGCCGAGCGCGACGCGAAATCCGGTCATGACTTCATCGAAGATCAGCAGTGCACCGTGCTTCGTGCACAGTGCGCGCAGACCTTCGAGAAAGCCGGGCAGCGGCGCGATGCAGTTCATGTTGCCCGCAACCGGCTCGATGATGAGACACGCGATGTCGTCGCCCTGCTGCGCGAACAGTGCCTGCGCGGCGGCGAGATCGTTGTAGGGCAAGGTCAGCGTGAGATCGGCCAGCGCCTTGGGCACGCCCGGCGAGGTCGGTACGCCGAAGGTGAGCGCGCCCGAGCCGGCCTTGACGAGAAAACTGTCGGCATGGCCGTGGTAGCAGCCTTCGAACTTGACGATCTTGTCGCGGCCGGTCGCACCACGCGCAAGGCGGATCGCCGACATCGTCGCCTCGGTACCCGAGTTGACCATGCGCACGACTTCCATCGAGGGCACCAGGCGCGCGATGGTTTCGGCCATGCGGGCCTCGTCCGGACTGGGCGTGCCGAAGGACAGGCCGTTGCCGATCGCGCGCTCGACCGCGGCACGCACCTGCGGATGGTTGTGACCGACGATCATCGGCCCCCACGAGCCGACGTAGTCGATGTAGCGCTTGCCCTCGACGTCCCAAAGATAAGGTCCGTCGGCGCGCTGGGTGAAGAAGGGCTCGCCGCCGACCGATTTGAAGGCGCGCACCGGCGAGTTGACGCCACCGGGGATGTGCGCGAGGCAACGCTGGAACAATTCGTGGTTGGTGGTCATGACTGGATCGATGGCAGAAGGAGGAGTCGGAGCCGGCGCTGCGGCCGCACGTGCCACATGGGCAGACACGTCCCGCGCGCGCTGGGCATGGCGCGGAGTCGACACGTGATGCAATGCCGGGCCCAATTCACAGTTTAGCGTCGACGCAGCACCCTGCGCCGTCATGAACGGCGACAATTGCACCCGCAACTACCGGAGACGCCGATGCCTGCTCGTCTTGGTTCGCCCATGCTGCTGTGCGCGCTGTTGTCCGCGCCGAGCCTGGTTTGCGCGCAACTGGCGGCGCCGCAGCTCAAATGGGCTTATGGCGGCTGCTTCACTTCGTGGTGCCAGACCGGGTGGTACAGCTCGCCGTTGGCCGTCGCAGTCGATGGCCAGATGGCGGTCGCAGCGGCGAGCTATGACCTCGTCCTGCTCGATGGCGCGACCGGCAGCCTGAAATGGCGCGCGGCCAGTGATGGGCGCGCATGGCCCGGCGTTGCGCTGGGCGACCTGGCCGGCAATGGTCAGCTCGCGCTCGTGGTCGGTCGCAGCGGCGGACAGGTGACCGCCTACAATCTCGATGGCAGCGTGCGCAGCGGCTGGCCGGTGACGGCGTTCACCAGCGGCGAGGTGCGTTCGCTCGCGCTCGCCGATCTCGATGGCAACGGCCAACTGCAGGTCATCGTCGGTTCTGCCGCATCGATCTCCACGCGTCAGGTCAACGTGCTGGCTGCCAACGGCAGCGTGCGCGCAGGCTGGCCCGCACGCCGCAACGGTGAACCCGGTTACGGCGCGGGCATGTACAACGAAAACCTCGCCATCGCCGATCTCGATGGCGTGGACGGGCCGGAAATCTACGCACCCAACGACACCCACTACGTGACTGCACTCGACCGCGACGGCAACCAGATTCGCGCGCATTCGATGTTCGGCACCAGCAGCGGCGGTGGCAACAAGACCTGGGCCGAAGTCGGCGTCAATGTCGATGAAGCGGCCGACCTGCGCGGCTGGACGATGTGCGCCAGCGAGCGGCGTCCGAACTTCGCTTCCTCGGCGCCAGCCATCGCACGACTGTTCGGCGCGAACGTCCTCGTGCAACCGGGCAATGTCTACAACTGCGATACCGATCCCTACACCGATCTCTACTACGACCTGTGGCTGTTGCGCGGCGACCGCACGCGCTGGAGCGGGAACGGCCATGACTGGAGCGTGATTCCACTGCAAGCTGCCAGTGGCGCGCCGCTGTCGCAGGACTACAACGTGATCGAGAACATCGCCGCCAACGCGGTCGTGGCCGATCTCGATGGCGATGGCACGAGCGAGTTCCTGCTGCCCAGCTACGACGGCAAGCTGCACGCGTGGTGGCTGGACAAGAGCGAGCACGGACAATGGCCGTTCGTGATACCCGGCGCCGGGATTCATTTCGCTTCCGAGCCCGTGGTCGCCGACCTCGACAACGACGGCCAGGCCGAAGTGCTGTTCACGAGCTGGGGCGAAAAAAGCCGCGCCGAACCCGGCAAGCTGTTCGTGCTGTCCGCCATCGGCACGCAGCTTTTCGCGGTGGATCTTCCGGTGGCACGCGGTGGCGGCTGGAGCGGTGGCCTCGCCGCACCGACGCTCGCCAACATCGATGACGATGCCGATCTGGAAATCCTCGTCAATACAGCTCATGCCGGTGTCGTTGCATTCGATCTGCCCGGCACGCACAGCGCGCGCACGTTGTGGCCGACCGGGCGCGGCAGCTACCTGCGTGCCGGCGTCGCGGCTGCTGCGAATGGCGGCGATCGCATCTTCGACGATGGCTTCGAATGAGCTGGCTGCGCAGCGCCGGTCGCCTGCTCAGTCGCGCTCGCCGACCTGCGCGGAGGATGACTGGGCCAGCGCCCGAGCTTCTTCGGCATGCGCCTTGGCGGCGATCAGCGGAATGCAGATGAAGAACAGCTCGGCGACGAATTTCGCGCAGACGTAGCACAAGGCCCACCAGCCAACGCCCTTGATCCAGGGCTCCAGCCAGGCGCCGACCCAAGCGACGCCATTGAAGACCAGCCAAGCCGCCAGCGGAATCATGAACATCAGGAGGATCTGC
The DNA here is from genome assembly GCF_019634815.1 of Dokdonella sp. Classification (GTDB taxonomy): domain Bacteria; phylum Pseudomonadota; class Gammaproteobacteria; order Xanthomonadales; family Rhodanobacteraceae; genus Dokdonella_A. The sequence goes on along the minus strand of NZ_JAHCAP010000015.1, from coordinate 32,899 downwards.
GTGCGCTCGCCCGGTGCGCCATACCGGCGGATCAAGAACGCGTAGGCGCTCTTGCCCAGATGGATCAGCCCGAACACGAGTGCCGCGAAAGGCACGAAGAACGGAATGCCGCCGAGGATCAGGGTCAGCCAGCGCGCGACGCCGTGCAAACCCGGCGTGCTCACGAGGGTGCCGCCATGACGGCGCAGGTGGGCTGCATCCCGCATCGAATCGAACATGGCGCCGACCGCGGTGACCAGCAGCGGCCATTTCAGGTTGGAACCGGAAAGAAACCCCACCGGATCGCGCGCGGCGCGCAGGATTTCCTCGCCCGAGGGCACCATCGCGATGAACACGATCGAGTAGACGCCGGCCAGCCAGAACAGGCCGAAACCGAGCACGCCCAGCCGCTGGCGCATCGGCATCGGATTCGTCTCAATCGCCTCACGCGGCAGGCCCACGGTCTGCAGCCAGGCCATGCCCGTCAGCAGCAGCGCTTCGAGGGCCACCAGCACCACCAGCTCGAACGGTGTCATGTGCCCGCTGATGAGCAATTGCGCGGTCATCGCGTTGGCCACGAGCGCGGCCAGCAGCGGGGATACCAGGGCCGCAGGGGACGTCAGTGGATAGCGCAGCATCAACTGCTTCCACTCGGCCAGCGAGTTGCGTTTGGCCGCAAGGGATGCCGCCGGCGGTGCGCCATCGCGAGGCGGGTTCATGTGCCTTGCGATCGCAACAGGAAGGATTGCAAACCGTCGGACATCGTCGGTCCCCGATTCCGCGCCATGCGTGATGCGTGATGCGCGGGGCATGCTGCCACAGTTCACGCTCACCCGACAGGCGCCCGCGCCGACCGGGTGGCGAAATCATGAAAACGCTTGACCGTTCCGAATTGGCTGACATGAAATGCGTCGAGTAGGGGCGATCCCTGTCCGCGCCCATCACGCAGCCAGCACGATTCCCAACAAGGGGTACACCGATGAGTCAGACCGTCATGACGGCCACCGCGTCGATTGGAGATTTCTTGCGCACACTCTTCGTCCTTGTCATGTTCGCGGTGCTGACGACCGCCTCGAATCAGGTCGATGCCGCCGATGGTTACTACGACCCGGGCTTTGGCAATGGCGGCTACCGCGCCTTTGATGTGAGCAATGGCAGCGGCGATTCCGGCCGGATCCTGCGCGTGCTGGGCAATGGCCGAATCCTCATGGCCGGTACCTGCCTGACCGGCACCGGCGCCCGCCAGTTCTGCGTTGCCCGGCTGAACGCCGATGGCAGTTTCGACACGAGCTTCGGACCGGGCGGGCCCGGCGGCGTGGGCGGCTATGTCCGCCTCGATCTGTTCCAGACCCCGGCCGGCTTCTGGCTCAATGACATGATCGTGCTCGCGGACGGCAACATCGCGCTCGTCGGCGATGATTCCAACCAGTTGTTGCTGGCCATCCTCAACACCGGCGGAACGGCACTCGTGCCCGGATTGGGCAGTCCACAGGGCTGGAACACGATCCTGCTCAATGGCAGCACCCATGCGAACCGTCTGTTGCAGCAGCCCGATGGCAAATTGCTGATCGCGGGCAGCACGCTCGGCTTGCTGGGCAACCTGGACATGATGGTGCTGCGCATGAACCTGGACAGGACTGGCGATGGCAGCTTCGGTGCGGGCGGCGTGGCCCAGGTTGCATTCGATCTGGGCGGCCCGTCCGGCCTCAATAGTGATACGGCGCGCGCGATCGCGCTGCAACCCGACGGCAAGATCGTGCTGGCCGGTGATGCGCTGGCATCCAATTCCCTGACCGGGCAATACGCCGCCCTCGCCCGGCTGCTGCCCAACGGTGTACGCGATCCCGCGTTCGGCAGCGACGGACGCCTGCAGCTGGCTTTCAACAGTTCGTTTCACGCCCTCGCCCTCGACCGTAGCGGCGTCATCATTGCCGGTGGCGCGGCCCTGGACGGCACGACCGGCAGTTTCCTCGTCAGCCGCTTCGCCGCCAATGGCGGAACTGCGCCTGGCACCGGCACGACCGTATTCCATCGCACCACCGGTGACGTGGGCGCGATCGAGGACATCCTGGTTCGGGCCAGCGGCGACTTCCTGATCACCGGATTCGCCGCCGTGAACGGTTATGTCGCCGGCAGCCCGGAAAGCTACGTCGTCTGCGCGCGCTTCCTTGCCGACGGCTGGATGGATGCGAGCTTCGGCATTGGCGGCAAGAGCTATGGCGGATTCGCGACCGCAGACCCGAACAATCGCAACGATTACCGCAACGATGGTTACCGCATCGCGCTCGGCTCGGGCGGCATCCTGATTGGCGGCTTGTCGAAGAAATCCTCGGCCACGCGCGCGCGCTTTGGCGTGATGAAGCTGCAGTTCGACGCGATCTTCGACGACGGCTTCCAGATCCCTTGAGGCCCGCGATCGGGCATCCATCGGCGCGGCAAGCCAGCGGTTGGTTGTCGCCGCCCGCGCCGCCACGCTATCGTGCACGCAACTCAATAGGGGGTGCCCATGAGGCCTGCGTACCTGAGGTGGTTTGCCGCGAGTCTTGCGTTCGCGTCATCGGCTGCCTTTGCGCAGCTTTGTCCCGAATTCTTCGAAGACATCAACGTGCCGGCCTTGCCGGGCGGCTGGCAGACCACGGTCGATGGTGCAGGCGTCGCCTGGTCTACCGTGGCAAGCCAGGCCGATACGCCGGCGAACGCGGCGTTTGCACCGATGCCCGCGGCGGTCGGCGACAGTTACCTGCAATCCCCCTCCGGCAGCGTCAACGGCAGCAATGCCATCATCAGTTTCCGCCATGCCTTCGACACCGAGGCGGGCAATGATGGCGGCGTGCTGGAAATCTCGATCGGCGGCGGCCCATTCTCCGACATCCTCACCGCGGGTGGCAGCTTCCTCGAAGGCGGCTACAACTCGACGGTCTCGACGAGCTACGGCAGCCCGATCGCGGGACGCCAGGCCTGGACCGGCAACAGTGGCGGGTATGTGACGACGACGGTGCAGCTGCCGGCGAGCGCCATCGGTCAGGAGGTGAAGCTGCGCTGGCGCATTGCTGCGGACAATTCATTGAGCCGGCCCGGCTGGTGGGTCGATTCGATCGTCTGCGGCAAACCGGTGCCGGGCAGTTCGCCCTGGCGCAGGCATGAGCATCCCTACCCGATCGCGATCGAGAGCCAGGCCACCACGGTGATGAATGGCGTGCTGTACAGCTTCGGTGGATGGACGACATCGGGCGTGACCGCTGCCTCCTACAAGTTCGATGGCCAGCAATGGATCCAGATCGGGGATATGCCGGTAGCGCGGTACTGGGCAGGCGCAGTCAACGACGGAAGCCACATCTTCATCCTCGGCGGTCAGGAATCCAGCGGCGCCGGCGTCATCTCGGCAACGATGTACCGCTACACGCCGCAGACCAATGTCTACGAAACGATGGCGCCGTTCAGCATCCCGGCGCGTGGCTTTGGCCTCGCCATCCTGGATGGCCACATCTACAAGTTTGGTGGCATGACACTCAGCAGTACGGTGACCGACGTCACCGAAGCCTATGACATCGGCAGCAACACCTGGTCGACGCGCGCACCTTACCCGAGCCCCATTGCCCACCTCGCCGGCTTCGCGCGCAATGGCCATGTGTATGGCGTGGGCGGATTTGACGACACCACCATCGGCAGCGCCAAGACCTACCGTTACGATCCAGTCCAGAACCTCTGGGATGATGCACCCATTCCCGATCTGCCCATCGGGCGCGTCGCCCCGGCCACGATCGACACCCCGCAGGGCGTGTTGCTGGTGGGTGGCTATGTCGGTGGCGGGGCCCTGCCGCGCGACGTGACCGGGTCGGCCATCGCCTGGAACGCGACAACCAATACCTGGCGCGCCTTTCCCGCACTGCCGGCCACGCGGGGATTGAGCGGCGGCGGATGGTTGCAGGGACGCCCCCTGCTGGTGGGTGGACGCCGACCGCAGAACCTGGCATCGACGGATATGTTCGAGTGCGACCGCCTGTTTGCCGACGGCTTCGATCCCGCGAACTGAAACACCGCACCGCCTGGTCAGACGGGCGGGCGGATCGTCCCAGACATCGCGTAGGGGCGAAGTCCATCAGGCCCGGCGACGGCTACGCGGGCGCCTCGCAGGTGTCGAGCCGGAATGCCGATGGACGCCTGATCTGCGCGGCACTGTCCGCGGTATGGGCGTCGCCGCATGGGCTCGCCGGTCCGCCGCGCTTTCCCGCCGGCGGGCAAGCCTCGATAATGCCCGCTGCGCGTTTGCCCGAAGCCCCGGAAATGTCCCAGTCCCCCCTTGCTGCGCCCGTCGACACGCCCCTGCGCACCTTCATGTGCGTGGTCTGCGGCTTCATCTACGACGAAGCCCAGGGCTGGCCCGATGACGGCATCGCGCCGGGCACGCGCTGGGACGACGTGCCCGAGACCTGGACCTGCCCCGACTGCGGCGTGACCAAGTCCGATTTCGAGATGGTGCAGGTCTGAATTGAGGAAATTGCCCGCACGCTGCCACTTGCGTGCCGCAGTTCGCCCGCATCGGCGCCGGACGTCGTCATGCGCGCGTGTTGGGATGGTGGCGTGTCCACCAAGGAGCACGCCATGCGCATTTTCGTACCTGTTGAAGACCCCGGCAGCGCCGCCGACGGCGCGCCGCTCGTACCCTACCGCTGCGGCCTGCCGTTCGCGCTCGATGTCGATGCGCGAGCGGCAGGATTCGATCAGCGCTGGATCGTGAGTACGTCGCCCGGAGACACGCCCAGTGCACGCGCCTTGCCGCCATTGAGCTCGAGCACGTAGCGCGCCGGCGCGCCGCTGGAATACGGCGGGCATGGATCGGCGGTGCATGGCTGCGCGTCGTGCTGCACGCTGATCAGACGCCGGTCGGCGTCGAAAAACAGCATGTCGAGCGGAATCCTGGTGTTCTTCATCCAGAACGCGCGCGGCGCGTCGTCATCAAAGATGAACAGCATGCCGTGATCGGCGGGCATCTGCGTGCGATCCATCAGACCGTGCTCACGCGCGGCGTCGGTGTCGGCGATCTCGACCGAGAAATGCTGGCCGGCGAGTTCGACGCCGGGACCCTTGGCGCCACAGGCGGAGATGCTGACGGCAAGGACGAGCAGGGCAAGCGAGGTCTTGTGCATGGCTGGATCTCCGGACGATGGCGGTGGGAGTGCTTCAGGCCTTGAGCGCGTAACCGAATTCCTGACGGAACTGGGCGGCGAAATGCGCGTAGTCGAAGCTCTGGTTCTGCGTACCAGGGTGCTCGACCTTGAGCGCGCCCATCAGCGAGGCCATGCGGCCGCAGGTGGGCAGGTCATAGCCGTGCATGATCCCGAAAATGAGGCCGGCGCGATAGGCATCGCCGCAACCGGTCGGATCGACGATGCGCTGTTCATGGGCAGGCGGAATCATCATCTGCGCGCCATCCTTGAGGTGGATCAGCGAGCCATTGGGCCCCTTGGTGATGATGTAGGCCGTGGTCTTGGAAGCAATCGTGGCCGCATCCCAGCCGGTGCGTTCCTGCAGCAGGTTGGACTCGTAATCGTTGACCACGACATAGGTCGCACCTTCGATGAAATGGCGGAATTCCTCACCATTGAACAGCGGCATCGCCTGGCCTGGATCGAAGATGAAGGGCACGCCCAGCTCGACGAATTCGCGCGCATTCTGCAGCATCGCTTCGCGGCCATCGGGCGCAACGATGCCGAAGGTAACGCCCTCGACGTCGCGCACGTGGTTCTCGTGGCTGCGCAGCATCGCGCCCGGATGGAAGGCGGTGATCTGGTTGTTGTCCAGGTCGGTGGTCATGAACGCCTGCGCGGTGAACAGCTCGGGCAGTTCACGCACCTGGTCCAGGCGGATGCCCATCGACTGGAACCACTCGCGGTAGGGCCCGAAGTCCTGGCCCACGGTCGCCATCGGGATCGGATCGGCGCCCAGCAGCTTGAGGTTGTAGGCGATGTTGCCGGCGCAGCCACCGAACTCGCGGCGCATGCGCGGCACCAGGAACGAGACATTGAGGATGTGCACCTTGTCGGGCAGGATGTGGTTCTTGAACTGGTCCTGGAAGACCATGATGGTGTCGTAGGCGAGCGAACCGCAGATCAAGGCAGACATCGAAATCCTTCCCGCACCGGGTGATCGAAACGCCCCTCGCGGGACGCACAAAGGATCAAGCTTAACCGAGTCGCGCACGTCATCGCAGCCTCGCCCGGCGGAGCGGCACCCGCCCCGTCACGGCACGAAACCCTGCGCGAGTTCACCAAATGCGCAAGCGATGCGCGCAAATGTGCGTCAAACAAGGCTTTTTTAACCTCTTCGTTCTTGTCCGTGGCCGTCCCAGCCACTAGAATTGCCCGCTTTTCCCCGCATTCACAAAAGGCTCGCGCCGCGTCATGTTCAAAGGTCTCCGCGGTCTGTTTTCCAACGATCTGTCGATCGATCTGGGCACTGCCAACACGCTCATCTACGTGCGTGACCAGGGCATCGTCCTCAACGAACCCTCGGTGGTGGCGATCCGTCAGGATCGCGGCCCGGGCGGTCCACGTTCGGTCGCCGCGGTCGGTGCCGACGCCAAGCGCATGCTCGGTCGCACGCCCGGCAACATCGTCACCATCCGGCCGATGAAGGACGGCGTGATCGCCGACTTCACGATGACCGAGGAAATGCTCAAGCAGTTCATCAAGAAGGTCCATCGCGCGCGCATGTTCCGCCCGAGCCCGCGCGTGCTGGTGTGCGTGCCCTGCGGCTCGACCCAGGTCGAGCGCCGCGCGATCAAGGAATCGGCCGAAAGCGCCGGCGCGCGCGACGTGTACCTGATCGAGGAGCCGATGGCGGCGGCGATCGGTGCCGGCATCCCGGTGCACGAGGCACGCGGCTCGATGGTGCTCGACATCGGCGGCGGCACCTCCGAGGTCGCGGTGATCTCGCTCAACGGCGTGGTCTATTCGCAATCGGTGCGCATCGGCGGTGACCGCTTCGACGAGGCGATCATCAACTACGTGCGCCGCAACCACGGCACCCTGATCGGCGAATCCACCGCCGAGAAGATCAAGCTCGAAGTCGGTTGCGCCTTTCCGCAGTCGGAAGTCCGCGAGATCGAAGTCTCCGGCCGCAACCTCGCCGAAGGCGTGCCGCGCATGTTCACCGTCAACTCCAACGAGATCCTCGAAGCACTGCACGAACCACTGTCGGGCATCGTCAGCGCGGTGCGCAGCGCGCTCGAACAGACGCCACCCGAACTGTGCTCGGACGTCGCCGAACGCGGCATCGTGCTCACCGGCGGTGGCGCCCTGCTGCGCGATCTGGATCGCCTGATCTCCAAGGAAACCGGCCTGCACGTGCATGTCGCCGACGATCCGCTGACCTGCGTCGCGCGAGGCGGCGGTCGTGCGCTCGAACTGGTCGACCAGCACGGCAGCGACTTCTTCGCTTCGGAGTGACGCACGATGGGGCAGCGTGTTGGCGCACGCGGCCCTCGATGACCGCGCTGCTTCGCATTCCGACTCCCGGCACCCATGCCCATCGCACGTGACAACACCGCCACCCTGTTCGCCGAGGGCGGCGCCAGCACGCTGCGGCTGATCCTCTACCTCGCGGCCGCGATCACGGTGATGGTGATCGACCATCGCGGCGATTACCTGCAGTCGCTGCGAACCCGCGCCAGCATGCTGGTGGAGCCGATCTACCGCCTTGCCGCGCTGCCCGCGAGCGTCGCCCGCGCGACCCGCGACGCGGTGGTGAGCCAGCAGCAGCTGAGCAACGAGAACCGCGAGTTGCGCCAGCAGTTGCTGCTCGCGCAGACGCGCCTGAATCGACTCGATGCCCTGCTCGCGCAGAACGCACGCCTCAAGGACCTTCTCGATGCGCAGCAGCATCTGGGCCTCTCGGTGCAGTTCGCGCGCCTCATCGATGTCGATCTCGATCCGTTCCGCCATCGCGTCGTGCTCGATGTCGGCACCAACCAGGGTGCCAGGGTCGGCCAGCCGCTGATCGATGCGCACGGCATCATGGGGCAGCTCGTCGAGGTCTTGCCCAATACCTCGGTGGCCATGCTGATCACCGATCCCACGCATGCGATCCCGGTGGTGGTCGAACGCACCGGCCTGCGGGCGATCGCGTACGGCAGTGGTGCGAGTGATCGGCTTGAACTGCGCGACGTGCCGCGCAGCGCCGACTTGCGCAGCGGCGACCGACTGTTGACCTCGGGCCTGGGTGGGCGCTTTCCCGCGGGCTTCCCGGTCGGCGTGATAGGTGAAGTCAGCACAGACAGCAAGGGCCTGTTCATTGCCGCGACCGCGCGTCCGACTGCAGCGCTCGATCGCAGTGGCGAGGTGCTGCTGTTGCAAGAGCAACCGCAACCCTACGGCCCGCCGCGTGAGTCACCGGCTGCCGCGCCTGCGGCGGCTGACCCGACGACTGACGCCGGCGAACCCGTGGCGGACCGAGCGACCGAGCCGACGACACGACCGCCGGCGGCCACCCCCACGGCCGCAGTCGCAGCGGAGCAGCCGTGAACCGCATCCGCCAACAGACATGGTTGTTCAGCGGCAGCCTGCTGCTTGCCTTCGTCTTGCAGTTGATGCCGCTGCCGGGCGCGCTCGAGCCGTTCAAACCCTACTGGCTCGGCCTGATGGTGATCTACTGGTCACTCGATGCGCCCGAGCGCATGGGATTGGGCCTGGCTTTCGTGCTCGGTCTGGGTGGCGACCTGCTCGCCGGCGAGTTGCTGGGCGAGCAGGCAATGCGATTGACCGTGCTGTCCTTCATCGTGCTGCGTTTTCGCTCACGCTTGCGTTTTTTTCCGCTTGGCCAGCAGGCACTGGCCGTGCTCGCCCTGCTCGTCAATGACCGCATCGTCACCTTGATGATCCGCGGTTTTTCGGGCGAGGCGATGCCGCCGGCGAGTTTCTGGATCGCCCCCGCAATCGGCACCTTGGCTTGGCCACTGCTGTCCGTGCTGCTCGACAACCTGCGCCTGCGCCAGCGCGCGCGTGAATGACGATGAACTCGCTGCGCCAGCGCATCAAGCGCGCCGCCCACGGACACAAGCCGATCGGTGATGCTCACCGCGAAGCGGCGTTGTTCACCCGCCGCGCGCTCGCGGGAATGGCGATCATCGTGCTGTGCCTGATCGGTCTGGGCGTGCGCTTCTGGATTCTACAGGTGCGCCAGCATGCCGAACTCAATGCGCGCTCGGACGCCAACCGCATCGTCACCCGCCCGCTGCCACCCGGTCGCGGTCTGATCTACGACCGCAACGGCGTGTTGCTGGCCGAGAACATCGCCGCATTCCGCCTCGAGGTCACTCCCGAGCAGGCCGGCGATGTGCAGGCGACGGTGACGCGACTGGGCGAAGTGCTGCCGATCAGCGATGACGACATCACGCGCTTCAACGCACAGCGCAAACGCAAGCGCTCCTACGAAGGCATACCGCTGCGGCTCAAGTTGTCGGAAGAGGAAATTGCCCGGTTCTCGATCAATCGTTGGGCGTTCCCCGGCGTCGAGGTGGTGCCGTATCTCACGCGCTCCTATCCGCTGGGTGCCGAGTTCGCGCACACCGTCGGCTATGTGGGCCGAATCGACGAGAATGACCTGACTGCGCTGGATGCGGGCGAGTACGCCGGCACCACCCACATCGGCAAGACCGGCATCGAGCGCAGCTATGAAAAGCGCCTGCACGGCCATGTCGGCTACGAAAAGATCGAGGTCAACGCCGACCATCGCCCGCTGCGCGTGTTGCCAGACCGCCTTGCGCCGGTGCCGGGCGACAACCTCTACCTTTCGATCGACGCCCACTTGCAGGAAGTCACCGAGGCGGCATTCGAGGGCCGTGCCGGCGCCGCGGTCGCGATCGATCCGCGCTCGGGCGAGGTGCTGGCAATGGTCAGCGTGCCGAGCTTTGATCCCAATCTGTTCGTCAACGGCATTTCCAGCGTCGACTACCGCGGTCTGCTCGAAGCCGAGCACAAGCCGCTGCTCAATCGCCTGTTGCGCGGCACCTACACGCCCGGCTCGACGATGAAGCCGTTCGTTGGTCTGGCCGGACTCGAACTGGGCCTGCGCAAACCCGAAGACACCGTGCTGTCGACGGGTGAATTCTTCATCCCCGGCCAGTCGCGCGCCTACCGTGACGACGTGCGCGGCGGATTCGGTCGCGTCGATCTCGTCCAGGCGATCGCGCGCTCGGTCAACACCTATTTCTATTCGGTCTCGCTCGACATGGGCATCGACCGCTTCAGCGACTATCTCGGCCGCTTCGGCTTTGGCCAGCCGACCGGGATCGATCTGCTCGGCGAAGGCAGCGGCGTGCTGCCGTCGCGTCAGTGGAAGCGCGCCCGCTTCAACCAGCCCTGGTATCCGGGCGAGACGGTGATCGCCGGCATCGGCCAGGGCTACTGGGTGGTGACGCCGCTGCAACTGGCCAATGCCGTGAGCACGCTCGCCGCACGCGGCGTGCCGCACACGCCGCACCTGCTGCGCGCGGTGCAATCGGCCAGCGACGAAGCGCCGGTGGTTCTGCCGCTCGCGCCCGAGCAGGCCAGCGTGATCGGCAAACCCGAAGATTGGCTCGCGGTCCAGCGGGGCATGATCGAAGTGGTCCGTGCCGGCACCGCGCGCGCGATGGGCATTGGTTTTCCCTACGACATCGCCGGCAAGACCGGCACCGCCGAACGCTATTCGCGCACCGATGAAACCTGGACCAGCATCAGCGCCAGCCCGATCGAGCGCCATCAGGTGCTGTTCGAATGCTTCACGCCGGCCGATGCGCCACGCATCGCCGTGGTGGTCGCTCTCGAAGCCGGTCGCAGCGGCGCCAGCGACGCCGCGCCGATCGCGCGCAAGATGCTCGACGCCTGGCTGCCGGGAGATCAACAGCGGCAGCACATCGGCAGCCTCGCCACAGCCAGCGGCGAGCAGCCATGATCGGAACGCTGCTTGCCCAGATGCGCTACCGGCTGGGAACGATGTGGCGCAAGCCGCGTCTGGACCTCCCCCTGCTCGGCGCCTTGTTGCTGCTCATGGGGATTGGCCTGGGCACCCTCTTCAGCGCCAGCGATCTCGATCCTGATTTCGTGCTCGCCCAAGGCCTGCGCTTCGTGCTCGGACTGGTGCTGATGCTGATGATCTCGCGGATCCCGCCGTCGGTGTTGCGCAACTGGACGCCGTGGCTGTATGCGGCGAGTCTGGTGCTGCTGGTGATCGTGGTCATGCATGGCGAAGGCCGCGGCGCCAACCGCTGGCTCGACTTGCGCTTCGTGCGATTCCAGCCATCGGAACTGCTCAAGCTGACGATGCCGATGATGATTGCCTGGTATCTCAACGGCCGCCCCTTGCCGCCGGGCTGGGTCACGCTCGGCATCGCCGGCGCGCTGATCGTGCTGCCGGCAGCCCTGATCGCCAAGCAACCCGATCTGGGCACGGCGCTGCTGGTTGCCGCCAGCGGCGCCTTCGGCATTTTCCTTTCGGGGCTGGCGTGGTGGCGCATTGGCCTGCTGCTGGGCGCATTCGCCGTGGCGATACCGATTGGCTGGCCGTTTCTGCACGACTACCAGAAGAACCGCGTGCTGACCCTGCTCGATCCTGAAGCCGATCCACTCGGCAACGGTTGGCACATCATCCAGTCGAAGATCGCCGTTGGCTCGGGCGGCGTGTGGGGCAAGGGCTGGCATCACGGCACGCAATCGCGCCTGGAGTTCCTGCCTGAGCACACCACCGATTTCATCTTTTCGGTGTTCGCCGAAGAATGGGGTCTGGTCGGCGTGCTGCTGCTGCTCGCGCTGTACGTTTTCATCATCGCGCGCTGTCTGTGGATCGCCACCAACGCACGCGACACCTATTCGCGCCTGCTCGCCGGTTCGATCAGCATGGCGCTGTTTGTCTACGTGATGGTCAATGGCGGCATGATCACCGGCATCCTGCCGGTGGTCGGGGTACCGCTGCCGCTGGTGAGCTATGGCGGCACCTCGGCGGTGTCGCTGCTCGCGGGCTTCGGCGTCCTGATGTCGATTCACGCGCATCGGCGGACCTTGGCGACGCGCTGACGCGCGCCCCTGCGCACGATTGAGGTCGCCCATTCCCTTGGCGTTTGCCGGCACTTCGCGGACACGATCCCTGAAATCGGCGCCTTTCAGGACAGCGCCGGATTGATGATTTCCTGAAGCCGCTCCGGTCCGGAACAGGCTTGACTGCCTTGCCTGCCCCTTGCGGATCCGGCAGGCAAGGGGGCCCGCTTGCGTGACATGGCGTTCTGGCTTTGACGGTTGGCGCGCAGGTCAGGCCAGTCCCCGACGTCCGCACCAATACGAAAGCGAACGGACGGTCGGACGTCAGGCCCTGATGCATACTGGCGTCACCAAACGACCTGGGGAGGGCATATGGCACGCACGGCACTGGTGGACTTGCTGCGTCGTGGCGCTGCCATTGCGGCGCAGTGCGCGCGCAGTGGCGAGCCATTGGATGAAGCGATTGCGCGCGAGCGCAGCCTGCGCGTGGATGACGCGCGCCGGCGCTTTCTGCGCAATTCGCTCGCGGCCTCGGCAGGACTGGCACTGGCCGCCTGCGCCCCAGCCATGTTGCGGCGTTCAGAGCGCGATGCGGATGTGGTCATCGTCGGCGCCGGCATCGCGGGCCTGACCTGCGCGTGGCGCTTGCGCCAGGCCGGCATCGGGGTTGCGCTGTACGAGGCACAGGATCGCGTTGGCGGACGCATGTTTTCGCTGCGCAAGCATTTTGCGGATGACCAGGTGTGCGAGCTCGGCGGCGAGTTGATCGACTCCGGACACACGCGCATTCGCGCCTTGGCGGGCGAGTTGGGACTGGCGCTCGACGATCTCGCGCAGGATCCGACCACGGCCTACGGCGATATCTGGTTTTGTGCCGGGCGCCGCCATTCCGAGCACGAGATCCTGCGTGAATTCGCGCCGCTGGCGCAGGCGATCGCCCGCGATGCGGCGAGCTTGCCGGATGGGCAGATCACCCATTCGACGCCCGGCGGCGCGCAAGCGCTGGATCGCGAGTCGATGACGCAGTGGCTCGATCGCAACGGCGCATCGGGTTGGTTGCGTGAATTGATCGAGGTCGCCTACACCACCGAAATGGGTCTGGAATGCAGCGAACAGTCGGCGCTGAATTTCTTGACCTTCATCGATCCTGGCACCGACGCCTTCCGCATCTTCGGCGCGAGCGACGAGCGCTTTCATGTGCGCGGCGGCAACGATCGCATCCCGCACGCACTGGCGGACCGGCTGGGGGATGCAATCACCACGGGTACCGTGCTCGAATCGCTGCATCAGGACGCCAGCGGCAACTACGTGTTGTCTTTCCGTCGCGGCGCGGCATCCATCGAGCGCCGCGCGCGCCGCGTCGTGCTCGCTTTGCCGTTCACGCTGTTGCGCGAGGTGCATCTCGATGTGGACCTGCCTGCGGCAAAGCGCCGCGCAATCGCGGAACTGCGCTATGGCACCAACGCGAAACTCATGATCGGCTTCGAAGAACGCGTTTGGCGCACGCGTCACGCGAACGGCGGCAGCAGCTATTCGGATCTACCCTTGCAGACGACTTGGGAAACCAGCCGCATGCAAGCGGGGAACGCGGGCATCCTGACCAATTTCGTCGGCGGCCGCCACGGCATCGAGATCGGCAGCGGCACGCCCAAGGATCAGGCTGATGCGGCGGCTTCACAGCTCGAAGCGATCTGGCCCGGCATCACCGCCGCGCGCGGCCGCGCGCGCGAGGCGCGCATGCACTGGCCTACGCATGCGTGGACGAAAGGCAGCTACGCCTGCCTTGCGCCGGGGCAGTGGACGACGATCCGCGGCGCGATCGGCGAAGCCGTCGGCAATCTGCATTTCGCCGGCGAGCACTGCGCGTTCGACAATCAGGGCTTCATGGAAGGTGGCGTCGAAACCGGGGAATGGGCCGCACAGGCGTTGTTGGGCAAGCGCGTTGCGGCAGCGTAGTTGCAACGCACGCCCGCTCGGCTCGCTCGGCCCGCGTGGGCGGGCGGCTGACTGGGACGTCGTCAAGCCTGCGCTGCAGGGATAACCGAAACTGCAACGTTCGACGCTCGATGGCCACGGCCTGCCGACATGCAGCATTGAAACAGGGGAAGACGGCCGCCGCCAATGACCTTCGTGATGGCGCAACGGATTTGCCTTGGCGCGCTGCACGGCGATCCACTTGAATTCCCCTTCAGCAAGCTCGGAACAGCCTCTTCCCTGAATTCGTTGTTCAGGTTTGTAAAAGCATGGCGGGAATGCGTGCCGTTTTCCGATTGTTCCATTGAATGACGTCCGGGCAAGTCCCGGACCCCCGTAGCAACGCCCAAGCGAGCATCGAGAGGCAGACAAGATGAGCTGGATATCTGGAATTGGCGCGGCCGCTGCAATCGCGGTGGTCGTGGGATGGAGTGCCGCACAAGCCGGGAGCATGCAGGTCACGGCGCAAGCGATTTCTTCCGGAGGTGGCCGCAGTGCATCCGCGGGCGGCTGCCGCCGGCTCGAGGCCACGCTGGGCGAGCCGGTGATCGGACACGCCAGCGGCGGTCCTTACACATTGGTTTCCGGCTTCCAGGCCGGCATAAGCGCGGGTCCGCGCGATTCTGTTTTCAACGATGGATTCGAGGAGTGCAAGTGATGAAGATTTCCAGTATCCGCGCAGGCATGTTGCGCACTGTTCTTGGCGTGTCCTTGCTTGCCTGCAGCGCGATCGCATTCGCAGCCCCGCAGATCCCCGACTTTGTCTACCAGGGCCGACTCGAACAAAGCGGAGCGCCCGCAAACGGAGCCTTTGATCTGTCATTCCGCTTGTTTGACGCAGCAAGCGGCGGCAATCAGGTGGGCGCCACGATCAATGAAGCCGATTACCCGGTCACCGACGGCCTGTTCAGCGTGTCACTCGCCTTTCCCGGTGCGTTCTCGGGTGACCAGCTTTACCTGGAGGTCAGCGTCGAGGGCACGCCGATGCTTCCCCGGCAGGCCGTTGCCACCGCGCCGGTGTCGCAGTTCACGCTCAGCGGCGGCATCAGTGGTCCCGCTGGCGGCGCCCTCGCGGGAAACTACCCGAACCCGTCGCTCGCAACCAGTGCGGTCACCAATTCGAAGATCGCCACAAGCGCGGTGAGCAACTCGAAGATTGCCGATGGCGCAATCACGTCGTCGAAGTTTGCCGCGAACGCAGTGAACGCCGCCGCCATAGCCAACGGCGCCGTCGGCACGTCCGAGATTGCCAGCGACAGCATTACCCGCAGCAAGATCGCAGGCGGCTACAGCAACGGCGCGATATCACTGAACGTTTCGGCGAATTCGTGCATGACCTTCACCACCTCAATCCCGGGGGCGCAAGTCAACGACATGGTGTTCTTCAACCTGCAATCGGGCGCATCGATGCCATCCAACATGATGATCCAGGCACTGCGGGTTACTGCCACGGATGCGGTGGAGATGCGTGCCTGCAATTTTGGCAACACCCTGCAGTCGACCGGAAACATGCCCGTCTACGTGCTGACCTTGCGCTGAAAGCCGGGATGGGAGCGGCCGAATGCAGAGGGCTTTTCGCCTTCTCGAGCCGACCGGCAGGACGGACCCGGCGATCTTCGAGTGCGAACGACCGCAATCGACCGGGTCTGCTCATGCCGCATCGCAGACCAGACCGAAAGGGGGAGCAGCCACTGCAGCGTGACCCCGGATCGGACTTGGGCCCTGGCATTTGGTTTGGGCGTTTGCCTTGGCGCGCAGGCGTGTCACCGGCCCGCAGGGATGCGGAATGAATCCGCATCGACGCAAACGGGAAGGCGTGCAATCGCAAAGGCCGGGACAAGCCGGTGAGTTCGGCGCCCGCCGAAACGCCCACCGCGCGTGAGCGCGCAAACCCTCACCCCTCGGCATCATCCTCGAAGCGCAGATGCTTGACGCTGCGACCGTTGCGGCGCACCAGCTTGAGCGCCTCGATGCCGATCCGGATGTGCGCGTCGACGAAATTCGCGGTGATCTGGCGGTCGCTGGCTTCGGTCTTGACGCCTTCGGGGATCATCGGCTGATCGGACACCAGCAACAAGGCACCGGTCGGAATCGAATTGGCGAAACCGGCGGCGAATACCGTTGCGGTTTCCATGTCGATCGCCATGCAGCGCGTCTTGCGCAGATAGTCCTTGAAGTCGACATCGTGCTCCCACACGCGGCGGTTGGTGGTGAAGACGGTGCCGGTCCAGTAGTCGTGGCCGAGGTCGCGGATCATCGTCGAAACCGCACGCTGCAACTGGAATGCGGGCAATGCCGGCACTTCCGGCAGTAGATAGTCATTGGACGTGCCTTCACCGCGGATCGCCGCAATCGGCAGGATCAGGTCGCCGAGCTGGTTCTTCTTCTTGAGCCCGCCGCATTTGCCGAGAAACAGCGCCGCCTGCGGTTCGATCGCGGTGAGCAGGTCCATCATCGTCGCTGCGTTGGGACTGCCCATGCCGAAGTTGATCATGGTGATGCCATCGGCGGTGGCATTGGGCATCGGCCGGTCACGGCCCTGCACCTCGACCCCGTGCCATTGCGCGAACAGATCGACGTAGTGGCCGAAGTTGGTGAGCAGGATGTGGCGGCCAAAACCCGCCAGCGCCGTGCCGGTGTAGCGCGGCAGCCAGTTCTCGACGATCTCGTTCTTGTTTTTCATTTTCTGATGTTCGCAGCTTCCCGCGCCTGCGCGCAATGCAGCGTGCATCAAGGCATCACGCGGCGCACACGACGAATCGCGAGTGCGCTCGCATTCACCCTCAGGCCGCAATGCTGCAGGCATAATCACCGCATCCATCGGAGGTGGCGACATGATCTGGATCGTCCTGCTCCTTGCCCTCGTCGCGTTTTGCATCCTCGCCTTTCGCGGCCTCGGCTTCCTTGCCTGGGTGTGCGCCATCGGCATCGTGCTGATCGGCTGGCGCCTGGACGGCATCACCCACCCGAGCCTGTATTCCGCCTGCCTGATCGCCGCGATCGTGCTGGCGGCGCTGTTCGGCTTGCCGCCGCTGAGGCGTCACCTGCTGTCGCGCTTCATCATGCCGGTGTTCGGCAAGGTGCTGCCGCGGCTGGGTGCGACCGAGCGCATCGCACTCGAGGCAGGCAGCGTGTGGTGGGATGGCGACTTGTTCAGCGGCATGCCCGACTGGAACAAACTGCTCGCCTTCAAGCCCGCGCCGCTGCGCGAGGACGAGCAGGCGTTCCTCGATGGCCCGACGCAGGAACTGTGTCGGCGCCTGGATGATTGGGAGGTCTACCAGCAACGCGACCTGCCAACGGCGATCTGGCAGTACATCAAGGAACAACGCTTCCTGGGCATGGTGATTCCCAAGGAATACGGCGGCCTGGGTTTTTCCGCGATCGGCCACTCGCGCGTGGTCACCTGCCTGTCGACGCGCTCGATCACCGCGGCCGTCACCGTGATGGTGCCCAATTCGCTCGGCCCGGGTGAACTGCTGGTGCATTACGGCACCGACGAGCAGAAGCAACGCCTGCTGCCGCGGCTTGCGCGTGGCGAAGAAGTCCCTTGCTTCGCGCTGACCGGCCCCGAGGCAGGCTCGGATGCGGCGGCAACGCAGTCGGAAGGCATCGTCGAAAAACGCATGGTCGATGGTGTCGAAGTACTCGGCCTGCGTCTGAACTGGAAGAAGCGCTACATCACGCTGGCTCCGGTGGCGAGCCTGATCGGTCTCGCGTTCCGGCTCAAGGATCCGAACAAGCTGATTGGCGAAGTCGAGGATCGCGGCATTACCTGCGCCTTGATCCCGCGCATGACGCGGGGCGTCGAGATCGGTCTGCGCCACGACCCGATGGGCGTGCCCTTCATGAACGGTCCGATCGTCGGCAAGGACGTGTTCGTGCCGCTCGACGAGGCGGTGATCGGTGGCCGCGCGCAAATCGGCAACGGCTGGCGCATGCTGATGGAATCGCTCGCCGCGGGCCGATCGATCTCGCTGCCGGCGCTGTCGATCGGTGCGGCGCAGATGTGCACTCGCATCTGCGGTGCGTATGCCACGGTGCGCGAACAGTTCGACACGCCGATCGGCCGTTTCGAGGGCATCGAGGAACCGCTCGCGCGGATCGCCGGGCTCACCTATCTGATGACCGCCGCGCGCACGCTCACCTGCGGCGCGCTCGATGCGGGCGAAAAGCCCGCGGTGCTCGGCAACATCTGCAAGGCCTATCTCACCGACTCGATGCGTCAGGTGGTCAGCGACGCGATGGACATCCGCGCCGGTTCGGCGATCCAGCGCGGTCCGCGCAATACGCTCGCGCGTGCCTGGGACGCGGTGCCGATCGGCATCACCGTGGAAGGCGCGAACATCCTCACTCGCAGCATGATGATCTACGGTCAGGGCGCGATCCGCTGCCACCCCTTCGTGCAGAAGGAAATCGATGCGGTCGCGCACAATGACCTCGCCGCCTTCGACCGCGCGATCTTCGGCCACGTCAATCTCTACTGCACGCGCATCGTGCGCGCCAAATTGTTGGCATGGAGTGGTTCACGACTGGCCGGCAAGCCGGATGCCGAGGATACCGGCCGCTACTACCAGCATCTGTCGCGCTTTTGCGCTGCCTTCACGATCCTCTCCGACACCGCGATGGGCACGCTCGGCGGCTCGCTCAAGCGGCGCGAAAAACTCTCGGGCCGCCTCGCCGATGCGCTGGCCTGGCTGTATCTGGCCAGCTGCACTCTCAAGCGCTATCACGATGAGGGCAAGACCCACTCCAATTTCGTGCTGGTGCGCTGGTCGACCGAACTGGCGCTGTACCGTGTGCAGGAAGCCTTGGTGGGCGTGATCGACAACCTGCCGGTGCGCTGGGTTGCGGCCTTGCTCAGGCTGGTGATCTTCCCGCTCGGCGCGCGCTTCCGCCCGCCCTCGGACCGGCTCGGCAGCGCGGTTGCCCGCGACATCCTCGAAGACCGCGAAGCACGCCAGGCGCTCACCGCCGACGTGTTCGTGCCGCCACCCGAGGAACCGGGCCTGGGTGCGCTTGAAGCGGCGCTCGCCAAGGCGGTGCGCGCGCTGCCGATTGAAACCAAACTGCGCGATGCGGTACGCGCCGGCGTGCTTGATCGCGCGCCCGGTTACATGCTCGACGACCTCGGCGTCGAGGCCGGCGTGATCAGCGGCGAGGAATACGATCTGCTGAACGAGGCGCGCGATGCGCGCGACGAGGTGATCGCCGTCGATGCCTTTGATCCGCAGGTCTACAAGAGCCTGCATTGAGGCGGCCCGGTCTCAGGCGGTTTGCGCCGCCTGCAGCGCCGTATCGGCGTGCGCGAGCAGCTCATCAGGCGTGAGCATCTCCTGGGCGAGCGTGGCCACGCCGAACACCGCGGCCAAGCGCTGCTGCATTCCGCCCCAATGCAGGCTGCAGCTGGTCGCACGCGCGGCCACGCGCGCGGCCAGCGCGCGCGCCTGGGCCTCGCTCGCGCCCGGCAGCACCGCGAGCAGGCGTTCGTCGCCGACACGACCAACACTGTCGGCATCGCGCAGTTCCTCGCCCAGGCATCCCATCAGCGAATGCAGGCACATGTCCGTGGCACTGCGCCCCTGCGCCGCCGCGAGCGTCAGCAGGCGGGAATCAGGCTCGACCACGATCACCGACAGCGATCGCTTGGCGTAGCGCGCGCCCACGAAAGCGCCACGCAGGGCGGCCACCGTGGCACTGCGATTGAGGGCCCCGGTGAGCAAATCGCGCTCCCGCATTTCCACCGCGCATTGCGGATCGAAACGGCAGCGCGTCATGCGCGTCGCCAGTACGTACAGCAATCCCAACGACGCAATCGTCAGCACCACCGGCTGGGCCGCGATCAGCTGCGCCGGGCGCGGCGCTTCCAGGATCAGGTGCGCGGCATTGAACAGCATCACCAGGAAGGTCGGCGCCCAGGCGATGATGAAGCCGCCCGCCCCGCGCTGGCCGCGCCAGCCGGCGAACCAGCCACTTCCCCACACCAGCAGGCTGATGACCAGCGCCAGCGCACCGAGACAGCGCAGCAGCAAACCGTCGGGAAAGATCGGCGGCAGCGCGCACAACAAGGCAAAGACCAGCAGCAGGCCGATGGCAACGCTTCCCGCCTGTGCCAGTCGCGGCGCCCGTCGCGGCAGGTCGAGGAAGGTGCGCGCGAACACGATCGCGAACACCATCACGAGTGAAGCCATGAACCCGTTTGCGCGCACGCCCAATGGATCGAGCAGGCTGGTGGGCCAATAGGCGAATCCGATGCCAGCCTGCAGCGCAAGCAGCACGGTCAATCCCAGGGTCTGGCCGAGATAGGGCCACAGAAGTCGATCACCGAGCGGTCGCAGGGTCAGCAGTGCGGCCAGCAGCAGCGTGAACTGGGCGACCGGCCAGATCACGTCGAAGTGCGCCTGATCGAGTTCGAGCTCCTGCGCGTGATGCAGGTCGTTGACGCTGAATGCGTGCACGGCCGACACCGAGGAATCCACTCGCAGATAGACCGGCGTCGTCGCGCGCCAGCCCAGGCCCAGAGGCACCACCAGCGCATGGCGGATGCGTCGCCACGCGCTCTTACTGTCGTGCAGACCGTACTCCGCGCCGATGTAGTCGGGCGGCGAGTAGGCATGCACGGTGATCGCGTTGGCTGCCGAAATCATCAGTGCGGGTTGGCGCGGCGAGACCCAGTCATTGACCAAACGCACGCGGTACCAACTGGTGCCGCGCTGCGAACTCACCATCGCCGCATCGGGCTCGATCTTGAGCGTAGTGTCGAAATCACCGTGCAGCAGACTCGCCAGCTGATCGGGATCGATGTCGGCGGTGTAGCGCTCGACCAGAATGGGTACCGCGGCAGCCCGCACCCAGCTTGTCACCAGCAGGCCCAGCACCAGCAGCAGAGCGACCGCGGCAAGCACGGCCGACCGGATCTTGCGCTGGCCGTTGCTGAACGCGAAATCATGAAGCGTGTACAAGGACTTGATTCCCGACGGATACTTGCGACTGGTTGAGCAAGTCCCATGCCAGCAGGTTCGCAGCATGAAGGCACCAAACCGCACCGCCTTGTTCCTTGCCGTGCTGGTTTTCGCCACCGGCGCGCACGCAGGCGAGGTCTTTCGATGCGAAAGTGCCGCGGGTCTGGCATTTCAGGACAGCCCCTGTCCGCCACGACAACGACAAACCCGTCTGCATCTGCCAACCGAACGTGCATCTGTCCCGAGCGTGGCTGATGCAGCGGCCAAACCTGACATTCCTGTCGTGACCAACACCCAAGCGGGCGTGGCGCAGGCGCCACCACCGCCGCCAGCGCCGACACCAAAATTGACAATTTGCCGCGCTGGCGATGGCAGTCGCTACCTCGGCGCCAATGGGGTCGGCCGCGTCAACTGGGTGCCCTACACGGTCGCCAGTGACTACAACCGCAGCCTCGCCGAGGTCTACGGGGGTCGCGATGGTCTCGCCTCACGCGGCCCGGGCGCAGCCAACATTCCACATCGACCCGCATCCAGCGTCGCCGGTGCGGGCTACTACGTGCAGGTCAGCGATCCGTGTCATCAGGCCACGCCACAAGAGGCCTGCGCGTTCCTGCGCGAGCAACTGGACGGGGTCGATGCGCGTCTGCGCCAGCGCCGCGATGATGCCGACGCCCAGGCCGAACGCACGGGGCTGCGTGATCAAATGCGCGGTTGCGGCTGAGGCAGCACGGATCATCCAGGCAACATCGCCTCAAGCCTCGCGCAGGCGTCGCTCCAACCACCACAGCAGGCTCGCAAGGCCGATGACCAGGAACAGGAAGGGCCAGCGCGGCCAAGGCTGCGCACGTGTTGCCAGCGCGCCCGCATCTGCAGCCACGCCGAGCAAGGCGCGGGTTGCCCGTGTGCGCTGCGCCTGCGCAAGCGCTGGCGCGGCATCGGCGGCCTGCACATGAACAGGCCAACGCCGTGAACCGCGCAGCAAGGCATGCCAACCCGCCTGTGCCGGCCACCATCCGGCACAGCCATCGCTGGTCGAGACATCGAGGGCGATCCGCGCCATGCCTGCAGGTTCCGGTGCGATGACATCGCCCGCCTGTGCGGCGCAGATCACGGCCCGCTCGCCGACGCGAGCCGAGCGCGGCAATTGGGGATCGGCGGCGGCGCGCGCGCGGGCAAGCCGGGCGACGATCCGGCTCCACAGGCTTGCGTGGGCGAGACGATGACCGGCCAGTGCGAGGCGCCAGTCATCGACCACGCGCATCACGCCGACACGACCGCGACCCTCGCCGCGCCACACTGCCAGCACGGTGCCGTCGTCGGCACGCAGCAAGGGCGCGGTGTCTGCGCCGGCGAGTGTCAGCGGCAGCGGCGTGAATTCAAGACGCGAATCGTGCAAGCCCGCAGCCTGATCGAGCGACACCGGGCCAGCCGCGGGCTGCGCCTCCAGGCTGAAGCCAAGCGCGCGCCAATCCCGGGCGACGGCGTCCGGCAGTTCGCCGGTCACACGCAACAGCAGTCCCAGGCCAGCGTCCACTGCACTGCGCAGCGCCTGCTTGTGCGACGCATCGAGCGTCCACCAGGCGCGCTCGTCGATCACCACCAGATCGGTCGCGGCCAGGGTCGCGGCATCGATCTGCGGCGTGCCTTCGCGCATCACCACGCCCGTGCTCAGGCCGATTCGGCTGGCGAGGACCAATCCCGCATCCTGCGCCCATCGACGCAGATACTTGAGCTGCGCATCCGGCGCGCCCGCCAGCAGCAGGATGCGCAGCGCGCTACCGGCTTCGGCCACGATCGGCAGGTCGAGCCGCTCGACCAGCGCGCCCTTTGCATCGAGCGCGCGCAGTTCGTACACCGCCGCGCCGGCATCCTTGGCCGTGGCACCGAGCGTGAAGCGACCCTGCGCATCAGGCTCGACCGCCGCGCTCACCTGTCCCGCCGGATCGCGCAGCTCCACGCGTCCCGCGGCAAGACCCTCGGCACGCCCCTGCAACTGCCACTGCGTGCCGGCGGCAATCCGCGGCGGCACATCGAGTTCGACGATGCCGGGGGGCAAGGGCGCCGCATCGAAAGCGACGAGCCGGCCGCGTGCGGCATCGAGGTCGCGCGCGGGCAGGCCACCACCGATTACGCGCAGGCGCTGCGCATCTGCGTGTTCGCGCAATGCGGCGGCCAGATCCGGGACGCGCTCGATCGCACGGGGCGCCTCCACACCGGGCAAGGCGACGAGCGTGCCACGTGCCGCGGCAATCTGCTGCGCGCTCGCGCCGGGTGCAAGCACCACCAGTTCACCCTGCGTGAACTGCTCGCTGCCGCTCGGCGGCCACAGGCAGAAATAGAGCGCAGCCGCGAGCGCAAGCTGCAAGGCACACAGCCAAGATCGATGCGCCGTGCCTGCGCGCCAGACGCGCAGGCAGCCGAGCACACCGGCGAGCGCAAGCAGGAGGATGCTCAGGCCGTGCGCACTCATCGCCGCTCTCCGCGCGCGGCCTGCACGGCATCGAGATACGCCGCAGCCTCGGCCGCCGGAGCAACACGCGGCAGCACGTGCGCGGCCGGTTGTGGCAGCAGAGCCCACAGCGCTGCACGCAGACGCGTCCTGCAGGGACTGCAGCTCGCATCACGCTCTGCGCGATCGAGCGCGGCCAGCGCATCGAGCTGTCGCGGGCCGGCATCCGTGCGTGCCCGCAAGGCAGTGCGCGCGGCCGCCCAGTCAGGCGCATCGCCGTTGCCGAGCGCGCGCCACAGCGCAGCCAGTGCATCCCCGCCGCCATCGCGGACGGGCTGCACCGCGCTGCGATCGGACAGATCGCCGCGCTCGCCGGAGAGGCGCCGTTTTTCGTCAGGCACGGGCAATTCCAGACCGACGCGCGCGAGATAGATGCGCGTGGCTTGCTGCGCCTGCTTGATGAACTCGAGCGCACGTTCCTCGAACGGCAGTGCCTGCGCCGGCTCGCCTTGGCGCAGATGCAGTTCCGCTTGCCACATCTGGTCGAGCGCAGCCTTGAGCGTGGCACGCGTTTGCGGGTCGAGCAGGGTCGACGCCTCGGCGATGTCGTGAACATGTCCAAACTCGGCTTCGACCGCAGCGGCAGCACCGGCACGCCCGCTGCCCGCCGGCGCGTGTTCTTCGGCGCCATGCAAGCCAGCCAACGCGCCGAGCTGCGAGTCGGGCGCTGCCTGGCCGCCCTCGACGGCAGCTTCGGCGTGACCTTCCGATTCCTCGCCGAGAAACTGGCCATAGCGCAGGCGCAGGATCTTCTGATCGACGCCGATTGCATCCGAACGCTGCAGGAAGGCTTGCGCAGCCAAGTCCGGCTTTTGCGCGATCAACGCCTGCGTGTCGATGATGATCTGGCGCTGGCTGCGGAAATACGCGGGCAAGGTCTGCTGGGCGATGCCCTCGACGCCCGCACCCGCGGTCGCCGCAGGTGCCGGCCAGCGCAGGATCAGGCTCGCGCTGCGTGCAACATTGGGACTCGGCTCGCGGTTGTCGCTGACGACGAGTCGGGCAATGAGTTCGCTGTCGCTGGCAAAACCCAGCGCGGACAAATCCACGAGATGACGGTAGCGCAGGCTTGCGCCGCGCCCCTGCCCGGCGTCGGCAGCCGTCACCGTCGGTCCCGCTTCGGCTTGCAGCACGAGGCTGCTTTCATCGAAGGCGATCGCCTCGCCGCTGCCGCTCGCACGGGTCAGAAACAGCTCGGCCTTGGCGATGCCGAAGTCGTCGTCGACTGCAAATTCCAATGGCCAATCCTTCTGCTGGTCGGCGTGCACCGTCAAGGTATGCCCGGGTGCGATCACGCGGATCGAAGGCGCGCGATCTGCGCGCACGTCGATGCGATGGAGTTCATCGGCGAGCGGCGGCGCACCCTCGACTTCGATCCGGTACAGACTCGATGCGGCGAGTGTGCGCGCGCCCTGCCAGTGATCGGCTTGCCGCCGCAATTGCAGGTGACTGCCATCGTGGAAAGCCAACCGCACCGACCCAGGCACCGGCGTCAGACGCAGGTCCCAAACCAGACGTGAATCCTGCGCCACCTCGAAGTCAAGCGCAGCCTCGCTGCGCGCAGGCAACTTCGTGTAGGCCGGCGGCTCGATCTCCACCCGCGCCGCTTCGATGCGTGTCGATGTCGTGCTGCCCGCGATCACGCCGGCCACACGTGCCTCGCGCTGACCGACTGCTTGCGGCCAAACCGCTGCCAGCGCGAACAGGGCCAGAGACACCGCCGCACTCGCAAGCATGCGCGCGCGCGGCCACGGCGCACGCACTTCGACCGCGAGCCCATCGAGCCGCGCCAGCAGGCGTGCGCGTTGCAGGTCGGCCAGCGTTCCCGGTTCGGTTTGCGCTCGCCACAGCAGCCCGGAGCTGTCCTCCAGTTGCGGCGCCTGTGCATCGAGCCGGCGCGTGATCGCCGTCCGCAGGTCACGGCGAACGGCGCGCCAGAGCAAGCAAACCAGCAGCGCAAATGAAAGCGCGGCTGCGATCACGGCCGCACGCGGGCCGACGATGCGCCAGATCACCACGAGCGCGGCGAGCATGGGTGGCAGGATGACCAGCAAGAGGCTGGCGATCTCGCGTCGGCGCGCCGCCGCAATCCAGAATCCCAACCGATCGGCCGCGGGCTTCATGGGTCCCCCGCACCGCGGCGGCGTGTTGCCAGCCAGCGTTCGGCAAGCAGCAAGGCACTGATCAGCAGCGCCAGCCACGGATCAAGCGCGCGCAACGACTGACCGAAGGCGCGCGCGCCCGTCGGCGCAGGCGTGCTGTCGGCCACGGCTTCGACAGCGGTAGCCGCGGCGTGGGTCGGCGCAGGTTGCGGACCACGCAGGGTCGAATACAGGCGCTCGGGAAAGTCGCCATCGAGCAACAGCGGCAGGTGCGCGGGGTCGAACACCGTGGGCACGAGGATCAGGCGTCCGCTGCCGACACTGCGTTCGCGCGCAAGCGCTGCGCCATCGGCGTCACGCCAAAGCACCTGCGCCGCGACATCGTCCTGCACGCCCTGCGTGACCAGCGCGACACCGCCGCGCTCGACCCAGGCACGAATCGCCGTCGGCAGCTCGGGCGCAAGCCAGATCAGCCAACGGGCATCCGCAGGCAAGGGCTGTGTCAGTGGCTGCACGTCGAGCGTGCAGCATCCGGGTGCGCGCACGTTCCATGCGGCGACCGCCGCGCGCAGATAGTCGACTGCGCCGTCATGCGCTCGATCATGGCGCACCACCAAGTCGTGGCTGACTGGATTGGCGGGTGCCACCGCTGGCGACTGTCCGGGCACCACGATCCAATCAAACGCATGGCGCAGGCGCAGGCGCTCGCCATCGAGTCCGCCGAGCCGTGCCGGCACGACGATGCGCAGGCGTGCCGAAGCCGGCGCGCGCGCATCGAGTTCACGCAGCAGACTCGACGTCGGCGTCACCAACGATGTCGGCGTGTCCGTGAGCGCGGGGAATCCCGGCGCAAGCCAATGCCACTGCGCGCCGTCGCCGACGTGCGCGCGCGCCGCGCCGAGATCGGCGCCGGGCGCCACCACGACCCAATCTGCGCCCGCATCGCCCTGCCGCGACTCGAGCACGGGCTGCGCCAGCAACAAGGCCAGCGCCGCGAACAACAACACGCGCAGCAACAGCAGCCAGGGTCGCTCCAGCCGCAGTCGCCGCTGCGGTTGATGGCGTTCGCTGACCCAGCGCAGCGCGGCGAACGGCGTATCGGTGAGCTGCAGGCGGCGCACCAGATGCAGCAGCAGCGGAATCGCCAGTGCCAGCAGCGCCAACAGCCCGAGCGGCGCGAGCAAGAGCGGCATCATCGCGACGCACCGGCGTCGACGAGCAGGCTGCGCAGGGCGCGCTCGGGCGCTTCATCGAGCACATGCGTGGCGAACACGATGCCGAGCGCCGCGCAGTCGGTTGCAAGTTCGGCGCGGGCGGCCGCGAAACGCGCAAGGTAGTCCTTGCGGACCGCGCCCGCATCGACGCGACGCTGAAGGCCGCCTTCCGGGTCGATGAAGCGATGTCCGCCGCTGAACGGAAAATCACGCTCGTCGGCTGCAAGCAGTTGCAGTGCACGCACTTCGCGGCCGGCGCCAGCCAGGCGCCGCATCAGGTCGAGCGCGGCCGGGTCGAAGAAATCCGAGATCACGATGACCAGTGCGTGTGCGGCGATGCGCGCACCGATCAGGTTTTCGGCAACGGCACCAGGCCAATCACCAGCGGCGGTGCAGCGCGACAGCTCCAGCACAATGCGGTCGCGCTGGCGCGCGCCGCGCCCGGGAGGGAGCAACAGCGGCGATTGCCGGCCCAGCGTGGCGAGCGCAAAACGATCGCCTTGCCGCAAGGCGATTTCAATCAGACACGCGGCGAAGGTGCAGGCGCGATCGAACTTGCGCAGGGCGGGGCGTGCCTGATCGGCTTGCTGCATCGAGGCGGTGGCGTCGAGCAGGAGCCACAGATCGAGCGGGCTGTCACGTTCGGCTTCGCGCACGAAAAAGCGATCCGAGCGCGCATAGAGTTTCCAATCGATGCGGCGCGGTTCGTCACCCGGCTCATAGGCGCGGTACTGGGCAAACTCGAGTCCGGCGCCGCGGCTGCGGCTGCTGTGCTGGCCCAGGCCATCGCCCCCCGCAGCGCGCCGCGGGGCTATGCGCAGATCTCGCAGGCGCGCGCGCAGCTCCGGCTCGATGAAGCCGCCGCTCATGGCGTCCCGGGCGTGCGCTGCACGCAGCGTGCGGATGGCATGGGCATGCGCCTGCGGGCGACGCGGCGGATCACGGCGCAGGCAAGGCCGTGAGCAGGGCCGCGACCACATCGTCGCCGCTCTTTTGCTCGGCTTCGGCGCTGAAACTGAGCAACAGGCGATGTCGCAACACCGGCGCGGCGAGTGCGCAAATATCTTCCCGCGTTGCCGCCAGCCGACCATGCAGCAAGGCGCGCGCCTTGGCGGCGAGAATCAAGGACTGACCCGCACGCGGACCCGCGCCCCAACGCACCCATTCACGCACCGCGGTGATGTTGCTGTCCCGGGGCCGCGTCGCGCGCACCAGCTGCACGATCCAGCCGAGCAAACCCTCGCTCACATGCACCTCGCGTACCAGCGCCTGCAGGGCGAGCAGTTCCTCGCCCGTCATCACCGCCTCGACTTGCGCGGTCGCGGCACCGGTGGTCTGCACGAGGATCGCGCGTTCCTCGTCTTCGGCTGGATAGTCGACCTTGACGTGCAGCAGGAAGCGATCGAGCTGCGCCTCGGGCAGCGGATAGGTGCCGGCCTGCTCCAGCGGATTCTGCGTGGCCAGAACGAAAAACGGCCGCGGCAGCGCATGGGTGGTGCCGGCGTAGCTCACCGTGCGCTCCTGCATGGCCTCGAGCAGGGCCGATTGCGTCTTGGGCGGCGTGCGATTGAGTTCGTCGGCAAGCAGCAGGTGGGTGAACACCGGGCCCTGCTGGAACTTGAAATAGCGCTTGCCGGTGCCGTGATCCTCTTCCAGCAGCTCGGTACCGATGATGTCGCTGGGCATGAGGTCGGGCGTGAACTGGATGCGACGGAAATCGAGCGCCAGCGCCTGACCGAGCGAGCGCACCAGCAAGGTCTTGCCCAGTCCCGGCACACCCTCGATCAGGCAGTGGCCGCCAGCGAGCAGACCGATGAGCAATTGCTCGACAACCTGCTGCTGGCCGACGACCGCGCGTGCGACCGCCTCGCGCAGCGCGCCCAGCCGGGCAAGGCTCTGGCCAAGCTCATGCTCGGAAGTGATCGCGGTCTCATTCATGCGCAAGCTCCGTTCAGGAGCACCGATTGTCGGCCGTGGCCGCCACGCCGGCACGTGCAGGATGTCACGCTGCGCGGCGTACTCAGGCAGTCAGCGCATAGATGACGATGTTGACTGCGAACTTCGTGTTGTCCTGGGCGAGGAAGCGCTTGTTGCGCCAGTCGTAGTCCCACTCGCAACCGTAGTCCTTGTTGCTGTAGAGCACACCCAGACGACCGTCGATGCTGATGCCCTTGAGGTAGTCGTGAACCAGATCGTCGCCCCAGCCATTGAGCTCGAAGCCGGTGGCGGGGGGACCGTCGAATTCAAAGAAGCTCGAGTACAGCGGATGTTTGGCCGGCAACTTCTGCAGCGCTGCGGCACCGAATATCGCCGCCATCTCGCGCTCGAAAGACTTGGCGAACAAGCCGTCAATGTCGTGATTGCAGTCATCGACGAACACGAAACCCCCGCTGCGCACATAGGTTTCGAAGTTGCGTCGTTCGTCGGCATTGAACTCGACCAGCTTGTGGCCGGCGAGGTAACAAAAGGGCGCGCCGAACATGCGCGGATCGGCCAACGGAACCACCCGCTCGACGGGATCGACACGCAAGTTCGTGTACTGGATCAAGGCATCGACGAGATTGGACGGCATGCGCTGGTCGACATCCCAGTCGCCCGACTCGTACATCAGGCGGGTGAACCAGAAATCGAAAGAGTCTGGAGCCGGATGGGACTGCGCAATGGCGGTCGCGGTTTGCGCCCGCGCAGCCGGCGCAAGCAGCGCGCCGGCGGTACCGGCAAGCATCAGCCGAAGGAATTCCGAACGTGTCATGCCAGGTCAGGGGCAGTGATGCAGACGGCAGGATGCGGGAATCGGATTTCCCGATTCCCGCTTGCCGATTCCCGCTAGACAGCGTCGGAGAGCGAGCTGAAGGTGAAGTCGCGGATCTTCATCGGCGGAACCATCATGATGAAGGGTGACTCATCGCCTTGCACGCGCACCGACTTGCCCATCTCCTCGATGTTGTTGAGCATGATCGCGGGTGATTCGTTGAAGCGGAAATTCTTGATCGGATACTTGATCTGGCCATCTTCGATGTAGAAGGTGCCATCGCGGGTCAGGCCGGTGAGCAGCACCGTCTGCGGATCGACCATGCGGATGTACCAAGTGCGGGTGACGAGCACACCCTTCTTGGTGCCCTTGACCAGGTCCATCGTCGATTTGTCACCGCCGAGCATGATCAGGTTGCCGGGCTGGCCAACCGCCTTCTTGCCCTGCTTTTGTGCCCAATAGCGCGAATAGTGCAGGTACTCGACCTTGCCCTTGTCGATGATCGAAGTGCGCGCGCGGGCGAGGCCCTCCTGATCCCACGGCAGCACTGCGGCGTTTGCATCCCACGGATCGGCGTACATCGTCACGCGTTCGTCGAACAGCTTCTCGCCGAGCTTGTTGCCACCCCCCTTCTTCGACAGGAAGCTGCGGCCCTCGTCGGCATGACGCGCGTCGAAGCCGAACATCATGAAACTGATCAGGCCCGCGGTCGCGGCCGGCTCCATGATCACGGTGTACTTGCCGGGCTCGAGCGCCTTGGCATCGACCGAGCCCTTGGCCTTGTCGATCGCGGTCTGGATGTCGCTCTTGGGATCGAATGCCGAAACATCGGAAAGATTGCGTGCGACCCAGCCCGAGCCCTTGCCGTCTTCGGTGCGCACGGTGCAGGTGAAATCCATGTCTGTTGATTTCTGGTAACCGAAGTTGCCCTTGCTGTTGGCTGTGGCGACGAAACTCGCGGTGTCGACGAAATAGCCGGCTGCGACCAGCTTGTCCTTGCGGCATGGCTCGATGCAGGCAGCAGCAACCCGGGCCCGATATTCGGGCGTGACCGCCGCGGTTTTCTCGAAATAGGTGTTGCTGGCCTTGTAGGTCTGCTTGTCGATTTGCGGCATGAACTCGGGATTTTCCGGCGCGAGCCTGGCCAGCTCCTCGGCGCGACGCACCACGGCCTCGATCGAGGCGTCGTCGAAGTGGTTGATCGTGGCCGTGCCGGTACGCTTGCCGAACGACACCTCGACACCGAGGTCGCAGTCGCTCACGGAACCACTGGTGGACACGCCGTTGAGCGCGTACCGGATGTTGCCGGCATTGGAGCCGGACAAGGTTGCCGAGCAGCCATCGGCCTTGGACGCCTTGATGGCCTTGTCGAGAATTGCCTTGGCTTCCTGTTCTGAGTAGATGGTCATGTGAAATCTCCAGATGATCAGCCGAGGCTGCGTGCGGTGTTGATGACGTTGACGCCGTTGAATCGCGCCGTGGCCGAACCATGCGACACTGCCGAAACCTGACTCGGCTGACCCTTGCCGTCGAAGAACGAACCACCGACGCGGTAGTCGCTCTGGTCGCACACGGCAGCGCAGGAGTTCCAGAATTCGGGCGTGCGGATCTGGTAAGCCACGTCCTCGATCGGGCGCGTCACCTTGCCGTCCTTGATCTCGTAGAAGAGCTGGCCGCCGAACTGCGCGTTGTAGCGCTGCTGGTCGATCGAGAACGAACCCGCGCCGACGATGTAGATGCCGTTTTCGACGTTCTTGACCATCTCCGCGGGGCTGAGCTTGTCCTTGCCCGGCTGCAGCGAGATGTTGGCCATGCGCTGGAACTGCACGCTCGACCACGAATCGGCGTAGCAACAGCCCTGCGAAGCCTTGAGGCCGAGGATGTGCGCCTGATCGCGAATCACCTGATAGTTGACCAGCTTGCCATCCTTGATGATGTCCCACTTGCCGGTCTTGACGCCCTCGTCGTCGTAACCCACCGCGCCGAGCGATCCGGGCTGGGTCTTGTCGGCGACGATGGTGACCTTGTCGCTGCCGTACTGGAAATGTTCCTTCCACTTGTCGAGCGTGGCAAAACTGGTGCCGGCATAGTTGGCTTCGTAACCGAGCACGCGGTCGAGCTCGGTCGGGTGGCCGACCGATTCGTGGATGGTGAGCCACATGTTCGACGGATCGAGCACGAGATCGTACTTGCCCGGCTTGACCGACGTCGCGACGAGTTTCTCGCGCGCCTGCCGGGCTGCCTGCTCGGCATCACCGAGCATGTCATAGGACTTGCCGTACACAACGGCACCACACGGCAGGGTGACGCGATCCTCGAGCTTGCCGTCGAGGTACTCATAACCCATGCCGCAAGGCGAGGACAGTCCGTCGCGCGAACGGAACTTGCCGCTCTCCTTGTCGATCGCGGTGACCGACATCGGCGCCCAGATGCGATGCACGTCCTGGTCGATGTAGGAGCCATCGGTCGAGGCGAAGTATTTCTGCTCGTTGACCGCGAACATCATCGAGCTGGCGAAGTTGGCGCCGGCCTTGACCGCGGCGGCATTGGCACCGAGCAGCAGTTCGACCTTGTCCTTGATCGGTACCGCCATCGCGTTCTTGACGATCGGCGTGGCCCAGCTCACCTCACCAACGCCCTTGAGCGGCGCCAGTTCGACCGGCTTGAGTTGCACCTTGGAATTCGCCTTGGCGATCGCCACCGCCTGGCGCGCGGCTTTGGCCACGGCGTCGGCATTGAGTTCACTGGTCGCGGCAAAACCCCAGGTGCCGTTGGAGATGACGCGAATGCCGACACCGGTGGATTCGGTATTGACGACGTTCTGCACCTTGTCTTCGCGCGTGATCACGAACTGGCGCAAGTAGCGGCCAATACGCACATCGCAATACTTGGCGCCCGCCGCCTTGGCCGCCTGCAGGGCGACGTCGGCCAGCTTCTTCTTGGTGGCGACATCCAGCGTGCTGAGCAATTCTTCGGCTGCGATTGCGCGGCCGACGAAGGTCGGCAGCATGAGGCCGCCAAGGCCCGCACCTGTCAATTTGAGGAAATCTCTTCTGTCCATCGGTCTGCTCCGGGTCGGCTGCGAGGGAGGGGTTCAACAGCGGACCATCCTGTGCCAAGTCGCAAAGGCCTGACACGTGTCAAAGGACATGGTCGAGCGCGCCCCTCCGGGCGCGCGAGGGCGAGGCAGGATGCCGAGCGGCTGCGCACCATGGACGGTTGCTCGCGCCAAACCCACGCACGTGAGCCGTGGGTCGGGCTTGAGCCCGACACTCCACTTCCCGCACAAGAGGTGTCGGGATGAATCCCGACCCACGACAGCGAACGCCCAAGGCGTCGGGATGAATCCCGACCCACGACAGCGAACGCCCAAGGCGTCGGGATGAATCCCGACCC
>NZ_JAHCAP010000014.1 GCF_019634815.1 Dokdonella sp. | reverse complement strand
GTGCAGGCGATCATGCCGCGCGTACCACGCCCCGCGGCCAGGCACAGTTTGGGCAGTTGCGTGGTCTTGCCCGAGCCGGTTTCACCGGCGAGCACGATCACCTGATGCTTTTCAATCAGCGCAACGATTTCCTCGCTGCGCGCGGCAATCGGCAACGCTTCGTCGACGCGGACCGTGGGCACCCGCGCGATGCGCTCGGCCACGCGCGAGCGCGAGGCCTCGATCTCGGCACGCAGCGCCGCAATCTCCTGCGCATCCGGCTCGCCCTTGAGCGCGCCCAGTCGCCGCCAACGCGCAAGCAGGCGGCCGCGGTCGCGCGCGAGCACGCCTTCGATGGCGGCGGACAGGGCTTTGAGTTCGGACATCGCTCAGGTACGGCAATCAACGACGGGGCGTCCGCGCCGGCTGGCTGCCGGTTGCGGCGGAGCGCGATATTTGCGGGCTATCGGCCCGATTGGCAAGTTCGATTTCCGCTGCACCGTGGAAAACTATAGAGTTGGCCCATTCCCCAACGCAGGAGCTTCGTCATGGCCATCGACATCGGCATTGCCAAGAAGGACCGTGAGAGCATTGCAAGGAATCTGTCCAAGCTGCTCGCTGACACCTATTCGTTGTACCTGAAGACGCACAGCTTCCACTGGAACATCACCGGACCGATGTTCAACACCCTGCACCAGATGTTCGAGGTGCAATATACCGAGCTGTGGACTTCCGCCGACGTGATCGCCGAGCGCATCCGCGCGCTCGATGTCTACGCGCCCGGCTCCTACACCCAGTTCGGCAAGCTCACGAGCATCGTCGAGGAAACCGGCGTGCCTGACTGGAAAGCAATGGTGCAGCAACTCGTCGATGGCCATGAAACCGTCGCCCGCACCGCGCGCGAGGTGTTCAAGGTGGCCGACAAGGTCGACGACCAGCCCACCGCCGACCTCGCCACCCAGCGCATGAACGATCACGAGAAGACTGCGTGGATGCTGCGCTCGCTGCTCAAGTAGGGCTACGCTGAACAGCCCCTCGTCTCGGTGAGAGCCGTTTCGGCTGTTCTGCAAGGCATTGAAGTGGCGTGACTTGCGCCGGAGCCGGCGCGGCGAACGTGCCTGCTGCGACGTTGGCGGCTGGATGGTCGCGGGCTCGCATTGCGGGCCCGCTCGTCCAGCCTGGACCTTCGTCTTGATTGGAGCCTGGCGGCGAGGTGTTTCAGCCAGCACCGGCCTCGGCGACGGGCGCGGGCGTCACCATCGCCAGCGCGGCGATGAAATCATCGGCGAAGCGCAGGCTGCTGCCGTCGGCGACTATGCCCATGTCGGCGAGAATGCGCGCGGGTTGTTCCTGGAGTCCGGTGAAGATCAGCGCGATGCCGTCGCGCCGACAGCGGGCGACGAGATTGCCGATCGCGGTCGCGCCCGAGGCATCGATCAGCGGCACCAGGCGCAGGCGCAGGATGAACACGCGCGGCGGCTTGACCAGCGCGCGCAGCACGTCCTCGATGCGATTGGCAACCGCGAAGAACAGCGGTCCCGAGACGCGATAGGCCTGCACGCCTTCGGGCAGCACGTCGTAGTCCACGGCACGACGCGCGCGGGAGAGGTCGTCGACATCCTCCTCGACCAGGTCGACATGCGATTCCATCGCCACCACCTCGCTCATGCGGTACATGAACAGGAACGCGGCCAGCACCACGCCGACTTCGACCGCGACGGTGAGGTCGATCGCGACCGTGAGCACGAAGGTCACGATGAGCACGAGCCGATCACCCAGCGGCGAGCGCATGAGCTGACGGATGCGTTCGATCTCGCTCATGTTCCAGGCGATGATGAGCAGCATCGCCGCCATCGCCGGCAAGGGAACCTGATTGGCGAGCGGCGCGGCGACCAGCACGAACAGCAGGATGAACAGCGCATGCGCCATGCCGGCGACGGGTGAGCGCGCACCGGCGCGCACATTGGTCGCGGTGCGCACGATCGCGCCGGTCGCGGGCAGGCCGCCGATCAGCGCCGAAGCCACGTTGGCCGCGCCCTGCCCGACCAGCTCGCAGTTGGAGCGATGCCGCCCACCGATCATGCCGTCGGAAACGACCGCAGAAAGCAATGACTCGACGCCGCCGAGGAAGGCAATCGTGAACGCGCTCGGCAACAGCTCGTGCAGGCGGGCAAGATCGAAGCGCGGCCATTGCGGCAGGGGCAGTTCGCGCGGAATCGACCCGAAGCGCGAGACGATCGTCTCCACCGGCAATTGCAGCAGCACGGTCGCCAAGGTCGCGAGCACCACCGCGATGAGGAAAGCCGGCCAGGTCGGGCGCCAGCGCCGCAAGGCGATCAGGATCGCAAGGGTTGCCGCGGCCAGGCCTGCCGCATACGGATTCAGGCTGCCGATGTGCGCAGCGTAAGCCTGCCAGCGCGGCAGGAACTCGGCGGGCAGCTTGGCAATGTCGAGCCCGAGCAGATCCTTGATCTGGCTGCTGAAGATGCTCACCGCGATGCCCGCGGTGAAGCCGGTGACAACCGGCTGCGGCATGTACTTGACCAAGGTCCCCAGGCGCAGCAAGCCGGCGAGGATCAACATCGCGCCAGCCATGAGGGTCGCGACGATGAGGCCGTCGTAGCCGAAGCGCGCGATCACCGCAAACACCACCGGAATGAAGGCCGCAGTCGGGCCGCCGATCTGCACGCGCGAGCCGCCCAGCGCGGAAATCAGGAAGCCTGCAACGATCGCAGTCCACAAACCGGCAGTGGGTGATGCGCCCGAGGCAATGGCCAGCGCCATCGACAGCGGCAGCGCGACGATGGACACGGTCAGGCCAGCGATGAGGTCGCGGCGCAGGTCGGCCATGACGTAGCCCTGCCGCAGGATCGTGATCAGCTTGGGTACGTACAGATGCCACAGCGGTGACGGGGACGAAGTCGCGTTCATTGGCGAAGGGTCCATGCAAATGCGCCGCTTCCGCAGCCAGTCTGGATTCTATGGCAGTACGGGCACGCCGTGGCTACAGCTTTCGCCGCGGCGGAATCAGCAGGTCGCCGAAGAACAATCCGGCGACGATCGCGATCAGCAGGGCGGTCATCGTGATCGCGGTATCGACCCCCAACTGCACATTGCGTTCGAGCACATAGCTCAAGCTGCGGAAGCCGACACTGCCCGGCACCAGCAGGATGATGCCCGGCTCGCGGATCAGGGCGCCGGGACGATTGGCATAGCGCGCGAACAGATTGCTGGCCGCGCCGACCACGAGGGCGCCGAGGAAGGTGCCGAACACCGGCGAGACATGGCTGCCGCCCATTTGGGTGCAGACATAGCCGAGCAGCGGCGCCGCAACCACCAGTGGCGCAAAGCGGAGCGGCGTCTTGAACAGCACCGCGAACGACATCGCACCGGCGAAAATCGCCACCCATTCCGCCCAGATCGGGATGGCTGCCGTATTGGCCAGCGGCGGGACCAGATGCACCAGGGCGCATCCCTGCAGGGCGGCGACGCTGCCGAACAGCAGTTTGAGCAAGGTCGCCATCGCGCCCATCATGCGCGCGCTGCCCGACACCAGATGCTGGCTCGACAGCTCACGCACCGCAGTGGTCAAGGTCATGCCGGGAACCAGCACGATGATGCTGGCGATCACCACCGGCCGCAGTTCCAGCGGCATGATGAAACTGGCGACAAGGATGCTCGTCAGTGTCGATACGAATGCCGCGACCGCCTCGAAGGCATTGGCGAAACTTGGCCAGCGCGCCGGCAACAAGGCCAGTGCGCCGATCAGGATGCCATTGAGAAAGGCCACCGCGACCTCGACCCACCCGGTATGCAGGATGGCCGCAACGGCTGCCGAAGCGACGCCAAAAGCAACCACCGTAGCCGTCTGGGTCAGGCGACTGCTGCGGCGCGCGCCGATCTCGCGCAGGCGACGCCGGCCTTCGGCGAGATCGAGCTGACCGGCAATCACGCGATCGGCGATGTCGTCGACTTGGCAGAGCCGCGCGAGATTGACCTCGCCCGGAGGAACGCGCACCACCTGGGTGAAGTCGGCCAGGTCATCACTCGCCGCTCTCTCGGAGAACGACATCACGATCGAGGTCGGTGTCGACAGCACGTTGCAGGCGAGCCCGAGCCGTGCGCTGGCGAGGTTGACCACATCCTCCAGACGCGGCGCCGTGGTCCCATACTCGTGCAGACGGCGCGACAGCTCGACGATGAAGCCGATCCGCGTTTTGAGCGGATAGACGCTGTCGGGGACTTGGCTTGGATGGGCAGCGGGCACCGTGCAATTTTGCCTTGCGCGCCGCGCAACGGCGAGAGGGCGCACCGCCCCTGCCCCGATTCGTCCATTGCCGAACGTCAATTGCCTGTTAGCCTAGGCCGATGCCAGCCACCACCGTACCGAACCTGAGCACCCGCGGCGATCGCATCGTTGCCGGTGGCGACTGGACCCTCGCCGCCTCGCCGCTGCTGGCCGAGCTCGTCGGCCGGGCCCGCCGCAACACCGACACCCCGCGCATTGACGCCAGCGCAATCGCCCGCCTGGACACGGCCGGTGCGCGCCTCCTGCTCGACCTTGCCGACATCCAGCGCATCGACGGCCTCGATTCCAAGCGCCGCGCCCTGCTCGAAGCCGTGGCCAAGGCCAGCAGTACCCAGGCGCCGGCGAGCAAGCGCGATAGCGGGTTGCTTGACGTCTTCGCACGAACCGGTCTGGCCGCCGAACGCATCACGCGCGACTTCATCAAACTGGTCGGCTTCATCGGCCTCGTGCTGGCCACCATCGTCCGCACCGTTCCCAATCCACGACGTTGGCGACCGACCTCGTTGGCTTTCCATCTGGAGCAAACCGGCCTCGATGCGGTACCGATCGTGGTCTTGCTCAACTTCCTCGTCGGCGCCGTGGTCGCTTTCCTCGGCGCCACCGTACTCAAGGACTTCGGCGCGACCATCTACACGGTCGAACTCATCGGCTATTCGTTCCTCCGCGAATTCGGCGTCCTGCTCACCGCAATTCTCATCGCCGGCCGCAGCGGCAGTGCCTTCACGGCGCAGATCGGCTCGATGAAATCACGCGAGGAGG
The DNA here is from genome assembly GCF_019634815.1 of Dokdonella sp. Lineage (GTDB taxonomy): Bacteria > Pseudomonadota > Gammaproteobacteria > Xanthomonadales > Rhodanobacteraceae > Dokdonella_A. The sequence goes on along the minus strand of NZ_JAHCAP010000014.1, from coordinate 79,275 downwards.
TCGATGCGATCCGTACCCTCGGTCTGGATCCGGTCGAAGTACTGGTGATGCCGCGCCTGCTCGCCCTGCTCATAGCGATGCCCCTGCTCACCGTGCTCGCAATGCTCGCCGGCATCGTCGGCGGCGGCGTGGTCGCCGCCCTGAGCATGGACATCTCGCCGACCCTGTTCGTCACCCGTCTGCACGACCTGGGTGCAACCCGTCATTTCTGGGTAGGCATGAGCAAGGCCCCGATCTTCGCGTTCCTGATCGCCTGCATCGGCTGCCTCGAAGGCTTCAAGGTCTCGGGCAGCGCCGAATCGGTCGGCACACACACGACCTCGAGCGTGGTGCAGGCGATCTTCATGGCGATCCTCGTCGACGCCCTGGCGGCGATTTTCTTCATGGAGATCGACGTATGAGCGGGGCGAACGCTGTTTCGGCTTGCGCCGAAAGCTTGCGTTGTCCTGGTCGTGTTCGGCTGCGCGAGAGCCGACTCACGTCCGTATGGGTTCGTCCCGCATCCCTGCGGGCCGGTGTCTTTCTCTTGCTTGCCCAAGAGAAAGACACCAAAGAGAAGGGCACCCTCGCGGCCCCGGTCACGCGCGCATCGTGCGCGCGTGACTGCGCACTCGCGCTGCGGGGTTTGCCGACAGGCCGTCCCTGGCCTGACGGCAAACTCGGCGCGCTCCCTCGCGCCGCCCCTGCGGGCCTGATCTTGGCGCGAGCGCCGGCGCCAAAAGGGGGAAGGAGCCAACAGCGCGGCCATCCTGGCCGCACAAGCCAGCGCAGCGCGAGAACCGCAGCTGCTCCTGCCATTGCTCTTGATCTTGCTTTTGCTCCTGCCTCTGCTTGTGCTCTTGCTTCTGCGCGCAGGAGCGCGCCGTCTTGACCCTGGGTGCCCATCAGCGGTGGCGGGCGGCGGCCGAAGTGGCCCGCAGGGGGAGCGCGAGGGATCGCGCTCATTGCGCCGTCAGCACAGGGACGTGCTGTCGACGCAACCGGACGCCGCTCGCGCACCTTGCGCGCATGGAGCGCGCAAGGCGGCGCTGCCGGGCTGCCATTTCTTTTGGTTCCTTTTCTTTGGGCAAGCAAAGAAAAGGAAGCGGACCGCAGGGATGCGGGACGAACCCATACGAACGTGAGCCGAGTGTCGCCAAGGCCGACATGACAAACGAAAACCGATGAACACCGAGCCCGAGAACATCATCGAAGTCCGCGGACTGCGCAACCAATTCGGCAGCCAGGTCGTGCACGAGAACCTCGACCTCGACGTGCGTCGTGGCGAGATCATCGGCGTGGTCGGCGGCTCGGGCAGCGGCAAATCGGTGCTGATGCGCTCGATCATCGGCCTCAATCGCCCGGCCGCAGGCAGCGTGCGTTTGCTCGATGTCGAGATGACTGCGGCGAGCGAGGCGCAACGCACGCAGGTCGAACAGCGTTGCGGCGTGTTGTTCCAGAACGGCGCCTTGTTTTCCTCGCTCACGGTGGCCGACAACGTGATGGTGCCGATGCGCGAGCATTTCCGTCTGCCGCAGCAGGCAATGGAGCGTTTCGCCGCGCTCAAGATCGCTTTGGCCGGCCTGCCCGACAATGCCGGGGCGAAGTTTCCCTCGCAGCTTTCGGGCGGCATGATCAAGCGCGCGGCACTGGCACGTTCGATCGCGCTCGATCCCGATATCCTATTCCTCGACGAACCGACGGCCGGGCTCGATCCGATCGGCGCGGCCGCGTTCGATCAGCTCATCCTTACCTTGCGCGACAGCCTCGGCCTGACCGTGTTCCTCATCACCCACGACCTCGATACGCTGTACACGATCTGCGATCGCGTCGGCGTGCTTTCGCGCAAGCGCGTGCTGGTGTGCGATACGCTCGACAAGGTCGAGCGCCATGACGATCCCTGGATCCAGGAATACTTCCAGGGCCCGCGCGGACGCTCGGCGGAATTGGCCGCGCGCAAGGCGCAGACTCGAACCGCATCGACCACCGGAGCCGCCTGATCATGGAAACCCGCGCCCACCATGTCCTCATCGGCGCCTTCACCATCGGCGTGTTCCTGCTCGCGCTCGGTTTCGTGCTGTGGATGTCGAAGATGGGCAGCGACCGCTCGTACCACGAGTACGAGATCGTCTTCAGCGAGGCGGTGACCGGACTCTCGGTTGGCGGACTCGTGCAGTACAACGGCATCAAGGTTGGCGAGGTCTCGGCGTTGCGGCTCGCACCCGACGATCCGCGCAAGGTGATCGCGCGGGTACGGCTGGACGCGAACGCGCCGGTGCGCGAGGACACCCGCGCCAAGCTCGGCTTGCAGGGTGTGACGGGGCTCGCTTTCATCCAGCTCTCGGGCGGCGCGCCGGGCAGTCCGGCGCTGGTGCCGACGCCGGCACAGCCGGTGCCACGTATCCCTTCGGAAACCTCCGCGCTTTCGAAGTTGCTGGCATCGGGTACCGACGTCGTCACCAGTGTCAATGACATCCTCGTGCGCGTGAGCGAGATTCTCTCGCCCGAAAATGTGCGCCGCGTCGGCGACACCCTCGAACACATCAACCAGCTCACCGCGACGCTGGCCGACCAGCGCGACGACATCGGCCACGCGATCCGTCAGCTTGGTGAGGCAACCGCCCAGATCAAGCAGGTGCTGACCAGCATCAACGCGATGGCCGACAGCACCAACGTGCTGGTGCGCGAGGATGTACACCACCTGCTCGCGTCGATGCAAAAGGCCTTGGTGGCAATCGACAAGGTAGCCAATTCCACCGACGCGCTCATCGATGGCAATCGCGGCGCGATCGACCGCTTCGCCAACCAGGGCCTTCGCCAGGTCGGCCCGACCCTGTCCGAACTCAACGAAACGCTGCGCTCGCTCAAACAGCTCAGCGACAAGCTCGGCGCCTCCGACAGCCTGCTGCTCGGCCGCGACCAGCCCAAGGAGTACAAGCCGCAATGAAATCCTTCCGACTGCCCCTGCTGCTGTCCACACTGGTGCTGGCTGGATGTGCTTCGCTGCTGGGCAAGCCGCAGCCGTTCACGATCTATGCGCCCAGCTACAGCGCATCCGCCACGCCCACAGGCGGCGAAATGGTGGACTGGCAACTGATGGTGGAGACGCCGCAGTCGAGCGAAACGCTCAACACCCCGCGCATCGTGGTGATGCCCAGCCCGGGCGTGATCGAGGTCTATCCGGGCGCGCGCTGGAGCGACCCCGCACCGGTGCTGTTGCGGCGTCTGATCGTGCAGGGTTTCGAACAATCCGGACGCATCCTCGGCGTCGGCAGCGCCACCACCGGGCTCAACGCCGACTATGCGCTGGCGATCGACCTGCATGCCTTCCAGGGCGAGGTCCGTGCCGACGGCTCGCATGCCGTGGTCGCCTTCCAGGCGCGTCTGCTCGACTACCGTGACAGTCGCGTACTTGCTGCACGTGCATTCAGCGCCGATGAACCGATTGCGAGCAAGGACTCGGTGGCCGCATTCAGTGCGTTCCAGTCGGCGGTGAGCGAATCGGTTTCGGCGCTGGTCGAGTGGACCTTGCAGGAAGGCAGCGCGGGTCGAAAACCGCGATAATGCGCGCCCGTCCGCCGCGCTGACCCAAGGCCCTGCCCCGTCGTGACGTTCGTATTCGGCGCTTGCCCCACGAACGACGCCGGCGCAGCCGTGGCCGCCTGAAAGCCTGTTTCGATGACCGACACTGTTGCCCGCTCTCCCCATAGCGTCCTGCAGGCGCAACTCGCGCGCGTCGAAGAGTTGCTGCGTGCCGAGCATGCACTTGCGCCTGCGCAGCGCATCACCGCATTGCAAGGTGAAGTCGACGCGCTGCACCCGGCCGACATCGCCTACATCCTCGAAGCCCTGCCGCCCGACGAGCGCCTCGAGGTCTGGAATCGGGTCAAGGCCGACCGCGACGGCGAAATCCTGCTCGAAGTCTCCGATGCGGTGCGCGAGTCGCTGCTCGCGGACATGGACAAGCGCGAACTGCTTGCCGCTGCCGAGCAGCTCGATGCCGAGGAAATCGCCGACCTCGCCGAGGACCTTCCCGACGACGTGGTGCAGGAAATCCTGTACCGGCTCAATGCCGAAGAACGCAGCCAGGTCCAGACCGCGATGTCGTGGGCCGACGATCAGGTCGGCGCGATCATGGATTTCGACATGGTCACGATCCGCGAGGACGTGACGCTGGAAACCGTGCTGCGCTACCTGCGCCGGCTCAAGGAACTGCCCGAACATACCGACAAGCTGTTCGTGGTCAATTCCGGGATGGTGCTCACCGGCGTGTTGCCGATCCGCTGGCTGCTGGTCAACGATCCGCTCAAGCGCGTGGCGCAGGTGATGGCGGCCGATGCCAACACCTTCCGCCCCGAGGATGACGTTGCACAGACCGCGCAGGCTTTCGAACGCTACGATCTGGTGACCGCGCCGGTGGTCGATGACCACGGCCGCCTGATCGGCCGCCTCACCATCAATGCGATGGTCGACGTGATCCGCGAGGAAAGCGATGCCGAGGTGCGCGAGCGATTCGGCCTGCTCGAAGACGAAGACATGTTCGCCTCGGTGTGGAAATCGCTGCGCAACCGCTGGGCCTGGCTGGCGATCAACCTGGTCACCGCCTTCATCGCCTCACGCGTGATCGGCGTGTTCGAAGGCTCGATCCAGAAGCTGGTCGCACTCGCCGCGCTGATGCCAATCGTGGCCGGCATCGGTGGCAATTCAGGCAACCAGACCATCACCATGATCGTGCGCGCGCTCGCCCTCAATCAGGTGAGCGTGACCAGCGCCAGGCGGCTGTTGCGCAAGGAACTGGGGGTGTCGCTGATCAATGGCCTGATCTGGGGCGGGGTGATCGGCATCGTCGCCTGGCTGCTTTACGACAGCCTCGCGCTCGGCGCAGTGATGACCGCGGCCATGACGCTCAACCTCATGCTCGCCGCGCTGATGGGCGTGCTGATTCCGATGTCCCTGCTCAAGTTCGGCCGCGATCCGGCGATGGGTTCGAGCGTGATGATCACCGCGATTACCGACAGCGGCGGCTTCTTCATCTTCCTCGGCCTGGCCACCGTGTTCCTGATCTGAAGCGCGCTGGCCACGCAAGGAAACGCCGGTGCGACGCAGGAGCGGTGCAGGAGCGGTGTAGGAGCGGCGGCAGCCGCGACACCCACCGTGTCGTTGCCATCCATCGTGGTTGTGTAGGAGCGGCGGCAGCCGCGACGCCCACCGTGTCGTTGCCATCCATCGTGGTTGTGTAGGAGCGGCGGCAGCCGCGACACCCACCGTGTCGTTGCCATGCATCGTGGTTGTGTAGGAGCGGCGGCAGCCGCGACCCGTGCCACACACCGGTGAGCGCAACGCGAACCTGCGGCGCGGCGGTCGGGCCTTCCGGCCCTCCAGCGACACGCGTTTGTGCCAGGCAATCGGGCCTGCCGGCCCTCCAGCGACACGCGTTTGTGCCAGGCAATCGGGCCTTCCGGCCCTCCTACTTGAAGATTTCCTTGGCCTTGGCGTAGCCGATTGCCTGCTGGCGTGTCACCAGGCCGCGCTTGACCAGGTCCTGCAGACATTGGTCGAGCGTCTGCATGCCGTGCTGGCTGCCGGTCTGGATTGCCGAGTACATCTGCGCGACCTTGTCCTCGCGGATCAGGTTGCGGATCGCGGGGATGCCGACCATGATCTCGTGCGCGGCAATGCGGCCGCCACCGACCTTCTTGAGCAGGCTCTGCGAGATCACTGCGCGCAGGGATTCGGACAGCATCGAGCGCACCATCGGCTTTTCACCGGCGGGGAACACGTCGATCACGCGGTCGATGGTCTTGGCCGCCGAGCTGGTGTGCAGGGTCGCGAACACCAGATGCCCGGTTTCCGCAGCGGTCAATGCGAGGCGGATCGTCTCCAGGTCGCGCAACTCGCCGACCAGGATGTAGTCCGGGTCTTCACGCAGCGCCGAGCGCAGCGCCTCGTTGAAACCGTGGGTGTCGCGATGGACCTCGCGCTGGTTGATCAGGCATTTCTGCGAGGTATGTACGAACTCGATCGGATCCTCGACCGAGAGGATGTGGCCGTATTCGTTCTTGTTGACGTGGTCGACCATTGCCGCGAGCGTGGTCGACTTGCCCGAGCCGGTCGGCCCGGTGACCAGGATCAGGCCCTGCGGCTGCTCGATGAGTTCCTTGAAGATGCGTGGGCAACCCAGGTCCTCGAGCGTGAGCACTTCGGAAGGAATGGTGCGGAACACCGCCGCCGCGCCGCGGTTCTGGTTGAAGGCGTTGACGCGAAAGCGCGCCAGCGAGGGGATCTCGAAAGAGAAATCGACCTCGAGGAATTCCTCGTAGTCACGCCGCTGCTTGTCCGACATGATGTCGTAAACCAGCGAATGCACCTGCTTGTGCTCGAAGGCGGGGATGTTGATGCGGCGCACGTCACCATCGACGCGGATCATCGGCGGCAAACCGGCCGAAAGGTGCAAGTCCGAGGCCTTGTTCTTGACCGAGAACGCCAGCAGTTCAGCGATATCCATGACGATTCCCTCGATGGCAATTGCGGCGCGCCCGCGCACGGTTGCGGCAGTATAGCCTCAGCCACGAGTCATCTTTCCAGCCTTCGACCATGACGATCAGCCCAGCCACCCGCCAAGCCCTCCTCGAACGCATCGACGCCGCTGCCCGCGCTGCCGGCCGCACCCCGGCCCGCCTGCTCGCGGTGTCCAAGACCCAGCCTGCCGAGGCGATCCGCGCACTGGCGGCCCAGGGTCAGCGCGCCTTCGGCGAGAACTACGTGCAGGAGGCGCTGACCAAGCAGCGCGAGCTGGCCGACCTGGCGCTGGAATGGCATCTGATCGGACCACTGCAGTCGAACAAATGCCGCGAGGTCGCGCAGCATTTCGACTGGCTGCAGAGTCTGGATCGCGCCAAGCTGATCGCGCCGCTCGCGCAGCATCGCCCTGCCGGACGCGAGCCGCTGAACGTGCTGGTTCAGGTCAACATCGATGACGAGGCCAGCAAATCCGGCTGCGCGCCGGGTGAAGTCGCGGCGCTGGCTGCGCGGATCGCCACCGAATCCGCTTTGCGCCTGCGCGGTCTGATGGCAATCCCCGCACCTGCACCCGATGCCGAAACCCGTCGCGCCGCGTTCGTGCGCATGCGCGCACTGTTCGATGCGCTGCGCGTCGAGCATCCCGCGATCGACACCTTGTCGATGGGCATGTCCGACGACTTCGACCTCGCAATCGCCGAAGGTGCCAACCTCGTGCGCATCGGCACCGCATTGTTCGGCCCGCGCACCGCGCCGCACTGAGATCGAGTCGATTCAGTCGAAACCGTTGTCGAAGATCGCATCCGCAGGCATCCAGATCGGCAGCGCCAGACTGACGAGCCCGGTTTGCGCGCCGCGGATCACCTGCAGCGGTGCCGCATTGCCGCTGGCGTCGAGCGCGAATACCAGCAGAGCACTGTTTGCGGGATCGTTGTAGTCCGTCAAGCTCACGATCAACCGACTCCTGACCGGGTCGATCGCCACGCCCATCGGCAGCGTGCCCGATCCGCCGCTCAACTGGGTCGCGGCGCCCTCGATGACACGCAGCGGCGCCGCATCGCCCGCCGCGTCGGCGGCGAACACGAGGACGCGCCCGGTGCGGGTGTTGTCCGGGTTGTTCGTCATCGAGGCGGCATAGATGCGGTCGTTGGTGTCATCCACCGCGACACCGCCTACCCAGCTCCCCATGCCGGTCTGCGCACCCTTGATGACCCGCTTGGGCGCGCCGGTGTAATACGACGTGCCGGTATCGCGGTCGAAGACCAGGATCTTGGGGGTATATGCGGGGCCCGGATCCGAATCCGACACCACGATCTCGTCGCGTGCGGAGGCGTAGTCGAAACCGCCTGGGTAATCAAGCTCGGTCAAGCTGCCCTGGCCGCCGCGCCAGGCCCATTTGCGCAGGGCGCCGACACTTCCGCTCGCGCCGATGTTGTAGATGGCCAGGCAACAGCCCGAGTTGGTCGTGATCAACTCGTCGTGCGCGGGAGCCAGCGCCACGGTTCGCATTTGTCCGAGTTGGGGCGAGTCCAATACGCGCAGCGGGGCCAGGTTGCCGCTGCCATACGCAGGAAATACCCGAATCGCCTGCCCCCAGAAATCTGCCACGTACAGTACGCCCTCGCCGGAGTCGAAGGCGCCGCCCGCGGCCGAACCCAGCCCGGTTGCGGCACCCGCGATGATGCGGATCGGGGCCACATCGCCATTGGCCTCATCGGCGAAGACGCGTATCTCGCCGCTCTCGTAACTGCCGATGACGATATCCGCATGCGCGGACAAGCTCAGGGCCATGCCAAGAACAGGAATTGCAAGGCGACGCAGCATCCTGGTTACTCCGGAATCGTTGCTTGTGGTTGATTTGACCCGCGGCGACCGGCAATCGCCTTGGCGTTCAGTCAACGATCAATACGTACTTCGGTGGGCAATCCCATCAACGCTTCGCAAAACCGCGCGCGCTCGACCCGTCCGGCAAGTGAGCCAAGCACACCGGCGTCACCTCGCGCTCTTGCTATGCTTGCCAGCTCCCGAACCTTGCCGCGGCGTCTCGACCGATGTCCCCAGCTTCCGCTTCCCCTGTCTCGAGCACCCGCCTCGCCTTCATCGGCGGCGGCAACATGGCGCGCAGCCTGATCGGCGCGCTGCTGCGCGGCGGCGTGAAGGCAACATCGATCGCGGTGGCCGAACCCCATGCCGCCACGCGTGATGCACTGGCGAAGGATTTCGGCGTGGCCGTGCATGAGCACGCGGCCGCTGCCGCCGCGAATGCGGAAATCCTCGTGCTGGCGGTCAAGCCGCAGGTGATGCAGGCGGTATGCGCCGAGATCGCTGCCGCCGTCGAGGCACACCGTCCGCTGGTCATTTCGATCGCCGCCGGCATCCGCCTCGACCAGTTCGAACGCTGGCTCGGCGCCGGCACACCGCTCGTGCGCGTGATGCCCAACACGCCCGCGCTGATCGGCGCCGGCGCGAGCGGGTTGTTCGCCAATGCACACGTGAGCGAAAGCCGGCGCGCACAGGCCGCGGCCATCCTCGCTGCCGCCGGCAGCACGGCATGGATCGAGAGCGAAGCACTCATGGACAGCGTGACCGCGCTGTCGGGCTCGGGACCGGCCTACTTCTTCCTGCTGGTCGAGGCGATGATCGATGCCGCGGTGGCGCAAGGTCTGCCGCGCGAGACGGCGACGGCACTGGCCACGCAGACCTGCCTGGGCGCCGGGCGCATGCTGGTCGAATCGGGCGAAGCGCCCAGCCTGCTGCGCGAGCGCGTCACCTCACCCGGCGGCACCACCGCAGCCGCGCTCGATGCCTTTGCCGCGGGCGACCTGCGTGGCCTGGTCGCACGCGCGCTCGACGCCGCGCAGCGCCGCGGCGGCACCTTGTCCGCCCAGTACGATTGATCCCCTCGCTCACTCGCGCACCACGGTCATGGGATATTTCGCCAACGCTGCCCAGATCCTCATCGACTTTGCCTTCGGCATCGCGATCTTCCTGTTCGTGCTGCGGGCGCTGCTGCAGGCGGTGCGGGCGAATTTCTACAACCCGATCTGCCAGTTCCTCTACAAGATCACCAATCCGCTGCTGATGCCACTGCGCAAAGTCATTCCGGGCTGGCGCCGCATCGATTTTGCCGCCTGGCTGATCGCCTGGCTGCTGAGCGTGCTCAAGCTCGCCCTGATCTACACGATCTTCGGCCAACATCTGGGCCTGCTCGGCCTGTTGGTGATGGCGCTCGCCGATCTGGCTGATTTCGTGTTGATGCTCTATATCGGCATCGTGCTGGTGCGCGTGCTGATCTCGTTCATCCATGTCGAGCGCAGCAATCCCGTGGTCCCGCTGATCCACCAGCTCAGCGAGCCGTTCATGCGGCCGCTGCGCAAGCGCCTGCCGACACCGGGCGGCCTCGATTTCTCGCCGATGATCGTGATCCTCGCAATCCTGCTCGCGCGCGCCTTGCTGATCGCACCGCTGATCGATCTGGGCATGCGCCTGGCGCAGGCGGCGTAAGGCTTACAACTGCGGCGCGTGGCTCTCGTCGACGAAGATGGCCGGCACCTGCCAGGGATGGTGCGCGCGGATCGCTTCGACCAGCGCCGACAGCAGCGCGGCATCGCGTTCGATGCAGAACTCTATGCGCTGACTCGCAACGCGCTCGAGCTCGCCGATCACGCCTTGCGCCGGCCGCGCGTCGGCCAAGGGTCGAAACTGTTCCTCGCCGCTGGCACTGATGAAGGCCCAATCGGCGTAATTGCCACCGCGCAGCGGCAACGTCGCGCGCACGCCATCGAGCACGGCCTGCATTTGCTCGACCGGCACGACCACGCTCACCCGGTAGACGGCGCGCAGGTTCATGGATTTCAGGGATAGAGCATGCCCTGCGACCAGGTACCCGCCGCATCGAGCCGAAAGAGCTGGCGCTCGTGCAGACGGAAGTTTGCGCCGTACCAGAATTCGATCGCATCGGGCACCAGCAGGTAACCGCCCCAATGCGGTGGGCGCGGCACCTCGGCACCGGCAAAGCGCGCCTCGAATTGCGCATAGCGCGTGTCGAATTCCGCGCGAGCGGCCAGCGGCTGCGATTGCAGAGACGCCCAGGCACCGAGCTGACTGCCACGTGGGCGGCTGGCGAAATAGGCATCAGATTCGGCGGCTGAAACCTTTCCGATGCGCCCTTCGATGCGCACCTGCACGCCTTCGCGCAGGGTTTTCCAGTGGAAGCACAGCGCCGCCCACGGATCGCTGGCGAGATCGCCGGCCTTGGCGCTTTCGTAATTGGTGAAGAAGCGGAAACCGTGTTCGTCGTAGCCCTTGAGCAGCACGACGCGCGCATGCGGTCGGCCTGCGCGCACGGTGGCGAGCGTCATTGCAGTGGCTTCGGGATCGCCGGCCGTCCGCGCCTGTTCGAGCAGACTGCCGAAGGTGGCGAGTGCGCTTTGGTAGAGTGCCGAGGATTCGGCGCTGGCTGATGGGGCATTCATGCGCGGCGATGCTAGCACGCGAACCCGATTCACCCAGGCGCTGCTCGACGATCTGCTCGCCGTCTTGTGGACAGCGTCGGCGCGACGCCGTGCGCGGCCCTTGCTGGTTGGTATCTCGGGCCTGCAGGGCAGCGGCAAGAGCACGCTCGCACGGCAATTGTGTGAGCATGCGCGCGGGCTCGGCATCGCCTGCGAGGCGCTGTCGCTGGATGACTTCTATCTGGGTCGCGGCGCGCGGCAGGCGCTTGCGCGTCGCGTCCATCCGCTGCTGGCCACGCGCGGCGTGCCCGGAACACATGATCTGTTCCTGCTCGCGGCGACTCTCGATGCGCTGGCCACAGCCAGTCCGAAACACCCGCTGCACCTGCCGCGTTTCGACAAGGGCCGCGACACGCGCCTCGCGCCGTCTCGCTGGCGCCGCGTCACGCAAGCACCGCGCCTGATCCTGCTCGAAGGCTGGTGCGTGGGAATACCGGCGCAGGATGCCGACGCCTTGCGCCGACCCGTCAATGCACTCGAACGCAGCGAGGACCGCGACGGCCACTGGCGCCAATGGGTCAATGCGCAACTGGTGGGCGACTACGCGGCCTTGTGGCAGCGACTGGATCGGCTGCTCGTGTTGCAGGCACCCTCCTTCGCCCGTGCGCGGCGCTGGCGCAGCCAAGCCGAACAGAGCTTGCGCACTCGCGGCGCCTCGCGCGCGATGGACGAGGCCGCGCTCTTGCGCTTTTTCATGCACTACGAACGCCTCAGCCGGCATGCACTGGCGACGCTGCCCGCAAGCGCGGGGGTGTGCGTGGAACTCGATGGACAGCGGGCCGTGCGCGCAATCCGGGCCCGCCCGGGCTCGTCGGAGTGAGCGGAGCCTGCTCCGCTCCCATGCCTCTCGTAGAGCGGAGCTTGCTCCGCTGCCGTGCTTCTCGTAGAGCGGAGCTTGCTCCGCTGCCGTGCGCCCCGAGCCGAGCGAGCTCGGCTCTACAAAACCCACCACCTCGTAGAGCGGAGCTTGCTCCGCTGCCGTGCGCCCCGAGCCGAGCAAGCTTGTATGTCTGTCTCCGGCGTTTTCGCGTATGAAAACGCCGGGGTGGAGGGACGGAACAGCAAGCATCTGCGGACTAGCACCGACAGACGAGCCGAGACATCCCCTTCCCGCACTGAACGTCGATAAGGGATCGAGCGACCTGGATCGCCGATGTCGGCAAGCCAACGTGAGTGCGGTACCACCCCAGCCCGTCAACAATAGCTGGGAGAGATCGCGATGTCGCAGGCAGGGATTTTCGGAGTGGATGTGGACAAGGCGCGGTTGGTGGTGGCGCGCTACGGGGCGGAAGGGACGGAATCGATCGACAACCGGGCCGCGGCGATTCGCGCCTGGCTGACGCGGGTTCCGGCGGGAAGCCGGATTGGCGCGGAATCCACCAGCCGCTACCATGAGACCCTGGTGCGCTTGGCGCAAGCGGCGAACCACACGGTGTTCGTGCTCAATCCGCGCGATGTGCGCCACTACGCAAAAGGCATCGGGCGGCGCGGCAAGACCGACCGGGTGGATGCGGCGGTGATCGCCCGCTATGTCGCCAAGGAAGCCGATCAGTTGCACGCCCATGTCCCGCGCACGGACGCCCAACAGGTGGCACATGTGCTTCAGCAGCAGCGCGCTGCCTTGCAACGCGCGTTCTCGCAGTTGCGCCAGGCGCTCACCGCGCATGGCCCGACCGAAGCATTCCGTCCCCTGATGGATGCCGCCCGCCAGGCCTTGCGCCAGGTGGACAAGCGCATCCAGGCACAGATGCTCGCCAGCAAACAGGCCGCCCTGTTCAAACGCCTGATGAGCGTGCCGGGCATCGGCCCCGTCGTCGCCGCCTGCCTCGTCCATCACCTGCACCGCTGGCCGCTCGCCCATGTCGACGCATGGGTCGCCTGCACCGGACTCGACCCACGCCCCAATGACTCCGGTCGCAGGGTCGGTGTTCGCGTGCTTTCCAAACGCGGCGATGCCACGCTCCGCCAAATGCTCTATCTCGCCGCCATGACCTTCGCTCGACATCGGCTGGGCAAGCCACTGGCCGAGCGCTATCGGCAACGCCGCTTGAGCACCACCGCCACCTACAACATCCTCGCGCGCCTGCTGGCACGCATTGTCTGGAGCCTCAGCAAAACCACGCAATCCTTCGATGCCCAACGTTTCGCCAACGATCACCGAATCGACATTGCGGCTTGACACGGAACATAGGATCTCGGCTCTACAAAAGCACCCCGCCTCGTAGAGCGGAGCTTGCTCCGCTGCCGTGCTCCGCTGCTTTCGCGCATCCAAGCCGAGCAAGCTCGGCTCTACAAAAACCCACCCCCTCGAAGAGCGGAGCTTGCTCCGCCGCTCGGGCCCTTTCGCGCACCGGTCAGGAAGCGGTCACAACCGGATAGCGCGGCGTGGCATCGAGCGTGGCCGCGCAGATCGCCGCCAGTTCGATCAGGCACAGATCCGAGCCCGGCGCACCGACCAGCTGCAGGCCGATCGGCCGGCCGTCGGGCAAGCTGCCCATCGGCAGGCTCACCGCGGGACATCCGGCGAGACTGGCGAAACTGGTGAGGTCGGCGTCGTTTGCGCGCTCGGGCGCATCAAGCGCTTGCGGGCCGTCGGTGACGGTCGGCAAGACCAGCACGTCGATGCCGGCAAACACGCGGCGTGCGCGCAGCACGGTCGCATCGAGCAAGCGATCGGCGCGTGCATAGTCGACCGCCGACTTGCGCGCGGCGTAGTCGAGCATGCCGCGCAGGCGCGGTGAGACCGCTTCGCCGCCCAGTGCCAGATCATCGGCAAACTCGGCGGCCATTTCCGCTTCCATGATGAGCAGTGCGGCGCGACGCGTCTGGCCGACATCGAAATCGCTGAAGTCGACTTCGACACGCTGGCCCAGCGGCGCAGCCAGTTGCGCGAGCGCGGCATCGAACACGGCCTGCACCTGCGGTGTGACACCGAGCGCGTGCAGATCCTTGATGAACGCGCTGCGCAGATGGCCCGGTTCCCAGTCGGGAATCGCCAACGGCACGCGGCGCCGACGCGACCGCGGATCGGCCGGATCGTGGCGCGCCAGCACCTGCAACACGATCGCCAGATCCTCGGCGGCGCGCGCGAGGATGCCGACGCAGTCGAGGCGGCGCGCGGCCGGCACCAGACCGCGTGTGGAAATCTCGCCATGCGTGGGCTTGAGCGCGAAGATGCCGCAATGGCTCGCAGGAATGCGCACCGAGCCGAGCGTATCGCTGCCCAATGCAAAGCTGCACAGGCCTGCAGCGACGGCTGCCGCCGATCCGCCGGAAGACCCTCCCGCCGACAACGTCAGGCGCCACGGATTGTGCACGGCACCGAAATGCGGATTGAGACTCGAAGTTCCGAGCACCCCCTCATCGAGATTGGTCTTGCCGAGGATCACCGCGCCCGCTGCGCGCAGGCGCGCGACCGCGCTGGCATCGGTCGCGGCAAGGCGCGAGCGCCGCGTGGCCAAGCCCGCGCTGGTCGGCAGACCGGCCACGTCGAGGTTGTCCTTGATCGCCACACACAGGCCATCGAGACGACCGATGGTGCTGCCATCGTGGCGGCGCGCGTCGCTGTCGGCCGCCTGCGCCCCGGCATCGGGCGCACGCGCGAGAAAGGCGTTGAGCCGCGTCGCGTCGGCATCGATCGCCTGCACGCAGGCCGCAGTCAGCGTCGCGCTGTCGATGCGCCCGCTCGCCAGCCAGTGCAGTTGCTGGAACGCGGCGGCTCCGCGCAGGGTTCGATCGTCGGGCAAGTCGGACATCGCGGGTTCTTGTCGTTGCGGGGCAACCGATTATGCACGGCCTGCCATGACGTTGCCGTGTCTGCCGCGAACGCCGACAATCTCGCCGATTGAGGCAGCGGCAGCGGAGCCAGCGATGAGCGAGCGCGACACCATGGAATACGACGTCGTCACGGTCGGCGCGGGACCGGCCGGACTGGCGCTGGCGATCCGACTCAAGCAGCTCAAGCCCGAACTGTCGGTGTGCGTGATCGAAAAGGCCTCGACGGTGGGCGCGCAGATCCTGTCGGGCGCGGTGATCGAACCCGAGCCGCTCAATGAACTGCTGCCCGACTGGGGCAAGGCGCCGCCTTCGATCTGCGTGCCGGTGGCCAAGGACGAGTTCTGGTATCTGCGCGATGCCACGCGCGCGCTGAAGTCGCCAATGACGCCGCCGCAGATGCACAACCACGGCAACTACATCGTCTCGCTCGGCGCGCTGTGCGCCTGGCTCGCACCGCAGGCCGAGGCGCTGGGCGTGGAAATCTATCCCGGCTTTGCCGCGGCGCAGCCCCTGTTCGACGACAAGGACGCGGTGTGCGGCGTGCGCATCGGCGACATGGGCGTGGCCAAGGATGGATCACACAAGCCCGGCTACACCCAGGGCATCGACATCCGCGCCAAGGTCACGGTGCTCGCCGAAGGCTGTCGTGGCTCCTTGTCCAAGCAGCTGATCGCCAAATACCGGCTCGACAGGGACTGCGATCCGCAGACCTACGGCATCGGCATCAAGGAACTGTGGCAGGTGCCCGCTGGCCGCATCGACACCGGCAAGGTCATGCACACGCTGGGTTGGCCGCTCAATTCCGCAACCTATGGCGGCAGCTTTCTCTATCAGCTCGATCAGGACCGGCTCGCGATCGGCTTCGTGGTCGGTCTCGACTATGCCGATCCGCTGTTCCGGCCGTGGGAAGCCTTCCAGCAATTCAAGCACCACGCGATGATCCGCGAACTGCTCGAAGGCGGCAGCATCATCAGCGCCGGCGCGCGTGCGCTGATCGAAGGCGGCTACCAGTCGCTGCCGCGCGTGGAGATGCCCGGCGCGATGCTGATCGGCGACAGCGCGGGCCTCATGAACGTGCCCAAGATCAAGGGCACGCATCAGGCGATCCGCTCCGGCATGCTCGCCGCGCAGCACATTGCCGAGCACGGCGCGAGCGCAGGCTGGGATTCCGCGCTGCGCGGCTCGGCGGTGGTGAGCGAACTCAGGAAGGTGCGCAACATCCGCCCCGGCTTCCACAAGGGCCTGTGGTTGGGTCTGGCCAACGCCGGCTGGGAGACGATCACTGCGGGGCTGTCACCATGGACGCTGCGCAATCACGCCGACTGGTCGTCGCTGGAAAAGCTCGACGCCGCGACCGCGGCCACGCATCCGGGTCCGAACGCGCCCTCGCCGCAGCAGCCCGCTTACGTGGAGCGTGCACTGCCGCCGCGCGACCGCCTGGCCGGCGTCTACTTTGCCGCCACCCAACACGACGAGGATCAACCCATCCATCTCAAGGTGGCCGACACCGATCTGTGCGTCACGCGCTGCACGCTCGAATATGCGAACCCCTGTACGCGCTTCTGCCCGGCTGGCGTCTACGAGATCGTCGCGGACGAGGCCGGCACGCGCCTGCAGGTCAATTCCGCCAACTGCGTGCACTGCAAGACCTGCGACATCAAGGATCCTTACGAAAACATCAACTGGGTCACGCCCGAGGGCGGCTCGGGGCCGAACTACCAGAACCTTTGACCGCCATCGGCAAGCGGCATCGCTCCGTGTTTCATCCGCAGTGGCGCTCGTACCTGACTGGTTTGGGCGCCATTTCGCGTAAAGGGTGATGAGCCCGCCGCTGACCGTCCACCCGCATCTTCGACATCGCGGCGGCCACCTCGCACCCGACTGCAAGGATCCCGTCTTGAATGTCGTACACTCGATCAATGCGGCACGGTGAATACAAGATGCCCGGCGGCAAACTGGTCGTCGTCGACCTCGACCTGCGCGACGGGCAGATCGCAGCGGTGCAGGTCAGCGGCGACTTCTTTCTCGAACCCGACAGCGCGCTGGCGGACATCGACTGCGCCTTGCTCGGTGCGCCGCACTCGGCCAGCGTCGAGGAACTGGCCATGCGGGTGAGTCCGGCGCTGTCTGCTCCGGTGCAGACTTTCGGCATCAGCGCCGAAGCGGTGGCCATCGCGGTGCGCCGTGCGATCGATGGCGGGAACAGCACGTGACCCGCACGAACTGGCGCGAGCATGAGTGGCAATTGATCCACGACGTGCCGCAGGCGCCGGCCCTGCACATGGCGCTCGACGAGGTGCTGGTCGAGGAAGTTTCCGCCGGTCGGCGACCACCCACCTTGCGCATTTGGGAATGGGCGGGGCCCGCGGTGGTGATCGGACGATTCCAGTCGCTGCGCAACGAGGTCGATGCCGCCAATGCCGCGGCGCACGGAATCGAAGTCGTGCGCCGCATCAGCGGTGGCGGCGCGATGTTCATCGAACCCGGCAACACGATCACGTATTCGGTCTATGCGCCGCTTTCGCTGGTCGAAGGCCTGTCCTTCGAACAGTCCTATGCGCAGATGGATGCCTGGGTGATCGCGGCCCTGCTCGAACTGGGCATCATGGCCTGGTATCAGCCGCTCAATGACATCACCTCGCACATCGGCAAGATCGCCGGCGCGGCGCAGGCACGTCGCGGCAATGCGGTGCTTCACCACGTGACGATGGCCTACGACATCGACGCGCAAAAGATGCTGCAGGTGCTGCGCATCGGCCGCGAGAAACTCGCCGACAAGGGCACGCAGAGCGCGGCCAAGCGCGTCGATCCGCTGCGCAGCCAGACCGGCTTGCCGCGCGAGGCGATCATCGCGCACATGATCGACACCTTCCGCCAACGCCACGGTTTGCGTGACGATCACCTGCGCGAGGATGAACTTGCACGCGCATCGACGTTGGCCGCGAGCAAGTTCGCCAACGCATCGTGGACCGCCGAGCTGCCCTGAGCGATCACGTCAATTGGCGATCCTCCTGCAGCCCGCCGGGCTGGTCGATTTCTGCGCACTGCTCCCTGTCCCGCACAGGGCCCCGCTGTCAGCCTCTGTTCCACGACTTGTCCACAGGCTTGTCCACGGCAACTGTGGAAAACTCTCGCTGCCAAGCCGGACAGGCAGTTGCAGAACGCACGGGTCACACGCTTTCCGCTAAAATCCCGCTTCTTTGCGCCGGCCGCGTTGCCGCGCGACATCCAGCGAGGTCCGTACTCCGATGAAGATCCTGGTCGGCTACAAGCGCGTCGTCGATTTCAACGTGCGCATCCAGGTCAAGCCCGATGGTTCGGGCGTGGTCACCGATGGCGTCAAGCTCTCGGCCAATCCCTTCGACGACATCGCACTCGAAGAAGCGCTGCGGCTGCGCGAGAAGGGCATCGCCAGCGAAGTCGTGGTCGTCACCATCGGCCCGGTTGACGCCCAGGCCCACATCCGCAACGGTCTGGCGATGGGTGCCAACCGCGCGATCCATGTGGTGACCGCCGAGGCGATCCAGCCGCTGACCGCCGCACGCGCGATGCTCAAACTCGTGGAAAAGGAACAGCCAGGCCTGGTGCTGCTGGGCAAGCAGGCCATCGATGATGACTGCAACCAGACCGGGCAGATGCTCGCCGCGCTGTGGGATCGCCCGCAGGCGACCTTCGCTTCCAAGGTCGAGGTCAACGGCAATGCCGCGCGCGTCACGCGCGAGGTCGATGCCGGGCTGGAGACGCTCGAAGTCGACCTGCCCGCGGTGATCACCGTCGACCTGCGTCTCAACGAGCCGCGCTTCATCAAGCTGCCCGACATCATGAAGGCCAAGTCCAAGCCAATCGAGACGATCGAACTGGCCAGCCTCGCTGTCGAATCGGGCGACCATCTGAAGACCACCCATTACGCGCCGCCGGCCAAGCGCAGCAAGGGCGTGATGGTGAAGGACGTTGCCGAACTGGTTTCGGCACTCAAGAGCAAGGGGTTGGTGTGATGAGCAAGATCCTGATCGTCGCCGAACATCTCGACGGCACTCTCAATTCGAGCACCGCGCGCTGCGTGAGCTGCGCCAAACAGATCGGCGCCGAAGCAATCGACGTGCTCGTGCTCGCCGCGGACCCAGCTGCCGTCGCCGCGCAGGCCGCGCAGATCGATGGCGTCTCGAACGTGCTCACGATCGCACGCAGCGAGAATGCGCATGCACTCGCGGCGATCTACGCCCCGCAAATCGCCGCAGCGGCGAAGGACGGCTACAGCCACCTGCTCGCACCTTCGACCACCTTCGGCAAGGACGTGCTGCCACGCGTCGCCGCCCTGCTCGGCGTGGCCCAGGTCTCGGACATCTGCGCAGTCGAAGGCGCACACAGCTTCAAGCGCCCGATCTATGCCGGCAACGCCATCATCACCGTGAGCGCACCCGGCGATCGGATCCTCGTCGGCAGCGTGCGCACCGCCTCGTATGCCGCCGCCGGCCAAGGCGCAGGCGCCGCGCCGATCAAGGCGCTCGCGCTCGACGTGGCCCTGCCCACGCACACGCGCTTCGTCGAACTCAGCAGTGGCAAGAGCGATCGCCCCGACCTGCAAAGCGCCGCCAAGGTCGTCTCCGGTGGTCGCGCGCTCGGCTCGTCCGATGCGTTCAAGATCATTTACGCCTTGGCCGACAAGCTCGGCGCGGCCGTGGGCGCCTCGCGCGCCGCGGTCGATGCCGGCTACGTGCCCAGCGACCTGCAGGTCGGCCAGACCGGCAAGATCATCGCACCCGAGCTGTACATCGCGATCGGCATTTCCGGTGCGATCCAGCACCTCACCGGCATCAAGGATGCCGGCACCATCGTCGCGATCAACAAGGACGCCGAAGCGCCGATCTTCGAGGTCGCCGACTTCGGTCTGGTCGGTGACCTGTTCCAGCTCGTGCCTGAGCTGACCGCCGCGCTGTAGCTGCGCGTCGCGGGGGCGGGTCGATCGGAATTCGACTCGTCTTGCCGTCACCCAGCCAGCAACAAATCCGCCGAGCGCTCGGCGATCATGATCGTCGGCGCATTGGTGTTGCCGGTGATGAGTTCGGGCATCACCGAGGCATCGACCACGCGCAGGCCGTCAATGCCGCGCACGCGCAGCTCGCTGTCGACCACGGCCTCGTCATCGTCGGCGCGGCCCATGCGGCAGGTGCCGACCGGGTGATAGATCGTCTCGGCCTTGTGCCGGATGAAGGCTTCGAAGTCGGCATCGCTCTCCACGCCCGCCGCGGGAAGGATCGGCGCACCACGGAAGGCATCAAATGGCGCCTGGGCGAGGATGTGCCGCGAGATGCGTGCCCCTTCGATCAGCATCTTGAGATCGAAGCCTTCGGCATCGCCCAGGTAGTTCGGGCGGATCGCCGGTGGCGCCAGCGGATCGGCGCTGAGCAGGCTGATCGTGCCGCGACTGTGCGGATGCAGGAAACAGGCGTGTACGGTGTAACCATTGCCGGGCAGGCGGTTGCGGCCGTGGTTGTCGAGCATCGCGGGCACGAAATGAAACTGCAGGTCGCAGCGCTCGTCGCTCGCCAGGCGCGAGCGCACGAAACCGCCGGCCTCGGCGACATTCGAAGTGCCGATGCCATCGCGGCGCAACAGGAAACGCAGCGCCACCGCGAGATCGTTGACCTTGTCGTAGGTCACCGGCTGGGTCGAACCGACCAGGGTGCAAATGTCGAGATGATCCTGCAAATTGGCGCCGACGCCGCGCAATTCATGCGCGACCTCGATGCCGTGGCCGCGCAGCGCGTCGGCCGGTCCGATCCCCGAAAGCTGCAACAGTTGCGGTGAATTGATCGCGCCGCCGGCGAGGATCACGCAACCGGCCTCGGCGCGTTCGAGCTGCCCTCCACGCCGATACTCGACACCGACCGCACGCGCGCCGTCGAGCAGCACGCGCGTGGCCTGCGCATGGGTGTGCACGACGAGGTTGCCGCGCGCAAGCGCCGGGCGCAGATAGGCCACCGCGGCCGAGCAGCGCGCACCGTTGCGCTGGGTTACTGCGTAGAAGCCGAAACCATCCTGCGCTCCCGCATTGAAATCCTGGTTGCCGACAAAACCGGCGGCGCACGCAGCATCGACGAAAACCCGCGACAGCACGTTGTGGTGGCGCAGCGGCGACACCGTGAGCGGACCATCGGCGCCATGCCAGGCATCGGCGCCCTCCGCATTGCCTTCGCTGCGCTTGAACACCGGCAGCACGCTGTCCCAGCCCCAGCGCGGATCACCCGTCTGCTCGGCCCAGCGCGCGTAGTCGGCAGCAACGCCGCGCACGTAACACATCGCGTTGATCGAGCTCGATCCGCCGAGCACCTTGCCGCGTGGCCACCACAGGCGCCGGCCTTCGAGATTGGGCTCGGCTTCGGTGAGGTAGTCCCAATTGATGCGACGGTTGGAAACCAGCTTGCCCAGCCCCGCAGGCATGTGGATGAAGGGATGCCAGTCGCGCCCGCCGGCTTCCAGCAGCAGCACGCGCTTGGCCGGGTTTTCGCTCAGGCGATTGGCGAGCGTGCAACCGGCTGAGCCGGCGCCGACGATGAGGTAGTCGTAGGTCATGGGCGATTCCGTCACAGGACTGCTTCGAGCATATTGCGACGCGCTAGAGCAAAGGCTCCATCGCACTGCACCAGCCGTTCTTGCCGCAGGCAGCGCGGCTGTCGACGAATACGGATCGCCATCATTGCAGCACCTCCACGGCATCGCCGACGCGCAGCACGCCGCGACCGCGCGGGATCAGGTTCTGGCCGAAGCGCACACCCTTGGGCGTGCGGCGATACCCCATCAGCGTCTTGAGTGGTTCGCCCGCGGGATCGAACGTGCCATGTTCGAGATCGACCGTGGTGAACACGCAACGCGTGCATGGCTTGACCACGTCGAACTCGATCGCACCGACGCGGATCCGGCACCAATCGTCCTCTGCATGCGGCGCGGTGCCGGCAACGACGAGGCTGGGACGGAAGCGCAGCATCGGCACCGGCATGGCAAGCCTCTCGTTGAGTCCGTCGAGCGCGGCTTGCGAAATCAGCAGCAGCGGAAAGCCATCGGCAAAACTGACTTCATCGCCTTCGTCGCCATAGTCGGCACTGACGGACCGCACGCAGGCCGCATCCATGTGCACGAAGCGCGCGCTCTGCCCGAGAAATCGGCTGATCCAGGCATCGGCTTCGGGACAGCCCGCCTGCGCCTGCACCGTGCTTTCCCACACCTGCGCGCTGATGCGCGGCAAGTCGGGCGCAGCGTGAAGCCGCTGCGATGGCATCGCCGGTGCCTGCAGGCGCAAGCCTGCGCCCGCCGCCTCGGCGCGGATCAGCACCAGGCGCGGCTGCTTGCGCGCGGTGATGAAGCGACCTTGCGCATCGACGACCATCCAGCGCCGGTCGCCATCGAATCCGCGCGGCCCGACCACGGCCTCGTCCACCGTCCACGGCGCGCAGGACTTGATCGGATAGACGTGAAGCGCGGAAACCCTTGCAATCATCTGCCGATGATAGCGATGCGCGAGATGGCGCGACACGCATGCTAGGCTTGCGCGGTCGTTTCGCCACGGATGCCCCGAGCCTTGCCGAAGACCCCAGCCATTGCGCGTCACGAATGGTTTGCCGTCGTCGTCGCCTTCGTCTATTTCTTCTGCGTGCTGGCGGCCTACTACGTGCTGCGGCCGGTGCGCGACCAGCTGTCCGCCGCGGTCGGCTCGACTGCGCTGCCGATCTTCTATCTCGCCACCTTCGTCGCCACCCTGCTGCTGGCGCCGCCGTTCGGCGCACTGGTCGCGCGCTTTCCGCGCCGCGTGTTCGTGCCCTTGGTGTATCTCTTCTTCATCCTTGGCACGATCGCCTTCATCCCCTTGTTCCAGATGCAGGATGCGATCGGCGCACGCCTGCTCGGCTCGGCCTTCTTCGTCTGGATCAGCGTGTTCAACCTGTTCGTGGTTGCGGTGTTCTGGAGTTTCATGGCGGACTTGTTCGATGCCGAGCAGGCGCATCGCCTGTTCCCGGTGATTGCGCTGGGCGGCGCGATCGGCGCGATCGTCGGCCCGCTGCTCACCAAATTGCTCAATCAACAGCTCGGTGTCAGCGGCCTGCTGGTGGTATCGGCGCTGCTGTTGGGCGCGGCGATCCTTGCGATGATGGCTCTCGCCGACTGGGGCCGGCGTCATCCGGTCGCCGGTGACGAGCGCCGCGATGAACGCATCATCGGTGGCGGCTTTCTGGCCGGCGCGGTTGAGACCTTCAAGTCGCCTCTGATGCGGCGCATGGCGCTGCTCATGCTGCTCGGCGACGCCGTGGGCACGGTGATCTATGCCCTGCTCGCCGACTACAACGGCGCGGTCAATCTCACGCGCGAGGCGCGCATCAACTTTCAGGCCAACATCGACTTGTCCACCAATGTACTGCAAATGTTGCTGCAGATCGGCGTCACGCGCGCCTTGATGGTGCGCTTCGGCCCCGGCGCGCCGCTGGTGCTCGACGGCCTGGTCAAGGCGGTCATGCTCGGCCTGTTCGCGGTTTTTGGTGGCGCGTGGATCGCCGCCGTCGCGGTGCTCACCCGCGCGAGCGCCTACGGCATCTTCAAGCCCGCCTCCGACTCGCTGTATACGCGCGTGGATGCCGAAACGCGCTACAAGACCAAGAACTTCATAGACACCTCGGTCTGGCGATTCGGCGACGTGGTGGTCACCAGCGGGCTCAACGGTGTGCGCGCGCTCGGCGCGAGCCTGCCGCTGGTCGCCGCACTCACCGTGATTGCAGCCGCCTGTTCGGCGCGCATCGGCTGGACCGCGGCGCGACTGGCCGAACGCAACCCGACTCAGACGCGCGAATAGCTCCAGGCTTGCGGGCGGCCATCGCGGTAGGGCATCACGCCGTGAAATGGGCGCGGATCGTCATCGAACACCAGCGGCAGGAAGTGGCGATCGCCTTCCCACATTGGCAGCTCGTCCAACCGTTCCCGCTCGATCCACTCCAGCGTGCCTTCGGCATTGTGTGCCAGCGGCGTGCCGCGGAACTGCGTGACAAGAAAAATGAAACCGAACCAATCCTCGCCCTGCTTGCCGAATCCCGGCCAACTCAAGGTGCCACGCAGTTGCATCTGCGTGCATTCGATGCCGGCTTCCTCGCCAATCTCGCGGCGCATGCCCGCAGCTGCGTCCTCCAGTGGATCGAGCTTGCCGCCCAGACCGTTGTACTTGCCCAGATGCGGATCGTCGGGGCGGGCATTGCGGTGAATCATCAGTACCTGCCTGCGATCGGGTGAGAGCACGTAACCCAGGGTGGCGAGGATCGGCGTATAGGGCATTGGATTTCTGCAAATGGGCAAGCGCAGGTAGAGTAGCCCAAGGCAAGCCGTCACCGTTGCCCCCACCCCACTCACGCCACGCATTGCAGTTGCCCAAAGCAAGACCATGAGCATCGACACCATTTCCGAACAATGCTGTTTCGGCGGCGAGCAGGGCTTCTATCGGCACGATTCACTGGAGACCGGCGGCTGCATGCGCTTTGGTGTGTACGTGCCGCCGCTGCCGCGCGGTCAGCGCGCGCCGGTGCTGTATTTCCTCGCCGGCCTCACCTGCAACGAGGAAACCTTCGCGATCAAGGCCGGCGCACAGCGCATTGCCGCGCAGCTCGGCATCGCGCTCGTCACGCCAGACACCAGCCCGCGCGACACCGGCATCGAGGGCGCCACCGGCGATTGGGAGTTCGGCGAAGGCGCAGGCTTCTATCTCGACGCGACCACGCCGGCATTCGCGCCGCGCTTTCGCATGTTCAGCTACCTCACCAAGGAGCTGCCTTACCTGCTGGGCACGCACTTTCCCGCGCTCGACATCGAACGTGCCGGGATTTGCGGGCATTCGATGGGCGGCCACGGCGCACTCACGATCGCGCTCAAGCTGCCGCACCGCTACCGCTCGGTATCGGCGTTCGCGCCGATCGTTGCACCGAGTCAGGTACCGTGGGGTCACAAGGCGTTGCGCAAATATCTCGGCGAGGATCGCAAACTCTGGCGCGCCTGGGATGCGGTGGCCCTGATCGAAGATCGCCAGCGTTTTCCGGGCACGGCGCTGATCGATCAGGGACAGGCCGACAAGTTCCGCGACACCCAGTTGCAGTACTGGCGCCTCGATTCAGCCGCGCGCGTCGCGCGGCAGCCGTTGACCCTGCGCGTGCATGCCGGCTACGACCACAGCTACTGGTTTGTGCAGAGCTTCATCGCCGATCACCTGCGCCATCACGCATCCGCGCTGCTGCCCTGAGCGCACGGCTTCCGGCAACCGCAGTGGCGGCCGCCGGGACCGGGTTCAGGCTGCAGGCCGCAAATCACGCCTGGCCCTGCCGCGTGCGCCGGCAACGAGTTCTTCGGCATCGAAGTCATCGACCGAGATGAACTCGAAGCTGGCCTTGCGCACGCGCGCCAGCAGCGCATGTTCGGCCGCGTCGAGCACGCCCTTGGCGAGCGCATCGGCGAGCTGACTGTCGTAGTCGTAGCCCGCGAGCTCGCCAGCCTTGACCGCCTTGAGGAACTTGCGTTCGATCGGCTCGGCGGCAATCACGTCGGGCAGCAGCGCGTTCATGCGACCGACCGGATTGTTCGCGCTGGGCGTGAGGTAGATCGGCCCGAGCAGGCGCGCGCGTGCCTCGCCCGGCGCAGCGATGATCGCAGCGACCCGGCGCCCCAGGCGATCGGACGGCGGCACTTCGCGACGACCGAGCGGGAACACCAGCATGCGCAGCAACCATGCCACCGGCCGCAACGGGAAGTTGCGCAGCACGCCATCGAGCGCCTCCTGCATGCGATACATGCTGTCGTGGATGCCCCAGGCCAGCAGCGGCTGATCGTTGACCGGATTGTCCTGGTCATTGAAGCGCTTGAGCATCGCACTGGCGATGTAGAGGTTGGACAGCACATCGCCCAACCTTGCCGAGAGCTTTTCCTTGAACTTGAGCTTGCCGCCGAGCACCAGCATCGAGACATCGGACACCAGCGCGAGCGCCGCCGCATAGCGGTTGAGCTTGCGGTAGTAGCGGCGCGTGTAGGTGGTGCCCGGCACGCTGCCGATCCGCGCCATGCACAAGCCGAGCACGAAGCTGCGCACGCCATTGGAAATGGAAAACCCGATGTGGCCGAACAGTGCCGCATCGAAGGCACGCAGGCGCTCGCCGTAATCGGCGATCTTGAGCGCCTGCATTTCCTTGAGCACGAAGGGATGGCAACGGATCGCGCCCTGACCGTAGATCATCAGGCTGCGCGTGAGGATGTTGGCGCCTTCGACCGTGATCGCGATCGGCGCACCCTGCCAGCCGCGACCGAGCCAGTTGCCCGGCCCGAGCACGATGCCCTTGCCGCCATGCACGTCCATCGCATCCTTGGCGACCTCACGCGCTCGCTCGGTGGCGTGGTACTTGGCGATCGCCGAAGGCACCGAGGGTTTCTCACCGCGATCGACCGCCGCGGCAGTTTCCAGTGACAAGGCGCTGATCTGGTAGGTGTAGCCGGCAATCCGCGCGAGCGCTTCCTCGACGCCTTCGAAGCGACCGATCGCCAGGCCAAACTGCTTGCGCACGCGCGCGTAGGCGCCGGTCGCGGCCACCGCGAAGCGGGCGCCGCCACTGGTGTTGGACGGCAGTGAAATTGCACGCCCGACCGACAGGCACTCGACCAGCATGCGCCAGCCGTGGCCGGCCATCTCGGGCCCGCCGATCAATTGCGCGAGCGGCACGAATACGTCCTTGCCGCGCACCGGGCCGTTCTGGAACGGATTGTTGAGTGGCATGTGGCGACGACCGATTTCCAGACCCTTGGTGTCGCGCGGCAACAGCGCCAGCGTGATGCCCAGATCATCGACATCGCCGAGCAGGTGCTCGGGATCGTGCATGCGGAAGGCCAGGCCCACGATCGTCGCCACCGGCGCCAGGGTGATGTAGCGCTTGTCGAATGTCAGTCGCACGCCGAGCACGCGCGCGCCTTCCCATTCCCCCATGCAGACGATGCCGTAGTCGGGAATCGAGGTCGCATCGGAACCCGCATACGGGCCGGTCAGCGCAAAGCAGGGAATCTCGTGGCCATCGGCGAGCCGCGGCAGGTAGTAGTCCTTCTGTTCCTGCGTGCCGTAATGGACGAGCAGCTCGCCCGGACCGAGCGAATTGGGCACCGCCACGGTCGAGCACAGCGTGGTGGAAAGCCCGGCGATCTTCTGCAGCACCATCGAATGCGCAAGCGCAGAGAATCCCAGGCCGCCATAGGCCTTGGGAATGATCATGCCGAAGAAGCGATGCTGCTTGAGGAAGTCCCAGACCTCGGGCGGCAGGTCGGCCAGCTCGTGACTGATCTGCCAGTCATTGATCATCCCGCACAACTCTTCGACCGGGCCATCGAGGAAGGCTTGCTCCTCGACAGAAAGCTGCGGCCTGGGCTGGTCGAGCAGCTTGCGCCAGTCGGGCTTGCCGCTGAACAGCTCACCCTCGAAGCCAACCGTGCCCGCATCGAGCGCGACTTGCTCGGTTTCCGACAGCTGCGGCGTGACTTTCTGGAACAACGCGAGCAGCGGCGCGGACAGGCGTGTGCGGCGGAACCGCGGCAGGTTGAGCGGCAGCGCCACGAGGCCCAGCGCAACGAGCGGCAAGGCAGTTGCCCAGAACCCCGCGTTGGCGAACCAGCCCGCGGCCACGATCACCACCGCCGTCATCAGCGACCACAGCGGCAGGCGCATGCGCAGATACGCAGCCACCAGCAGCGCCACCACACCACACAGGAAAGGAATCAGCACGATCATCACGCGGCCCTCCGCATCGAGGAATCACGGGCAGGAATGCACCATACGGCACAGTATGGGATTGCCGATTTCGAGCTGTCAATCTAATTGCAGCAAAGCGTGTCGAGTCACATTGCGGTCTTTCGCAGGCAGCGAGGCTGCGGCACACTGCAATGATGCTCCGCAAGACCCGCAAATCCGAACCCAAGGCACGCCTCAACGCGCAGGACTGGGAACTGGCCGCGCTCGAGGCCCTCGCCGAAAGCGGCCTTGCCGCGGTTGCGGTCGAGCCGCTCGCGCGGCGTCTGGGCGTGACCAAGGGCAGCTTCTACTGGCATTTCCCCACCCGCGAGGCCCTGATCCAGGCCGCGATAGAGCGCTGGGAGAAAAGCGACGAAGATCAGGTGATCGCACCCGCCGCCGCCGTTGCCGACCCACGCGAGCGCCTGCGCGAGCTGATCCGTCAGGTCAGTCGCAAGCGCCAGTCGCATGCGGTGTTCGCAGCCCTGTTCCGCACGCTCGACCAGCCCCTGGTCGGCCCGCTGGTCGAGCGCGTCTCGGCGCGGCGCATCGCCTTCCTCACCGAAGCCTTCCGCCATGCGGGCTTCGATGCCAACACCGCGGCAAACCGTGCGCGGCTTGCGTTCTCGGCCTATGTCGGTTTCGTTCAGCTCGCCCAAATCGGCCAACCACGCATGACGCATGAGGAGTTCGAGGACTACATTCGCGATTTCATCGCCACCCTGATCCCGCGCTAGCGCGCCAATCCTGCCTTTGTCGCGCCCCGCCTTGCATTGCCCGGGGCTGCTCGTTACCGTCCCCTGTCCTGATTTGTCGCGCGAGTCATTTCGCGCCATTCCAATGCCAAGCACACTCGAAGCGCTCAACCGCTGGGTCGACGACGTCGCCCACCTCACCCAACCCGACCAGATCCACTGGTGCGACGGCTCCGATGCCGAGGCCGCCGCCCTGCGCGCGCAGATGCTCGCCGATGGCACCTTGATCGAACTCAATCAGAGCACCCACCCGGGCTGCACCCTGCACCGCTCGCATCCATCGGACGTCGCCCGCGTCGAGCACCTGACCCTGGTGTGCACGAAAAACCAGGCCGATGCCGGTCCCAACAATCACTGGATGGAGCCGGTCCAGGCCCATGCCAAGATCGACGCGCTGTTCGCCGGCTGCATGAAAGGCCGCACGCTCTACGTGATTCCCTACTGCATGGGCCCGATCGACTCGCCACTGTCTCGTTGCGGCGTGGAGATCACCGACTCGCCGTACGTGGTCGCCAACATGCGCATCATGACGCGCATGGGCAGCGCGGCACTCGCGCGCATCGAGCGCGAAGGCAGCTTCGTCAAGGGTTTGCATTCGACCGGCGAACTCGATCCCGAGCGCCGCTTCATCATGCACTTCCCCGAAGAACTCACGATCAAGTCCTATGGCTCGGGCTACGGCGGCAATGCCCTGCTCGGCAAGAAATGCCATGCGCTGCGCATCGCCTCGTGGCAGGCACGCAGCGAAGGCTGGCTCGCCGAACACATGCTGATCGTCGGCATCCAGAACCCGCAGGGGCAGACCCATTACATTGCCGCCGCTTTTCCATCGGCTTGCGGCAAGACCAACCTGGCCATGTTGATTCCGCCCGAAGGCTATCGTCAGGCCGGCTGGAAGGTGTGGACGATCGGCGATGACATCTGCTGGATGCGACCCGGCGCCGATGGGCGTCTGTACGCGATCAATCCCGAGGCCGGTTTCTTCGGCGTCGCGCCGGGCACCGACCACGGCACCAACCCCAATGCGCTCGCCTCGATCCAGCGCGACACGATTTACACCAATGTCGCGGTCACCACCGACATGCAGCCGTGGTGGGAAGGCCTCAAGGAAGGCGCACCGGTCACCGACTGGCAAGGCCGTCCCTTTGATCCCGCCAATGGTCCGGCCGCACACCCCAATTCGCGCTTCACCGTCTCGGCCAAACAGGCCCCCAGCTGGTCACCCAAGGCCGAGGACGCACAGGGCGTGCCGATCAGCGCAATCGTGTTCGGCGGTCGCCGGCCCTCGCTGGTGCCGCTGGTGTTCGAGGCGCGCGACTGGGCGCATGGCGTGCTCGTCGGTGCCGCAATGGGCTCGGAAACCACCGCCGCGGCAACTGGCGCAGTCGGCGTGATGCGGCGCGACTCGATGGCGATGAAGCCATTCTGCGGCTACAACTACGGCGACTACTTCGCGCATTGGCTCTCGTTCGACAAGGCCGGCGCGAAGCTGCCGAAGATCTTCCACGTCAACTGGTTCCGCAAGGGTGCCGATGGCAAGTTCCTGTGGCCGGGATTCGGCGAGAACCTGCGCGTGCTCGAGTGGATCATCGAACGCTGCGAGGGCCGTGCCGGCGCGCAGGAAACCGCGATCGGCCTGCTGCCGCGCGCGCAGGATCTGCATACGCAGGGCCTCGACCTGCGCGAAGGCGCGCTCGATGAGTTGCTTGCGATCGACGTCCCGCGCTGGGCCGCCGAAGTCGAGGACATCGGCCGCTATCTCGACTCCTTCGGCACGCACACCCCAGCGCGCCTGCACGCGGAACAGCGCCGCGTCGCCGCGGCACTGGCCAGCGAGCAGGCACCGCCGAAGCACGCTGCAGTCGCATCCTGAGCGCCGTCGCGTCAAAATGATCCGCTCCCGGCCGTGCGCAGGCGCGCGCGGCCGCGGTTTCCTTTTTCGCATCAGGTTCGAACCGTGACCAATCCCCAAGCCGAAGTCGCCCGCCATTGGCAGCGCGCGAACGAATGCATGCGCAACGCCGACTACGCCAATGCGCTCGCCGCATTTGCCGCGGTCGTCGAAATAGACCGTTCCCACCCGATGGCCTGGTTTGCGCTGTCCTCGGCGGCAAACGCCAATGGCGAATTCCGCACCGCGGTCGAGCATGCCCGCTCGGCTGCCTTGGGCATGCGCGAAAGCGGCCGTTTCGAGGGCCTCAACGAACTTGCCCACCACCTGCAGGCGCTTGGTGAAACGCGATTTGCCACGCACATCATCGAACGCGCGGGTTGGTCGCGCGTTTCGACGCACCCGGACGAAGCTGCCCTGCTTGCTCAATGCCTGGGCTTGGCCGACCGCCACGGCGATGCGCTGCAGTTGCTCGATCTGGCGCTTGCGCGCCACGCACCGACGCCGATGCTCAGTTACACGCGGGCAACCACCCTGCGCCACCTCGGGCGCGGCGCCGAGGCCACCGCCGAATTCGAGCGCTGCCTTGCGCTTGCGCCCGACTATGCCGCGGCGATGCTCATGCTCGCCGGCCACGACCCCCACGCCGACGCCGCCGGCCAGCTTGCGCGCATCCGCGCCGCGCTCACCCGCGCGCAAACCGACAGTCTGCAGTATGCGATGTTGCAGTACGCACTGTTCATCCAGCTCGATGCCGCCGGCGATGTTGAAAACGCCTGGAACGCACTCGCCGAAGGCATGCGCGCCAAGCGCGCCAGGCTAGATTGGGACGGCGCTCGCGAGGAAGCCGGTTTCGCGGCGGTCAAGGCGCTGTGCGATGCGCAGTTCGTCAACGCCAGCGCTCCGGCCGAAGCCAGTGCCTGCACGCCGGTGTTCGTGTTTGGCTTGCCGCGCAGCGGCACCACCGTGTTCGAGCGCCTGCTCGGCAACCACACTGGCGTGGCAAGCGCGGGGGAGCTCAACGACTTCCATCTGCAGTTGTGCTGGGAGGCCGATTTCGGCACGCCCGAGCTGCTCGACCCACGCTTGCTCGAAGCCTGCAGGACGATCGACTTCGGCGCCCTCGGCCGCGGCTATCTGCAGCGCACCGACTGGCGCGCCGCGGGATCGACCCATCTGATCGACAAGTTCCCGCGCAACTTCCTCCATGCCGGGCTGATCCACAAGGCATTGCCGCAGGCGAAGATGATCTGCCTCGTGCGGGATCCGCTCGACAGCTGCCTGTCCAATCTCAAGGAACTGTTCGCAGGCGATTTCTATCCCTACAGCTACGATCCGCTGGAAACAGCGGCGCACATCGTGCGCTTCCGCGACTTGCTCGCCCATTGGCACGAGGTCATGCCCGGCGCGATCCACGAAGTGCGCTATGAGGACCTGGTAGGCGAACCTGAGCGGGTCATGCGCGACGCGCTCGGGTTCTGCGGCCTGCCGTTCGAGCCGGCGTGCGCCGAACTTGCACGCAACGCCGCGCCGTCGGCAACAGCCAGCACCTCGCAGGTGCGCCAGCCGCTGCATGCCCGCTCGATCGGCGCCTGGCGGCGTTACGCCGGGCCGCTGGCCGGCGCGGCCGCACTGCTGCGCGAGCACCTGCCGGCGAGTGACTTTGCCGAACCATCTGCCGCCGGCTGATTGCGGGCCGTTTAAACCCGCGGCCTCGCATCCGCATCCAAGCTGGCAAGATGAACGCCTGCCTGACCTTGCCGATGCCGATGAGCCAAGCCGCGGTGGACCACCAAGCCGGCGATGACGATGCGCGGTTGGCGCGCCTCGCGGCGGCCGGCGACCTGCGCGCTTTCGAAAGCCTGTATCGTCGTCACGTCGCGCGCGTGCACGGCGTGGTGTGGCGCATCTGCGGCATGAACGGCGCGCGCGCCGAGGACCTCACCCAGGAGGCCTTCGTGCGTGCCTGGCAGAGCCTGCCCGGCTTCCGCTTCGAGAGCGCGTTCGCCACCTGGCTGCATCGGCTCGCGGTCAACATCGCCTTGATGGACCTGCGCCGCGAACCGCCGGAGCAAGTTTGCGACGAAGCCCTGCTCGAAGCCTGCGGCGGCAGTCATCAGCCATTTTGCGCCGGTGAGCGCGCCGATCTCGAACAGGCGGTGGCGAACCTGCCACCGCGCGCGCGCGCGGTGCTCGTGCTGCATGATGTCGAAGGCTGGAAGCACGAGGAAATCGGCCGCGAACTGGGCATGGCCGTGGGTTCGTCCAAAGCGCAACTGCACCGGGCGCGCAGCTTGCTGCGCGCCATGCTCGACAATCACGCCGCGCCTGCCGCGACGAGAGGCAAGCCATGAACGAGCTCGAGCTTCAACGGCAGCTGCAAGCAATGCGCATCGAACGCCAGCCGCAACACGATCCGTGGCCGGCGATCGCCCAGCGCATCAGCGCTCCGGACAGCAAGCGGCCACGCCGACGTGCCTGGCACAGACCCGCGCTGGCGCTGGCTGCCTGCCTGCCGCTGGCACTGGCCGCCGCTGCCCTTGCGCATCGCTGGCTGGCGGCGGACGTGACGCCGTCGGTCGACCTGCCAAGCACCTTCCCGCTTGCCCGCAGTCAGGCGCCGAATCAGGATCCGCGCCTGCTCGCCGGCGCGATCGTGCTCGACGCCGCACAGGCACAGATCGAGCAGGCACTGCGCATCGATCCGGATCATCCATTGTTGCGCGATCTGCTCAAGCGCACGCAGACGCGACGTGATCGACTCGAACAATTCGGCCACCAGACCGGCTGACCCACCACGGAGCCCAAGCCCATGAAAGCCATCGCATTCCCGCTCATCCTGCCGTTTCTTTTCGTGGCCGGACTTGCCAGCGCGCAGACCCAGATCAATCAGACGCGCCCGGTCAATTCCGATGCACGCATCGATGTCTCCAACATCAAGGGCTCGATCAGCGTCCACGGCTGGGACAAGGACGAAGTCGCGATCAGCGGCACGCTCGGCGCACGCGCCAAGGGCCTGAGCATCGAAGGCGACGCCGCGCATCTGCAGATCAAGGTCGAAGCCCCCGGCAGCACAAGCTGGTTCAGCTGGGGCGCCGACACCGCGATGGGCGACACCACCCTCGAACTCAAGGTGCCGCGCAACGCTCAACTCAAACTCGAAACGGTGAGCGCCAATGTCGATCTGAGCGAGGTCAATGGCCGTAGCCTCTCGGTGAATTCGGTAAGCGGCAAGCTGCGGCTGGACAGTGGTGCCGGCGAACTAGAAGTCGACAGCATCAGCGGCAGCGTCGAAATCAACGGCAAGGCCAGCAAGACGCACGTGGAGACCGTTTCGGGCAGCATCCTCAGCCGCGGTCTCGGCGGCGAGATCCACTTCGAAACAGTGTCTGGCGACATCGACGCTGACAATGGCGGCTATCAGCGGCTGTCGGCTGACAGTGTCTCGGGCGACATCAAGCTTCGCGGCGTGCCCGCCAGCAATGCCGAGATCGATGTTGAATCGATGAGCGGGGATATCAATCTGCGTTTGCCCGAAGGTGTCTCGGCAAAGCTGGACGCATCAACCTTCAGTGGCGACATCCGCAGCGATTTTGGTGCCGCCAGCAAGCCCGATCACGGTCCCGGCAGCCATCTCGAGCTGCAACTGGGAAGTGCCGGCGGCGAGATCAAGATCGAGACCTTCAGTGGCGACATCGAGATCCGCAAGGCCGAACGCTGAGCGCACTCACGGCGCCACGCGCAGCGCGAGCACATCGCCCAGCAGGGCCTGCGCGGTGACCTCGGGGCCGGCGCCCGCGCCCTGGATCACCAAGGGCTGCGCCCGATAACGCTGGGTGGTGAGCGCAAAGAGATTGTCGGCACCCGCCAGACGCGCGGCCGGATGCGTCGTGGCGACTTCGGTGAGGCCGACGCGGGCATGGCCATGCTCGTCGAGCCGCGCGAGGAAGCGCAGCACTTTGCCCTGCGCCGCAGCTTCGTGCTGGCGCCGGGCCAGCACACCGTCGAACTCGTCCAGGCGCGACAGGAATTCATCCAGCGGCAGCGTGCGCAGCTGCTTCGGCACCAGGCTTTCCACATCGACATCGCGCACATCCAGCGCATGGCCGGCGGTGCGCGCAAGGATGAGCAACTTGCGCGCGACATCGGCGCCGCCGAGGTCGATGCGCGGATCGGGCTCGGTGTAGCCGAACGCGCGCGCCTCGCGCAGCAGGTCGGAGAACGGCCGACTGCCATCGAACTGGTTGAACAGCCACGACAGCGACCCCGAGAACACGCCATCGAGCGCGAGCAGGCGATCGCCACAATCGCGCAGGCGGCGCAACGTGGAGAGCACCGGCAGACCCGCGCCAACCGTCGCTGCATCGCCATAGGCGACACCGCCGCGTTCGCTGGCGCGCCTGAGCGCAGTCCAGCCGGCCAGCGCCTCGCCCGTGGCGGCCTTGTTCGCGCTGACGACGTGATAGCCCGCGGCAAGCCAGGTCGCGTGACGCGCAGCCTCGTCGGACGAGGCGGTGGCATCGATGATCACGCGGCGCGGCGCGCCGCTGGCGTTGAGCGCAGCGAGCAGGCTGGCGTCGTCGCGACCGGTTTCGGCCTGACCAAGCTGCGCCACCACCTGGGCCGGCACGATGCCGCGCGGATTGGCGATCTGCCGTGTTGAATTGGCGGCGCCGACCAAATACAGCCGCTCCGCGGACGGCGTGGCAAGCAGCTTGAGCAAGGCGCCGCCAACGACACCCGTGCCGAGCAGGACCAGTGCGGTGTCTGCCACCGCCGGCGCAAGCGAACGTGGAACGGCGCTCATGCACACACCGGTTTGAGCTTGTCGGCGCGCTGCGCGCGCTGCAGGGCTGCGGTCAGGTCGTGGCACAGGTCCTCGCCGTCCTCGATGCCCACCGACAGGCGCAGCAGGTCGTCGCTGATGCCCGCATTGCGCCGCGCTTCGGGCGCCATCGAGGCATGGGTCATGCTCGCCGGATGCGCGATCAGGCTTTCCACGCCGCCCAGCGACTCGGCCAGCGAGAAGAACTGCAGGCCATCGACGAAGGCGGCGATCGCTTCCACGCCGCCGGCCAGCTCGAAACTGAGCATGGCACCGAAGCCTGTCTGCTGGCGCGCGGCGAGTAGATGCCCCGGATGATCGGCGAGCCCCGGCCAATACACGCGCGTCACGGCAGTATGCGCATCGAGCAGCGCGGCGATGCGTGCGGCGTTTTCGCAATGCGCGCGCAGGCGCGGGCCAAGCGTGCGCAAGCCGCGCAGGGTGAGAAAGCTGTCGAACGGCGCGCCGGTCAAACCCAGGCAATTGCCCCACCACTTGAGCTGCTCGGCGAGCGCGGCGTCGCGCGCGATCACGGCGCCGCCGACGACATCGCTGTGGCCATTGATGTACTTGGTGGTCGAATGCACGACCACGTCGGCGCCGAGCGCGATCGGCTGCTGCAAGGCTGGCGAGAGGAAGGTGTTGTCGACCACGCACAACGCGCCCGCCGCATGCGCGGCCTGGGCGACATGGCGAATGTCGGTGATGCGCAGCAGTGGATTGGACGGTGTTTCCACCCATACCAGCGCGGGCTTTTGCGCCAGTGCCGCGGCGAGCTTCACCGGATCGGTGAGGTCGACGAACTCGACCTGGAAGCGTCCCTTCTTCGCCCATGCATCAAGCAAACGCCAGGTGCCGCCGTAGCAATCGTGCGCGGCGACCACGCGGCCACCTGACGGCACCAGTTCGAGTGCCAGCGCCACCGCAGCCATGCCGCTCGCGGTCACCACCGCGCCGGCGCCGCCTTCGAGATCGGCGAGTGCGCCGGCGAGCTGGTCGCGCGTGGGATTGCCGCTGCGCGAGTAGTCGTAGGTGCGCTTGCGGCCAAAGCCATCGAACGTGTAGTTCGTGCTCAAGTGCAGCGGCGGCACCACCGCGCCATGTTGCGTGTCGCTCTCAATGCCGGCACGCACGGCACGGGTCTGGGCACCAGGGCTCACTGCACACCTCCACGGGATTCAAGAATTTCGCTGACGATCGCGCCGATCTGCGCGTCTTCCTTGAGGAAGCCATCGTGTCCGTACAGCGAATCGATCACATGCAGGGTCGCGCTGCTGCCACAGCGGCGCTGCAATTCGCAGACATCGGCCAGTGGCACCACGCGGTCGGACGATATGCCTACCAGGGTCACCGGCACGCCGATGCGTTCGGGCTCGACCGCATGCAGATCGATCGATTCGGACAGGGCAAGGTAACGCTGGGCGTCGAAGCGTGCCGCAAAGCGCTCGCCCGCCGCACGCAACCACGGCTCCTCGGCAAACTGGAAGCGGCCATCGGCATATACCGGCGCATCACTGCAGCGCTCGGCGAACTCGCGATCGCTGCGGTAGGTCGTCATGGCCAGGCGCCTTGCCAGGGCAAGGCCGCCCAGCCCATCGCCGCTGCGTGCGCCCAGACGCACGATGTCGCGCTGGATGTTGCGCAGGGCAACGCTCAGCGGATGTGCACGGTGCGCACCAGCAATCGCGCACAGGCGCGCCAGCCGCGCCGGGAACCGGGCCGCAAAGGCCAGCCCGACCATCGCGCCATAGGAAGCCCCGATGAAGGCATGCACCTGCGCAATACCGAGGGCACCGAGCACACCCGCGATCGCGCTGGCCTGATCGGCGGTGTCGATCGCACGTGCAGCTCCGAGATCACGCCGACTGAGCCAGTCGATGCCGAGCACGCGCCAACGCGCGGTGTCGATTGCACAACCGGCACCGGCGAAGCCGCGCCACCAGCCTTGATGGGTTGCGCTGGGCAAGGCATTGCGATCGGCCGAAATGCCGCCCTGAACGATGATGACCGGAGCACCCGCGGCGCCTTCGAGGCGCCAGTGCACGCGCACTTCACGCTCGCCCTCGCCGTATCGCGGCGTCATGCACACGCGCGCCTCGCCCTGCCGGCGTTCCTGCGCGGCAGGCGCAGAGAAGGCCTCGAAGCGCGCGCTGTCGGCGGGTGCGGCGGCTTGGTCGATCTGGCTGGCGTGCAGTGACATCGCTAGGCTCCGGTTGGGCCCATCGCCCCGAGGAAGCCTTCGAGTGCATCGCAGCGCGCGCCGGCACGGCGCGTCTTGCGACTCATCTCTCGGCTGGACGCTGGTCACGTCCCCGCGGGAGTTGGCACCGTGGCGCGAATGCGTTGCGCTGGTTGCCCCGGCGTCAAAGGGCCTGTCCCTCAGCCGGTCTTGATGAGCAGTGCGCGCACTGTAGTGATCCCGGCCGTTCCTGTCAACGGCCATATAGCCGTCCATCCACCCATATGTCGAGTGGTGATTTGCGCCACCTTCGGCAGCAAACCCATGGAAACGCCCCGTCGCCGCCGGCGCGCCGGCACGGCGCGTATACTGTCGCGCCGCCATTGCCTGCGAAGGTCTGCCATGTCACCACGTTCATGCGCCGCGCTCGTCGCCTTGATGTCCTGTACCTTGGCCGGCCTTACTCCGCTGCATGCGCGGACCAGCGGGCCGACCCTGCCGGCAACGATGCAGCTGCTGCGCGAGGCGATTTCCACTCAAACGGTTGAAGGCAAGGGCCAGGTACCCGCGCTTGCGCGCCGTCTTGCCGACCAGCTCGAATCGGCCGGCTTCGCCAAGGCCGACATCGAAATCATCCCGGTCGGCGAAACCGCCGCACTGGTGGTGCGTTACCGCGGCAAGGGCAAAGGCGAACCCATCCTGATATCCGGGCACATGGACGTGGTCGCTGCAAATCCAGCCGATTGGCAGCGCGATCCGTTCACCCTGATCGAGGAAGACGGCTACCTCTACGGGCGCGGCGTCGCCGACATGAAAACCAATCTGGTGACCTTGGTGGCGACCTTCATGCGACTCAAGCGCGAAGGCTTCGTTCCGCGACAGGACTTGATCCTGCTGTTTTCCGGCGACGAGGAAACGCAGATGGCTTCGACACGCGAACTGGCGCGCCGCTTTCATCAGGCACGCTTCCTGCTCAATGCCGACGCAGGTGGTGGCACGCTCGATGCGGATGGCAAGCCGATCGGCTACGAGATCCAGGCAGCCGAAAAAAGCTACGCCGACTTCACGCTCACGGTGACCTCGGCCGGC
The DNA here is from genome assembly GCF_019634815.1 of Dokdonella sp. Lineage (GTDB taxonomy): Bacteria > Pseudomonadota > Gammaproteobacteria > Xanthomonadales > Rhodanobacteraceae > Dokdonella_A. The sequence continues at coordinate 40,963 of NZ_JAHCAP010000014.1, read as the reverse complement.
GGCCATTCCAGCGAACCCGACCCGGCTCGTAATGCGATCTACCACCTAGCGCGCGCGCTCGAAGCGATTGCCGCCTACCAGTTCCCGGTGCAGCACAGCGACATCACACTCGCCTCGCTCAAGGCGCTCGGCTCCCGCGGGCAAGGACCTCTGGCGCAGGCGATGCGCGACTTTGCCGCCACGCCTGACAACGCCCAGGCGGCCGCGACCATCACGGCGGATCCAGCCTACGTCGGCCAGATCCGCACCACTTGCATTGCGACGACGCTCGAGGGTGGCCATGCACTCAACGCGTTGCCGCAGCACGCTCAGGCAAACATCAATTGCCGCATCTTCCCCGGCACCGGGGTGGCGGCGGTCAAGCACACGCTGGAGCAGGTCATTGGCGATTCCAGCGTGACCATCACGGTGCGCCCGCCACCGCCGGTGGAAAGCCCCAGCTCGCCCTTGCGCGCCGACGTGCTCGCGGCAGTCACCACGGCCATCCGCGCTCGCTTTCCCGGGCTGGACGTGGTGCCGGGAATGTCTGCGGGCGCGACGGACAGCATGTACTTCCGCGTCGCCGGCGTGCCCAGCTTCGGTGTGAGCCCGAACTTCGCCAAACCCAACGACACCTTTGCGCACGGACTCAACGAGCGCCTGCCCACCGCCGAAGTACCAGCCGCGCTCGACTACTGGTATCGACTGCTCAAACTGCTGGATCGCCCCTCCGCACCGCGTTGATCAAACTGCGCGGTCGCCATGGCGCGGCAGAGGCTACAATGCACGGTTTGTCCCCTTGCCCTGCCCCATGTCCGAACACGCCAGCCAGACCGCGCGCCGCCGTACCTTCGCGATCATCTCGCATCCCGACGCGGGCAAGACCACGCTGACCGAAAAGCTGTTGCTGTTCGGCGGCGCGATCCAGATGGCCGGCAGCGTCAAGGGCCGCAAGGCCGCACGCCACGCCACCTCCGACTGGATGGCGCTGGAGAAGGAGCGCGGCATCTCGGTCACCAGCTCGGTGATGCAGTTCCCCTACGAGGGCAAGATCGTCAATCTGCTCGACACACCCGGCCATGCCGATTTCGGCGAGGACACCTATCGCGTGCTCACCGCGGTCGACTCGGCGCTGATGGTGATCGACTGCGCCAAGGGCGTGGAGGAGCGCACGATCAAGCTGATGGACGTGTGCCGCCTGCGCGACACGCCGATCATGAGCTTCATCAACAAGCTCGACCGCGAGGGGCGCGCGCCGATCGAACTGCTCGATGAAGTCGAGTCGGTGCTGAAGATTCCCTGTGCACCGATCACCTGGCCGATCGGCATGGGCTCGCGGCTCAAGGGCGTATATCACCTGTTGCTCGACGAGGTGCACCTGTTCGAGCCGGGGCGCAATTTCACCCGTCAGGATTCGACGATCTTCAAGGGGCTCGACGATCCGCAGCTGGCTGCGCGCATCGGCGCGGAGGCGCTGGTCGAACTGCGCGAAGAACTGGATCTCGTGCGCGGCGCTTCGCACGCCTTCGATGCCGACGAATACCTCGCCGGCAGGCTCACGCCGGTGTTCTTCGGTTCGGCAGTCAACAATTTCGGCGTGCAGTTGCTGCTGGATTTCTTCGTCGAACACGCCCCCGCGCCGCGCAGTCGCGCGACCACCACGCGGCAGGTCGAGCCGACCGAGGAAAGATTCAGCGGTTTCGTGTTCAAGATCCAGGCCAACATGGATCCAGCGCACCGCGATCGCGTCGCCTTCCTGCGCGTGTGCAGCGGCCGCTACGACGCCGGCATGAAGATGCTGCATGTGCGCAGCGGCAAGGACATGCGCATCGCCAATGCACTCACCTTCATGGCCTCCGATCGCGAGATCGTCGACACCGCCTGGCCGGGCGATGTGATCGGCCTGCACAACCACGGCACGATCTCGATCGGCGACACCTTCACCGACGGCGAGGCGCTGTCGTTCACCGGCATTCCCAACTTCGCGCCCGAGCTGTTCCGCCGCGCGCGCCTCAAGGATCCGCTCAAGATGAAGGCGCTGCAGAAGGGGCTGGCGCAGTTGTCGGAAGAAGGTGCGACGCAGTTCTTCCGCCCGCTGATGTCCAACGATCTCATCCTCGGCGCGGTCGGCGTGCTGCAGTTCGACGTGGTTGCCTACCGACTCAAGGACGAATACGGCGTGGAAGCGGTGTTCGAGAACGTCGCCGTCACGACCGCGCGCTGGGTGCATTGCGAGGATGCGAAAAAGCTCGAGGAATTCCGCGAGAAGAACGCCAGCCACCTCGCGATCGATGCCGCAGGCGAACTGGTCTATCTCGCGCCGACCCGCGTCAACCTGCAACTCACCCAGGAGCGCTCGCCCGGCGTGGGATTCTCGGCCACGCGCGAGCATGCCAGCGCCACGCTCGGCGCCGAGTAATCCGTCCTGTTTCGCAGTGGCGGGCGCAGACTCCTTCGCGCCCACCGCGACCGCTTCAGCATCACCGACTGCGCCGCGGCGCCGACACCGTTCCATTCCGATTGGGCGCAGCCGATTCCTTCCGGCGCGCTCAAGGTCTATCGTGCGCAGGTGCTCCGGCATCCTTCGCTTGCGCGCGTCGTTGACGAAGCGCAGCCCGGCCGTTGCCTGTTTCCGCTTGGCGCGCCGGATCGAGATTGATGCGGCACAAGCCGTTCGACCTGACGGCTCACCGCAGCTCGTGCGCACACTGTCTCGGGAGGCTCATGGTGGCAAAGTCGGACTCGATCAGCTTCGAAGCAAAGGTCTTGCGTCCGGCGCAGCCAGGCATGGACGACTCGTGGGCGTTCCTCGTCTTGCCAAGGCAAGCAAGCGCGCTCTTGCCCAGGCGTGGCAGAACCTCGGTGGTCGGCACCATCAATGGCCATCCGTTCCAGGCCACGCTTGAGCCGGATGGCCAGCTGAGCCACTGGCTCCGCGTGGACGAGCCGTTGCGGAAGGCTGCGGGCATCGAGTTCGGGGACGTGGTCAAGCTGCAAGTGTCTCGCGCGAAATCCGAGTTCGAACCAAGCGTTCCGGTTGATCTGCGCAATGCGATTGCGGCGTGCCCCCAAGCCACGCGCGCGTGGGAGTCCACGACAACCATTGCGCGCATCGACTGGGTTCACTGGGTCGAATCCGCGAAGCAGGCGGCGACACGAAAGTCACGCGTGGACACTGCCCGCAAGATGCTTGCCAGCGGCAAGCAGCGCGTGTGTTGCTTCGATCCATCCGGCTACTACAGCAAGAGCTTCCGCTCGCCCGAGGCCGAACAGTAGCCTCCCGCTTCAGCCGCTGCACTGCCCCGACGAGGCCGCGGAGACGAAAAAGGGCGCCAAAAGCGCCCTTTTTTTCCTTGCTTCGGATCAGCAGACTCAGGATTCGTCTTCCTCGAGCTGCTCGGCATAGGCATCGGGATCGAGCAATTCGTCGAGTTCCTCGGCGAGGTTGTCGGGCTTGACCACGAACAACCAGCCATCACCGTAGGCGTCTTCGTTGATCGTCTCCGGCTTGTCGGCGAGTGCCTCATTGACCGCCACGACCTCGCCCGACACCGGTGCGTAGACATCGGAAGCCGCCTTCACCGACTCGACCACCGCGCAGGCGGTACCGGCCTTGACCGTGTCGCCGACTCCCGGCAGTTCAACGTAGACCAGATCGCCGAGCAGACCCTGCGCATGATCGGAAATGCCGATCGTGACCGTGCCCTGATCCTCCACGCGCGCCCACTCGTGGGACTTCATGAATTTGAGATCGCCTGGGATTTCTTGCATGACACGGTCCTGATGGTGGGTTGGATGAAACCGTTGCACACGAACGGCAGCGATTCTACATCGCCTTGGCGAAACGCCAAGCAGGAGCCGCTCAGGCCCCGAGCTGGCTGCGGCCGTCGCGCACGAATGGATACTTGACCGCGCGCACCGGCACCAAGCGACCGCGGATGTCGACCTGCAGGGCGTCGCGCGCGCCACTGGGCACGCGCGCAAAGGCAATCGCGCAGGCAAGCGTCGGCGAGAAGCTGCCCGAAAGGATCTCGCCATCGCCCTGCGGCGTCGCCACGCGCTGGCCGTGGCGCAGCACGCCCTTGTCATCCATCACCAGACCGATCATCTCGCGCGGCACGCCCTGCGCCTTTTGCGCTTCGAGTGCGGCGCGGCCGATGAAATCACGCCCGGCATCGAGCGATACCGTCCAACCGAGGTTGGCTTCCCACGGCGTGACTGTCTCGTCCATGTCTTGGCCGTAAAGGTTCATGCCCGCTTCCAGACGCAGGGTGTCGCGCGCGCCAAGACCCGCAGGCGCAACACCGGCATCGCGCAGGCGATTCCACAAGTCGATGGCCTGTGCTTCGGGCACGATGATCTCGAAGCCGTCCTCGCCGGTGTAGCCGGTGCGTGCGATGAACAAGCCATCGCCTTCGGCGGCGACGAATTTGCCGATTTTGGCGGCCTTTTCGCGCGTTGCCGGCGACAGCAGACCCAGCACCTTGTCGCGCGCGTGCGGACCTTGCACCGCAATCATCGCGAACTCGGGGCGCTCCTCGACCTGCACCGAGAAACTCGCCGCCTGGCGGCTGATCCACGCCAGGTCCTTGTCGCGCGTGGCGGCATTGACGACGACGCGGAAAAACTCTTCGCCGAGAAAGTAGACGATCAGATCGTCGATCACGCCGCCCTGCTCGTTGAGCATGCACGAATACAGCGCCTTGCCGGTGACCTTGAGCTTGTCGATGTTGTTGGCAAGCAGGTGGCGCAGGAATTCGCGGCAGCGCGCACCATGCAGATCGACCACGGTCATGTGCGAAACGTCGAACATGCCGGCGTCGCGACGCACAGCATGATGTTCCTCGATCTGCGAACCGTAGTGGATCGGCATGTCCCAGCCACCGAAATCGACCATCTTCGCGCCGAGCGCACGGTGGGTGTCGTTGAGGACGGTCTTCTGGGTCATGGCTGAGGCGGCCTGGTGGATGGGGAGTCGCCCATTATCGCGGCGCGGCGCGACCTTGTCTTGTCCGCTGCGTGCGCGCAGACACGGAAAAGTGCCGGGTTCGGCCCGACCGCGCCGTGCTCAGGGGACCGCGCGCACGGTGAACGTGGTGCCGTTGACGGCGACCACTTCGACTTCGCTGCCCACCGGCAGATCGGGGCCTTCGGCGAGCCACTCGCCATCGCCGACCGCAACCTTGCCGCGACCGTTGACGATTGCCTCGCACACCAGCACGTGTCGGCCGATCATGCGTTGGCCGCGCCGGTTGAGCAGGGGCTGGTCATTGCGCCGCTCGGCCAGCGGCCGCAGGTATTTCCAGTAGCCGTAGCAGGTGCCGATTGCCAACCCGCCGAAGATCACCGCCTGCGGCAATGCGGAAAGGTCGGGAAACACCAGGGTGACCAAGCCCATGAAACCGGCGGCGATACCGATCCAAAGCAGGAAATAGCCAGGCGCGATCATTTCCGCGCCAACCAGCACCAAGGCCAGCACCCACCAGCCGTAATGGTCGAGAAACTCGTTCATGGCCCGTCCCGATCAACCAAGGTCATTTCACGCCTCCGATCAGCGCGGCGGCGTGCGTGGCTGCGCCTGACGCGAATCGACCTGCTTGTCGAGCGCATTCTTGGCCAGTTCGGCGATGCCGGCCATCGAACCGATGATGCCGCTCGCCTCGATCGGCAGCAGCAGCATTTTCTGGTTGGGCGAGCCCGCCATCGCCTTGAGTGCCTCGACATACTTGTTGGCGACGAAGTAGTTGAGCGCGTTGACGTCGCCGCCGGCAATCGCCGTGGAGACGACCTCGGTGGCCTTGGCTTCGGCCTGGGCCAAGCGCTCGCGCGCCTCGGCCTCGCGGAATGCGGCCTCCTTCTGGCCCTCGGCGGCGAGGATCGCCGATTGCTTTTCGCCGTCGGCCTTGAGGATCGCCGCCTGGCGCAAGCCCTCGGCCTCGAGAATGTTGGCGCGCTTTTCGCGTTCGGCCTTCATCTGCCGCGCCATCGAATCGACCAGATCGCGCGGCGGCTGGATGTCCTTGAGCTCGATGCGCGTGACCTTCAGACCCCACGGGTGGGTCGCCTCGTCGACGACCTTGAGCAGGGCGGCATTGATCTGGTCACGTTTGGACAGCGATTCGTCGAGATCCAGCCCGCCGAGCACGGTGCGGATATTGGTCATCACCAGATTGATGACCGCGTTCTCGAGATTGGAGACCTCATAGGCCGCGCGCGCCGCGTCGAGCACCTGATAGAACACCACGCCATCCACGCGCACCACCGCGTTGTCCTTGGTGATGACATCCTGGGAAGGCACTTCGAGCACCTGTTCCATCATGTTCATCTTGCGGCCGACGTTCTGCATGACCGGAATCAGCAGATGGAATCCCGGCGAAAGCGTATGCGTGTACTTGCCCCAACGCTCCACTGTCCACTCGAAACCCTGCGGCACGATGCGTACCAGCTTGGTGACCAGCACGATGGCAAAGATGAAGACGACAACGGCTACATATCCACCCACGACGCTCTCCCGAACCCCAGTATGTGCCCGCAGTATAAACGGCATCGGCGCGGCAAAGGCGCGGCCCGCGCAGCGGCGCGCGGACTCAGGCGGATGGCGACGGACCCGGCAGCATCAGCGTCACGCGCAGCCCGCCGCCGCTGCGGTTGGCCAGATGCACACGGCCGCCGTGGGCCTCGATGATTTCACGCACCAGGGCAAGGCCAAGCCCGGTCCCGGCACGCTTGGTCGAATAAAACGGCAGCAGGGCGTGGGCAAGCACGGTTTCACTCATCCCGCTGCCGCGGTCGGCAACTTCGATGCGCACGCCGTGGCCGAGCTGAGCAACCGCCAGCTCCACCTGTCCGGGCGCGCCTTCGGACTCGTGCGCGTTCTTCAGCAGATTGATCAGGGCCTGTTCGAGTTGGCCACGATCGAACCACGCCGCAGCCGACGGCAGCGGATCGCGCAACTCGAACGGGTAATGCCGCTCGAGCGCCGCCAGAAATGCCGGCCACTGGACCCACTCGGGCCGCGGTGCAGGCAGGCGCGCGAAGCGCGCATAGCCCTGGATGAAGCTTTCCAGATGGCGCGTGCGTTCCTCGACGGTGTCGAACACGGTCGTCAAGCGTGTCAGATCGCCGCGCTGCGCAAGCTGGCGACCACTGTGCGCAAGCGAGCGGATCGGGCCGAGCGAGTTGTTGAGTTCGTGGCTGATCACGCGAATGACCTTCTTCCAGGTCGCCACTTCCTGACGCGCCAGCTCGCGCGTCAATCGCTTGACCTGCAACAGGCGATGCGCGCGTCCTTGCAGCACGAAGCGTCGCGTGGACAGATGGAAGGTTTCCTCATCACCTTCGTGCTCGACGCTGAAAAGCCCTTCGTCCCCACGCGCCAGCGCTTGCGCTAGCGTCGGCGGTGCCGCGGCCACCAGGGCATCGAAGGCCAGACCCAACAACGGTCGCCCGCCATTGAGCAGATGGCGCGCGGCAAGATTGGCATGGACGATCTTGCCGCGCGGGTCGATCAGTACCAAGGCGGTCGGCGTGTTCTGCACGACTGTGTCGAGCAGCAATTCACGCTGAAACAGGTGTTGCCGCTGCTCACGCAGGACCTGTCCCAATTCATTGTGGGCGGCGACCAGATCACCGACTTCATCGCGGCGGCGGACGGCGATGGCGAAACTGAAATCGCCGTCGCGGAACGCACTCACGCTGCCCGACAAGGCGCGAATCAAGGCCGCGACCGGTCGCGCCAGGAATCGCGCGGCGAGCATGACCGGCAGGATCAGCAACAGGATCGTCACGCCCGCACCGAGCCAAGGCGATCCGGTGACCATCGCCAGCCATGCTGCCAACATGGCCGCGGCGAGGATCGCCAAGGCCAATGCCGCGGCGAGTTTTCCTTCGAGCGAGTACAAGCGCATCTGCATACGGTCAAGCTGCGAGGCCTGCCAAGATCGCAGGCCGCGATGCTGCTGGCAATGACCGATCGCCGCGCCCCGGGGTCGACGCCCCCGTTCGCGCACCTCGATCATTTGCCTTTGCATCACCCTTCGATCTTGAGGCCCATCTTCTCCATGCGCCGATACAGCGCCTGACGTGACAGGCCCAAGGCGCTGGCTGCCTGACTGATCACCCCGCGGGCATTGCCCAGGGCTTCTTCGATCATCGCGCGGTCTGGTTCGACATCGCCATGGGTTCGCGCGCTTGCCGGACGTGCCGGCCCGAGACCGAGATCGGACGCGCTGATCACGCCATCGGCGCAGAGCAAGCGGGCACGCTGGATCGCATTCTTGAGCTCGCGCACATTCCCCGGCCAGGCATGCGCGAGCAAGGCGGCGCGTGCGCCGTCGTCGAAACGGGCGTGCCCTTCGAGAAAATGCTCGGCCAACGGCAGGATGTCATCGCTGCGCTCAGCCAGCGGTGGCAGGCGCAGCTCGATCACGTTGAGCCGATAGTACAGGTCTTCGCGAAAGCGGCCCTCGCGGATCATCGCCGGCAAATCGGCATTGGTGGCGCTGACCACCCGCACGCGCACCGAGCGCGTGCGACTCGACCCGAGGCGCTCGAATTGCCCGCTTTCGAGCACGCGCAGCAGCTTGGCCTGGCCGGCGGGTGGCAGGTTGCCAATCTCGTCGAGGAACAGCGTGCCGCCATCGGCGAGTTCGAAGCGGCCTTCCCGTGCACGGTTTGAGGCTCCGGTGTAGGCGCCGGGATCGGCGCCGTAGAGTTCGGCCTCGATCAGCTCGGAAGGCAAGGCGCCGCAATTGACGGTGATGAACGGCCCCGACTTCACCGACGAATTGGCCTGCACGATCTCGGCAATGCGTTCCTTGCCGGCGCCGTTGGGCCCGGTGATCAGCACCGGCACGTCGGCGCGCGCGACTTGGCATGCCAGCTCAATCACGCGTTCGGTCGCGGCCGCCGCGTACACCATGCCACGCAGGTCGTATTTTTCGGCCAGTACCTTGCTGCGACGACGACGCTCCCCGCGCAAGCGCGCGACCTCGCGCGTGGCCTGCGCCAGTTCGAGCAGGTTTTCCACCGTCGCAATCAGCTTGTTGTCGTCCCACGGTTTGGACAGATAGTCGGCGGCGCCCGACTTGACCAATTCCACCGCGGTTTCAAGATGCGTCCATGCAGTGAGCAGCACGATCGGCAAGTCCGGATGCCCAGCGCGGATTGCGCGAAACAGGGCAATGCCCTCGTCGCCCGAGGTGGTGTCGGCAGCGAAGTTCATGTCCTGGACAACCACGTCGACCGCTTCGTCGGCAAGCATCGCCAGGCCACGTGCAGGCGAATCCGCATGCAAGGTGACGATTTCACGCAAGCCGAACAGCAGTTCGAGCGCGGTGCCTACGGCAGGATTGTCGTCGATCACCAGAACGGTGCGCATGGGTTCATCGCTGTGTCGGTTTCGCCGCATCCAGACTTGGATGCGGCAAGGCGGCGAAGGGTTGCAGGCAACGATGGCGAGCGTGGCATGCGGTCCGGGCGCGCCGCAAGCCGTCGCGCCCGGCGCGGCGTGGTGTCCGCATTGAACGACCTGAATCGCTCACGCCCGTCCTCACTCACAAGGTCCGTGTCGCCACCGCAGGCGGCACGCGTGAGGCGCGCAAGGCCGGGCCGAGTACCGCAATCTGGCCCAGTGCCCACAGGCACAGGAACCCGATCGGCACGTAATGCCAGGGCAGGCGCGGCGACTGATAGGCCTGCATCATCCACAGGCTGAGCGCATAGGCGAGAATGCTGCCAAGGATGAGTCCCAACGTGGTGATGATGAAGTTCTCGGTCTGGAAATAGCGCAGGATGTCACCGCGCGTGGCGCCGAGCGCGCGCCGCGTTCCGATCTGACGCGTGCGTTGGGCGACCCAGAAGCTGGCCATGCCGACGATACCCAGCGCGGTGATCGCAAGCAGGGCGATGATCACGGCACCGAGGATGATCGCCATTGCGCGATCGTTCGCATAGGCATCACGCCGCTGCGCCTCCATGTCGCGCAACTTGCCGACGATGCGACTCGGGTTGGCTGCCGCCAACTGCGTCTCGACCGCCTTCATCACTTCGTCGCGTCGTCCGGGCTCGGCGCGGATCAGGTATTGGGAGGCCGTGCCAATGACCAGCATCTGCGGCTGGATCAGCGAGTTTTCGATATCCGCATAGCCGTCATTGACCCACGGCGTCTGCAGGCGCTCGACGACGCCGACGATGGTGGCCTTGGGCGTGGTCTGCGGGTCGTCGATGTAGATCTGCTTGCCCACCGCGCTCTCGCCCGGAAACAAGCTCTTGGCCAGCGCCTGGCTGATGATGATGCTGGCCGGCGCGACCGTCTCGTCGAGCGTGCGAATGCCGACCTCGGTAGGCAGGAAATTGCGCCCGGCGATCAATTTGGCGCCCAGCGCGTCCAATCCGTGATCGTCGACCATGTAGAACGCGGCGTTGGCGCTCTGGGTCTTCTGCTCCGCCGTCAACTGCACGCCACTGGACCAGCCGCTGCCACTGAGCGGAGTTGAATTGATCGAGGTGGCTGCGACGACGCCGGGCAGCCGGCGCAGCAGGGCGAGGTCGGCCGCCTGCACGGCGCGCACGTCAAACCCTTCGCCGAAGCCGACGCTCGACACTGCGAACGTGTCTGTTTCGTTCATCCCGCTTGGCCGCTGCATGCGCTCGAAGCGCTGGCCGATGATGAACAACGCGTTGCACACGATCGCCAGCGTCAAGGCGACCTGCAAGCCGATCAGGATCATCGATACCTTGCTGCGCAGCAGTGCGGAAAGGATGGGGCGTATTTCCACGGGATTCTCCTGTTCTTTCTGCTCCCGGCGAGAGACGATGCCGGCAGGGTTGATGGCGAAAAATCATCGCTTGACGGCAGACTCGCAGCGTGCTGCGCCATTGCCAGCCGCGGCGCTGCGCACCACACCGCGCAAGGCTCACAGCTTGAGCTGGGCGGCCGGTTGCACCCGACACGCGCGCCAGGTCGGATACAAACCCGCCAGCAGCGCCGACACGACCGCAAGCACAACGGTTGCCGCGACCATTGCCCAATCCAGATGCGCCACGGTCTTGTAGCTGGTGTACAGCGCTCGCACCGTCATGAGGCCGAGCGCGGTCAGCATCAGGCCGAGCACGCCGCCGCTCAAGCCGATCACACCCGATTCGATGAAGAATTGCGTGAACACCTCGCGCCGACTCGCACCGAGTGCGCGACGCAGGCCGATTTCACCGGACTTGCGCGTGAACTTGGCCAACAGCAAACCGACGGTATTGATCAGGCACACCAGCAGGAACGCAAAAGCCAACCCCGTCTGCACCTGGACATCGCGTGAGACGACCTTCTGATCGCGCATCCACTGATTGACGTCGAGCAGGCGATTGTTGAGCGGCCTGGCAAAGCGGCCGAGCTTCTTCTGCTCGTTGACGTAGCTGTCGAGGAACGACCGGTAGTCGGCCAGTCGCGCCGGCGTATCGAGCTCGGCCCACATCTGGATCCATACGCAATCCGATTGCAGGTATGCATCCCAGCCGTCGCCGGGCGATTTCCAGCAACTGTTGTTGCCGCTGGAGCGTCGCTTGAGGTCGACGCCGCTGGTGAACGGCATGTAGAACTCGTCGGCACTGCTGAAGGCGCCCACGGTGAGGTCGTAATACTTGATGCGCAAGTTCCAGTCATCGAGCACCCCGACGATGCGGTAGTCGATACCATCCATGCGCACGGTCCTGCCAGAGCTGTCCTGTCCGCCAAACAGCTTCTCGTTCAGCTCCTTGCCCAGCACGATGACGCGCGCATGGCCGGCGTCCTGATCGCGATTCCACGCGGCGCCGTACTTGAACGGCGGCTCGAACATTGAAAAGAAGTCGGCGTAGGTCGCGCGGCCCAAGGCGCGGAACGGCTTGAGCTGCGTATTTTCCGGCTGCACCGGCAGCACGACCTTGAACATCGCCGTCTGCTTGTCGGCCTTGCCTGCCGCCATCAGCGCGGTGGCATCGCGGTAGGTGACCTGGTCCGGGGGGCGGCCATCTTCGCTGTAAGGCTGGTCGGGACCCCAGTTGTCCAGTTGCACATAATGCAGCCGGTCGCTCTTCCACGGGATCGGGTCGCTGCCCATGAGGTGCATCACGGTGAGCGTGGTCATGCTGGCGGCGATGCCCAGTGCAATACCGGCCACCATCAGCGCAGTGAGAACGGGATTGCGCCGGAGGCTGCGCAGGCCCAGCTGCAGGTAGTAGGCGAACATGGTCCGTTCCTCAGGAGATCGCGGCGACAGGGGCGCCGGCATCGACGTGGCGTGGCGACGACTCGGCATCGAAATCCGTGACCTGGCCATCGATCACGTGCACGTTGCGATGTGCCCGCGCCGCCAGCTCCGGATCGTGAGTGACCATCACGATGGTGGTGCCCTGGCCATTGATCTCTTCGAGCAGTTCCATCACGCCACGCGCCATCAGCGAGTCGAGGTTGCCGGTGGGTTCGTCGGCGAGCAGCAGCCGAGGCGAGCCTGCGAGTGCGCGCGCGATCGCGACGCGCTGCTGCTGACCGCCCGACAGCTCGGACGGGTAATGCTTCATGCGCGAGGACAGACCGACCCGACCCAGCGCTTCCTCGATGCGGCGCTTGCGTTCGGCCGCACCGTAGCCGCGATAGCGCAGCGGAACATCGACGTTGTCGAACAGGTTGAGATCCGGAATCAGGTTGAAGCCCTGGAAGATGAAGCCGATCTTTTCATTGCGCAGACGCGAGCGGCCATTGTCATCGAGGCCATGGACATCGACGCCATCGAGCAGATAGCTGCCGCCGGTGAATTCCTCGAGCAAACCGGCGATGTTGAGGAAGGTGGTCTTGCCTGAACCCGATGGTCCGGTCACTGCCACGAACTCGCCTTCGGCCACGTTGATCGAGAAATCACGCAGGGCATAGGTTTCGATCAGGTGGGTGCGGTAGACCTTTTGCAGGTGGGTCATCTTCAACATGGAGCGGGCCTCGTCTGGGTGCGTCGGGTGGGATGCGTGGGTGTGGGCAAGCGGCGCAGGCAATCAGTTGAGCGCGACGCGCTGCGCGCCCTTGAACTCGTCGGTGCCGGAAATCACGATGCGGTCGCCTTCCTTGACACCACTGACGATCTCGACGGCATCGAGGCTGGTGGCACCGATCTGGATTGGTGTGCGCTCGGCGACCTGTCCGCGCACGACATAGGCAACGCGACCGGCGCCGGTGTCCACGAACGGACCGCGCTCGACCATCAGCACGCCCGGATGCTCATCCATGAGGATGCGGGTGGTCAGTCGCTGGTTCTGGCGCAGCCCCTCGGGCCGGTCGCCGCTGAAGCGGATGCGGCCCACGACCTGGCCATCGACCACCTCGGGCGAGATCGCGCTGACCTTGCCGGCGTATTTGCCATTGGCATCCTGGATTTGCGCACTCATGCCGGGCCCCAGTTCGCGCGCGAAGGTTTCGGGCACGCGCACTTCGATTTCGTAGGCACTCAGATCGACCACGCTGAGCACGCCCGCACCCGCAACGACATTGGCGCGCTGCTGCACCAGCAATTGACCGACCTGACCATCGACCGGCGAGCGCATCTTGAGCTCGTCCACCTGGCGCGTGAGATCATCGACCAGCAACTTCTGGCGATCGTGCGCAAAGCGCTTGGTCTTGAGTTCAAACGCGAGCGTTTCACGATCCAGACCGACGTTGCGGCGCGCATTGGCCTCTCCGAGCCGGGCCTTGGCCAGTGCATCCTTGGCGCGCAACACCGGCATTTCCGCCTGCGCGCCCATTTCGAAGGCGCGGCGATTGCGCTCGACCTCACGCTCGGCGGTTTCGCGGTCGATCACCGCTTGTTCGTAGGCGGTCTGCGAGGCGGCCTCGGCCTTGCGGTTGGCTATGGTCGCGCGTTCGACTTCCAGCTCCAGGCCATCGAGTGTGGCCTGTTCCTGCTGCAGGCGATTGCTCAGTTCGGGCGAATCAATCACCGCCAGCACCTCGCCCTTTTCCACCTTGTCGCCAGCCTGCACTTCAAGATTCACCGTGCCGCCGTTGCGCGCATAGAGGGTCGGGCTGTTGGCGGCGACCACGGTGCCCTGCACCGAAACATCACGCACCAAGTCACCACGCCTGACCTCGGCAATGCGCAGGCGCGCCGTACTGGCCGTCGAATCGGCGGAAAACAGTCGCAGCACCGTCGGCGCCAACAGGGCGAGGACCGCAATCAGCGCTAGCGCAGCGGCCCCCAGCAGGACCGGCTTGCGGCGATTCTTCGGTGCGGTAATGGTCCGATCCTGGGCAGAGGTATCGCGGATCATGGTGTTGGAACTCCGGGTGGATCGATTTCGATGATCCAAATCCAGCAAGCACCGTGCCAACGCCATCTAATTGATAATAAACGTCTTTATGACTGTCCGCTTGTCGTGGACAGCGTCCGCGCACCCTGCGGACGATCTGCGGACACGCTCGAAACGCGGCCATGCCGAGTTTGGGCTCGACTCGCAAACGGTAGTGCGAGTGATTCGCATTGCTATACAATTCAATCGAGTTTCGCTTGGGTGCTGGCCGACCGGTTGCGCGTTCAAACCGCGCTGCGCCGGGCGATTGGGCGTGCCCGTCCTGTCCTTTCCACGGATCCATTCATGTCATCGACTTCGTTCATCACGACCCGCGCCCTTCCGCCCACCCGCCTGTTCGCCACTGCGATCGGCGCCGTCCTGATCGCCGGCCCGGCCGCCGCGAACCCGGCTGCCGCAGCGCCGAACGACGCTGCTGCGCCCGATCCGGATGCGCGCGACACCCAGCAGCTCGAACGCGTCACGGTCGAAGGCAAGTTCGTGCGCGAACCGGCCTCACCGAAGTTCACCGCGCCCTTGCTCGATACCCCGCGCGCCGTGAGCGTGGTTCCCGAAAAGCTCATCACCGACATGGGCGCGACCGACCTCATCGACGCCCTGCGCGTGGTTCCCGGCATCACCTTCGGCGCCGGCGAAGGCGGCAACCCGCAGGGCGATCGGCCATTCCTGCGTGGCTTCGATGCGCAGAGCTCGATCTTCGTCGATGGCGTGCGCGATGTCGGCGCGCAGTCACGCGAGACCTTCGCAATCGAGCAGGTCGAAGTCGTCAAGGGGCCCGACTCGGTGTTCAACGGCCGCTCCAACGGCGGCGGCAGCATCAACCTGATCAGCAAACTGCCGCAGGCCGACGACTTCACCCGCATCGATGTCGGCATCGGCAATGGCAGTTACCGGCGCGCCACCATCGACAGCAATCTGCAGATCGGCAGCAATGCCGCACTGCGCGTGAACCTGCTTGGCCATGATGCAGGCGTTGCCGGGCGCGATGCGGTGCATGGTCGCCGCTTCGGCCTTGCGCCTTCCTTCAGCTTCGGCCTCGGCGGCCCGACCCAGGCCACCTTGAGCTTCTACCATCTCGACACCGATGAAGTGCCCGACTCGGGTGTGCCGTATCACTTCGGCATGAGCAATCTGCCGGCCGGCGTGCGCGTGGTGCGCCCCGACGATGGCGGCAATCGCGATGCCTTCTATGGCTTGCTCGACCGTGATTTCCGCCGTAGCGACACCAACATCGGCACCCTGATCCTCAGCCACGAATTCGACGGCGGCCTGAGCTTGCGCAACACCACACGCTACGGTCGCTCACAGCAGGACTACATCCTCACCCAGCCCGACGACAGTCAGGGCAATGTCGTGCACGGCGAGGTCTGGCGCCGCGTCAACACGCGTGCGGGCAATACCGTGAGCGCGATCAACCAGACCGATCTGTCCGGCACCTTCCAGCTCGGTGGTTTCGACAACCGCTTCAGCACGGGTCTGGAACTGGCGAACGAAAAATCCCATCGTGACAGCTTTGTCGTGCCCTATTTCAATGCCGCCACCGCCTGCGGCCAGCTCGGGCCCGGCGCGGCTTCGATGTGGAACTGCACCCTGCTCGGCAATGCCAATCCTCACGATCCGTGGCAGCCGGGCACCTGGACCAATGGCAGCTTCGTACCGGCTGCGATCACGCGAGCCAATGCGCCGATCCGCACCCGCTCGGCCACTCAGGCCGTGTACGCGCTCGATACCGTGCAGCTGGCCGAGCAGTGGCTGCTCAATCTGGGCGCACGCTACGACCGCTTCTCGACCACCGCACCAGTCACCTGGTGCCCGGACCTTCCCGGCTACGTCTGCCCGCGCGGCTATCAGGGCACACGCATCACCGAGGATCACCGTTCGACCAGTGGCCAATGGAGCTGGCAAGCGGGTGTGGTGTGGAAACCTGTTGAACCGGCGAGCGTCTATTTTTCCTGGGCGACCTCGGCGACCCCGCCGGGCAGCTTCCTCGGCGAAGGCAGCGACACCAACCCGCTCGGCAAGATCGATCTGGATGCCGAACACACTCGCAATCTCGAACTGGGCGTGAAATGGAACCTGCTCGGCGAACGACTCGCGGTGAGCGCCGACATCTTCCAGACCGAGAAGACCAATGCGCGCCAGCAGAATGCCGAGGGCGGCTTTTCCAACATCGGCAAGACCCGCGTGCAAGGCGTGGAACTATCGGCCAACGGCCAGCTGACCGAGCGCTGGAGCGTGTTCGCCGGCTATGCCTACATGCACGGCAAGCTGCTCGATGGCGGCTTCGTCAACGGCGGGCCCAACCCGCTCAATGGCACGCCGCTGGCCAATACGCCCAGGCACAGCCTGAGTCTATGGACCAACTGGCAGCTGACACCGGCGATCAGCCTCGCCGGGGGTGCCTTCCATGTCGGCGAAGTCGCGGGCAGCTATCGCGTCAACGCCGCCGACCGGCAGATCACCCAATACGGCGTGCCCTCGTACTGGCGCTTCGACGCCATGGCGAGCTGGCACATCAATGAGAACCTGGATCTGCGCCTGAACCTGCAGAATCTCACCGACGAGACCTACTACACCAAGGCCTATCCGGTACATTTCGCGGCGATGGCCCCGGGCCGCACGGCAATCCTCTCGGCAAGCCTGAAGTTCTGATTTCGAACGCGCGCGTCGGCCAGGAGCAAGCATCGTGTTGCTGCATATCGAAAAGGTGCTCGACGCCGATCAGCTCGGCCAGTGCCGCACGCGCCTGGCCGCCGCGGACTGGGCCGATGGTCGCGTGACCGCGGGCTATCAATCGGCGCGCGCCAAGCACAATGGTCAACTGCTGGAAAGCGATCCGATTGCACAGGAACTGGGCGCCATCATCGTCGATGCGCTCTCACGCAATACCACGTTCTTTGCGGGCGCCTTGCCAAGACGGATCTATCCGCCGCTGTTCAACCGCTACGCCGGCGGCCAGGCCTTCGGCTGGCATGTCGACAATGCGGTGCGCTATGACCGCCGTGTCGAACCGGCCATGCCGATCCGCACCGATCTGTCGGCCACGCTGTTTCTCGCCGCGCCGGATGAATATGACGGCGGCGAACTCGTGATCGAGGACACCTACGGCACGCACGAAGTCAAGTTGCCGGCGGGCGATCTCGTGCTCTATCCCGGTTCCAGCCTGCACGAGGTGCGGCCGGTGACGCGCGGTGCCCGCGTCGCATCGTTCATGTGGATCCAGAGCCTGGTGCGATCGCAGGCGCACCGGCGCCTGCTGTTCGATCTCGACGTCGCGATCCAGAAACTCACCATGCAACTTCCCGACGCCCGCGAGCTGGTGCAGCTCACTGGCGTCTACCACAACCTGCTGCGCGAATGGAGCGATGCCTGAGCAGGCCATCGAACGCGCTGAACTGGAGCGCATGCTGAGCAGCGACCCGCGCGCGGCGCGCGAGCATCTGCTGGCTGCGGCGCGACGCGGCGACACCGATGCGCAATTCCTGTGCGGGCAGATGTACTGCGAAGGTCGCGCGGGCGAGCGCGACGAAGGCGAAGGCCTGTACTGGTATTCGCTCGCCGCCAGCGGCGGGCATGCGCTGGCGATGAACATGATCGGACGTTGCCACGAATTGGGAAGTGGCACGCCCGTCGATGCGTCGCTTGCGGCCGCCTGGTATCGCAAGGCCGCCGATCAGGGGCTCGACTGGGGCATGTACAACCTCGCCAACCTGCTCGCCACCGGCCGCGGCGTGGCGCCCGACCGTGCACGCGCCTATGCGCTGTACCGGCAGGCAGCGGAACTGGGTCACGCCAAATCAATGAATCTCGTCGGCCGCTTCCACGAGGAAGGTTGGGAGGTCGCAGCCGATCCACGGGCCGCACTCGCATGGTATCGGCGCTCGGCGCAGGCGGGCGATTTTCGTGGTCAGGCCAGCCTCGCCGCGATCCTCGCCCACGCCGGCGAAATCGATGAGGCCGCAGCATGGTTGCGCCGTGCAATCGTCAACGGCTCGCCTTCCTTTCTGACTCAGTTGCGCGCGCAGCTCGCCGCCTCGTCGCATGCACAATTGCGGGCGCTCACCGCGGAAATGCCGACCTGAGTGCTGCGCGCAGGCCCGCTTGCCCGCGGCCTCGTCCTCACACCGGTTTCGCGCCACGCACACGCCACGCGCCTTGGCACACCCTTCAGCCTTCAAGCTCCTGCCAGCGTGCGTAGGCCGCGTCGAGCTCGACCTGCCAGGCAGACAATTGCGTGTTCGCGCTGAGGATGAGGGCGCCATCCTGCTGATAGAACGCCGGCTCCTGCATGCGCGCGCCGAGTTCGGCGATGCGCGTCTCGAGCGCTTCGATTCGCTGCGGCAACTGCGCCAGTTCGCGCGTCTCGTTGAAGCCGAGCTTGCGCCTGGCGGGTGTGGCGTCCGCCGGTGCTGCAGTCAGCGCAATGGCAGGCGTGCCTTCTTGCGACGCGGCGTTCTTCCCGGTTGCGGCCGCATCGTTGCGCGCGCGTGCGGCCGGCCGCTGACGCAACCAGTCGCTGTAGCCGCCGACGTATTCGCCGACCCCGCCCTCGCCTTCGAGCGCGAGCGTCGAGGTCACCACATTGTCGAGAAATTCGCGGTCGTGCGAGACCAGCAGCAAGGTGCCGCGGTAGGCCGCGAGCAGTTCTTCGAGCAGTTCAAGCGTTTCAACATCGAGATCGTTGGTCGGCTCGTCCATCACCAGAAGGTTGGATGGCTTGGCGAACAATTTGGCCAGCAGCAGGCGGTTGCGCTCGCCACCCGAGAGCGCGGTGATCGGTGCGCGTGCGCGTTCGGGCCTGAACAGAAAGTCCTGCAGATAGCCGAGTGCATGCTTGCGGCTGCCGTCGATCTCGATGTACTCACGCCCTTCGGCGACATTGTCGAGCGCCGACAAGTCCTCGCGCAGGCTCGCGCGATGCTGGTCGAACACCGCGATCTGCAGGTTGGTGCCAAGTGTGATCTCGCCCGATTGAGGCCTGAGCTCGCCGAGCAGGAGCTTGAGCAAGGTGGTCTTGCCCGAGCCATTGGGCCCGATCAGGCCGATGCGATCGCCGCGCTGGATCGTGGTAGAAAATCCTTTCACGATCGGCCGCCCGGCAAAGGCAAAGCCCACATCCTCGGCCTCGACCACGCGCCGACCCGAGGTCCCCGCGTCACTCGTGCGCAGGCGCACGCGGCCCTGCACTTCGCGCCGCTGCGCGCGCTCGCGACGCATCGCTTCGAGTGCACGCACGCGACCTTCGTTGCGCGTGCGCCGCGCCTTGATACCCTGGCGGATCCACACTTCTTCCTGCGCGAGCTTCTTGTCGAACAGTGCATTGGCCTGCGCCTGTGCATGCAGGCGTTCCTCGCGCCGGCGCAGGTAGTTGGCGTAATCGCCCGGCCAACTCGTGACCTGTCCGCGATCGATTTCGACGATGCGCGTGGCGAGCGCGCGCAGGAAGCGGCGGTCGTGGGTGACGAACAGGATGCTGCCCGTGAATTCGCGCAGGAAGCCTTCCAGCCAATCGATCGCCTCGATGTCCAGATGATTGGTCGGCTCGTCGAGCAACAGCAGATCGGGTTCGAGCACGAGCGAGCGCGCAAGCAGCACGCGGCGCTTCATGCCGCCCGAAAGCACGGCAAACTCGCGTTCTTCGTCGAGTTCGAGGCGGGCGAGCACGCGCGTCACGCGCTGGTCGAGGTTCCAGCCATTGCCGGCGTCGATGCGCGCCTGCACCGCGGCAAGCTGCGCGGCAGCGCCCTCGACTTCGAGATGGTGGGTGAGATGATGGAACTGCGCGAGCAGTGCGCCCAGTTCGCCGAGCGCGCCCGCGACCACGTCGAACACCGAACCGGAAACCTCATGCGGTACTTCCTGACCGAGCCGGGCAATGCGCACGCCACCCTGCACGCGCACTTCGCCATCATCAGGGCGCAACTCGCCCGCGATCAGCTTGAGCAAGGTCGACTTGCCGGCACCGTTGCGGCCGACGATGCAGACGCGCTCGCCCGGTTCGATCGTGAGATCGACCTGTTCGAGCAGCAAGGGACCGCCGACTCCGTAGTCGACGCCGAGCAACTGGATCAGTGCCATGTTTTCAGTTGATCCTCATGCTGCGCGACTGAGTTCGCCGCGACGCGCCGCCATGGCCTGTTCGACCACGCGCCAGTCGGCGTCGCTGCGATGCGCCTGCTCGCTGAGCACGCGACGGAACGCGCGCGCGCCGGGCAATCCCTGATACAGGCCGAGGATGTGGCGCGTGACATGCTGCAGGCGATCGCCCGCCGCCAGATGCGCCTCCACATACGGACGCAGGCGTGCCAACACCTCGTCGCGCGTGGGCAAGGGCGCACCAAACAAGGTCTGTTCGAGCTCGGCCAGAATCCAGGGCTCGTGATAGGCCGCGCGGCCGAGCATCACGCCATCGACGTGTTGCAGGTGCTCGCACACTGCATCGACGCGGGTGATGCCACCGTTGATGATGATCGTGAGTTGCGGGTGTTCGTGCTTGAGTCGGTACACGCGCTCGTAGTTGAGCGGCGGCACCTCGCGGTTTTCCTTCGGCGACAGACCCTGCAGCCAGGCCTTGCGCGCATGCACGATGAAGGTCGCGCAGCCGGCCGCATGCACGTGCTCGACGAAATCGGCCAAGCCCGCGTACTCGTCCTGCTCGTCGACGCCGATGCGGCACTTGACCGTGACCTCGACTGCGCGCCCCGCCAGCGCCTCGCGCATCGCGCGCACGCAGTCGGCCACCAGCGCCGGCTCGCGCATCAGGCAGGCACCAAAGCGCCCCGACTGCACGCGATCCGACGGACAACCGACGTTGAGATTGATTTCCTCGTAGCCGAAGTCGGCACCGATCCGCGCCGCCTGCGCCAGTTGCGACGGCTCGCTGCCGCCCAACTGCAAAGCCAAGGGATGCTCGGCCGCGTCATGCCCGAGCAAGCGCGCACGATCACCGTGGATCACCGCCGCCGCAGTCACCATCTCGGTGTAGAGCAAGGCATGCGGCGCGAGCAGGCGATGGAAGTAGCGGCAATGCCGATCGGTCCAGTCCATCATCGGCGCGACGCAAAGCCTGCGATCGGGCGCAGCGATGGGATTGGCCGCGCCATTGATCGGCGGCGGGTCGGCAAGTCGGGGATGCATGCCCGTCAGTTTAGCGTTTGCCAACGGCAAACTTGATGACCGAATTCGGATGGTCTGACGCATTGCCGCGCCCCATGCGGTGCACGAGGCACACCGACCGGAGCCAATATCGCCCCGATCCTTTGACCTGCCGCTCAACCACGCCGCGCGCACGCCGAACCAACCCCGCCCCCCAAAAACCGCCTCCCGGAGCCGGTTTGCGTTGGGGGCGCCACTGCCAAAGTCAATTCTTGAATCAGGCCGCTGCAGCAGCTAGTGTCATCCCGACTAGATTTTGCCCGGGCGGCGCCTTGTTGCGCCGCTTTTCGCATTGGAGCGGACCATGTCCAAGCAGGCGTCACCCAGCATCACTTTGAGCAGCCGCGATTTCGATCGCCTCGATGCGCTGCTCGACACGCCGCAATGGCAGCACAACGCGACCGCGCAGGCGCTGCGCGCGGAACTTGATCGTGCCCAGGTGCTGGCGCCGGACAAGATCCCCGGCAATCTCGTGACGATGAACTCGACCGTGACCTGTGTCGAGGAGCTGGGTGGAAAGGAACACACCCTGACGCTGTGCTATCCGGCCGAAGCCGATGCCGCCAAGGGCCGTGTTTCGGTGCTCGCCCCGGTCGGCGCGGCCTTGCTCGGACTCACCGTCGGCCAGACGATCGACTGGAAGACACCCGACGGGCAACCGCTGCGCCTGCGCGTGAAGGCAGTCACCTTCCAGCCCGAAGCGGCGGGACAACTGCACCGCTGAGCGGAGGCGTTTGCGCGGATGAGCCTGCTGCTGATCCACAACGCCGAGGTTTTTGCGCCCGCCGCGCTGGGTGTGTGCCACCTGCTGCTGGGTGGCGGGCGCATCCTCTGGCTCGGCAACGAACGCCCGGACCTGCCCGCCGCGCTCGCGGTGCAGGAGATCGACCTCGAAGGCCGACGCCTGATCCCCGGCCTGATCGACGGTCATGTGCATGTGACCGGTGGCGGCGGCGAAGGCGGCTATCACACGCGCGTGCCGCCGCTGGGGCTGTCGCGCTACACCGCCCACGGCATCACCACCGTGGTGGGCTTGCTGGGCACCGACGATGTCATGCGCGGGCCGCGCGAGCTGCTCGCCGGCGTGCATGCGCTGCGCGAGGAAGGCCTGTCGGCGTTCGCCTACGCGGGCGGCTATCACCTGCCGCTGGCAACGCTCACCGGCACCGTGCGCAGTGATCTGGTCTGCATCGACGCATTGATCGGCGCGGGCGAGGTGGCACTGAGCGATCACCGTTCGAGCCAGCCTACGCTCGATGAATTGCTGCGCTTGGCGTCCGAAGTGCATGTCGCGGGCCTGCTCACCGGCAAGGCGGGCATCGTCCACCTGCATCTGGGTGACGGTCCACGTGGCCTCGAACTCGTGCGTCAGGCACTGGCGGGCAGCGAATTGCCCGCGCGCGTGTTCCAGCCCACGCATGTCAATCGGCGCAAGGCGCTGTTCGAGGAAGCCATCGCGCTCGCGCGCGGCGGAAGCCACATCGACCTCACCGCATTCCCGGTCGAGGAAGGCGAAGATGCCTGGAGCGCGAGCGACGCATTGATCCGCTATCTCGACAGCGGCGCACCCGGCGAGCGCGTCAGCATCAGCTCCGATGCGGGTGGCTCACTGCCCTGCTTCGACGCCGACGGCCACATGATGCACATGGACGTGGGCGATTCCGGCGCCTTGCTGACCACGCTGAACGACCTGCTCGCGCGCGGCGTGCCGCTCGCGACGGCGCTGCCGGCATTCACCAGCAATCCCGCGCGACTGCTGCGTCTGGCGCGCAAGGGCCGCATCGAAGTCGGCGCCGATGCCGATCTCGTCGCACTCGACACCGATGGCAAGGCCGATCTCGTGATCGCCGGCGGTGTCGTGCATGTGCGCGATGGCCAGTTGCAGATTCGTGGAACCTTCGAAAGCGCACGCCGAGAAACCTGAGATTGAAACCGGGGTAGATGATGTGTCCAAGCAGGGTACGTGAGGGAAGCGAGCGCGGTTGGATCGTGCCGATCGGCGGCGCCGAGCACAAGGAACACGACACGCGCATCCTCACGCGCTTCGTCGAACTGTGCGGCGGCGATGACGCCGACATCGTGGTGATCCCGACCGCAAGCCAGCGCGCCGATACCGGCAAGCGCTACGAGCACATTTTTTCCGAGCTCGGCGCGGGCCAGGTCACCGCGCTCGACTTCGATACCCGCCGCGATGCCGCCGAACAGAACCGCCTCGAACGTCTCGAACGCGCCAACGGCATTTTCTTCACCGGCGGCAACCAGTTGCGCCTGTCGACCGTGCTCGGTGGCACGCCGATCGCGAAACTCATCCGCCTGCAGAACGCCAAGGGCGTGCACGTCGCCGGCACCAGTGCGGGCGCGGCGATCCTGTCCGAACACATGATCGCGTTCGGCAAGGAAGGCGGCTCGCCGACCGCATCGAGCGTGCGTCTCGCGCCTGGCCTGGGCCTCACCAACCGCTTCGTCATCGACCAGCATTTTCGCCAGCGCGATCGCCTCGGGCGCCTGCTCGCGGCGCTGGCTTACAACCCCTTCGCCGTCGGCATCGGTCTGGACGAGGACACCGCCGCGTTCATCCGCCCCGACAACACGCTCGAAGTCGAGGGCTCGGGCGGGATCACCGTGGTCGATGCCAGCGAACTGGAGTTCTCCTCGATGGATCAGGCCGGCGAAAGCGAGCCAGTGTGCCTGCTCGGTCTCAAGATCCACATCCTCGTCGCCGGCGCAACCTTCAATCTGCACACGCGCCGCGCCTCGTCGGGTTCGCTCGCCGCAAGCAAGCTCGATTCCTGAGCACCGCTGCACTCGCAACATGCCCAAGACCACGATTGCAGGCATCATCCAAACCTGATCTCACAGCGGAGGCTCCATGCGCGTCCTCAATCGTTCGGTCTACGTCGGCCCATCGACCTACGCGCATTTTCCGGTCATAAAACTGGAACTGGATCTGGGCGAGCTGGAGCACTGGCCCACCGCCCGCCTCGGCGAATCCTTCATCGGTGGTCTTGTCGAGGCCCTGCCCGGCCTGGCCGAGCATGGCTGTTCCTACCGCGAACCCGGCGGCTTCCTGCGCCGCATGCGCGAGGACGAAGGCACCTGGCTCGGCCATGTGCTCGAGCACGTCGCGCTGGAATTGCAGAACATCGCCGGCGAAGACGTGACCTTCGGCAAGACGCGCAGCATCAGCGATGATCGGCCGGGCATCTACAGCGTGGTTTATGAATACACGCAGCGCGAGGAAGGCATTGCCGCGGGCGAGCTCGCGCTCAAGCTCATCACCTCGCTGCTGCCGGTGAAGCTGCGCAGCGCGAGCGACATCGAGGCCGATTGGTCGTGGCCGCAGGCGCGCGATGAGTTCATCCGCTACGCGCAGCGGCGTGCGCTCGGACCTTCGACCGCCTCGCTGGTGCGCGCCGCCGAGCAGCGCGACATTCCGTGGCTGCGCCTCAATGACCAGTCGCTGGTGCAACTGGGGCATGGCAAGTACCAGCAGCGCATCCAGGCCACGGTGACCGGCAAGACCTCGCACATCGCGGTGGAACTGGCCAGCGACAAGGAAGAGACCAACAAGATCCTCGGCTCGCTCGGCCTGCCGGTGCCGCAGCAGGAGTTGGTGCAGAGCGAGGACATGGCGGTACGTGCGGCGCGCCGGCTCGGCTACCCGGTGGTGACCAAGCCCTACAACGGCAATCACGGCCGCGGGATTTCGATCCACCTCAACACCGACGAGGAAGTGCGCGCGGGCTTTGTCGCCGCGCGCGAGCATTCGCGTTCGGTGATCGTCGAAACCTTCCTGCAGGGTGATGACCACCGCCTGCTGGTGATCAATGGTCAACTGGTCGCGGCGACGCGTCGCACGCCCGGTCACGTGGTTGGCGATGGCACGCGCACGATCCGCGAGCTGATCGACATCGTCAATCAGGATCCGCGCCGCGGCATCGGCCACGAGAAGGTTCTCACGCGCATCAACCTCGACCGCGAGGCCGAGATGATGCTTGCACGCATCGGCAGCACGGCCGATTCGGTGCCCAGGGCCGGTGAAATCGTCTACCTGCGCTCGACCGCGAACCTGTCCACGGGCGGCACCGCCACCGATGTCACCGACATCATCCATCCCGACAATCGCGACATGGCCGAGCGCGCGGTGCGCGCGATCGGGCTCGACGTCGGTGGCGTGGATTTCCTCAGCCCCAACATTGCCGAGAGCTACCGCAAGGCCGGTGGCGGCATCTGCGAGATCAATGCCGCACCGGGATTTCGCATGCACGTGAGCCCGAGCGAAGGTACGCCGCGCGATGCCGCCGGCCCGGTGATCGACATGCTGTTTCCGCCGGGCACGCCCGCGCGCGTGCCGATCGCGGCGATCACCGGCACCAACGGCAAGACCACCACCGCGCGCATGCTCGCGCACATCACCAAGATGGCCGGACATACGCCCGGCCTGACTTCGACCGACGGCGTCTACATCGACGGGCAGCGCACCGTCGAGGGCGACATGACCGGGCCGGTCTCGGCGCGCATGGTGCTGGCCGATCCGAGCATCGACGTCGCCGTGCTGGAAACCGCGCGCGGCGGCCTGCTGCGCGCGGGCATGGGCGTGCGCCACGTCAACGTCGGCGCGGTGCTCAATATCCAGTCCGACCATCTGGGCATGAAGGGAATCGACTCGCTCGAGCAACTCGCCGAAGTCAAGCGCATCGTCGTCGAGGTGGCGCAGGATTGCGCAGTGCTCAATGCCGATGATCCGAATGTGCTCAAGATGTCGGGCTACACCGACGCGAAGATCATCTGCTACGTGACGATGAATCCCTCGCACGCCCTGGTACGCGAGCACGTGCGCGCAGGTGGCCGCGCCTGCGCGCTCGAAGCCGGCGTCAACGGCGCGATGATCACGCTCTACGACAAGAACAGCCACATCCCGCTGCTGTGGACGCACCTGATCCCGGCCACGCTCGAGGGCCGCGCGCTGCACAACGTGCAGAACGCGATGTTCGCGGCGGCGATGGCGTATTCGCTCGGGATCAAGCTCGACGCGATCCGCCAGGGCCTGCGCACCTTCGACACGACGTTCTTCCAGGCGCCGGGGCGCATGAACGTCTATGACGAGCATCCGTTCAAGGTGCTGTTCGACTATGGTCACAATGCCGCCGCGGTGTCTGCGATGGCCGATCTGGCCACGCGGCTGGACGTCAGCGGGCGGCGCATCGTCGTGGTCGCCGGCCCCGGCGATCGCCGCGACGAGGACCTGGTGGCGATCGCGCAGGCGGTCGCGGGTCGCTTCGACCACTACATTTGCCGGCGCGACGATGCCTTGCGCGGGCGCGATGGCGATGAAGTGCCGCGCATCATCGCGCGCGCGCTGGTTGCCGCAGGCGTGCCCAAGGAGGCGATCGAGGAAATCCCCGACGAACAGAAGGCGATCGACGCCGCTCTGGCGATGGGCCGCGCCGGTGACCTGCTGCTGATCTTTGCCGATTCGCTGGTGCGCTCGTGGAAGCAGATCATCCGCTTCCAGGCCGATGGCGCGCCGCGCAAGGTCGCACCCGCTCCGGCGCCGGCACCCGTGGCCACGCCCGAACCGGTGTTCGACGAGGCGAGCTTCGCCGCGCTCGGCAACATCGTGCGCGACGAACGCGGCATCCGCCTGTCGCGGGAGGGCGACGACTGAACACCGCCACGCCGTCCCTGCCCTTCGAGGATTCGCGCCGTCTCACCGGCCCCAACCCGTATTTCGCCGAGGTCGGCGCCGTGCTCGAGACCTGCGGCGTTGCGATCGACGCTGCGCTGGTGTCTGGCTGGCGCGAGCGCGTCGTCGAGATGTCCCGCCGGCTGGACTGGCCCGAGCAGGTGTTGGTCGCGCGTGCCCATGCGCGCGATGCCTCGCTCGCATTCAGCGCGCCGCTCGATCAGTTGCTCAGCGCGACCGAGGTCAATGAATGGGCCTGGCTGGCCGCCTTGCTCGCCGCCGACCACGAACCGCCCCTGCTGTTCGCGCCCGGCCATCCGGCGGCATGGGACACGCAGCTGGCCTTGCATACGCTCCAGGCGCACGCGCGCGCCGAGCGGGATCCGACGCTGTGCGCACTGGTCGCCGCGTCCGAAGCGCGAGGGCTCGGCGTGCTGATCGACGAGGACACGCTGTCGATCGGCATGGGCAATGGCTGCCGGAGTTTCGCGCGCAACGCCCTGCCCGACCCGGCAACGCTCGACTGGTCCGCGCTGCACGACGTGCCGGTGGCGCTGGTGACCGGATCCAATGGCAAGACCACCACCACGCGCCTGCTCGCCGCGCTCACGCGCGCCCAGGGCTGGCACACCGCCTACACCTGCACCGACGGTGTCCATGTCGACACGCGCGAACTCGCCGCGGGCGACTATTCCGGCCCCGCCGGCGCGCGCGAGGCGCTGCGCGCAGCCGGTGTCGAGATGGCGATCCTGGAAACCGCGCGCGGCGGCCTGCTGCGTCGCGGTCTGGCGCCGACGCATGCGCGCTGCGCGATCATCACCAACCTCAGCGACGATCACTTCGGCGAATACGGCGTGCATGACCTCGACGATCTGGCCTTCGCCAAGTTCGCGGTCGCGCGCGCACTCGATGCACACGGCATGCTGATCCTCAACGCCGACGATGCCCTGCTCGTACGCCACGCAGCCAACATCTCGGTGCCGCTGGCGTGGTTCGCGCTCGATGCCGACGCACCGCTGCTGCGCGAGCATCGCGCGCGGGGCGGCATCACCTGCGGCGTGCGCGATGATCGTCTCGTGCTCGAACACGGCGCCGACACGCACGACCTAGGCATGATCGAGCAGATGCCGCTCACCCTGCGCGGTAGCGCGCGCTACAACATCGCCAACATCGCCGCCGCGGCAATCGCCGCGCACCTGCTCGGCGTGGATGACGCGCAGCTGCGCAGCGTGCTCGAACGCTTCGGCCACTCGCCGCAGGACAATCCGGGACGCCTGCAGGACTTCGAACTGGGCGGTGTGCGCGTGCTCGTCGACTACGCGCACAATCCCGACGGCCTGCGCGGTCTGCTGCAACTGGCGAGGCCGAC
The DNA here is from genome assembly GCF_019634815.1 of Dokdonella sp. GTDB lineage: Bacteria > Pseudomonadota > Gammaproteobacteria > Xanthomonadales > Rhodanobacteraceae > Dokdonella_A. The sequence goes on along the minus strand of NZ_JAHCAP010000014.1, from coordinate 12,449 downwards.
CTCAGGCGGACGCCTGGCGCTGCTGCTCGGCCAGGCCGGCAACCGCGCCGATGGCGAGATCCGCGAACTGGCGGGCGTCGCCGCCGAATTCGCACCCAACCGCATCGTGCTCAAGGACATGAGCGGCATGCTGCGCGGACGCGCAGTCGGCGAAGTGCCCGCGCTGCTGCGCGAGGAACTGCTGCGCCGCGGACTGCGCGATGAAGAGCTCGTCACCTGCCTCGACGAATACACCGCCGTGCGCACCCTGCTCACTTGGGCACGGCCGGGTGATCTTCTGGTCTTGCCGATCCACGGCAAGCTCGAGCGACCCAAGGTGGGCGCCTTGCTCGCGGCGATGCAGGCGCAGCACTGGGCGCCGGGCACGCCGCTGCCCGCCGCGCCTGGCTGAGTCGTGTGCCCAGCCGCGACGCTCCCGTGAACCCCGCTACACGCATGAAGGCGTTGCACGCTGTCCATGCCCGCTTGCTGCTCGTCCGGCGCCCCGCCGTGGCGCCGCTGCTGCGGGTTTCCCGTGGATTGGTTTTCTCGAGGAGCGCGTCCATGTCGACCCGTGGGTTCTTCCGCCGGCTGTCATCCGCTTTCGCCCTGATCTGCCTCATCGCGACCACGCCGAGTCCGTGCAAGGCGTCCGACGCCAGCCAGTGCACGGAACAATGGGGAGGCATCTGGAACGCGGAGAAAGAGAGATGCGAACCCGCAACGGACGCCAGAACCGCCTGCGAGAAAGGCGGCGGGAAAATGGCGCAGGCCGGCAGGATGGGAAGGTTCCGCTGCATCACGCCCTACGCCGATGGCGGCCAGCCATGCACCGATTCAGGTCAGTGCAAGGGCAGGTGCCTGTTCGAGGGCGACGAGCAGAAACGACCCCTTGCGCAAGCCGCTGTCGGGCAATGCAGCAGGAACGACAACCCGTTCGGCTGCTTTGTCGAAATCAGGAACGGGAAATTGACTGACTTCCTGTGCGTCGATTGACGCATCGAGCGACACGCCAGGGCAGTGCCCTGCCTGCTGGCTGCATGGCACGCGATGATCCACGCGGGCACACGCGCCGCATCATGCGCCCATCTTCCCGCTGCACTGGGCGCGACGCACGCGATGCAAAGCGGCACGGCCGCACCCGGTTGGAAGCTGCATCCGCTGCACGGCAGGCTTGCCGACCATTGGGCGGTTTGGGTTAGCGGCAACTGGCGGTTGACCTTCACCTTCGAGAATGGCGACGCGATACTTGTGGACTATCAGGACTATCACCAGGGCAAACATCATGGCCACCATGCACAACCCCCCACACCCCGGCGAAGTGCTGCGCGAATGGCTGACTGAAATCACCGTGACTGAAGCGGCGAACCGCTTGGGCGTGACACGCGTTGCGTTGTCGCGCGTGTTGAACGGTTCCGCCGCTGTCAGCGCAGACATGGACTCGCGGCTATCGAAGGCGCTGGGCACGATCCCCGGAAGCTGGTATGCCATGCAAGCCGACCAGGACTTGTGGCAAGCGCAGCGCCGGTTCCGCGCGAAGGTGCGCCCGATTGGCGGACACGCGCGTACATGACCGAGCACCGCGCCCAGGCTGATCACCGAGCACCAGGCACCTTCCCAGACTGACGCGGGGAGCACGTATCGGGCAGGGACGTTGCAAAGTCTGCGGATGTTTGCGCTCGAAACCGCACGTTCCCGCACGCGCAGATCATTTTTCCGCTGGGGGAAATCAAACGGCCGCGACAACCGGCAACCCGCGAGCATCACGCACCGGAAGAGCGCGATACCGGAACGAATGGGGATGGTCGGGTGACGTGGCGAAGGTGCCGGGTCACGGGCTAATGATTTCCAGCTTCGGATAGTAGGTGCGGTAGCCCCGCGCATCGCGTGTCAGCAGCGTCATGCCCTCAATCGCAGCATGGGCGCCGATGTAAAAATCCGGCAGCGGCGAGGTGCGCGCGCCCTTGGCACGGCGGTAGTGCAGGAACGCCTTGCCGGCGAGAAAGCCGGCTTCCCATGGCAATTCCAGCCGGATGAAGGCATCCGGCGGCAGCGCGTCGTCCAGCTGCTCGATGCGCTCGAACCCGACCGAGACTTCGGCATAGACGATGGGATTGATGCACAGTTGCGCGCGCTCGGCGCAGGCATCGAGCTGGCCGGCCGACCACGCATACCAGCGTGGATCTTCGGTCAGCACGTCCAGCAGGACGTTGGCATCCACCAGGACGCGGCTCATGCGCCGCGCGTCAGCTTCATGATGTCGTCGGTGCTCATGCGCGAGCTGGCGCGGCCGCGCAGGCGATCGGCGAGCGAACCGGTCCAGCTTGGGGTCGGGCCGGCCGGCGCGGCATCGGTCTCGGCGCTCCGGACCGCCAGCGTGAGGCCGCGCTCCATCGCCTGCTTCAGTTTGGCGTTGGGCTTGAACGGTTTATCCAGCGCGGCGAGGAAACGACGCGTCTCTTCGGGCGACAGAGTGATGGTCATGTCGGCGGCCATCGCGGCTTCGGCCTCGCGCAGGACAGCATCGCGCACGAAGGCCGACACCGGCACGCCGCGCAGTGCGGCAGCACGGGCAATGCGATCCTTGTCGCGGGTGTTCAGGCGCAGGTCGAGGCGGGCGTCGGTCGTGGTCATGGTGGTCTCCGGGTACGGAACTTTTCCGTACGCGTCAAGAATACACCATCGCCGTCCCTACGGGCCGGGACTACTGTCCCAGCCAGCCTGGCGCTGTCTCGGCCAGACGCGCCGCAGCGCCGATGATCGGCACAAGCAGCATGCCGTTCAGTAGCAGCGCGGATGGCGGTGTTGAACAGGTGACTTGGCAGCGCCAACTCCAGTCGCACGGTGTTGGGACTCAATGGCGTCGGCCGGCCGGGAAGGCGATGCGCGCGCCGACCGGGCGTGACGAGGCGTTCGTCACGGAAGCGCGCCACCAAATCTGGAGTGATCGCCGCCAGAGAGTGCGCACCGAAAAATTCGCGTTGTCGGTCGGCGCATTGCATCTCCGACTACTGCGTGCTCAGTCTCTTGGTCGGTAGCATTTCAGACACATACCGGTCGATCGCATCGGAGAAGCTCATGCGCTCCGAGCGCGAACGGTCGATATATTCGCCGCGGACCATTTCATCCTCTGCACGGCGCGCCCAATCCTCGGCATCGCGTTTGGTACAAAAGATCTTGGCGCTGGTCGGCCAACCCTTCTTGCGGATCGTCGCCATCAGTCGTTGCGTCTCGGTGCTGCACCGAAACTGTTCCGTTAGCGCTTCTCGCATCTTGCGACTTCTTGCAAGTCACTGTTTTGACTGGTGGGCCGTGATGGGATCGAACCATCGACCAATGGATTAAAAGTCCACTGCTCTACCGCTGAGCTAACGGCCCGGATTTGAAACTGGTGCTGACTGCGGCTGCTGCGCTGCAGGCATCGGGGGTCGCGCAGTTTACCTGCGCCGCGCCTTCAGCGGTAGCGCGTGGGGTCGTCGACACCGGCAGCGCGGAAACCCTCGGCGCGCAGGTGACAGGCATCGCAATGCGCGCAGGCGCGCCCTTCGGCGTCGGCCTGATAGCACGACACCGTGGTCGAAAAGTCCACACCCAGACGCAGGCCTTCGCGAACGATGTCGGCCTTGCCCAGCGCCATCAGCGGTGCCTGCACGTGGATGCGCGCGCCTTCGACGCCGGCCTTGGTCGCCAGATTGGCAAGCGCATCGAAGGCAGCGATGAACTCGGGCCGGCAGTCGGGATAACCCGAATAGTCGACCGCGTTGACGCCACACCAGATCTCGCGCGCACCGAGCACTTCGGCCCAACCCAGCGCGATCGACAGCATGATGGTGTTGCGCGCCGGCACATAGGTGATCGGAATGCCGGCGCCGCCTTCGTCGGGGACGTCGATGTCGGCGGTGAGCGCCGAGCCGCCGATGCTGCGCAGGTCCACCCGCACGAGCTTGTGCTCGATCGCGCCGAGATCGTCGGCGACGCGGCGCGCTGCAGCGAGTTCGGAAGCGTGGCGCTGGCCGTAGTCGACCCCGAGCGCATGGCAGACCAGACCGCGCTCGCGCGCAAGCGCCAGCGTGACCGCCGAATCCATGCCGCCCGAAACGAGCACGACAGCGTGTTGTGGCTTGCTCGCAGGCGTCATCTCAATGTCCGGGCGCATCGCCCCATAGCAGCTTGTGCAATTGCATCTGGAAGCGCACCGGCAGATGGTCGTCGAGTATCCACTGGGCGAGCACACGCGGCGCGAGCGCGCCATGCACGGGCGAGAACAGCACTTGGCAGCGCGCATCGAGCGCGTGTTCGCGCAGGCATGCGACCGCCCAGTCGTAGTCGCCGCGATCGGCGATCACGATCTTGAGCTGGTCATGCGGCAGCAGGTGTTCGAGATTGCTCCACAGATTGCGCGCGACTTCGCGCGAGCCGGGCGCCTTGAGATCGACCACTTTGCGCACACGCGCATCGACCGCCGAGACATCGAGTGCGCCCGAAGTTTCGAGCGAAACCTCGTAACCGGCATCGCACAATCGCGCGAGCAACAGCAGGCAGCGCTTCTGCGCCAGTGGCTCGCCACCAGTCACGCAGACATGGCGCACGCGATGGCCGGCAACTTCCTCGACGATCGAGTCGATCGTGCGCCAGGCGCCGCCGTGGAAGGAATAGGTGGTGTCGCACCAGCTGCAACGCAGCGGGCAGCCGGTGAGACGCACGAAGACCGTCGGCCAGCCGATGGCATCGGCTTCGCCCTGCAGTGAATGGAAGACTTCGGTGATGCGCAGGCGCGGCGTTGCCGCGCTGCAATCGCTTTCGTCGAGTCCGCCGTCGGCGACGGAAGTGGCCGCGGCGATCCCCATCGCTGCCGCGCTCAGTGCGCCGCGTCGACCGCCAGCGCGCGCAGGCGACCCTGCGCGAGACGGGCAACGGTGGTGTCGGGATATTTCTGCGTCACCTGGGTCAGCGTGTCGCGCGCCGCATCGAACTGCCTGAGCTCGTATTGGCTGTAGCCGAGCTTGAGCAGGGCATCGGGTGCCTTCTGGCTTTGCGGAAAGCGCGTGAGCAAGGTCTGGAATGACTCCAGTGCGATCGGGTAATTCTGCGTTGCGTAGTAGGACTCGCCGAGCCAGTAATACGCGTTGGCGGCGAGATCGCTCGCGGGATACTGGTCGATGAAGCTCTGGAAGCGGCGCGCGGATTCGGCGTAGCGGCCATCCTTGAGCGCGCTGAAGGCTTCGTTGTAGCTCGACGATTCAGCAGCCGGGTCGGCTGGTGCGGGCGCAGATGCGGCAGGGCTGCCGGCGGCACGATCGGCCGCGGTCAGGGTGTCATTGCCCGCCGCGGCTGCATTGGCTGCACCGCCGCCACCGAGCTGCACATCGGGCAAGGCTTCGTTCGCCTTGGGCGGCTGGGCTGCCGCAGGCGCGGCACCGGGCGCACGGCCTTCGAGACGGCCAAGCCGTGAATCCAGATCGAGATACTGCTGCTGGTTGCGCTGCTGGGCCTGGTCGAGCGCGTGCTGCAATTCTTCGACCTTGCCTTGCAGGGTCTGCACTTGTGATTGCAGCGCATTGATCTGGTTGACCAGATCGACCGCGCCACCCTGGGCGGGGTTGGCCTGTGCTTCGAGCCGGGCGACGCGCTCGGACAGGGACAGCCGGTCCTGCGCCGAGGCAGGCATGACAACGGCAGCCGCCAGGGCTGCCGTTGCGATCAACAGGTGCAACTTGCGCGTCATGCCGGCTTACTTGGCGGTGTAGACGATCTCGACGCGGCGGTTCTTCGACCAGCACGACTCGTCATGCTGACGGCAGACCGGACGCTCTTCGCCATAGCTGACGACATTGAGCTGCGAGGACGAGGCGCCGGCGGCGCTGAGGGCACCCTGCACGGCATTGCCACGACGCTCGCCCAGACCGAGGTTGTATTCACGCGAACCGCGCTCGTCGGTGTTGCCTTCCAGCGTCACGCGCGCATCGGGGAACTGGCGCAGGTATTCGGCATGACAGGCGATCTGCGCCTGGAACTCGGACTTGATCTCGCTCTTGTCCAGATCGAAGTAGACCACGCGCTGGCGCAGGCAGGAGTCGGTATCGAGACTGTCACGCGTGTAGCGACCACCGGTGTCGGCGGGCTGCGTCTGCGTGGTCGTCGGGACTTCCTCGGTCGGCGCCGGCTTGACGTTTTTCTTCGCACACGCCGCGACGCCCGCAACGAGCAGAACCGAGAACGCAATACGAATGGTGTTGTTCATGGATGTGGAGCCTCGAACTCAGGAAAAGTGGATGGGAACGAATCGGTTTGACACAGCAATCGCTGAAACCGTGACGGGCCACTGCCCGCCACCCGCAACGAAAACTTCACAATTATGATCAGCGTGGCCTGAACGGGCCCCAAGCCGGCTCGCGCACGTCGCCTTCCGCATACCCCAGTCGCTGGCGTACCCGGCCATCGGCCGATGCGGCAAACAACACTCCGCGCGTGCCCTCGCTCGCGGCGTACAGAAGCATGCTGCCATTGGGCGCGAAACTGGGCGATTCGTCCTGACTGCCCGGCGAGACCAGAGTCGACTGGTTGCTGGCCCGATCCAAAACCGCAATACGATACACGTTTCCGCTGCCCTGCACCATTGCGAGCTTGATGCCCTTGGCTTCGACGACGCTCACGCTGGCGTTGTACTGCCCCTGAAAAGTCACGCGCGTGGGTTCGCCTCCGCCGGCCGGTACCTGATAGATCTGCGGCTTGCCGGAACGGTCGGAGGTGAAATAGATCGACTGGCCATCGGGCGCCCATTGCGGCTCGGTGTCGATGGAAAAATGCCGAGTGATCTGCCTGAGCGCGCGGCTGCCCAGGTCCATCACGTAAATGTCGGGATTGCCCCCCTTGGACAGGCTCAAGGCGAGCTGCTTGCCGTCGGGCGAAAACGAGGGTGCGCTGTTGATGCCGCGGCTGTTGGACACGACCTGGCGCGCGCCGGTGGCCAGGTCCTGCACGTAGACCGCGGAATTGCCGCTCTCGAATGACACGTAGGCGATGCGGCGACCATCAGGCGACCAACTCGGTGACAGCAAGGCCTCGCGCGAGCGCACCACCACTTGCGGGTTGTAGCCGTCGGAATCGGCCACCATCAGCGCATAGTGCGCGTTGGGCGCGACACCCGTCGCGGTGATGTAGGCGATGCGCGTCCAGAACGCACCTCGCACATGCAGGATTGCCTCGTAGATGGCATCGGCGACCTGATGCGAAATGTCGCGCAGGCCGCTGCGTTGACCGCTGATCGCGCTGCCGGCCAGACGCTGTCGCCGCGGCACATCGAAGAGCTCCCACTCCACGCGCACACCGTCACCGCTGTCGCTCATGTGGCCGACCACGAGATAGTCCTGCTTGAGCAGGCTCCAGGTAGGGAACTTGATCTCGCTCTGGCGCGTCGGGTACTCGACGATGTCGTTCTTGGGCAAGGTGCGGAACTGCCCCGAACGCGCCAGGTCGGCACGCACGATCTCGCCGGGATTGCCTTCCGGCGGCAGCGCCGTGCCGTCATATCCAAACGGCACCACCGCGATCGGCGTCGCCGTCGCGGTGCCGTTGACGATGTCGATGTTGAGCCCCTGTGCGTGCGCCGCGCCTGCAAGCAGCAAAGCGGCAAGTACGAGGAGCACACGGCTGATGAATGGCTGGGACATGTCGTGTGATTCCTATCCGTCGTATCTGAAATTGAAGGTGATGTTGCGCTGGAAGACCTTCTCGTAACCCTGATAGGGCAGCGGCGCGCGCTTGACCGCCTGTTCGAGCGAATTGCGCGTGACATCATCGGCATTGCACGGTGAACCGATGGCAACGCTGATGACATCGCCGCCCGGGATCTGGGTGACGTTGATGCGGCAAAGCAGGCCCGGCACCGCACTCTCGGGCCGGTTCCAGTTGTTGGTGACCGCAGCCTGGATCGCCGCCGCATACCGTGCCGCGAGATCGTCATCGGCACCATTGGCGCCCGTCTGCGCCTGCGGCGCCTCATGCTCGGCCTGCGGCTGCGCCTGCGCGGCTTCGCGCGCATTGCGATCCTCGATCTGCGCGAGGCGCTGTTTCTCGAGCTTGAGCTTCCTTTCGGCCGCCTCGCGCTGCTGCTTGATCTCGGCCAGCTGCTTCTTCTGCTCCTCGCGCAGCTTGCGTGTCTTTTCTTCCTCGAGTTCGACCTGCTGCTGGCGCACCTTGGCTTCCTGCTCCTTGCGCTCCTGCTCGGCCTTCTCCTGCGCGAGCGCGGCGATCTTCTCCTGATCGACGCGATCCTGCTTCACTACCTCGGTCGGCTTGCTGATTTCCGGCTTGGGCGGCTCGGGCTGCGGCTGTAGCTTTTGCACTTGTGGCTGCGGTGGCTCGGGCTCGGGCTTGGGCGGCGTGGGCAACGGCTGCGGCTTGGGTGCTGCCTGCGCGGCGCGAACGGGATGCCTGGGCGCGGCCGTCGGGCCGACCAGGGTTGCCTCGATCACCGGCCCGGGCATGAGTACCGGCTTGGCGGTGCTGGTCCACCACAAACCGACCACCGCGACCAGCACGCACAACGCATGCACGCCCAGCGACAGCACCAGCGCACGCAGGTCATCGCTCCAGGGCTCGCGCTTGCGGGTCAGGCTCGCAGCCATCCGATCAGCGCGCCTTCGCCGTTTCGGGCGGCTTGCTCATGAGGCCGACCTTGGGTACACCGGCCTGCTGCAGCAGCACCATGGCCTGGTAGATCGTGCCGTAATCAGCCGCGGTGTCGCCGGCGACGTAGACCGGGATCTGCGGATTCTGGCGCACGAAGGCGGCGATCTTCTTCTGCAGGGTCGCGGCGTCGATCTCCTCGCGCGGCGCATTGGCCAGCGAGAGGTAGAGCTTGCCACCCCGATCGACGCTGACCACCGCGGGCTCCTTGTCGTTGTGGATCGACTTGGCGGCCGACTGCGGCAGTTCGATGTCGACGCCAAGGTTCATCAGCGGCGCGGTGACCATGAAGATGATCAGCAGCACGAGCATGACGTCGATGTAGGGCACGACGTTGATCTCGGCCTTGAGCTTGTGCTTGCGGCGGCGATTGGCGAGTGACATGGCGTGATCTTTGGAAACGTCTGCGGCAAGGGTTCGGGGTTTGCCGGATTTGCCCGCGCGAATCGTCTCCGCGACAGCGTCCGGCGTCAGGCCGCGTCACCCGCAAACGGGCGACGCAGCCGGCTACTCCTCAACGTGCGACTGGCGCGCGAGGATCGAGGAGAACTCCTCGACGAAGGTGTCGTAGCGCAGGCCGATGCGCTCGAGCTTGGTGGCGAAGCGGTTGTAGGCCCACACCGCGGGAATCGCCGCGAACAGACCCATCGCGGTGGCGACCAGCGCCTCGGAAATGCCCGGCGCGACCATCGCGATGGTCGCTTCCTTGACGTTGGCCAATCCCTGGAACGCGATCATGATGCCCCAGACGGTACCGAACAGGCCGACGTAGGGGCTGATCGAGCCGACGTTGGCGAGGAACTCGAGATTGCGCTCGAGGCGGTCGACCTCGCGCGTGGCCGACACCCGCATCGCCCGCTGCGCACCTTCGAGCAGGCCGCGCGGATCGACGCCGCGGCGCTGGCGCAGGCGCGCGAACTCGCGGAATCCCGCCTCGAAGATCGCCGCCGAGCTGCTGAGCTGGTCGCTGCGCGCGCTCAGCTCGCGGAACAGCCCGGCCAGATCGGCGCCCGACCAGAAGCGCTCCTCGAATTCATCGGCACTCTTGTTGGCGCGATCGAGCATCGCCTTCTTGCGGAAGATGATGAACCACGAGGCGACCGAGAATCCGACCAGCAGGGCAAGCACGAGCTTGACCGGCAGACTTGCGCCGAGCGCAAGCGCGAAAATGTTCAGGTCGTTGGACATGGTTGGACGATCTCTTCAATCAGGTGGACGGGAATCGGACGCGGCCGGAACCGCGCCGCGTCGAGGCAAGCGATGCGCACCCGCGCATCGAGCAGGATCACGGCCTCGCCTTCACGACGCAGCGTCTGCCAGACGGTGAAACTCGCACTGCGCCGCTCGACGACCTCGACGCTGGCGACGAGCGCATCGTCGAGCCGCGCCGGGGCATTGAACGCCAGTTCCATGCGATGCACGACGAACAACACGCCGTCACGCTCGCGCAACTGCTGCTGGCCGTGACCCAGCGCACGCAGCCATTCGGTGCGTGCACGCTCGAGGAAGTGCAGGTAGCGCGCATGATAAACGACGCCGCCCGCATCGGTGTCTTCCCAGTAGACGCGGCAGGGCCAGCAAAACGGGGATGTGGACGAGACGGACGTGCACGCGGGCGCTGGGCCGCGCCGGGCGACCGGACTCATGCGGGCGTTCCGCCCGGCGACGGCCCGCCGGTGCCGCCATCGCCCCCCTCGAACAGGTCCTCGACGACGGCGCGGCGTGGCGCGGCCAGGCCGAAATGACGGTAGGCGCGTGCAGTGACCATGCGCCCCCGCGCGGTGCGCACGAGAAATCCCTGCTGGATCAGGAAAGGCTCGAGCACGTCTTCGATCGTACCGCGCTCTTCGCTGATCGCCGCAGCCAGGGATTCCACGCCGACCGGGCCGCCATCGAAATTCTCGATGATGGTGGTGAGCAGGCGCCGGTCGAGCGCATCGAAACCCTCGCCATCTACCTTGAGCATCGCCAGCGCGGCATCGGCAACCTCGCGGGTAATCACGCCGCTGGCGCGCACCTGGGCAAAATCCCGCACGCGACGCAAGAGTCGATTGGCGATGCGTGGCGTGCCGCGCGCGCGCCGCGCGATCTCGGCCGCACCTTCGGCATCGCAGTCGATGTCGAGAATCTTCGCCGCGCGACGCACGATCGCCGACAGTTCGAGCGGGCTGTAGAACTCCAATCGCTGCACGATGCCGAAGCGGTCGCGCAGCGGCGCCGTGAGCAACCCCGCGCGGGTGGTAGCGCCGACCAGGGTGAACGGCGGCAGGTCGAGCTTGATCGAACGCGCGGCCGGGCCCTCGCCGATCATGATATCGATCTGGAAATCCTCGAGCGCCGGATACAGCACCTCTTCGACCACCGGCGACAGCCGATGGATTTCGTCGACGAACAACACATCGCGCGGCTGCAGGTTGGTGAGCAAGGCGGCCAGATCGCCGGGACGCTCGAGCACCGGCCCCGAGGTCGCCCGCAGGTTCACGCCCAGTTCGTTGGCGATCACGTGCGAGAGCGTGGTCTTGCCCAGCCCGGGCGGGCCGAAGATCAACACGTGGTCGAGCGCATCGCCACGCGCGCGCGCCGCTTCGATGGCAATGCCGAGTTGCTCGCGCACGGTGTTCTGCCCGAGATATTCGGCCAGCCGTTGCGGACGGATCGTCGCCTCGACGAGATCGTCATCGCGGCTGGCGCTGGCAGAGGTGAGGCGGTCGGTCATCGCAGCGGGCGTGTTTCTGGCAAGCCGGGACAAGGCGCAATTATGCGGGGTTCCGCGCATCGGTAGGCGAGCCAAGCCATACCGGGAATGAACAGGCGGCGCGGCGCGGCCGAATGCAAGCCGCGGGCGCTCCTTCCCGCATCAGATTTCCACTTGGGTGCCCAGCTCGATGAGGCGGTTGCCCGGCACGCGGAAGAAGGCGGTTGCCGGCATCGCGTTGCGTTGCAGGAAGGCGAACAACTTGTCGCGCCACAGCGCCATGCCCGAGCGATCGTTGGCAACAATGCTCTCGCGACTGAGAAAGTAGGTCGTATCCATCATGTCGAGCGCGGGCCCGCAGCCCTTGATTGCGGCCAGTGCCTGCGGTACGTCCATGTCCTCGGCAAATCCGAAACGCAGGTAAACGCTGTAGAAATCGTCACCGAGCGATTGCACCTCGACGCATTCCTCGGGCTCGACCGTGGGCGTGTCGACGGTTTCGACGGTGAGGATGATGTTGCGCTCATGCAGCACCTTGTTGTGCTTGAGGTTATGCAGCAGCGCGTTGGGTACGCCCTCGGCATTGGAGGTCAGGAACACCGCGGTGCCCGGTACGCGCAGCGGCGGATGGGCGATGATCGACGAAATGAAGGGCTCGAGCGCGAGGCCGGCCTGACGGATCTTGCTCATCACAAGTTCGCGCCCGCGCCGCCAGGTCGTCATCACCGTGAACATCGCTGCGCCAAGCACCAGCGGGAACCAGCCGCCATGCTCGACCTTGTCGGCATTGGCGGTGAGGAAGGCCAGATCGACCGCAAGGAATACCAAGCCGACGACAACCACGCGCAGCGGATTCCAGTTCCACAGCTTGCGGAACACGATCATCACCAGCACCGCATCGATGGTCATCGTGCCGACCACGGCAATGCCGTAGGCCGCGGCGAGATTGCTGGAAGACTGGAAACCGAGCACCACCGCCAACGTCAGCACCAGCAGCAGGCGATTGACCCACGGCAGATAAACCTGGCCCTTTTGCTCGACCGAGGTGTGTTGCACCTGCATGCGCGGCAGGAAGCCGAGCTGGATC